>JBLHOW010000082.1:0-28773 GCA_047623705.1 Crocinitomix sp.
AGGGTTTTTTAAACCTTGTTATTGCAGATTCTTATTGGTTGAATCAATTAAATGCAATTGCAGCACAGGACGATTATGGCCGAGCCGCAGTTAAGGATTCACGCTTAATGGTAGAATATTCTTCACCCAACACCAATAAACCACTTCACTTAGGCCATTTAAGAAATAACTTTTTAGGCCATTCAGTTTCGCGTATTCTTGAGGCAAACGGACATGCTGTTGTCAAAACACAAATTGTGAATGATCGCGGAATCCATATTTGTAAAAGTATGTTAGCTTGGGAGCGTTTTGGTAATGGTCAAACCCCTACAGACGTAGGAATGAAAGGTGATAAATTTGTCGGGAAATATTACGTTGAATTTGACAAAGTTTTAAAACAAGAAACTGCAATTGTTATAGCGAGTTGGGAGAATGGCAACTTTGAAGAGAGTTCTGCATTTGAAGCCGAGTATACTAGATTAGCAGATGCTATGGCTGCCAAAGAAGATGAAAAATCTAAAAAGGGCCTTGCAGATAAAATTAAAAAATTAGCAAACAACGCCACGCCTATTATGCGTGATGTTAAAGAAATGCTATTGAAATGGGAGAACAAAGACCCGGAAGTATACGCTTTATGGCAGAAAATGAATGGCTGGGTGTATGAAGGATTTGAGGATACTTATAAGGCTATGCAAGTGTCGTTTGACAAGTTGTATTACGAATCAAATACCTATATCACCGGGAAACAAATGGTTGAAGATGGGTTGAAAAAGGGAATTTTCTTTCAAAAAGAAGATGGTTCTGTATGGATTGATCTTACAGCTGATGGTTTAGATGAGAAATTAGTCTTACGTGGAGATGGCACTGCGGTGTATGTTACACAAGATATTGGAACGGCGCAACAGCGAATGCAAGATTATCCTGATTTAAAAGGAATTGTATATACGGTTGGTAACGAACAGGATTATCATTTTAAAGTATTGTTTTTGATTCTTGAAAAACTAGGTTATGAATGGGCACAAAATTGCCATCACCTTTCATATGGCATGGTTGATTTGCGAAATGATAAGGGAGAAGTAGGTAAGATGAAATCACGCGAAGGGACTGTTGTAGATGCAGATGATTTGGTGAGTGAAGTAGTGCGAACTGCAAAAGAAATGACAGAAGAACGTGGTCATATCGACGGAATGTCTGCAGATGAAAGAGAAAGACTCTACCATTTAATAGGACTAGGAGGCTTAAAATACTACTTGCTAAAGGTTGATCCTGCTAAACGAATGACCTTTAATCCCGAAGAGTCGGTTGAACTTAATGGAAATACAGGGCCATTTATACAATATGTTCATGCCCGTGTCTGCTCATTATTACGAAAAGCTGGAGAGTTAGATAAAAATCCGATCAAAGAAAATGTCTTCTTACATGAGGTAGAGCGCGAAATTTTAAAAAAATTAGTTGATTATCCTGAGGTGGTGGAAGCTGCTGGAAAAGAGTTCTCACCTGCTTTAATTGCCAATTATGCATTTGATTTAGGAAAAACCTTTAACTCCTTTTGGCAAAGCGTAAGCGTATTCAAAGAAGAGGATCTTGAATTACAACATATGCGGCTAGAATTAAGCCGCAATGTGGCGCAGGTGATTAAATCTGCCATGTATTTATTAGGAATTGATGTTCCAGAACGCATGTAAAGAGATTTTATTATGAATTTATCAACATTTTTATTTGGACAGTTAATTTCAAACGATTAACCAGCTTTATTTGCTGTTTTTCAATGTCTTAACGGGTTATAGGTAGGGGTGTTTTTAAAAGGTAAAGAAGGTTTTAATATGAAATGAGGTGCTATTTAGTCGGAAATAACTGTTTAAATAACGATTGATTTAACAATAACGAAATATTTCTTTAAATTTGCGGAGCGATAATTTTTTAAAACTATGAAAATGAAAATTGGATTTTTAAGTCTATTAGCGGTACTTGTTATGTCAAGTGCATCTTTCGGACAAACAGCAGATCAAAGATTCGGAATAGGTGGACACCTTGGAATTTCTGACTATTACGGTGATTTGAACGCTGAGTTCTTCGATATTGGTAAAACCGCCAGAAATCAAGGAGGATTAACATTCAGCTATTATTTAACATCAATGTTTGATGTTGCGGCTTCTTGTACTTATGGTGGTATTGGTTACGACCAAGCTTCCGGTCCAAGTTTCAGTGCTAACTTATTTCAAGCGAATGGTCAATTTCGTTTTAAGTTCCACAACGGATTTATCTTAAAAGAAACTTCTAAAATTCAGCCCTTCATATTTGTAGGAGCTGGACTTGCTGATTATGCAAATGTTGGTATTAGTTTCTTATCTGATGTTGAGAACAACACAAATGCTCAAACGGATTTAACTTTAAACGCAGGTTTAGGAGCAACTTATATGATTTTCCCTAAGTGGGGTATTAACTATACAATGTTATACGCACACACAAACGGAGATTCTAAAGATGGTTATGCTGGTTATTCTGCTGGTTGGGATCAATTTATGGTTCACAGTGGTGGAATTATTTACTTATTAGGTCAGGCTTCTGATGCTGATAAAGATGGTGTAACTGATAAGAAAGATGAATGTCCTGAAACACCAGATGGTGTATCTGTTGATGACGTAGGTTGTGCAATTGATACTGATGGTGACGGAATTCCTGATTACTTAGATAAGTGTCCTGAGGTTCCTGGAATCGAAGAATTTGAAGGATGTCCTGATACTGATGGTGATGGAATCCAAGATTCAGAAGATGAATGTCCAGAAGTACCAGGTGTTATCTCTGCACAAGGTTGTCCTGATAGAGATGGTGACGGAATTGTTGATGACGAAGATAAATGTCCTGACACTCCAGGTCTTGAAAAGTACGACGGTTGTCCTGATACGGATGGTGATGGAATCATTGATTCTGAAGATGCTTGTCCTACTGTTGCTGGTATTCCTGAATTAAAAGGATGTCCTGATACAGATGGTGATGGTATTACAGATGCTGATGATAAGTGTCCAACTATCCCAGGTGTTGAATCGAACATGGGTTGTCCTGAAATTGCTGAAGAAACGCAAGAAGTATTTGCAAGAGCATTAAAAGGTATCCAATTTGAATCAGGAAGAGACGTAATTAAAACACGTTCTTACGGTATCTTGAACAATGTTGCTGACATTATGAAAGATAATCCTTCATACAAATTAGTAATTGATGGGCATACAGATGCACAAGGTGATGATGCTAAGAATCAAACACTTTCTGAGAAGAGAGCTGCAGCTGTTAAGAAGTACTTAGTTGATAAGGGTATTGATGAAACTAGATTAACGTCTAATGGATTCGGTGAAACTAAACCTAAAGCGACTAACGATACTAGTGCTGGTAGAGCTGAAAACAGAAGAGTAGAGTTCACAGTAGAATTCTAATCGAAATAACTATTAATGAATGCCCTGATCCGCCTATGGTGGTCAGGGCATTTTTTTTGCCTTTATATCAAATGACGGCGTGGTTCTGTTAAGAGATTAAAATAGATGGCATTATTACAGGACGCAATTCACCTGTCATTTTCAATAAATAGGAAGATTATGTAGTTTGATCAGTATTTGCTGCTTTTGGTTTTTCAGCAAAATAAAATAATGAAGGTCATAATATCGATAAAAAACACAAATTTCAGTGAGGCCAGCTATTATAAGGCACGCGCATAGCTTTGAGAAGAATTTTAAGTGCCATTTATCGATATTTATTAACAAGTTATCGACTATCCTAGATTATTCGGAAAAAGTACCTTAAATTTGTACTGGAATTAGAAACAAGAAATTAATCTTCATTTAGTTGAAGAATCAAAGATAATTTTAGTTTCATAGCTAAAAGTTAGGTGGAGGCGTTTTGTTATTATGACAAAACGCTTCTTTTTTTTGCCCATTTTTTTTATCATCTAATAAATAATCCCTTCCAATTGACGGTAACTGCTGGAATCGAATTGTGAGATAGTAGAAAATGCGTTAATAATCTAAAACCAATACAATTTGGATAAAATGATTTGCAGTAAATTAATTCACATGAAATGTCTTAAAAAATTTCTTCTTCCAATCATATTGGGACTTATTGTGGCTTGTACTAATCCATTAAACCAACCAACTGCAGAACTGGATTCCAATATAGAGATGCACAGGTTTCAAGATAGCACGCTTGATGAATCTGGATGGTATTACGCCGCTTCTACTAATGGGAATTTTTCCCTTTATATGCCAATTCCTTTTAATGATTATACGCAAACTGTAGATGATTATCAAACCTACGGCATTGCCTCCACGTCTTTTGAAGGAATAAGTTTTACTGTGCTGCAGTCGAAAAACTTAAAGCCCGGTCCAATTGATTTGAAGGCTTTGGTATCCAAATTGGGTACTCCAGCACAACCCGTATCAGATGTGAAATATTATTCCTACGATAATTATGAAGCTGTTAATTTTAAACAGAAATCATTTAAATCTGCCGCATATATGAAGTACGCCGTATATGGGCCTAACCTTTATATGATGATAATTGAATTTCCTTATGGGCAAGAGGAATTGGTCGTATCAATGAAAGACGGTTTTTTTGATTTCCTAGAAATCGAAGACTCCATAAATAATGCAACGACTATACCCGAGTTAATGCTCGAATAATTTCTTCACAATTTGGGTATTCGTTAATTAAACTTTCACGATCGGCTAATTCAAAATCTTCAAAATCAAACCCAGGTGCTACTGTGCAGCCAACAAAAGCATATGAATCAGTCGCATCAACACTCGAAGCAAACCAGCAGCCAGCAGGAACAACCAATTGCGGCGCCAAGTTCTTTTCTAAGCTAAACCCAACCTTGTGCGCGGTGTATATACCATCAGCATCAATTACATGAACAGTTAAAGGCGATCCGCTATAAAAATGCCATACTTCATCTTGTTTAATTCTATGAAACCCTGAAAAGTTAGCAGAAGTCAATAAAAAATAAATGCTCGTGCAATAGTTTCTTGCACCGTTAAACTCAGGTGCTAATTCATTTGCCGAAATAATTCCCTTACTGCGATACAATTCTTTATAATAACCACCTTCGGGGTGTGGCAAAAGATCATGCAATCCAACTAACTTGTCAATCTCTGTTTTTGTATTATTTTCCATTTGCAATTTTATTAAAATCAAAAATTTCTGCTTCCGTAATTTTATTTTCAATTATGTAGCCAGCTAAATTAAACCAATTGACCTGTTCTATTATCCATCCATCTGCGCTTATGGCTATTTCACTTTTGTTTACGATATAGGTATCCGGGTTATTGTCTAAAATAACTTCCCAGGAAGTGTTGTTCTCCAGTGCAATTTCCTGTATTATTGTTTTTAATCGGCCGCTATTTGAAACAGGTTTGTCTAAGATCCAAACGACCTTTTCTGGTTTTAAGAAATTAAGTGCTTCGCCAATTAGCATTAAAGCATTGTTGGTTTGCTTTACGCGTTTATATGTCCCATGAACACCAGATAAATCTCTAAAACTGCTATCCGCACATTTGAAAATATAGGCACCAGAAAGAGCACTTTCCAGTGATATTATTAAGTTAAAGCCATCAATTAAGATTGTTTTACCCTTAACATCCGATTCGCCTATTTCATTTGCTTTTATGCTGTTTATTTGCTGCACAGAAGCCGTTGCACGGCGCAATGCATCTTGCTGACGCTTATTTAAGCGATAGTGATTTCCAACTAAATTTAATGCTGCATTAATTGCGTAGCCCTTTGACAATAAATCATTCAAATCACAAAAGGCATTCCCTAATTTTTCATAAAAGCGTTCACCAAATAATTTGTCATCATTGGCTACTTTTCCACGATTACGTTTGGGAGAATTTTCTGAGAGGTAGATAATTGATTGGATTAAGATTGTTCTTCTGCGCTTTCAATAATATCCCAAGTATGATCTGCCAATAGTTGAATAGTGGCTACATAGGTATAATTATTTTTTCTTGAGCGCCCCCATTCTGTCGGGCCAATAATGGACAATACTTGACTGAGATCTTCAGCCTCATAAAGGTGATAGATGTGATTTATAATGGGATCAAAGCGAAAAGAGGCTTCGTAAATTCGTTCAGAAATTTCTTTTCTTTTATTAATCTTTTTAGCTTGATCAGCCAAGAGTTGCATTTGCTCGTAGAGCTGATTCAATTGCTGATCGGTTTGGTGTTCCATTGCAGTTAAAGCTCTGCCTTTTTGCTTGCCAATATCCTCAGGTTTAATCACAGCACTGCCTACATGATGACCGTACTCTAAAGCGTGCGGATTTTCAGTGATTTTATCAGGATCAATGGGGTTTTGAAAATCTTCTTTCTTTTTATTTTCTTTTTGATCGGACATAATAATTTAAATGGTTTTTTTTAGTTTCAAACCTGATACAAAAGTACGGATTATCATTCAACTCTTTCTTAATCGTAGTATGATAACAAAACTGGCTGTGTTTTGTTTTGTAAATCACTCGTATGGTATGATTCAATACGTGATATTTTTCTAAAGGCACTATATTTTAGGGATAAAAATGATATATTGTCAATAAAAAAAATAATCATGACAGGATATTTAATTGGAGCTGGAGTTTTAGGAATTTTAGGTTTAATTCTTTGGCTAGTAAAAAATAAGAAAGCGGGTAAATCAGCCTCTTTGGAACTGATGGATACATCAAGAATTAAAGATGTTAATCAGAATTATACTGAAATGGAGGCATCTATGGGCGCTGGAAGTTTTTCCTTACAAGTTGAAGTCAAGGGGAAAGCACATTCAGAAACACCGATAGAGTCTGAATTATCAAAAGAACCGGTGGTTTATTTTAAATCAGAAGTGGTGCATGAATATGAAAAACAAGAAACCCGAAAAACAAAGGATGGCACTGAAAAGCATTGGGTTAAGCACAAAGACACAGTTTCAGAAAACTTGCGTTGGGCTGCGGGGTTTGGTGTTGTGGATGAGACAGGATTCATAGAGGTAAATGCCAATAAATCAAAATTTCATACTGAAAAATTGTATTCAAATTTCGAAAAAGGAGATCCTAATAAAGATAGCAGTGGTGGACTAAATTTAAAAATTAAGGGTTTTTCAATTGGAATAGGTGGAGGAAGTAAGAATAAAGGATTGCGTACAATAGGGTATCGCTATACTGAAACTGGAATTCGAATGGGAACACAATTATACGTTGTTGGAGATGCGAATGATAGAGATGGAGGATTGATAATTTCAGATCCAAAAGATAAGGCAGATCAGTTTATTGTATCCGTTAAATCCAAACAAGAATTTATTGGTAATATAGGAAGCGCTGTAAAAGGCTTAACAATTGGAGCATTTGTTTCGTGGGCTGCTGCTGCTGCTTGTATCGTCATGGGAATTGTAAATTAATAAACATTAAAAATGAACTGCACGAATATAAATTCTATTTTTGCAAAGATTAAAAATGAGTCGATTTAGACGACAAATTTTAACCACTGACCCACATTAAATTTGAACCGTATAAAATAACATTATGGCCAACGGATTATTAAAAGGAAAAAAAGGAATTATTTTCGGTGCATTAAACGAACAATCCATTGCATGGAAAGTTGCTGAGCGTGCACACGAAGAAGGTGCTGAATTTGTGTTGACAAACGCACCAATCGCTATGCGAATGGGCGAAATCAACAAGTTAGCGGAAGCTACAAACTCTCAAATTATACCTGCAGATGCTACTAGCGTTGAAGATATTGAAAATTTAATTGACCAATCAATGGAAATATTGGGTGGAAAAGTTGATTTTATTTTACATTCAATTGGAATGTCTGTTAATGTAAGAAAAGGGAGACATTATACCAATCAAAAATATGATTGGACCATGAAAGGAATGGATGTTTCGGCATTGTCTTTTCACAAAGTAATGCAAACAGCTTATCAAAAAGATGCTGTCAATGATTGGGGATCAATTTTAGGATTGACTTATATCGCCGCGCAACGTGTTTTTCCTGATTATAACGATATGGCTGATAATAAGTCATACTTAGAATCAATTGCACGTAGTTTTGGATACCATTATGGTAAAAAAGCGAACGTTCGTGTAAATACAATCTCACAATCACCAACAATGACAACTGCAGGAAGCGGTGTAAAAGGATTTAACGAGTTCATTAACTATTCTGAACAAATGTCACCACTTGGAAATGCATCTGCCTTAGATTGCGCTAATTATTGTATTAGCATGTTCTCAGACTTAACAAAATTCGTTACTATGCAAAACCTATTTCATGACGGTGGATTCTCAAATACGGGAGTAACGCAAGAAGTGATAGAGAAATTTGGAGAGTAGAAAATACTTTTTTATAAAATTGGAAACCGTTAGCCTTAGGCTGACGGTTTTTTTTGTTGGATGTATTTTGTTTTTAGAAGTCCATTTTTGATTAAGTTTGAATAGAACCAAAACTTTTTTGAATGAGTCAATTCTTTAACAATGAATCTCTAGTAATTACAGGCGATAATGATGCCTTTAATTTATTACCACAAATTGAAATTATAGAAAAAGTTATTTGTTCAGATCACTTTACGAATCACAGATCGATATTCAGGACGTAGAAGTTGGGCTTTTAGTCATGAATTCCCCAGTGGTCGCAGACAAATACGTCTAATTAGTCTCAAAACTCACACCCCAAACTCAAAACTCAATCAACCCCTTCAGTATCTCCAATTTCCTGTAAAGGTTCATAAAGGTTATACTTTACCAACAGCTTCACCAAATAATTCCCCAATTTCTTTGAGATTTTGCCGTAAAAACTGTCAACTCCTTCTTTATACAAACTAATATTTCTTGTTAATGTTGAGATATGAACTGTCAGTGCTACTTTATCATTAGAAAAGCAGGTGAAAACTAAAGAGTGATGGGTCAATAATGCGCGACCATATGAATAAGAACTTTTCTTAGAGATGCGTTTTATAAATTTTTGAGAGATTTTTGAATCTAATCGAGTTGTGCCTAATAATTTGTGAACTTCTTCTTCATTTCCAGGGGAGAGCATTTCTTTATCACGATTCAATTCAACACGTAATCGAATACTATCAATTTCGCTAGGTATTAAGCCTGAATCAGGAACCCTTTGTCCGTATGCCGTGCCAAGTACAACTAATAATTGGAAAAGCATAATAAGCCGCATCATTCAGGAATTCTTATGAGATTATGTTCTGTGAGTTTATTATACATTTCTAAACATACCCAAGCGTCAGTAGCGGCATAGCGCTGCTGTTTTGGTTTCAATTCAATAGCCTCCCAATTGGATACTTGTGAATTCTTAGAAATTCTAAATCCTAAAATGATTGCCGTTAATTTACGTAAGCCGTTTGCTTCAATTTCAATCTCTTTCACTATTTCGTTTAGTTCTACAAATCCTCCCGCTTCAAATGGAGAGATACGCTGTAAAAAAATGATATCATCTCTTAAGCCAACACCCAGTTTCTTAATAGCGCTATTTTCAAAAAAGGCAATAATTTCCTCTGTTATACCCGTTAAATTGATTCTGATTAAGAAAACTTTATTGGGAATGCCGATTTGAACCAAAGCAACGTCATTGAATTGTCCTTTCACGAAAACAGGTTTGGTTTCTGTATCAAACCCAACAAACTGATGCTCACTAATTTCGAGAAAAGCACTTTTAACTTGTTCGACTTTATCCACTAATACAATCTCTCCTTCGTATCTATCCAAAGGGAGTTCATTAATTGCGTCTTTAGTAATATTTGGTTCAAACATGAAATTTAAAAATTTCTATGAAGATAAAAATAAATAGGCAATGAAAGGGGTTTCCGTTAAATGGTTGTGGATTAATCGGTACAAAATAGTAACATTAAAAGACGTACATTTTTCTTCTACTTTTAGCTGTATCGACTATATTTATGTTTTATCATCACTAAACAAAGAACACTATGATCTGTACGTTGTATTCGCACAAAACAGAGGTAAATAAGATAAATGAGCTACTTAAAAAAAACTTTCCCGAGGGAGAGTTTTCAGAAAGTGAACAAGAAGAATACAAATTGATCGAAGTCAAGCTAAAAGGAGGTTTTTTTGGTGGTGCTAGCAAAATAAAAATCTCATATCGCGAGCGAATCGAACCAGGTTTTGAATTGAGCACCTCAGTGTATTGCCCTTTAAATGAGAACTTAAAAGGACTTTATGGTTTTGTTGCTTCGTTACCCGCAGCAGATGAAAAGATAGGGGAGTTGTTATTACAAAAAATTCAAACCATCAACAGTGAATGTTCTATATTTCAAGAAAAAGGAAAAACAAAACAACTTAAAGAATTCATTCAGACATTGGCCAAAGACATGGAGGCATTTTTGTTTGTGCAAGCCGATACCATTATTGCACAAGGAAAAGGACAACATTTTTTGAATGAGAACTTAGACTTAATTATTGACGGATCAGGTAATGCACAATTGGAACATTTAGACATAAATATAGAATCAAAATATTACGATAAGCTGCAAGTTAACCTGTCAGCTGATCAGCAAAAACGCAAGACTGAAAACGAGTTGGTCTTAGAGCAGCACGAAATCAAAGTCAATAAAAATTTACCATGCATTGAAAGCGAAGCTGAAACAACAATTAGAACGGTAAAAGAAATTGCTGAACGTGTAACTATATTAACCTTTACAAATGCTGTTGCTTTTAATCAATTGCCGGGTGAAAAGGCGATTGAAGTTATAAAACGCTATGAATTGTGGGACATGGTTACACCTAAGGAACGTGAATTTCTAGAAAATCCTACAGAAAAACAAAAGAGCATAGAAACGTGGAAATGCGAGGGGATTTGGACCTTGATGTGGGCATTGCAAATCGTAAATGATTTAGGCTTCCCAAATGAAATGGCAGAACTCAGTAAAATTCCAATGGAAGAATATCCTTTAGGAAATGAAAAAGATCCGAATGAATTCATAGCTAAGCAAACTAAGACAGTAGCTAAGGCTGAAATTATGAATATGAATGATCGTTTTTATCGTATGAGCTGGGCTTGTGTTGATTTACGACTCAAAGGAGAAGAGATGAAGACTGTGCACCCAGGCGTTGTTTATGAACGGCATTATGCACTCAATTGGCTCATTAATTATCAAGGAGCCGAATGGGATGATATAACATGTAATACTTAAAATTTGAGGTTTAAAATAAAAATGCCCTTTTGAAATCCGATTTCAAAAGGGCATTAATTATAGTTTTTTGTTAATTAGCAAAGCATACCACCACAAACATTAATTGTTTGTCCTGTTACATAAGCAGAAAGATCAGAAGCTAAGAATACTGTTGTATTTGCAACATCTTCAGGTGTTCCACCTCTTTTCATTGGAATGTTATCTCTCCAACCTTGTACAACTGCCTCGTCTAACTCGGCTGTCATTTCAGTTTCTATGAATCCTGGAGCAATCGCATTACATCTGATGTTTCTTGAACCTAATTCTTGCGCCACCGATTTAGTGAAACCAATCATACCTGCTTTAGAAGCAGCATAATTTGCTTGACCAGCATTTCCAGAAACACCCACAACAGAACTCATGTTGATAATAGATCCTTTACGCGCCTTTAACATTGGACGTAAAACAGCTTTAGTTAAGTTAAATGCCGATTTAAGGTTAGTGTTAATCACTTCATCCCACTGTGCCTCATTCATTCTCATGAGTAAGCCATCACGCGTAATCCCAGCATTATTAACCAATACGTCAATTGTTCCAAAAGCTTCCAACACGTCGTCCGCCAATTTTTGCGCCGCATCAAAATCTGCAGCATTCGATTTAAAGCCTTTAGCGGTACCGCCATTCGCAGTTAATTCATTTTCTAGAGCCTTAGCTTTTTCTTCAGATGATAAGTATGTGAAGGCAACTGTAGCACCTTGTGCTATAAATGTTTCAGCTATTGCTTTTCCAATTCCTCTAGATGCTCCCGTAATTATGGCAACTTTTCCGTCTAATAATCCCATAGGTTTCTTTTTTTGGTTTTAAATATACAATTTTCTTTTAGTCAAAAAAAAGTCCCATCAAATTCGCGTCAGGCGAACAAGATGGGACAAAATATTTCTAATTCTGTGTTTAAGCCTCTACTAATGGCTCAACTAAAATTCTTCCACAGTGTTCGCAAACAATTAATTTCTTTCTTGCTTGAATATCTAATTGTCTTTGTGGTGGAATTTTGTTGAAACAACCTCCACAAGAATCACGCTCAACAGAAACAACGGCTAAACCGTTTTTAGAATTGTTTCTTAAACGATCATAAGCAACGATCAATCTTTCTTCAATTGATTTTCTTGCTCTATCTGATTTCTTTGTCAATTTCTCTTCTTCTTTCTCTGTTTCAGCAGAAATATCAGCGAGTTCTTTTTTCTTTAAATCCAAATCGGCGCTACGTTCTTCTAATTTAGCTCTAGAAGTTTCAATAATTTCTTCCTTGTGAGAAATTTTCGCTTTCGATTCGTTAATTTTCTTTTCAGCCAATTCGATCTCTAAACCTTGGAATTCAATCTCTTTTGAAATTGAATCGAATTCACGATTGTTACGTACATTCTTTTGTTGTTCCAAGTATTTTTTGATGGATGCTTTGGCATCTTTAATCATGTTTTTGCGATCAGTGATGCTCGTTTCCAACTCTTTCAACTCGTCTACCAATTTAGTTAAACGTGTATCTAATCCTTCTACTTCATCTTCTAAATCTTGCACTTCCAAAGGTAATTCACCTCTGTTGATTCTAATTTTATCGATACTAGAGTCAATTTGTTGAAGTTCCAATAAGCCGTTTAGCTTCTCTTCAATAGTCTGATCTGCAATTTTTTTCTTAGCCATGTATTAAAAATATTTTACCGGATTTGTGTTAATTTCGGTTAAACAGGGTGCAAATGTAGCGAATTTTTTTCTTAAAAGCTCATCTATAAGCTCAATTGTGTACTGTTCACTTTCAAAATGTCCAATGTCAGCGATTATAATTTGATTTTCCGCATCAAAAAACTCGTGATATTTGAAATCTCCCGTAATGTAAATATCAGCTCCTTTTCCTTTTGCGGCGCCCAATAAGAAACTACCAGCACCCCCGCACCAAGCCACTTTTTTAATGGGTTTATTCAGGTATGCGGTATGTCTAATTATTCCACAATTAAAGACCTTCTTCAAATGTGCCAAAAAGACAGGCTCATCCATTGGTTCTTCCAAGTTCCCGATCATTCCTGCCCCTTCCTCTGAATTTTTATTTAAAAGAGGTAAACAATCGTAGGCAACTTCTTCATATGGATGGGCATTAATCATACTTTCTACTGTGCTTCCTAATTTGTGAGAACTCACAATAATCTCTAATTTCACTTCTTTTTCATGATGCCTTTCACCAATTGCTCCAACATGCGGATTGGCATCTTGTGATGCTTTAAATGTTCCCTCTCCATTTATTGCAAAGCTGCATTCTTCATAATCTCCAATTTTACCAGCACCGCTTGCGAATAATGCAGTTTTAACCGCATCAACATGGGATAAAGGTACCATTACGGCTAGCTTCACTAATTTTTGAGCGACGGGCGACAATATTTTGGGGTTTTTAACACCGATTAGGGTTCCAATTTTTTTATTGACACCCATTTGATAGTTGTCTAAATTGGTATGAATGGCGTAAATGGCAATATCATTTTTTATTGCTTTTATAACCGTTCGCTCAACATAATTAGCACCGTTAAACTTCTTTAACCCCTTAAAAACAATAGGGTGGTGGGCAATTACTAAATTACAACCTCTGCGAATAGCTTCGTCAACAATTTCTTCAGTACAATCCAACGCTATTAGGGCGTTAGTAACAGTTGTTTTTCGATCGCCAACAATCAATCCAGAATTGTCATATGATTCTTGACTTGATAATGGAGCTAGGCTTTCTAAGTAGTTTGTGATCTCTGCTATAGTCATACCAACAAAGATACTTTTTTCACTTTAGAATCGAATATGAAATGAGAATGAACTTCCGATATTGGCAATGCTACGCGAAATACCAGTGAGCGGCTGAACACGCAATTTAAAATCTATTTTACCAGCCGAGTATTGATAGCCAATTAATGCTTTGGACAAATAGGCTTCTTGCATTAAAACTGAACTCACTTGAAGTTCCTCATTAGAAGCGTAAGTCATGTGCATCCCAAATGACAAAAAGTGATTATTGTATCCTTTGCTATAGGTTAAGCCGCTTGAAAAGGTTTCTCCATCAAAGTTTGAAGGAGAAAAAATACCAGAACCGCCTTCAAGTTCAATAAATTGTTTCTTGTCTTTAAAAATAAGTGTAGAAAACAAAGATTCATGTCCTTCTGTCGTTGTTGCAGTCTGAGTGAATGCATTATTCTTTTGCGTTTTCCAATTAACATCCGTTTGCCCAAATGCGGTGACGTTGGATAAACATAAAATGATTAGCGCGTAATGCATTGGTTTCATGAGGACAAGTTAGTTAATTTCCAATAGTTTCTATAAATGATTTGCGCCAGTGGTTAACTGTATTTGCAATAATCTCATATTAGCGAATCAGGTTTTTGTATTAATCGTACACATCTGCAATAAAAATTCTATTTTTGAACAGCTAGAAATTGGATTAAGAAAAACCTATGAAAACGTTTAAATTTAAAGGATTATTGACCGAAGAAGGATTCATCTCTAATGCCAGCATTACGACAGACGCTAATGGAATAATTAGTGCAATTGATGCGAATTCAGGTATTGCAGATGCAGAAGAACTTGACGTTTTCGCCTTACCGGGTTTTCAAAATGCCCATTCGCATGCATTTCAATACGCAATGGCGGGTTTAGCCGAACGACACGCTACGCATCAAACTCCAGACGATTTTTGGTCGTGGAGAGAAGCTATGTACAAATTGGCCTTAACTATAAGCCCTGATGATTTAGAAAATATAGCGGCCATGCTTTATGCAGAAATGTTGCGGCATGGATATACCAATGTAGCTGAATTTCACTATGTGCATCACGATAAATCGGGTGCTGAATTCTGCAATTTATCAGAAATGGGTGAGCGGCTTGTGGCCGCTGCAAAAAAAGTTGGAATAGGGATAACCCTTGTGCCAATTTTTTACCAAAAAGGCGGCTTTGGAAAGGCTCCAACAACAGGACAAAGACGTTTTATATCGAAGGATTTAGAGGACTATTTGAAACTGCTTGCTGCCTCAGAAAAATCAACACAATTATATGAACATGCCAATTTAGCGCTAGGAATACATTCTATGCGAGGAGTTGAACCTGCAGTCATTGCTGAAATAGCGAAAAATGGGCCGCAAAATTTGCCTTTTCATATTCACATTTCAGAACAGTTAAAAGAAATTGAGGATTCAATTGCTTATTTAGGAAAACGCCCTGTTGAGTGGATGCTGGAAAATGTTGAAATGAATGATCGTTTTCATTTAGTGCATGCAACTCATTTAACCGACGCGGAAACAGATGGAATAGCAAAGAGTGGGGCCAATGTAGTTTTATGTCCCACAACCGAAGGGAATTTAGGAGACGGTATTTTTCCATTACGTCGTTTTCAAGAGCAAGGAGGGAAGTGGAGCATTGGAACGGATAGCCATATTGGGATTAATCCAATTGAGGAACTGCGCCTTTTGGATTATGGTCAGCGATTGATTAGTCACAAACGCAATACGTTTTATTCAAGTGCGCAAGGTGATAGTGGTCTATATGCTTTTGATCAGGTAACCGCTGCCGGGCGCAAGGCTATGAATAACTATACGCAAGAATATTTCAAAATTGGAGAACCATTTAACGCTGTTTTGATTGATGCAAATGCACCGCTTATCGCAAGTTCAAGTCTCGAGAATTTGCCATCTACCATTTTGTATTGCACAGATGCAAGTATGCAGTATGGAACCATTTCTCATGGACAATTGGTTGTGAAGGAGGGAAGACACATTGAAGTTGATTCAATTAGAAATGGATTCTCGCAAACTATGAAAAAATTGTCTAGCAGGTACTAGTTAACTAATAGATCTATTTTTTATCAAAAAATTGCAAACGCTGCCCAATTCCTAATTGACTAATCGCATTTGCATAATCAATTACGCGAAGTACCATGTTTACTTTTGGCGGAGCGGCTCTACTTCCAGGTGTTGCCGCTGGAAATATCTCTGGTTTAGTTGTAAGTTTCAAATTTGAAGGGTCACCGTTTGGAGCATATAAAGTTAGATGCTGCGTAAGACCAGCAGGATGATCAGCATATACAATTCGAATGCCAATAGATCTTCCTCGAAGTTCCGGGAGTTTATTTACCGCGACGGCAAGTGTACGTTGTGCTTCAATGACGATTTCTACGACTTCCTTTTGCGTACTAAGATGTTTTCCTTCGACTACTACGTCTGCCACTAATTTATCAGCCCCATGTGGAATTTCATGAGCGACATTGTCTGGTTCAGTATGATGAGGTTTTTCTGCTTTTCTGCCCGATAATTGCCTTAAAGCTGCGTAAATATTTTTTCTTAAAGTAGATGGCATTGCCCACTTATTTTGGGTAGCAATAACGCCTTGACCTGGCATGTGATATTTCGTGTCGGCTTGGCCAGTGGCATCCATTAATGTGCCTCCATTTTTCCTTTCCATGTATAAACTTGCTAGTTCATAGAGATGACCTTTAAGCGATTGAGCACAAATTTCAGGTGATGAGGACCTACTTGATTGATTAAATTTCCCGATCAACCCATCTGTGTGTTCTTTTCCTAAATAAGCCATAATACGCAGAATTTCATGAATGGCTAGCCTTCCCCTTTGCACAATTGCAGGATCATCCTGTGTTACGGATTTAGCAGCTTCGTGCTTCTTTTGTTTGGCTCCTCTTTTTTTTATTTTAGCCGATTGTCCAATTCTCTTTTCAAGTTCATGCCTTACTTTTTTTTCGTCAAAGTAAGGGAGAGCACTTATTTTTTCGGTGATAAATAAATCATAAGCTTCTTCTGTTATGGCAGAACCGTCACCCTTCATCTTGTCAAAAACTTTTCGTGCACCCTCAACTGTAATTCTTTGAACAACATCTGATTGTAGTTGTACTAATGATTTAGTAGCATTTATTGGAATTGTTTTTCTTTGTAGTAAGCTTGCTGGCCTTTTGTCTAGCATTAAGGCTGACTCGTCTGCCTTCGAATTTGCCAATCCATTATTACGATTATCAGCAAGTTTAATTCCATTCGTCGTTATTTGGGAGGAATTATTTTGTGCCTCCTTTTTATGTATGGTCTTTTCTTTAGTGTTATGCATATAGATATGGGTTAAGCAAGAATTGAATGAATAACAGGATTATATCAATTCAATTTTTAATATAAGTCAATTCGATTAAAAGAATTAAAATATGAATTGGAAATTAATCGTCTGTCTACGATTTGTATACGAAAGTCGCACTAAGGGTGATTTCAATAAGACTAAAGCATCCAATAATTTATAAACTGACTATGAAACATAAAGTTGACCGCTCAGTTGTGATTAATAGAGGAAGTGATAATAGTTTTTTGTTTTTGATTCGCAATGTCCTTATCCCCGAATTGCAGCAATAGCAATACCAATACCTATACTCAAAATTGCCAATAAAATAAGAAGAACCAGCGAAATCCCAATAAATTTTAATAAATACAAAATACTCTTCCAAAAACTTAATTTATATAATTTACCGTAGGCGTATGTATAGTAAAATATGCCTAAAAGAGCGGAGTAATAATAAAGGCCTTCAAAGGCAAATAAGGTTAATAGGAAAAATAGTGTGGTGTATAAAAATAGTGTTCCTTGGAGATAGGCATTGATAATTAAATGTTCTGTGAAGTTATTTCTCTTCCGAAAAACTAAAAATGCTACGAATGTATATAAGGGCAATAGGGCAAAGGAATAGATATTAAAATACTTTAAAATAGATTTTTGAATATAGGCTGCAATTTGCTTTTGTGCGGCAATGGTTTCCGCGGTTTCAGTAGGTGCAACCCCCGTTCCAAATGAAGCAACTGGCCCATCTGGCAATTGGAAATCTTCCCCAATTTGGATATCTTCAACACCTGAAAGTTCTAAATAATGCTCTTGAAAAACATTAAAGGTGATCAATGAAACTGTCATTCCAATCACAAAGAATGCGATTGGGTTGACATACCTTTTGCGTACTCCATCAATATATTCGCTTAATAAAACTTGAGGTTTAATAATTAAATGACGTACGGTTTTAAAGTATTTATTATCCCAACCAATGGCGCGCCAAAAAGCATCAGCAATGAGCGTTTTAAACGTACTACGCTCCCTGATAATTTTCCCGCCACATTGCGTACAGAATTTATCTGAATCAGCAATCTCTTGTTTACAATTCTTGCAATTCGTTAAAGACATTCGAAAAAGATAGTATATTTTTTGATCCCGTCAACTATTGGCAGTGCGATTTTAATCAAAACCTATGTGTAATACAACACTGTGTTTACTTATAAATTTCTACTCTGAATTGTTTTCAAAACGATCGTTCAATATTTTTTCAACTTTGCCGCTGTGCTTTACTACTTTTTTAGCCCATTCAAGCTTAATTGCGAGTTTTTCTTCTGCCGTTAATTCCCAGTTCAAATTCTCATTGCTACGCATACGTTCGGTTACACTAAATAAGGCCAAAGCTACTGAAACTGAGATGTTATAACTTTCAGTAAAACCATACATAGGTAACTTTACGAATGCATCTGCGTGTTCCATAGCTATATCAGTAAGTCCCGTGGCTTCTGTGCCAAAGAGTAACGCAACAGGTTGATCAAGCGTAAGTTCTTCTATTTGGCAATCATTTGTATGTGGAGTAGTGGCCACAATTTTATAACCTTTAGCTTTTAAAGCATTTAGGCAATCAACGGTATTTTCTTCTTTGGCATTATAACGGTTGAGGTTGAGCCATTTGGATGACCCCATATCAATCTCCTTATTAGGCGCATATTCATTCGTGTTTTCAATGACGTGAACATCTTGCACACCAAAACAATCGCACGACCTTAGCACGGCAGCAGCATTATGTGGCTGGAAGATGTTTTCTAAAACTACAGTTACGTAGCGTGTTCTGTCCTGAATAATTGAATCGAACTTTCCTTTTTTATTCTCTGAAATGTGCTCGTAGAATTTTTCAAGCAACCATTTTTCTCTTTCCATGGGGCAAATGTAGAAAATGAATAGTGTCTTTTAGAATTGTAGGTAGTTTTTTTAAATAGTCGCATTATTAATATGTGCGTTGCGCGCGTTTTTACATGCATTATAAAATTACAGAAAAACAATAAATGTATACAGTGATACAAGATATATAAGCACCTATCATTTGCTTTTTCATTCACTTTTAGAATGCGCTACATTGAATTGATAAATAAATTTATTCTGTAATTATTAATTATTAATCAATAATCTAAACGAAATGAAAGTGAAAAAATGCATTTGGAGTGCAGTAGGCTTAACGGTCCTAGCATTAACTAACCATTTTCCCACAATACACAAGTGGTCAAGACGGACACGGGCAAGGTATCTTAGAATCCACTGATGGTGTTGATAGCTGGGGAATTCAAGCAGGGTTTACCGATTCATATTGCTCTTACTTTTCGGGATTTAATTTCTGTATGGATGGCAATGACCAGTATATTCAAGTTAAAAAACTTATTATTGATGAGCTCAGATCAACGCTAGGAAACTTATATATGTATGCTCTAACAGAAACTTCGAATACTAAAACAGAAATTTGGGAAACGATTGACAATGGCGTAACTTGGAATGTTTTGGGTCCGTTTCCAGCACCAATACCTACATTCTCTTATTGGGCAGACATTGAAGTTACGGATCAAGGAGACTTGCTTTGTAGCACGCTTAACCCCTTTGCAGCTGGTATTGCTAAATTTTACCGCAAAGATCATGTCACAGGTTTATGGGCAGATCTAACATTAGCCATCCTATTGGACCAGTAACACCAACGAGAGTATTTATAACTAAACCTCATGGCAGTAAGGTGTTTCTTTTAAACGATAATCCATCACGCTCGATCTATGAAAGTAATGACTACGGAGTTACATGGATATTATTAACAACGCTAACTATGGGATCAGGGTCAGGATCAGGTACAAAATACGACATTGAATATTCTCCTCTTGTCGATCGTATATTTGTTGCGGGGTATCACATTCGCCAAATTGACCCTATTTCACTTGCCCATGTTCCTTCTTTACCTTTATCGCTATCAATGGCGATATTTATGAAATCACCTATTAAATAGGCATTTCCCCCGTCAATTTGTGCAATGACGAAAGGCTAATTTGCTAAAAATAGAATAGTTATGATTACGGATTTATGCGTCATGCGGGGTTATTTTTATTAATGACGTATTATTCTACTGAAGGGTTGAAATTTATAGCGCTTAAATATTTTGATTGAGCCAAAGTTAGGTATACGCTTTTTTAAATCATTAAAAAAGCCGCTAAGTAATGAATACTTAACGGCTCAGTATTTATTAATACTGTTCATTTTCCAATTACTGTCTAGTTAACAGAACCAGATAATGTGCTTCCAGCTTTAAATTTTGCTACATTTTTTGCAGCAATCTTAATTGTAGCACCAGTTTGAGGATTTCTACCGTCACGAGCTGCTCTATTAGAAACGGAAAAAGTTCCGAAACCAATTAAAGAAACTTTGTCTCCTTTTGATAATGCACCTGAAATTGCGTCTAAAGAAGCTCCTAATGCTCTTTCAGCATCTGCTTTACTAAGACCTGAATTGCTTGCCATTGCGGCTACTAAATCTGATTTGTTCATTTTATTTGTTTTTATGTGATTATTGTAATTAATTATTTTCTTAAAGTTCCCTAGTTAAATAAAAATCCCCTCACAACGTTGTCGTAAGGGGATAAATATCTAGAAATACTATCTTAATTTACTTTTGAAGAAAGATCAGCTCCTGCTTTGAACTTTACAACATTCTTAGCTGCAATTTTGATTTCTTTCCCTGTTTGAGGATTTCTACCTGTTCTTGCAGCTCTATTAGAAATTGAGAAAGATCCGAATCCAACTAAAGAAACTTTGTCTCCTTTTTTCAAAGCGCCTTCAACAGCTTCTGTTAATCCGTCTAAAGCTCTCTTAGAGTCAGCTTTTGATAATCCTGATGTTGATGCAATTGCATCTACTAATTCTGATTTGTTCATAATCTAATTTATTTTTATGGTTAAAAAATTAATGTCAAGACAAATATATCTTTAAATCCGTACCCTGCAAGGAATACAGGCAAAAAGACGGTAATTTTGTTAATAAAATCGGCAAAATGTTGATAAGTGCACCTAAAAACGCCTATTCACTAGGGTTTTGCCTCATTTACTCGGCGTTGATGAAGATTCTATCCTCTCCTTTAAATTGAGGTGACTGTATTGATAATACTTTTACAGGCGCGGACGAGAGCACTTTTAGTCCATGTGGAGTGTCTTTTGGAATGGTAAAAAAATCTCCTTTTTTAATGACGAGTTTTTCGTCACCGATTGTCATTTCCCCTTTTCCTGATATTACATAAATGTTTTCGGCGTGGTGAGCGTGTTTGTGAAGCCTTACGCTATTTTTTATCCAAATCAGAAAAGTGGTTTGCTCTGGCGAGTCTGAAATTTTTTGGACATGGATATTATCATATTCTGCATTGGGTTTTTCTTTTTTGAGTTTATGAATGTCTTGACTGATTCCTTGAAAACCAATTATGATAATAATAAAAAGGATGATTTTTTTCATGATTGGAAGTTTAATCAATTACTAAACGATAGGCGTCAAATTTAAATCCTTGCGTGAACTGGTCAATTGACATTCGCTTTTTGCCTTCTAACTGTAATTCCTCTATTTTTAACCAACCGTCTTGCGTTCCGAAGTAAACGCCCTCTTCATTGACTTTAATACTGCCTACATGGTTACTACCATCAACAACTGGTTTTGTTTGAAAAACTTTGAGTGACTTAGTTTTCCCTTCCGTCGGTTGTAAGGCTGTCCAAGCAGCTGGGTAAGGTGAAAGGCCTCTAATCTTATTATAGATGTTACGAGTAGTGTCATCCCAATTGACTTTACAATCGGGCTTGAATATTTTTGGGGCGTGTTTTAATTCAGATTCGGAAAGCAAATCTGCCTGATCTTTTGCCGTTGCTGTTCCGTTAAATATTTGGCGAACAGTTTTTGTTAAAAGTGTAGCACCCGCAACCATGAGCTTGTCATGTATTGTACCTGCGCTATCTTCTTCACCAATTGGAATTTTTACGTTATCAATTATTTTACCCGTGTCAATTTCCTTTTCAATAAAAAAAGTAGTTGCTCCTGTTTCTTTGTCTCCATTAATAATTGCCCAATTGATGGGTGCCGCCCCACGATATCGAGGTAGTAATGATCCGTGTAAGTTAATGGTTCCTTTTGCAGGCATGTTCCACACAACCTCTGGCAACATTCGAAATGCTACAACAACAAATAAATCCGCATTAATTTCACGCAAGGCAGCAATAAATTCCTCGGCTTTTAATTTTTCTGGTTGAAGTACCTGGATGTTCTGCGTAACCGCAAATTGTTTCACAGCCGACTCGCGCAATTGTTGACCACGTCCAGCAGGTCTGTCCGGACTAGTTATAACGGCTACAACATTTTCACCACTTTCAATAATTTGTTTTAAGGATTCCACCGCAAAGTCGGGTGTCCCCATAAAGATTATTTTTTCACTCATTTACTCGTTTTTTTCGATAATATAATAAATAGGTATAACTGAAGATCCCTAATGAACCAAAATAAATGTATTCAACCCACCATATGTCCTTAATGTTCCACTCCCAAAGATAAATGAAGTAATAGCATCCTATTAAATAAAAGAAGATTGCAAATAGTTCAATCACAAATGAAATATTGGTTTCGCCCAAACCAGCGACGGAATTATAATACACAACAACTATTGAATATAGAAATATAGATCCCGTAATAAATTGTAATATATAAATGCCATCAGTCAGTACTATTGGATCAAGGTTCGGATTATGGTCCACCATTCGAATTAATGTTTCTGGATATAATAAGGCACCATGGAAAATAACAATTATGAATAGCAGGGATAGTATTATGATTCGCTTTTGAATTTTTGGAATGAGTTCCTTTTTTCCTTGTCCAACCAGATTACTTACAATGGTTCTAGTAGATGCTCCAAAGCCAAAAAGCGGAACAAATGCTAAGAAGTACATATACTTAATATTATTAGCTGTTTCAAGGGCAGCAGTTCCCATATGTTCGATTAGGGTGAAAAAAACTAACCATGTACTTAAAGAGAGAACACCTTGCAACATTAATGGGTAGCTCAATTTTAATAAGCTAAGGTGTTCTTTAAGGTTGAGTTTTTCCCATAGTTGTTGATAATTATATTGCTGGAAAGTAGTTGTTCTAATGAGATAAACCAGTAAAAATATAAACCCAACACATTCTGAAATTGAAGAGGCAAGTGGTGCACCTTGCAAACCTAAAGCTGGCATGCCCATATTGCCATTAATGAATAAATAATCTAAAAAGATATTACAGACGGCAATAATAAGGGCAGAAATAAGGATGATATTTGTACGGCCTAATCCTATAAAAAAGCCAACCAGTGCCATGTGTTGTGCAGCAAAAAACAATCCCCAGCCACGGACGCTAATAAAGTCAACCATTGCTCCCGCGACATCTTTGGATTCTGACAGGCCAATAATCACGGCCTCTCCGAAAATAAAGAGAATGGCAAATAATAAACCGCTCAAAAACAGTTGATAGATTTGTGCATTGAATAATGTGGAGCCCATTGTGGCAATTTCGCCTGCTCCATCTTTATTGGCTACTTTAATTTGTAAACCATCAGCTAATCCTCTACACAACATAAAAAGGGACAGGTACAGCAGACTTCCATTACCAAATGCACCAATTGCTATATCTCCCAATTCACTTACAAATATGGCATCTGTAAATGTGACAATTGATTGCACAAATGTACCCAACATTAAGGGCGCGGTGATTTTTAATATTGCCTTATAAGAGTATTTCTCCATTAATTTATTCGACTTGAATAACCAAGCCTTTTAAATATTCACCTTCTGGGTGCGTAGCACTGACAGGATGATCTGCAGGTTGATGTAATTGTTCTAAAATCCGGACTTTACGTTCTGCAGCAATTGAAGCAGCAATCACAGTATTTGTGAAAAGCATTTTGTCAACTACTTGGGAACAACTGAATGTGAAAATTATGCCGCCTGGCTTTATTTGTCGCATAGCATGTGCATTCAATCGTTTATAACCTTGAATTGCATTATGTTTTGCGCTACGGTGTTTTGCAAAGGCTGGCGGATCAAGTATGATTACGTCATAATCCTCTGGCAAGTCTTTAATATAATCCATGGCGTCTGCCACAATTGATTTATGTTTTCCTTCTTCGAAATTCCCCAATTCAATATTTTCATCTGTTAAATCAATTGCTTTTTGAGAAGCATCTAAGGAATGAGCGAAGATTGCTCCTGCATTTAATGCAAACACAGAGAAACCACCGGAATAACAAAAGGTGTTCAATACTTTCTTCCCTTTCGAATATCTGCTTAGTAATTTACGGTTTTCACGTTGGTCAATAAAAAAGCCGGTTTTTTGCCCTGTCACCCAGTTAATGGCGAACTTATTGCCATATTCCAACGCAATTTGCGGCGTTTCAACTTCATTGTGCAACCAGCGATCACCCGTATATTCAGTATAAGTTTTTGGCAAAGTACCTGTGCATTTTAAATAGATAGAATTTACCTTGTCTCCAAGAACAGTTAAAAGTGCATCTTTTATTTTATCAATATCACGATACATACCAATACTATGACATTGCACAACAAGGTGCCCTGCATAATGATCAATAATTAAACCGGGCAAGAAATCTCCTTCGGCGTGAATTAATCTGAAAATATTCGTTTCTTCTGAATCAACTAAACCTAATGAGGTTCGCAAGGCCCATGCAGATGTAATGCGTTGTTCGTAAAGATTATCTGTTAATTCTTCATTACCAAATAAGAGTACGCGTACCATGATGCTACCGTTTTGGTAATGTCCATAGCCTAAGTGGCGTCCTTTGTTCGCTACAACTTCTACGAAGGTTCCTTCTGTAATTTCACCAATTTGTTCTTTTATGGCTCCTGAAAATACCCAAGGGTGCTTTCTAACAATTGATTTGTCTTTTCCAGGTTTTAGTACAATTTTTGGTATATCCACGACGGTTGTTTTTTAATGTGTGCGCGAAATTAGCAATAACAAAGTCCAATTGATAATTATTTGACAATTAAAAATGAATAGATGTCATTGCACCGAAATTTTTGATGGATTGCATTGTCGTTTACTTCTTCTTAATCTCGTCGTGATTTAGAATTGGATTGGTGTCCTCTTCAGGTATTGGTTCACTCAATAATAATAAATGAATGTTAAACGCGATTATACCAATAGCGAAACAAATCATCAAGTGGTGCCCGAATAAAGCCGTGTGACCAAATAAATACTGTCCATTAACAACAATATAGATTATGAACCAAAGAAATAAACTTGTCAATAATATGATAATTATATCTGTTCTATCTGACCTTCGTTCACTCACCAGGGTGGACAGTTTTTTTCCAGAAAAGTAAATACCCACTATTGCTGCAATACAAACCAGATATGCGATATACTTATTGAACGGAGGATCGAAAAACCAAATGAGATTGATACGTGGAACAATAAAATAGGCAACAAGTAAACCTACAAGTAAAACAAGCCATTTTGCCAAAGTTTTTTTCCATTCACTTGGACTATAGGTGAGGTACATGACTGCTCTAAGCACTAATAAAAGTGAAAATATAATTGTAATGACACTTATGACATATGTTGTTTTCCAAATAGTTGGATTGACATCATTAAACAAAAGAAGCCCTTCTTTCGGCTTATCAAATCCAGCATTAAAACCATCCGCATAACCTTCTTGATGGCCTTCGTTATAACCTTCCGTTTTTCCTTTGTCAAATGCCTCTTCAACAGTCAATTCTTGACAAGACCCAGCTGTAAACAAAAGCAACAATGTTATGATTGGGAAGAGATATCTTTTCATAGAAGGAGGTTTAATATTTTTTAAACTTAGTTCCATTGGTCTAAGTCCATATTCTCAAAGATAATTAAAACTGTTGAATACTTGATGGTGTAAGTTATTGAACTTCAACAAAGCAAAGTCTAAAATACTCAGATCTCGAAATCACTGTCAAGAATTTCAACTTGATGGCCCATTTTTTTTTGAATTACTTTGAAATGATGCTGCTCTTCATCTGACACAAGGGTAATGGCTTCACCTTCTTTACCTGCTCGACCAGTTCGGCCAATACGGTGGACAAAATCTTTTGGTGATCGAGGTAATTCATAGTTAATGACACAAGGAAGCGACTCAATATCAATTCCACGTGCTAATAAATCCGTAGCTACCAATGCTCTTATTTTACCAGCTTTGAAATTGGCTAAGGCATTTAAACGTGCACCTTGGCTTTTTTTACTGTGAATAGCTTCGGCTTCAATTCCGTTTTTCCGTAATTTATTAGCCACATTGTCTGCCTTGTAAACTGATGCCGTAAAGATTAAAACTTGGGTTAAGTTTTTACTTTTAATGATATGTCTCAATAAAGGTCCTTTTTTTTCGGCTGATACAAAATAGCCGGTCTGATGAATCAGTTCAAGGTTTTCTTTTTCTTCCTCAATCTTAACAACTGTGGGATTGTTGAGAATGATTTCGTTGATTGCATTAATGTCTGGACTTAGGGTCGCTGAAAAAAGTAAATTTTGTCGTTTGTTTGGTAATAGCTTAAAAATGGCGTTCATTTCCTCTTTAAAACCAAGGTTTAGCATTTTATCAGCTTCATCTAAAACTAACGTTGCAATATTGGATAAATGTACGGCCTTAGATTCTATTAAGTCGAGTAATCGCCCCGGTGTGGCGATTAAAATATTGATGTTTTGCAAACTTATCATTTGCGGATTAATCGAAACGCCACCGTAAACAGCCAAGGCTTTAATCCGATCTGGTAAATGATGACAGAACTGATGGAAGACGTCTTGCACTTGTACAGCCAATTCACGCGTTGGAACTAAAACTAAAACATCCACATGCCTATTTTTTGCTTTTGGCATTTTGATCATTTGAGACAAAATTGGCAATACATAACTCGCCGTTTTACCAGAACCTGTTTTGGCAATTCCCAATACATCTTCCCCAGCTAATACTGCAGGAATAGCTTTGAGTTGAATAGGGTAGGGAGCTGTATATCCTTGTTCGGCTAAAGTGTCCGATAAAACAAGGGGTAATCCTAGATTTTTAAATGCCATTTATTTTATCCGTTTAACACGCTTCTAATTAATTTTTAAGGTAATTCTCGCAAAAATAGGTGAACTATAAAGATTTGCGGCATTTTAAGGCATGAAAAAAGGGATTATTTCTAAAAGACTTGCGCCAAACGAAGAATAATCCCTTTAAATTGTTTTTTGTTTTCTAGTTGCTACCAATATTGAATCTTACACCAATATTTAAACCAATTGAATTGAAAGCAGAACTTGTTCCTTGTGCCATCATTCCAGTAGATGTAGTAACATCTTCATAGGAAGTGTTTTTTTGTTCATCTGTTAAATTATCAATTTGATCAACTCCACCAAATTCATATTTAGTAATTTCCGTTGATGCACGTTTAACAGCTAAACCTATATACTCTAATTCGCCAAAAATGCCAATATTACCGAGTGTTAATTCGTAACCTAATGCACCAACAAATCCTAATCCAAATTTCCCGTTTATCGTAACATCAACTTGAGAAGGAATGGCTAATCCACCACCATTTGCATTTTTTGTAGTTGCAACCGTTTGACCAGCTAGGGGAATTAATACACCAAATCTTGAGTAAATACCAAGATCAGTCTTGAATACCAAAGTTGGTGCAATTCTGAATTGCGACGTTTTGGTTACAGTGCTTTGTTCCCATCCTGCGTCAAGGACTTCAAAATTTGTTAATTCGCTTCCTAATAAATAGGTGGCATCTAATTGTAGTCCAAAATGATCACCGAATAAATAACGAAATTCTACTCCAAAAGGAATTCCTTGACCATTCGTTCCGTAAATTGAAGTGGTTTGGTCACCGTCTACCGAGACACCAATTGGAGATTGAGCTGCGCCTAATGCATATCCACCCTTCAGTCCAACTTGAAATTGAGCCGATAATCCTGTCGATAGCATTACCGTAGTTGCTAATAAAAGTATTTTTCTTTTCATAATTAATTTTGGTTTTAATTTATATAATATCAATGTACGAAAAAAATGGTAACGTATTATTGAAAATCGCTGATTGAACAATAGTGACTGTTCAATGGCAGATAAGTAAGGAATGAAAGTGTTGATTTTGATTTACGACAAGCTTATTTAAGCCAACTTCTATTCTTGCAATAACTTGTGTACCAAATGCAAAAAGCACCTATAAAAGTTACAACAATAGCCATGATTAAAGGCATTGCACCATATACATCCATGGCTTTAGCAACAATAAGGCTATGTCCCATTTGAATTAAAATGGCAAGTAATGAAAGTATGAAAACTAATTTGGCGGATTTTCTTTTCATCAGTAAGAGAATAGCGCCTGTAAAACCTGCTATTACAGCAACTCCATAAACAATAGTGGTCCAAAGTGAATAGTGCGAATAAAGTTCTTGCTCGGGTGCACTGAGGAGGGAAATAGCTTGATCTGTCATG
>JBLHOW010000083.1:0-28015 GCA_047623705.1 Crocinitomix sp.
ATGCTGACAGGAGGTATTGGAGTTACCAATATGGTGCATTAAGAAGATGGGAAGATGGAGACAATAGCAATATTAAACCTGAAGGCGAAACTGGAGCTTGGGAAACACCTTTTAAAATAGATCCCAATAATAGTGATCGAATCTTAGTTGGCTATACGTCTGTATACGCATCTGATGATAATGGAGATACTTGGGAAACGATTGGTGACCCTGTGTTAGGAGGAACTGCAGATTTAGAACAATTGGCTATTGCACCTTCTAACTCTGAAAAGATTTATGCTTCAAAAGGCAGAACTTTATACGTCAAAGAACCAGGCGTTGATGAATGGGAAATCATCAATACACCCGTATTTCAAGATATTACTGATTTAGAAGTAGATCCCTTGGATGAAGCCGTGGTTTATATTTGTTATGCTGGTTTCCTTGCAGGTGATAAAGTATACAAATCAGAAGATTCAGGTGAAAATTGGACGAACATTTCAGAAGATTTACCTAACCTGCCTTTCACTGCGTTAGAATTGTATCATGACATACCAGGCGCTTTGTTTGTAGGGACTTATGGCGCTGTTTACTATCGTGACACTATGTCAACAGAATGGAGAAAATATGGTTGTTTACCAAACACTTCTGTTAATGATATTGAAATTCAATACCATACCAACACTATTTATATTGGAACGCATGGCCGTGGAATGTTTGAAGCGCCAATTAACCTTTATGTTTCATCAACTGGCACTGAATTGGAAAAAGAAACTGTTGAATTGAGTCTTTATCCAAACCCTGCATCTAATAGTGTAACAATTAAAAGTGCAAATTTAGATTTAAATAATGTAGTTATTGCGCTGACAGACGTTACAGGAAGAATAATTGAGGTGGATTATAAAATTAATTCTGGTGGCGAAATAGCGGTAGATTGTTCTAACCTGCGTCAAGGAAACTACTTTGTGGCGGTGACTGATGCTGAGAAAAATAAGCATATTTTAAAGCTAGTTATTAGTCAATAGACGCTAGCCAGTAACTAGCAGCTATTTTGATATGTCATTAAATTATTCGGTTTTAACCACGGCATTCTTGCTGTTTCTAGTGTCTTGTGCATCTGTTGGTGATGAAAAACGTAGTGAGCAAAAAGACGAAAACCGAATTATTCCATTGCTCCTGGATTCGCTCTATGATAGTTATGAAGTTGATGGGTCATTCATTTTGTTAGATTTAAATAATAATCAGAAATCTATTTATAACGAATCCCAGATTCACACAGAATTTTCGCCGGCATCAACTTTTAAAATTTGTAATTCAATAATTGCTTTGGAAACAGGGGTCGTTCCAGACGAGAATTTCATTATTAAATGGGATAGTGTGAAATGGCAAGTTCCTAACTGGAATCAAGATACTGATCTGACTATGGCATTTCGTAATTCAACTGTTTGGTACTATCAAGAAGTGGCAAAACAAATAGGTTCTACTAAAATGCAATCTTGGTTAAACCAGTTTGATTATGGAAATAAGAACATAGGAAACGAAATTGATCAGTTCTGGCTGAACGGGGACCTCATGATCTCTCCAATCCAGCAAGTCGATTTCCTTGAAAGAATTTTGAATCGAAATCTGCAAATATCTGATCGGACATATGAAATTCTCGATAAAATTATGACTTTCGATTTCTCCAATACTTATGAAATCAAAGGTAAAACTGGATGGGGAATTGTCGATAACAAGGACATTGGTTGGTTTATAGGATGGATTGAAACTGATAAGACAAAATACATCTTTGTCAATTGCATTCAAAGTAGAGGTCCTAATGATCAATTCGCCAAAGCTCGGATTGAAATTGCATATGAAGTGTTTCGAAAAAATGGAATCATTGCTGAATAGCACATAAAGTAAACGCTGGCCCAATTCAACGCAATAGGCTCTCATTAATTTGCCTATTGTTTTAAAGAACACCAATACATATTGTTTCGAAATATCGGTGGATTGTTCTAATTTGCGTCTGGGAAAGGACTTTGTAACAGTAATTGAAGGAACACGTCAGTTCGCATTTATTGCTAATTGAAACAACAATTTATCCCTTAATTATATTGATAATTGTTAATTGCACATTGATAATTGAAAAAACGTTAGTTTTTACCACCTAGCTATATTAACTTTGCATAAATCTTTCAGGATATGTACAAAGCGTTGCTCAGACCCATTTTATTTCTTTTCGACCCTGAATCTGTTCATTACTTTACGTTTAGCATGATTCGATTAACGGCGAAAATCCCAGGTGTTAAGCAATGGCGAAGAAGAAAATATGTGGTCAATGATCCCAGTTTAAGTCGCGAAGTATTTGGATTGACTTTTAAAAACCCGGTTGGAATTGCTGCTGGATTTGATAAAAACGCACTCATCCTAAATGAATTAGAAGATTTTGGTTTTGGATTTGTTGAAATAGGCACGGTTACACCGCGTCCGCAAGAAGGGAATCCGAAGAGGCGCCTATTTCGGTTGAAAAAAGATCAAGCCTTGATTAACCGAATGGGTTTTAATAACCAAGGAGTAGATGAAATCTCGAATCGTCTAAAAGGAAAAACGACCAAATTAATTATTGGTGGAAATATAGGAAAGAACACGGCAAGGGCAAACGAGGAATCTAAACCTGACTTTGTAGAGAACTTTGATAAACTTCATCCTCACGTAGATTATTTCGTTGTGAATGTTAGCTGTCCAAATGTTGGCGATACTGCCAAGTTGCAGGATAAAGATTTCTTAGTTGATTTATTGTCAACCTTGATTGAGCACAATAAAACGTTTGATGTACAACGCCCAATTTTACTAAAAATCGCTCCAGACTTAAATAGCACGCAGTTAGATGAGGTGGTGGAAATCGTACTTGAATCAGCAATTGATGGCATTATAGCTTCAAATACGTCGGTTGACCGCTCAGGTTTAACAACATCAGCTGACGAATTAGAGAAAATTGGCAATGGAGGATTGAGCGGGAAACCGCTAACAGATAAAAGTACAGCAGTTATTAAATACTTGTCTGAAAAATCAAATAAAGCCTTTCCAATTATTGGTGTGGGTGGAATTCATTCTGCACAAGACGCCTTGGATAAATTGGCGGCAGGAGCAGATTTAGTACAAGTTTATACAGGGTTTATTTATGAAGGGCCCAATTTGGTACGCGATATTAATAAGGCGGTCTTAAAAGAGGGGATTCAGCCAATTAAACATACTTCCGAACAAACAGAAACTGAATCCAATTCAACGGATTCAGATAAAGAAATCTTAGTTAAAGAACTACGTCAAAAAGAAGAAAGCAATGCTTAAATTGATTGAATGTCCCAGAGACGCCATGCAAGGTTTGCATGATTTTATTCCTACGGAAGTAAAAACAGCTTATATCAATCAATTGTTAAAAGTTGGTTATCATACTATTGATTTTGGAAGTTTTGTTTCGCCAAAAGCCATTCCTCAATTAAGAGATACTGCAGAAGTTTTAGAAGGATTGGAGTTAAACGGTAATTCTGAATTATTAGCGATTGTAGCCAATAAACGTGGTGCAGATGATGCTTGTAATTTTGACGAGATTGCCTATTTGGGTTATCCATTTTCCATTTCAGAAACTTTTCAGCAACGCAATACAAATGCGTCAATTGAAGAATCATTGACGAGAGTAGAGGAGATTCAAAACCTCTGCATTCAGCACGATAAAAAAATGGTGGTTTATATTTCAATGGCCTTTGGAAATCCTTATGGTGATCCATGGGATAATGAAGTGGCTGCAAATTGGAGTAGAAGACTTTCGAACGATTTAGGAATTGAAATTTTAGCTTTGTCGGATACAATTGGCGTTTCTAATCGTGCAAATATTACAGAATTATTTACGGGCTTAATTTCTGAATTACCAACAGTAGAATTTGGTGCGCATTTGCATTCAACACCAGAGTCAGTATTAGAAAAGGTAAGTGCAGCCTACGAAGCAGGGTGCCGAAGATTTGATGGAGCCATTAAAGGATTTGGTGGATGCCCTATGGCAGCAGACGATTTAACAGGTAATATGCCAACGGAAGGAATGAAAGCTTATTTCGACGAAAATAAAATTGGCACTAAATTGGATGAGAAAGAATTTCAGATAGCAATGCAGCAAGCACTTCAAGTGTTTCCTGTTTAAGAAATTTGCTCAAAAATTAATTAAGTAACGGATATGAAAAATTGGATTATAATAGTGCTTTTATTAACACTCAGTTTTGGAGCAAAAGCAGGAACCTTTGAAAAGGATTTAGAGACATTTACTAGCATTAGAGCGGCAGGAAATTATAAAGTCATCCTAAAAAAGGGAGACGTCAATAAAGCTGAAATTGTAAATGATGATGAAGCTGTTGATGATGACGAGATCTTATTAGATGTGGTTCGTGATGAATTGCGCATACGCTTAAAAGCAGACATTTTTAAAGAGCGGGAAATAGAGATTATAATCACCTATAAAGAATTGAATTTAATAACGGCTAAAAAAGGATGTCGCGTTGTTTTTGATACGCCTATTGAGAAAGATAAAATGGAATTTGTGTCAGAATCCGGCGGAAAGATAAAAGCTGAGGTGAAAACAAAAAAAGTATTAGCCTCCATTAGCGCAGGTGGATCAATCCATTTAAAAGGAACTACAGACAAAGCCGAGTATAACGTGAGCGCTGGGGGAACGATTGGAGCAGTGAGTCTAGACGCAGATAAAGTGGAAGCAACTGTAAGAGCAGGAGGAGAAATTATTTGTACCGTTGGAAATGATCTTCTGATCAAAATTACTAGCGGAGGAAATGTTTCCTACTATGGGGAACCAAAAGCATACGAGCAAAATATAACATTGGGGGGTAAGATTACCAAAATGAACAAAACACAATAAATTTTATGCAGTATTTCAAGCAGATTTCTGTTCTCTTACTACTTTTTTTAGCGGCCTGTGCAGGTGATTCAGAACCTGACGAAATTGAAATTGATCCGTTCATTTCAGTCACCACAATTATTGATTCAACCTATCCCAATTTAGATGCCACGGCGGTTGATATTATGAGTAAGTTGCAAATTTGCACCATTCTAGATACAGTTTTAACATTGCCACCTTGCTCCGCAGAGATTTATCGTGTCTTTCAATACCGTACGGACAAAGAGATGAAAGATGGCTTTATTGTTGAAATGGTTCCCGGTTTATACGGTTCACCCGTGCACCAAATTGTGATTATAGAAAACGTCTTTGGCAAATATAAAATCGTAAACCAATATTTGGGCTATTTAATAGAAAAACGATCAACTCCAGAAGGATATGACGATTTACTAATTGGTTATAGTGATCCCGATATTGGACTAGTCGCCATCCGCCACGAATGGCAAGGCGAAAAATATGATGTTATTGATGTCGAAGAAATCAATAATCATTATGTCAAACAAGAGATGAAAGATTCGGTTAATGCGATTTTCTTACCAGCTTTTGCTGGAGGGCATTAAACGCTAGCGTTATTTTCTTTTTCCTGATTTAACTATTTATGAAAAATATTTTATTCTTTGTTTTTATTGGATTCGTCACAAACTTGTATGCGCAAGAGGAATGCGAAGTAAGTAATTTAAGTGATCATTATGTCTTGAACAACACTGTCGATACAGTTATAATTTGGGTAAATAATCGAAATCAGGTCAGTTTTTCAACAGACGGTCCAGAGAAATATGAGATTGCCCCAGATGCGCGTGTAAAAATAGCTCAATTGGAATGGGCGGGAGAATTTCGCGAACCGACAGGCTGGTATGTTTTTAAAGTAGAAACAAGCGGTTTAACGCCTTTGTGCGATAAAAGGAACTGGATATTTGAGCAATTAACAGAAAGACAAGGCGAGTATACGCTGACATTAGTACCCGCAAGCGAAGCACCATGTGAAGCCATAGATGAGAAATTGTACTTCACAAATCCAATATCACTAGAAGCACCCGAAGAGGAAGAGGGTGAAATTTATGAATTTGTAGAAAAAGAAGCTCAATTTATGGAAGGAGCAAGCGCCTTGTATGATTGGATAAATGATAATCTTCAATACCCTCAAAAAGCCATTGAAGAGAGTATTGCGGGTAACGTTTATGTTGAGTTTGTCGTAGAAAAGTCAGGCGAATTATCCAATGTTAAAATCTTGCGCTCTCCAAATGAGTTGTTGAGTGCTGAGGCGATTCGCTTAGTTGATGCTATGCCTAAATGGGAACCTGGGCAGCAAGCTGGACGAAATGTTCGTGTGCGTTATCGACTGCCGATTGTTTTTAGGTTGGATTAGTGGGGAAAGTTAAAGTATGATGTAGTCTCACCCTCTACCCAAATCTTAGCAACAATTATTATAGGTGGATTCCTAGTTTATTATTTAAATCGAAGAGGTAATAAAGACAACATAAAAGTCCTATTAATGGATACTTACATGGAATACTTTGATTTATTTGGAAAACTTCATTTTTCCAATCTGAACAATTATTTGTTCAAGTGATTCACACATTATTAAATTCAGATCAATATAAAATCAGCGCTGAAATTAGAAAAGAACTTCTTGAGATTATTAATGAAATTAAGCTTCATACAAAAGCAAGTTTACCTAGCTAAAACTTCAAAAACCACCAAGTTCAAATACACGTCAAAAGCAATTATTAAAAAACAACTCCCAAAAAAATACATTAATTCACTACATTTATTCCAATATGTGAGACACGTTCTCGCAAATTTGCAAACAAGTATGCATTACCAAAAGGTAAACGAAATCTAAAATAGCTTTCAACATAAGAAAGAACATTAAATCATGAACCTCCCAGAGATAAAAAAGAGTGAGCTAGTTGTATTCAAACCTGAAAATGGGAATACTGAATTTGAAGTAATACTTGATGGAGAACATGATACTGTTTGGGCAACTGAAGAGCAAATGATGGATTTGTTTGGCAAAGCGAGAAGAACGATCGGAGGACATATCAAAAATATCTATGCCGAAGGGGAATTGGACAAGGGTTCAACTTGGCGGGATTTCCGCCAAGTTCAAAAAGAAGGTGGTAGAGAGGTCTCAAGAAAAATTCCATTATACAACCTTGATGTGGTAATTTCGGTTGGTTATCGTGTAAAGTCAAAAGTAGGAGTTGCATTTAGAAAGTGGGCTACAAGTAAATTAAAGGAATACCTATTAAACGGTTATTCAATTAATGAAAAACTATTAGCGTCTAAGAAGGCGAAAATTTTGGAACTTGAATACTCTATAAATCAATTGCATGAAAAAGCGATACAGGAGAAGAAAGTTTTAACGCAAGGATTTCTTAACATAATTACTGATTATTCGAAATCTTTCGAACTATTAAGTAAATACGATAGCGACGATCTTTCTAAAGAAGGATTAAATAAGGAAATCATTTATGTTGTCAGTTATCAAGATGTGAAAAGTGCAATCCAAGAGTTGAAAAAAAATTTAATGGCAAAAGGTGAAGCATCTGACTTGTTTGGTAATGAAAAAGACGATTCTTTTAAAGGAATTTTGGGTAGTATTTCACAAACAGTATTTGGAGAATTAGCCTATCCTACCATTGAAGAACAGGCTGCCCAATTATTATATTCAATTATTAAAGGGCACGCCTTTAGTGACGGCAACAAAAGAATTGGATCATTCATTTTTGTATGGTTTCTTGAACAAAACAGCTTCCATTTAAAACGAAATGGACAACAAAAAATAAATGATAATACACTAGTAACTGTAGCGTTGGCAGTGGCTCAAAGTATTCCTGATCAAAGAGACATAATAATAAAACTAATCATCAATTTAATAAAAAACTAAGTCCAAATTTGAAAGGCTACCGCTCGATTTTTCACGTGAACGCATAATTACAATTATATCCAGCTCCGCAGGTTCCGAACACTTATGGTTTGTAACCCTGCGTAAAAATCCAATTTAGGGGATATGCAATCCCAAAGTTCATTATTCACGAACCTTAATCCCGCCCAATAAAATTGTCACCAAAACGACTAAACAGCATAACAAACAACCTGTACTAAAGAACAATTAAGCATCTTTTGGTAAAGGAATCACAGACACGCCTAAACTAGCAAGAACAATCGTGTGCTGTCCTGGATAGCTAACTCCTATCGAACCGAAGAATCCTCCAATCTGCTCACCTTTTCCGGCCTTGAATTCAAAAGGCGTCCATGGTGTTTGGCTTCCTTCGTGCGATCCATGACCAAATGGACCGAACTTGTGGCCATTCTTTGTCTCAAACTCAATAGTATCGACAACTACTTTGCCATAAGGGCTGAAAGTGCTTCCGGATACACGTATTATATAATCGCCTTTTTCAATGTTAACTGTAGCTTTAGATTCTCTATTGCCACCTCGTGGCGGAACACGAAAGGTGTCATAACTCACTTGCATAGAATCAATGTAGTTTCCATGATGCAATACGATTTGAGTGATGCGTGATCCTTTAGTCGTATCGTCGAACGGCTTGTCACGAGCAACTCCAATAGGACCCAGTTTGCGGGTTGGAAGGAAAGGCATAAGCGTTTCCCGAATAACAGTTGAGCAAACCGGACAAAAAGGTCCATAATCTCTCATATAGCAGCTTGGAAGTGGGCGATACACATTACAATTTGAGTACATTCCGCCCTCATAAGTCCCAACATCCCCCGCCTTAGCAGGTGTCGCAGGAACTACACAGTCCGAAGGTTGACCACTAGTATCACAGGCTGATGGCATTGGGGTCGACTTAAAAATCCAAGAATGCCATTTGATTTTGTCTTTATCCGTAACCCGCGTTACATTAGGTTTTGCGGGTTCACCTATAGGCGTCCCCGCTCCATTACCACCATATTCATCTGCCAAACTAAATGCGGTATGTCCTATTTCGTGAATCGCAATTTTGGAAGACGATTCATTTGCAGAACAAACCGCAACGGCACCACCTGCGCCTCCATACTTGCTTGAATTCACAATACAAAGAACCATGTGCCGTTTTGGCACTTGAGCGCTGGCGACTTGCAGCGCAAGGTTGGTGTTTACTGTTAATAGTCTTTCCAATGGTGCGCCGCTAAATTCTGAGCAAAACTTAGCGTCAAAATAAGTCTTAGCGGTTACCGGTTTTCCTCCTCCACAGCCTGAATAATCAGCTCCGCTTTCAGCAGATACTACGTCTACGCGATATATGTTTATTCCGTGGTAAAGGTCTTTGATCGGAAGCGTATTACTAAAAAGTTTTCGGAAATTCTCCACGTCAACATGATATTTTTCAAGCTCATCTTCACGATAACCATCCCCGATAATAGCCAGGTTCCATCTCTTTTTATCCGAACCATGATCTACGATCTTTGTAGTTCCTACTATATGTCCATCTATTGCGCTCATAGTTTTCCTCCTTTTTTGTCCAATTCAATATCAAATCGTGCCAGTTCTTTCGATCCACCAGTAATCATTTCTCTTTCAGAGCCCGCCTTCAAAGATTCGCCTATAAGCAAGATGGATGCAGCTTTGTCATGTTCCGGAACAAGAACTTCGAAAATACTCTCGTTACCTTCGCCAAATTCGCGGTGAATCTTGCCATCTGCTGAATGGACTGTCACAGAATTGCCGATTGGCTCATGAATATGTCGAAAGAAGAGCACCTTATCATCTGAATCGCAAAGCTCCATCCAAAAATCGCTATGTTTACCTATTTCGGGCTTATCTCCAAATGAAGGAGGACAAATCATTTCTAGTTGTTCCAACGAAACCATCTTAACCTCACTATTCTTAACTTGAAAAGTAAGGCGCAATGTCCTGTCGTTTTTTTCGAAATGTTCTTCCGAAGTACTGTTGTTTTCCATGTTTTTAATTTTAGAGATTTAGAAAAAAAACTCCTAATCTAAATCCAATTTTTCCTTATTTTATTTTTGTTTGAATAATACCCTCCAATTTTGCGAACAATTTATTCGGCACGAGACGAATCATTGCGGAAAAACGCAAATTTCAGTCAATCACCCAACATAACTCTTTGAAGACCATTGATGATTATATGAATAGGAAGGTTTTACACTAAATTATTACAAAAAATAGCTGACAAGTGTCTAACTTCTAATCAATAAATTAAGAATATACTTAGAATTAATATTTGGGTTTTTTACATGAGGAAATGTTCCTTTAATGGTAATAGTAAGCAATATTATTGTAACAAGGACATGTTTTGGTAGGGATTGTGTGACTTAAGAATTCTGCTTAGATATTTAAGGTTATGCTGTTAACACTGCTAGCTGAATTGAAAATAATGTAGCGAATTTTGCTGAGTTCATAATCATTGTTTTTCCCCGCGCTGCTGCACGACTCGATTTCTATCGGAATTATGGCGTGGGTACCTTAGCGCAATTGGCTCCTTTTGATCTGTTCGGAAATCCCAGCAAGTTCAAGAATCAACTCAACAAAAACCAAACCCAAAGCCCAATGAAAGATCACTTAATAAGTCATTTTTAGATATTTCGGGGCAGAATTTAATATCTACCAAAGTCATGAATTTATTGTTTTGCATGAAAATCTAATTCCATAATCAAACAATCTGCCTCAATTTGCAAATGTTACCAAGATTTGGTAACTTTAAATAAATGACAGTTTAAAATGGGGAAAAACACATCAATTTCACTTGGGAATCATTTTGAAAACTTCATCAATGATGAGGTGAAATAAGGGAGGTATAACTCTGTTAATCAGGTGATTCGATCAGTATTACGAATGTTAGAAAGTGAAGAGAAAAAGGAACGAGCACTAATTGAAGTATTAGAAAAGTGTGAGCAAATCGAATTTATTGCGGAGAATTATCCAGTAGGAAAATCAGTAGAACACACCCAGAAAAATTAAATCGCATTTGATTTTTTATAGAAAATCAGATGATGAAATGATAGAAATCATTAGAATTCTGCATCAAAGAATGGATGTTAAAAAACGAATGACGTAAAAAAAAACAAGAATTCCTAATAGCAAATCACAAACCCAATAACCCAATGAAATACTACTTAACAAACCTAAGCCCACAAAACAAACAAGGAACCTACGAAAAAATTATAGATGAACTATGGGATAAATCTCGTAACGGAACAGAATTAGCCAACCTAAGCAACACCGAACGCCCTTTAATCATTTCTCAGATTATTCAAGACAGCATTAACGGCGGTGGAATTAATTCCTTTTTTTATAATAATGCCAATAGCTTAACCCAAGTTGGGCTTGATGCCTTTCAAAAAATAGGACTGATTAAAGTTTTCGAAATTTTCAAAACTGCCATTGACACATTCCCTAAGCAGCCAATCCCAGACCAGATTGAATATTGCAGGGCTATTTTAGAAGCGCTTCCGGATGAGAATGCAACAGATGAAAAATGGGAGAAATTAACGGATGAATTTTATGAATTGGAGGCTTATATTCTGGATGGAAATTTAGCCTATGTAAAGAATAATTTCTAGTTCACCCTTCCTAATGCTTCAACACCATGACAGTCACATCATCTATCTGATCCAAGTCCTGCTTCCAAAGTTCTAATTCTTCAAATAATATGTCTACTTGCTTTTGGCTGTCGAACTGATGAATGCCTTTGATAAAATCTAAAAAACGTTTGCGTTTGTATTTTTGTGGTCTATTCTTTTTCGATTCGGGATTCATTCCAAATTGATCGAAATAGCCGTCACTTGATATGTACAAGGTATCTCCTTCATTTAATTGAATCTCATGTAGCTCAAATTCTTGTTCAATTGCATAACTACCAACAGGGCATTTCGTTGCAACATAAGATGTGATTTCGGAATTAGCGTTTATTACATAAAGATTCACATAGCCTCCCGAAAATTGTAAAGTAGCATTTTCTCTATTGTATAAACATAAAGCGGCATCCATTGAATCAGAGTAGTTATGTTCCTCATTAGTTGTGAATCGCCCCATAGCAATGCTCCTTAATTTTGTCAATAGTTGAGCAGGACTTTCACCCCAATTACTTTCAATTACATGTTTCACCGCCTCGATTGACATAGATGCCAATAAGGAGCCTGGTACTCCATGTCCCGTGCAATCTCCTACACCAAAATAAAGCATGTTATCATTACCATTTGCAAAGTAAAAATCACCACTCACTTCATCTCTTGGTAAATACAAGACAGAACAATCTTTGAAATAACTATTTAGAGTGGATTGATCAGGAAGCAATGATTTTTGCAAATAACTGGCGTATCGAATTCCATGGTTTAATTCAATAAGCGTAGTGTCTAATTTATTTTTGCTATCTAAGATTAGTGCCGTGTTGTGCACGTCGGTTATCTTTTTAGCAAGTATGTTTGCAATGGCTTCCAGATATTCAATCATTGAATCGCTCTTAACTGCACCTGCATCAATATAAATATTGATTACACCTAAAACGATTTCATTCTGTTCAATCGGGACAACATAATGACCATGCGGAGAGATTCCTTCAGGTTTGATGGTATGATCATGACCTACGCTATTGCAAAAAGTCATTTTTTTATTTAATAGTACTTGCCCGCATAAGCACTCGCCTGATTGTACAGTCGAACACGATTTAATTAATTCGGGAGCGCCATGCAACGCAACTATTTCTAATTCATCTTGATCATTCGTTAAAAAAATGACTCCTTTTTTCTTGGAGGTCAAGGCATCAGAATTCACTATTACATCTAAAACTTCTTGAAGAATAATATTAATAGGCTTATTCTCTGAAGTAATATTGAGGACTTTATAGAGGTAAGCTTGATGTTCCAACCTTTTGTTCAGCGCAATAATTTCGGTTTTTTCTTGTATTAATGCTGCATGGGATTTCTTCATTCGGGTTCTAAATTTTAACCCCATTTTTTGAAAGAATAAGATGCTGGCGAAAATGAATAGGTACATCATTGAAATAATGAGCACTAAAAAGATATAGGTATTGCTATTATAAGATAAATCACCGATATAAATTCCAGCAGCGTTATGAATGGCATCAAAAAATATGGCAGGGATGAGCAGGATAGCACAGCTAATAATCAATTCTCTCCTATTGTTTAATCCAAAAAAGATAATTGGTACTGTCAAAAAGACCATTGTAAACATCCTAGGCGCCAAATAAAGGTAGATTGTGTCGCCAACGCCATGTGACTTTGTCATTACGCTTAACGTTACAATAATGAATGGTGGTATAGTTGAGATTAGATATTTGGCAACTTTGTACTTTTTTTTGCGCATCAAAAAGAGCACAAGTAGCATACTCAAAAATCCAATTGGTAAAATGAAGGTATTACTAAAGTTAGCTTCTTCAAAATTTAGGTAAAGGACTATGAAAACAATTGTAAAAAAAACGGCGACACAAATTGTAAACGCATAGATGAGCGTTACAGCTATCGATTTCTCAGAAGTAATTTTTATGTCCGATACGTTTGAATTCAAAGTAGGGAATGCTTAGTTCGACACGAATTTAATCAAATAATAAGGGTTTAATAATGCGATCGACGAATGGTGTTTTTTGTCATATGACTAGCTGTTTTCACTGGGTTAATCAACCTAATTGAATGCGCTTTTCAGCTCTATTCGTAGTGGTCTAGGCTTTTTTGATCGAAATTATTACCTGCATTTCCTTCATGATTTGCTTTTCACTCCTTTTTTCCCAGGCTTTATAGCGATAAAAAAATAACTCGATTTTTTAATTGACATTAATTATGAATTACTGCACTCGTATATGATTTTGGTCTTAAAATGGTTGGTTTAAAAGTGGGCCGTATTTCTTGTTTACAGCCAAATTAATGGCAGATCAAAATGTCGTTCAGCTTGTAAGAATTTTATCAATTCAATAATTAGGATTGATATTGCAATAAGAATTCGATTTTATTCCACAAAAATCACCATTCCAATCAATAACTTTTTATTTTTGTTGCTTATGCGAAACCTAGCATTCATTTTATTGACCATTCTTACCTTATTTTCGGGAGCTATAAAGGCTTCTGAATTAGAGTTAGACATTCCTAAAATGGTGTTTTCAGAAGTTTCAACTACAGTTGATATCAAAGCCACACAAGGTACATTACCTGATTATATTATTCAAATCCATGATGGTGCCGCTTTGGATACAGCATTTATTGACAAAACGGAAGAAGGTGCATCTGTTGATTTAGTGTTTTTTGGTGATGCTGAAATAAAACTCCAAAAACATACATTCAGCAGTGATAATGGTACAAGTGTGTCGGCAATTCCTTTGTGGATGTCAATTTTACCGCCTCTGTTCGCCATTTTTCTAGCTTTAGTTTTTAAGGAAGTAATTTTTTCATTGGTTTCAGGCATCTTTATTGGTGCTGCAATTATGGGTTTTTATGCCGAAGGATTTATAGGGATATTTACTGGATTTTTCAGGATTATTGACACATACATTATACAAGCACTCAATGATTCAGGTCATTTGAGCGTTATTGTATTTTCCATTATTATTGGTGGAATAGTGGCAGTAATTAGTAAAAATGGAGGAATGCAAGGTATTGTGAACCGCGTTTCTGGCTTTGCAAATACTGCTCGTAACGGTCAGTTGGCCACTTGGGGATTAGGGATTCTAATTTTCTTTGATGATTATGCAAATACGCTAGTAGTGGGAAATACCATGCGTCCCGTAACTGATAGATTGAAAATTTCGCGTGAAAAATTGGCCTATATTGTTGATTCTACTGCAGCACCAGTTTCTGCAATTGCTTTTGTAACAACTTGGATTGGGGCAGAGCTAGGCTATATTTCGGACGGTTTAAATGTCATCAATGCAAACGGTGTTGAAATTAGCGAAGGTGTTTATTCCATTTTCTTGAGTAGTCTTTCTTATTCTTTTTATCCTTTCTTAACCTTGTTCTTCATCTTTTACATCATTTATAGAGGGAAAGATTTTGGACCAATGTTAAAGGCGGAACGCCGTGCAAGAAAAGGTACTGTTGTTAATCCTGAAGAAAACACGGGTGACTTAACCGAAATGGAAGATTTAAAACCGGTTGAAGGAATTAAATATCGTGCAAGAAATGCAGTCATTCCAGTGGTGGTTATTGTTTTTGGAACCTTAATAGGTTTATTATTTACTGGATTTGCGTCATTAGAAGGAGCATTGGTTGGAATCAATCCATCATTAGAATTAAATTCTTGGGGAGACATATGGGCAAACATGTCCATAATGGATGGGAGCCCTGAAGGTTTTACAAAAAAGCTAGGAACATTAATTGGCGCATCTGATTCTTATGTCTCTTTGCTGTGGTCTTCCTTAAGTGCCTTATTAATAGCCATTTTATTGACCGTTGGTCAGCGCATAATGAACTTAAAAGATTCTGTTGAAACAGTGGTGTCAGGATTTAAAACAATGGTTCCTGCGATCTTAATTCTGATCCTAGCTTGGGCTTTGGCTTCCGTAACAGAAGAAATGCACACTGCAGAGTTCTTAACAGGTGTTATTGGAGATGCTATTCCGCCTTGGATTATTCCAGCACTAACTTTTATTTTGGCTGGCTTTGTGGCCTTTTCAACAGGTTCATCATGGTCAACAATGGCTTTGGTTTATCCGTTGATTTTACCAGCAGCTTGGGCCATTTGCCATTCGGATGCTTATCAATATGCCGACGCAGATGCCATGGCTATTTTCTACAATACTGTAAGTGCCGTATTGGCCGGATCTGTATTGGGCGATCATTGTTCACCAATTTCAGATACAACCATTCTATCCTCATTAGCGAGTGGTAGTAATCATATTGATCACGTAAGAACGCAAATCCCGTATGCTTTAACAGTAGGATTTGTAGCAGTAATTGTCGGTACATTATTGACAGGGCTAGGTTTACATCCTATGATTGCTTTATTGCTAGGAGCGGCTGCGCTGATAGGAATTGTCGAGTTACTTGGCAAGAGGGCAGAGGACCCCCATTAATTTAGAAGATATGCCAAAATTACTCGCTTTAGATTATGGAAGTAAACGCACAGGAATAGCTGTGACGGATGATAGCAAAATCATTGCTTCTGGTTTAACAACAGTCAATACGAAAGAATTATTCAGTTTCTTAACCAGCTACTTTAAGGAAAATGATGTCACAGACATCATATTAGGTGAACCAAAACGACTTGATGGAACAGCAACTGACAGTTCCGAAGGAGTTGAAGTTTTGCGAAATAAACTGACCCAAACATATGGCAAACCTGTGCATATGGTAGACGAACGCTTCACTTCTAAAATGGCGTTTCAAACAATGATTGATAGTGGCTTAAAAAAGAAACAACGGCAGAATAAGGCCTTGGTGGATGAGATTAGTGCTACGATTATTTTGCAGTCTTTTATGGATTCTCAGCGTTTTTGAAGAAATTGATAATTCATTGAGAAACTTAACGTACTAAACGAATACCTTCAGCTTCAATCGTAATTAAACGATCACGGTACAAAGCACCAACGGCTTTTTTAAAGACTTTTTTACTGATTCCAAAAACATGCTTGATTGATTCGGGTGAAGACTTATCGTTAATTTCTAAATAACCACCTGCTCGGTTTAAACGATCAAGAATTTCACCTGCAATGCCTTCTACCTTTTCGTAACCTGGCTTTTGTAATGAAATGTCTAATTTTTCATCTTCTCGAACCTTTTGAACATAACCGATTACTTTCATACCCGGTTTAATGTTTTCAAAAATTTCGTTGTGATAGAGTAGGCCAGAATATTTTTCATTCACAACTGCACGAACGCCAAGATCAGACCGTGTTCCAAGAACAAGATTGACTTCATCACCTTCTTGCAATTCATGCGGACTATTGTCTAAAAACTGATTTGTTTTAGAGCTGGCTACAATGCGTTCAGTTTCTTCATCCAAATAAACACGAACGAAATAAGAAAGCCCTTGAACCATATCATGTGCTTGTTCGCGAAAAGGAACCAATAAATCTTTTGATAAACCCCAATCTAAGAATGCACCAAAACCGGTAGTTCCAATGCATTTTAAATAAGCAAATTCGCCTACTTGTGCCAATGGCACTTCTGTTGTCGCGATTATACGATCCTCAGAGTCTAAATAAATAAAAACATCTAAATAATGATCTACTTCAGCATCCTCAGGCACATAACGTGTAGGAATTAAAATCTCTCCAAACTCTTCTCCACCATCCAAGTACAATCCAAAGTCAACTTCTTTAACAACTTTGAGTGTATTAGTTTTTCCGATTTCAACCATTTTTATTTTCTTTGATACAGGGTGTAAATATAAGGTCTTTCGTCGCCATTTGGATTAACGAAAGTAAAATCAACCACTTCTTTCAATTCAAAATCGAATCCTAAGCGTTGACTGAGCATTTCTTGTGTGTATTGTAAAATAGGGAGTCCTGAACATGTTTCTGCTCCACCAACGGCAAATGCAGCAATAATTACATAACCTTTTGATTTTACTTTTTGTTTCAATAAATTAAAATAAGCCAATGCATCTTTATCCTCTGTAAAGAAATGCAAAACAGCACGGTCATGCCATAAATCAAGTAATGGCAATTCTTTTAAAATAGTTGGCGAAACAATATCATCCGTCATCCATTCTACATTGCATTCCTCTTTGCCTAAAGCTTCGCGAAGCTTGTCTAATGCGACAGGGCTAATATCATTAACAGTAATATTTTGGAAACCGTCTTCTAATAAATGTTCAATTAATGAGCTTGCTCCAGCGCCAACATCTAAAATTTCCGCATATCGACTTAAGTTAAGCGATCGGATAAGCCCCATTGATGGTTCTGGGTTTTGTTGAAACCAACCCAACTGATCGATAGATTTATCTGTATATGCGTTGTTCCAATGTTCTTTGCGGCTCATTTAATAGCTTAGTTTTTTGAGTTGTGTTTCCCTTTTACCAAAAGGAATGTAAATTAACGGATTTTTAATGGGATTTGAAGAATATTCTGACCGAAATATTAGGTTTTATAAGTAAAAAGGAGAATCGCATTCGCAATCCTCCTTTATGATTTAAAAGTAAACTATGAAATATAACTTTTCAGGTAATTAATTCTGCTTTCGGATACAGCTGCATCCATTTACTTAATTGTTCTTCTGTTTTTAATGTTATGATGGTTCTACGGTCCAATTGTAATTTAAACTTTGGGGTAGAATTTTTGATTTCATTGATGATCTTTTGGACCTTCGCTTTTGATTTCTTTCTAGCCATGATATATATTTTTTGTTTGTATTCTATTTATAAGTATAACACTTAATTAGTCGTTTTGTTTTACGATAAATTACATATTTCCAGTATTTTAGATAAATTAACATTTCCAAAAGACGAGTGAATAAAAAGTGTAGACGAAATTATACCGTTCGGTATATGTTTAAACATAGAAGTGGCGTAGGTTTGCGAAAATTGAGCGTTTATTGTAAGTTGTTTTTTGGGGTTTTAGCGGATAGGAAAAAAAATAAAGAAAAAGTGAAAACAAGAAAAATGTCGATTTGCTATCCTTAACAAATCGACATTTTTTTAATGATACAAGAATTCAATTATTTATGTACTATAAACACAAATTTGAGACACTTGATTATCTGCGTTTATTTGACCCCAAACCTTTGCCCCATTATTGATTGCATTAAGTGCAATTGTCAATCCATTAGTTAGTCCTGAACTAAGGTTGAACGGACCGCTATTTGCACCTTGTATTAAAATTTGTACGGATGAACCCGCAGTATTAATGTATGCAATTTTACCACTGAACGTATTTGATGATGATACTGCTGCTTCCACTGAATCTGGAGCTGAATCTAAATTAGACATAATATATAAGTTTTAAAATGTGCTTACTCTATTTAATATTGGTTTTTCAGCTAACACCTTGTGTAAAAGAAAAGATGGGCCCCATAGCTTTTCGAATACATTACAAATGTCAGCACAATATCAGCAGCATTTATGCGCTGAAAAACGTGAGTTTTAAAAACAGGTTCAATTACCTAGATGGAATTAATTCAGAAATAATTAGATAACAGCAGCTTTTTAAGAAAGTTTAGATTGAACTTATTTTCCAATAACTATTTTCTTCGAACGCGTGGATCCCGATTCAGTTAGACTCACCAACATATAAGTGCCTTGCGTCAGTTGACTGACATCAATTAAATTAGATCCTGCATAGACTTGCTTAGAAAGTACTAATTTTCCACTTAAATCAAATAAGCGAAGTTGTGCATTTTCCGAAACAGAAACCGTGACTTGTTCATTTATTGCAGGATTAGGATAAACGCTAAATGAGTTTTCAGTTTCTGCTTCATCTATTCCTGAAGTATTAATCATATCAAAATCCCATATTCCACGTCCCCAAGTTGCAAAGCGCACAATTTCTTCAGAAGGAATATACTCTACGGAGATATATTTTTGTAATGGAGCAGAAAGACCAGCTATATCATACCATTCTTCCGTTTCCATACTATAAGCATACGGCCCTGCATCAGTCGCAGCAAATAAATACTTTTCTTCCGTATCCATAGTCATTTCATGAACCATTGTGCTTGGTAAACCGCTTAAATCTACAAAACTCTCAGCTCCGTCAATTGACATATAAACGGATGCTCCACCATAACCACTTCCTCCAACAAATACTAATCCTTCGGTCAAACGTGAAGCGTAAATATCCGCTGTGTAAATCCACCCACCACTCGGTCCAATATAATCTTCGGTCATGATAAAGTCATCTCCTCCATTATATGAAAAGAAGAAGCGACCGTTCTCGGTCACTACATAGATGTAATTTTCATCATATGGCGTAGTTTTAATCGCTGAGATACTTGCGCCTGAAGCAGCATTAAAGTCAAAATCAAATTGAGATGAAGTAATAGAGGCACCTGTAAAGGTTAGTTTAATTAAATGTGAACCACTGCCACCTTCTAAATTTCCACCACCTACATATATAAAATCATCTGTAGTATTTGGAGCAGCACCTGTTGGTACAATCCAATTTACGTTTGGCATGTCCGAACCATCCACATCAAATTCATAGGAGTAGTAATCATCTGTTGCTGCATTTGGATAAATTTGAAACCATGCGCCTGGATATTGAATCCAAATGGTTTCGCCATTATTAGTGAATTGCATTTCGCCATAATCACCCGAAATAACTTGTTCGAATGCAGATGCCTCTGGTGAATCACCTGATAATGTCCGTTGAAACCCTTGATCTTGTGTTCCTCCATATATAATACTCGCGTCTTGCAGATCTGTCAATACATCATAAAATTGTCCTGTATTCAAATCTTCTATTGAAATGTTGGACATGTTTTCTAAGTTATCGTAAGAAACATAGATTCCACCATGATTAGGAACTAGTGTGAACTCTTCTCCAGATGCATTTTTATAAGGTTCAATGCTCATAATATCAGCGTGGATATAATTGGCAACATCATCATAATATTCCCACCATTCAGAAACAGGTTCGAAACTAAGTCCGCCATCAAATGAATGATAAAGGTTAACTTCTCCATAATACAAAGCATCTGGATTGTCGTGTGACACTTCAAACCCAACATTCCATGGACTTGTAGGTAAAGTATTTACAAAATCAAATGTAGCGCCATCATCTGTTGACTTATAAAGGTTAGAATTGTCCATTAACACATAAGCTGTTAGGTCTCCTCCACTTTCGTTCACCTGAATCATACATCTATTAGAACCGTCTAAATCTAAATCAGTTGTAATTAAAGTCAATTCAGTTCCCTCAAATTGGTAGAGATCATCATTATTATCAAAAACATAGGCAACGGTGCTATTATGCGCCATGTCAATAGATGCGTAGTTACGATTTGTAGTTGCTAAATCTGAAACAAAAGTAAAATTCTCTCCCTCATCTGTTGAATAAGCGATTTTGTTGCGCGCAGATCCATCTATTACGCTTACTTTATTATAAAGGTATACCAATGTTTTCTCAGCATCATTTAGTTGTACTAACTTTATTCCTCTTCCGTTAGATCCAGATAAACCTTCCGTTTCCGTCCAAGTTTCTCCATCATCATCTGAATAACGCAAACCATAGCCAATTGCTGCAATAATTCTTACACTGCCATCTGGCAAATCAACCACTTTAATAATTTCTCTATTCAAGTTTAAATTATCATTTAAAGGTGTCCACGTTTCGCCATCTAAGTTTCCTCTCCATAATATTCCACCGTCAGAAATTACATATACATCATCTGTTGTAGGATGATAATCGCAAATACGAATATTGCCCGGCACGTCATTACTTCCGCGCTCTTTCCATTCTGCTAAAATTTCACCATCTAAAAATGATTCTGTGATTCTATATTGTGCCAACATGGCGCGTTCTTCACCTTTTAACTTGAAATTCTCAGCATTAATAGCTTTCCAATCATCATTATCGCTATTGCTGTGAATTTTGTCAAAATATGCGTCTCTTCGTTCTTCATATGCTTCCTCATCCGCCATGTTCTCAAAAACAGCCGTTGGAATTGGTGTTTTTTCAGAATTGTTGGTTATAGATGATTCAATGGAAGTATCATTTTGCCCGCAAGATAAAACCAGCGCGGCTAATACAATAGGAAGCAATTTTTTCATGAGATATTTTTTTTTAAAAATACTAAATAACTAGCTAATCCGTTAATGTTTTTATTCTTCACTATTGAATTCCAATTAAAGTGTTAGAATTATTTACTTTTGTCGATCTAAAACGTAGAAATGAGTCAAGAACAAAATTTCAACTCAAGCGAGTTAATCACCTTTCTTTGGTCAAAGCGCAAAGCTTTAATCATTATCACAGTTATTGCTTTAGCGGCATCCATTGCCCTTAGCTTAATGATGACACCTTATTATATGTCACGCGCCGTAGTTTTTCCTACAAAATCTAACTCGGTAGACTTTAATTCTAATAGCCGTAACAGTGTTGTAGAGTTTGGAGATGAGGCAGATGCTGAACGTCTTTTGCAAGTATTAATCTCACCTGAGATTCGCGATAGCTTAACAATTAAGTACGATTTGTACGGGCATTATGACTTGGATACCAGTCAGGCACATGCGAAATTTGAATTTCAAAAGGCCTATGAGGGGAATTTTAAATTTGATAGAACCCGTTATAATTCTATCAATATAGATGTTTATGACACAGACCCTGTAATGGCTGCGGACATGGCTAATGATATTGTACGTTTGGTTGATACTGTCATGAACAGAATGATTCGACAAAGAGCAGTTGGACCAATGTGGGCAGTACAATCAGAAGTAGGATTGATTAAGGAAGAGATGGGTGATTATACAGACAAATTAAAAAGTTTGAGTGATTCAGGCGTGGTTAGTAAGGATGAAAGAGGAAATATGTATGCGGATTATTTGGAAGCCTTAAAAGCGGGCAGAAATGATTTGGCGAATGAAATCAAACGAAAAATTGATGCAACCCAAGCTTACGCTGCTGATTACGATATTTATTCGAACCTATCAGAATTTTTTAGTTTACGTTATTCCAATATTTTGGATGTAAACGATCAAGCGCATCAATATGCGCAGACAAATATTCAGCAAACCATTCGCCAAAGCATGGCAGAGGTTCCAGATAAAAAGGCAAAACCAAAACGAGCTATTATTGTATTGTTTACAACATTCTCTGTTCTTATTTTTGCGATATTCGGTTTGTTAGCTATTGAAAAGCTAAAAGAATTAAAAGCCAAGGCATAATTCAGTGAAGAAGCTCCTAAATATGCGTTGGTTTTACGCGTTGGTTGCCTTATTCTTGGTGGCTAACTTATACTATACGTTTAAAGGAGATATAATCCTCAATGCTATTCCAGTTGCTTTTTTATTGATGTATACGGCATTTTATCATTTTGATAAATTGTTTTTATTCATTGTTCTTTTTACACCATTATCGATTAATATTGAGGAGTTCGTTTCGGCTCCAATAGGTTTGTTCTTGCCAACTGAACCCTTATTGTTTGGGATGTTATTGATTATGATTTTTAATCAATTCCGGAATAATCATTTTGATAAAAGGTTTCTGTCGCATCCTATTACTATTATCTTTTTCCTACAATTTGCATGGATCATTTTAACATCCATTACCAGTTCGCATCCCGAAGTATCGTTTAAATTCTTATTGACCAAATTGTGGTTTATCATTCCAATTTACTTCTACGGTGTGCTCTTTTTTCAAAAGGAAAAAAATGTTTATCGTTTTATTTGGGCCTTTATAGCTTCATTGGCTGCCGTTGCGCTATATACACTTTTCAATCATGCCTTAAACGGGTTTGATGAGGCAAGTGGACATTGGGTAATGTGGCCTTTCTTTAAAGATCATACGTCATACGGTGCAATTTTGGCATTGGTTTATCCGGTCTTGTTTGGATTACTATTTGCGAAAAAACATGGTCCTCTTTTACGTTTAACCATTATCTTTTTAATTGTGTTAATTGGTATTGCCATTTTTATGAGCTATACCCGCGCGGCTTGGTTAAGTTTGGTAGGTGCTTTGTTGGTGTATTTATTAATTCGATTCAAAATTAAATTTAAATACTTGGCCGCAATCGGTTTTGTAGGTATTCTTTATATCGCTTTTTCATGGACGGCGATTATGCATAATCTAGAACGAAACAATTCTGAACATGCCACTGAAAATCTTGATGAGCGTATTGAGTCAATCGCAAATATTAGTACGGATGCTTCAAATTTAGAGCGACTGAATAGATGGGGAAGTGCAATTCGTATGTGGCAAGAACGACCAATTGTTGGATGGGGACCAGGAACCTTTGCAATGGAATATGCACCTTTTCAATTGGCTTCAGGCAGAACAATTATTTCAACCAACTCTGGAAATATGGGGAACGCCCATTCTGAGTATTTAGGACCATTATCTGAGCAAGGCTTATTTGGAATGCTTTTAATGATTGTGTTGGTGATCTACATCATATATACTGGAATCAAGCTCTATATTCGCATGCCGCACAATGAAATGCGCCTCATTATGCTCACACTTTTGTTAGGGCTGATTACTTATTTTGCACACGGAATCTTAAATAACTATTTAGATACCGATAAAGCTACCGTTCCAGTTTGGGGTTTCACCGCCATAATTGTGATGTTAGATCTAAAATATCCGAAAAAAGGAAAAGAGGCTGAGCTTCCTGTTGAAAAAAAGCTTGTGGACTAGTTCCTGCTTGAATTTCTACCAATTATTAAATTTCTTGATTTTTTTTGTACTATTTTCAAGACTATGGCTACCTATGGAATGAGATAGCCATTTTTAAATGTCGAAACAAGAAAATTTTATACAAGCCGTTCAGGCAAATCAAGGAATCATTCGCAAGATTTCCGGAATCTATTCAAATGGAGTAGAGGATCAAAAAGATTTATACCAAGAAATAGTTTCTCGCATGTGGCATAGCTTTGATTCGTTTAAAGGAGATTCAAAACTAAGTACCTGGATGTATAGTGTCGCTTTAAATTCGTCAATTTCATACATCAAAAAAGAGAAACGCCGCGCAAAAGAAGTACGCCTTGATTTAGAATTTTTAGATCAACCCTTGGAAACAGACACCTTTATGCAAGAGCGCGTTGATATGCTCTACAGCACAATTAAAGAGTTAAATATAATTGAACGTGGTATTATTTTGCTGTTTTTAGAAGGGAAAAGCCATAAGGAAATAGGCGATATAACAGGATTTACGGCCAATAATGTCGGTACAAGAATGGCAAGAATTAGAGAGAAATTAAAAAACAAAATTAAGCACCAATAAAGATGGAATTAACAGAGATGCAGCGCATGTGGACGGAGATGTCCAAAAGTATGGAAGAACAAAAAAAAATAACAGAACAATTGGTGATCGATATGAGCAAATTAAAATATAAACGCAAATTTGATAAAGCGATATTTGTAGAAACGATTGGCGGTTTCATTTGTTTGGTGAGTGGAATTTACATCATAATTAATTTCGAAAAATTCGACAATTGGCACTTGGTGTTGTGCGGATTATTGGCAGTTTTTGTCTCATTGGCTTTACCTTTTTACGTCATTCAATCCTTGATCAATATGCGTAAGGTGAGTATTGTAGCTGGAAATTTTAAAGAAGCGTTAATTGATTTTGGAAAAGCCAAAAACCGACTAAATAGCGTACGGAAATTTAGCGTGTTTTTGTGTATTATACTTGCATTTGTTATTTTACCCGTTTGTGGTAAACTCTTGAGTGATAAAGATGTTTTTGCACCCGATCAAATTGATAAATTATATTTTACTATTCCGTTTATGCTTGTCCTGTTGGGAGTGTTTATGGTCTATGGATTCCTTTATTATAAGCGGCTTACGAAACGTGCTGAAGATGTATTATTGGAGTTGGATAATTAGTGTTTAAATAACAACTGCATTGTGAAAAATGATTTTTTTACTTTAAACCATTAAAAACCCTGTGTCAAATTGAATCACTGATCCAACCAAGCTTTAAATGCTGCAACTTTTTCACGCGCTACAATAATAGATTCTGTTTCAAACCCATCAATCTTTAGTTTTAAGCGACTATTACTATGTGCTATTATCTCTTTTGCAGCATCAATGTGCACAATATATTTACGACTTATTTTAAAATAATTTTGCGGGTTAAGCATTTCAGAAATTTGCTCTAATGGGTATTCTAAGACGTAATTACGATTATTAATTGTGTTGAGGTAAGTGCCTTTTTCCATGCTATAAAATAAGCGTACATCTTCAATTGGAATAGCTTTAATTTTATCACCTACTTTAATCATAAAGCGTGATTTAAATTGTCTTTCGGTAGGGCGATTCAATGAAAGGTTCAATAATTTTTCAAGATCAATTTGCGGCTTTAATTTTTGTACTTTATCTAAGGCCTTAGCCAAGCGGTCTGACTCAATTGGTTTCAGCAAGTAATCAACACCATTGGTTTCAAATGCTTGTATAGCATATTGATCATAAGCGGTGGTGAAAATAATAGGACAAGTTGGCGACACGCTTTTATAAATTTCAAAACTTAGCCCATCTGCCAATTGAATGTCAGAAATGATGAGGTCAGGTTGATTTTGTTTTAAATAGTCAATAGCCAATGCCACACTTTCAATTGTTTGAACAATGTCAATTGTAGGATCTATTTCACTAATAAGACGTTTAATTCTATTCGCGGCACGCGTTTCGTCCTCTATAATTATAATATTCATTTTAATCTCGCTTTAGAATGGGAAGTGTCACTAAAAACCGATCATCCTTCGTTTGGATTTCGGGTTCGCGGTTGCTGAAATAAGCATATTGCTGTATTAAATTCGTTAAACCAATTTGCTTCGAATCATTATTGATGTTTTTTAATAGGATTGGATTAACAACTGTTATTGAATCTGTGCTGCGCGAAATGCTAATCTCTAAAGGGTTTGCAGAGGAGATTTCATTGTGTTTTACAGCATTTTCTATCAATAATTGCAAGGCTAATGGAACGATTAATTCATCTGACTCTGCCTTAATGTCAAGGTTAATAATCAATTTGTTTTCAAAGCGCGTTTTTAAAAGAAAGATGAATTTTTCAATAAAATCTATTTCCTCTTGTAAAGGCACTAACTCTTTTTCGCGACTGTCCAGTACATAGCGATAGATGCCGCTGAATTGGTGAATAAACTTAACTGCCGTATCTTGATCTTCATAAACCAAATCACTTAATACATTTAAACTGTTAAACATAAAGTGTGGATTGATTTGGTTTCGCAATGCTTCATATTTATAGGATAGCATTTGTCCTTTTAAGACTTCTTTTTCAATAATTGAATTTTTCAAACTCACAAAGAAACCATAGGCTGCGGCCAATAAAGACACAAAGAAAGAAATGACAATTGGAGTGACCCATCCTCGAATATCAAATTTGAGTAAATAATCAGGGACTGAACCAAATACAAGGTAGTTCATAATGATTTGTACGATAACAAAGGCTACAACTGCGTAAATTACAACTGAAACAACAGTCAGAACTAAACGCTGAATGGGTTTTTCGATCCAAGTGTATCGTTTTGAAATTTGAGTTTGAATAAATGAATGTCCTAAGGTCTGCGTGATAAATATTGTAGCTCCCCATAGCGTCCCAATCAAAAATCTTGATAAATCTCCGAAAGGGTCTTCGACAAATATTAGGCAAGAAACGGCTCCAATAATGAAATTGATGAGTAAGAATTGCCTAATACTTTTGAATGGTGCTACTAGGTTGTTCATTTTAATTTATCTTTCTCAATGTTAGTTAAAAAATTCAACAATATATTATTGAATTGCTCTGGTTGATCCAAATTTATGCAATGACCTGCTTCATTTACTGCTACAAACTCACTTTTTAGGACATTATTATGCCATTCTTTGGCGAGTGTTTTAGCAATATTAAGGTCGTGTTGTCCTACCATTAACAGTAGAGGGGCATTGTTTGCCTGTTTTTGTTGGGATTGGTGAATTACTGATAAACCGCTCATTACAGGGAATGAAAGTCTCGTATAGCGACTGGCGGAACAATAAAATTGTGTTTCACCTTCTGGGCTATGCGTCGCTAAACTTGCTGCATGTCTTCTAAACGCTTTCATTGAAAAAATTGCTCTAATGAGCACTGCAAATTTCGTTTTATTTTGTTTTTGACCAATCGTGTCATTAAACTCGTGAATATCATAACCACCAACAATGGTCAATGACTTCACTTTTTCTGGATATAAGTCCTGATACTGTTGAATGACTAAACTCCCTAAAGAAATACCAATAAAATGTGCACTGTCGTATCCTTCATTTTTTAACATGGAGTCTATGTAGTAGGCCGATTGATCAATTTTGTCATTAGATCTTTTTGGTTGAGATAATCCATGTCCAATTAGATCAACTGTAATGACGCGATATTTCTTAGAGAAAAAATCTACCTGTGAATTAAATACTCTATGATCAGCAAATGCAGGATGTACAAAAACAAGAAGAGGAGCATTAGCTTTTCCAGAAACGTAATAATGGAAGTTATAAGTGGCTGCAGCTACTGTTTTTGCTTGTATATTGCTTTGTGGATTCATTTCAGAGACTAATTGTTTAT
>JBLHOW010000084.1:0-27724 GCA_047623705.1 Crocinitomix sp.
ATAATAATTGAAAGAATGGCTTCATAAATAAGGATGAAGAATTGCGTCTGAGTAAAGTTTGGCATTTTTTAGGTGCCGCCTCAAAATCCACAGAGGATTGTGTGATGGCGAACCGAGACCTGTACAAACCGCTGATCGATTTTGTACAGGTCAAGGAATGAGCATGATCATTGCTTATTGTGTTAGTGTAAGTTTTGCTTCTTTCTTTTCCATGGCTTTGATTTTTCTTGGATGTGGTGTTCCATGCTCAACATAGTACTTAAGCTCTTCTATAATCTGCTTGACAAAAACTCCAAATCCGATTCTCATTAGAGGCCATAAGAGGTAACCTAGTGGTTTTATCTTTGAACTGAATTCCCAAATCATCTCGCACTGGTTTTCAGAGATTTTACGCAATGAGAAATCAACTAAATTATAATTAACAGGAAAGAGAGCTGGAGTATCTATAAAGTCAACTTTTACTGTAACAGTCTTATTCTTTTCATCATACGCAAGAAATTTCTCTGAAGCTTTTATGCCATCAGGCTTTGAACTCAGTTCACATACCCTCCCGTCTGATTGGGCACCATCAAATGATTCTCCATTCGCCTGTGAATATGAGTGTGAAACGGAGGCCATCCATTTATATGCATCATTAAATCCATGAGCAAATGTTTCCCATATTTTATCTTCGCTGGTATTCACAATTACTTTTTTCGTAAATTTTATCATAATTCTAATTGTTTAAATTACTCATCCATTAATTTGCATTCCTTATATGTTTCAGGCTATTTTATTATCAATAGATACTTGTTTTTTTCTTGAATGAACTTCACCAGTTTCAACATAGTATTTCAATTCTTCAAGCATGTCCGAACTTGATTTGTTTAACCACATGCTTACTTCTTGAATTTTTTCGCTCGGGATTTCATCCTTTATATCTAAGTTCACTTCTATTGAGGCAATACACGAATTTTCATCTGAACTTTCTAATGACCATTTTGCTTCTGTTCGATTAGAAAAGGGAGGAGCACCTGCTGTTACTGTATATGACAGAACGTAATTTTCCGAATCAAATACATCTAAAGAATGTGTATTCTCTCCAGTCTCTACAATGCTAATTCTGCCAGAAAAATCTATTCCTTCAAATTTATTTTCCCCAGAAGGCTCGGAAGAATTAAAAAAACTTGCCCATTTGTCTATTTGTGCAAATTGGTACCCCATTACCTTCCATGCTTCATTCGGGTTTTTCTCAATTTTAATTTCAGTTGTAATTTTCATTGCTTTACTTTTTATTAAAAGGTGCTTTAATGCGGCCTTCTGTAGTTGGATGCATGAGAATAGAAGGTGTTACAAACACAAAAAAAAAGATCGCTAGTTGCGATCTTTTTTTCTTAAATATTTGAAAAATTACAAATTGAATAAATTCTTTATGGTCTTGTCATTGATGATTTTACTAACAACCGTCCGTGCATCAAACTCAGATTTTCCGGGGTGTGATCTGAATATTTCGACATACTTCTGGTCCAATTTCTCTCTCATAGTGTCTTGGTTCTTAGAAACGAAATCGCCGATCTTATTTCTATAAGAAGGTTTGAATATCAAATTGTCAGCATTCAATACACCCATTTTTAGAGCACTTTTAGCCTTTTTGGTACATCTACATGGATTCGATTTATTTATAAGTCCGCATCTGTTCTCCATGTAATTGTGAAGTTCTTTACGCGCTCTTGATAATTTTACTCTAAAGTTTTGTTTCGATATCCTAAAAATCTCTGCACCGACATTATGATCAATGCCAAAGGAATCTCCAAGTAAATAAATTAGTCGCTGTTCTCTGTCAAGGCAAATAAGCATTGCTGAAGTACATCTAAATTTAACTTCATTTGTGTAATCCTTTAATTCCAATTCTTCTTCTGGTGTTAATTCAGGATCTGGGACAGCATTTAACTGTCTGTCATGTTCTTCAAAACTTGTAAAAATATCCTCTTTTGCTTTTCTCTTCGTCTGCAAAAATTCGTTAAAAACAATGCGATACAGCCAAGTTCTAAAAGCACTTTCTCTTTTAAATGTGGAGAGTTTTGTAATCACTTTTATGAGAACTTCTTGTGTAAGGTCCAAGGCGTCTTCATTACTATGAGTCATCTTCCAAGCAATATTATAAATGAAGGCTTGATGTATCTCTACTAGTTCGTCTAAGGCTTTAGAATTACCCTTCAGTACTTTATCTAAAAGCTCTAAATTCTTTTGTTCTGAATAGTTTATTGACAAGGGATTTTTCATAGCTGATACTTTGTTTAACAATTAGATGCGAGAAAAATCAAAGTGTTACAAAAGTGATGTGAAAACTCATTTAGATACAACGTTTGAGTCGTATGTTGGCATACTTGATAACCTTACGACATTAGTTTTCATATAAATATAGTAAACAATAATCACAATAAAAGGGATAGGAGCGTTTGAGTAGGTACAATGATATTTTGATACTAAAGTTATGTATTTACATGATGATTGTGAATTAATTGAACTTCACTTGATATATTAGGATTTGTTTTTGAATACTCTCAAAAACAAAAAAGCTCAGCCCCGAGCGGACAAATATCGAACTTTTTAAGAGTGGAGGATGTGGAGAGTTGTTTGTTTTGAAGCTAAGTTGTATGACAAGGTTTGGAACAATGATTACAGCCATCTGCTATCCGATAAATCTTTTTAGCTGCCCGAACGGCATCCTCACAATTATAGAAATATCCAAGATCAATTCTGTTTTCAAGCCTTGGTGAATAAGGACATCCTTCTACATGGACTTCATGGTTACTTTTTGCGTCCGCATTTTTGTTTACATAATACTTTTTCATATTTATTTAAGTTTTGAATTAATAATTGATTTAAGATTTATCTAATTGAATTAAAGCCTGTCTCATTACTGTTAAAATCTTGCCAGAATCTTGATTTCTGAGCCCTTCAATCAACTGATCCAATGAAAGCTGCCCCCCATTATACCCGAAAGGTGTAAGCGCATTATTGTAAAAAAAAGCGATTCCCGCTTCTATCATTTCAAATCCTTTGAGACGATAGAAAACTTTATCTTTAAGATGCATACTTATTGGTAATTTCAGATCTATATGCGGCTTTAGTGACAGAATATCTAGCACATCCCCAATAGTTTTGCAATCGCCGTGTTGGATTCGCGCTAACTGAAAGTACCAAATCAAATATCTATTAACACGCCTCGTTTGCATACTCGTTTTAACAGAAGAACCATCAAAGGCCTCAAGAGTTTTAATCAATATATTTATTCGTCCTTCGAAAAATTCAGCTTCTTTTTCATGCGCTTCGCGCTTATTCAAACCATATTCTAATAATAGCGCATATACATCTGCTTGATAATCTGACTCTTCTAAAACTCTTGCATACCTTCCTAACCCCTCTGAATTATCCGAATTTATCCCATGCTTTGAAATATGTATTCCTTCATGAAACCAAAACAATCGAACGGCAACTCTCAAATCGTCTGTTTGGAATTTTTCAAGTAAACTATGGAGAAACCAACTTGGGAAATACCATGTTCCATTGACGAAGAATTTTGACTCCTTTTCGTCAAAAGGTATATCAGTAAAACCAGCATCTCTCATCTGTTCTTTATCACTAATTTTCGGGAGTGAGTTCCATGGAGGTAAAGTATATGCAGATTTTTTAAAATTTGGGAATATTGATAAAAACCAATTTTTTTCTTTGTTCTGTTTACTTTCAGAAATGAACCATCCAATCGACTCTTTATAATGTTTCTCCAAATCATCTCGTAAGACCGTTATTTGCTTTAACTCATCTTCTGTGAGCATTAACTTTTCTTCTTCTTCACCTTGAAGAGTAAAAGCTTCACAATAAACAGGATTATTATCAATCGAATATTGATATGTTACAATACGCAAATGAGCGTTTTTCTGTACTCGTTTCCCCATTAAAAATGCCAATCCACAAGGAACGCTGGCAAATAGATTGATCTCTGTCGTTTCTGGATAATTCTCACAAATTGCTTTAACTGCCATAAAGAATGAGTCCGCGTAACCTCTTGCCTCTTCCATGCTCTTCAATAAGTCAGGAGCAGGTTTTTTAGCTGTAATATCAACTTCACTTATTGGATTTTCAATTACTGCTTGCGTACTTGTGGATTTAATCGTAGTATATGTTCCAAATCGAATAACCGCGCTCCCTTTGGCTTTTGATATTTTATTCGGAATCCCTTTTGAAATAGGTTCTGAAATGTCACCTCCTTCCCAATGCCAATAATCGTCCTTTTTATGATGGCGTTGAAAAACATCCACACTCTTTAAATCTCCTATCAAATACCCCAAATGCATGCAAAGTGGAATTGGAGCTAAACCAAAATAAACGACTTGTCTTTCTGGATCACTTTGGATCGCAGGCTCGATAATTTCTTCAAAATATTGAGATTGTTGAGATTTCCACGTTTGCCAAATGAGTTGAGAATTGTCGCCAAGTTTAATGTTTAGCTCTTCAAATCGAATTGCTTCAAAATGACATTGCCCATAATGTTTTTGTAATGTTTCATAAATCACTTCATCAGTGATATAGGCGTGTATATCATGTACTATTGCTAAAATTTTCTTCATGATTGGTTAAATTTGGGTGAAGGTGTTGTTTGATTAATGACTTTAAGTAACAATTCTTTATCAAAGCTCTTATTACCCTGCCACGCAAGGCTTAACCCTTGTGGTAAAATCCGTCGGAAAACATCAGAAAAGGTAAACGGAACATCCGTTCGGAATAATGCATCAACTATTTCTGCTTTTGACTCCGCTTTAATTGAAAGATCATTTAGAATATGATCGACTATTTCTGATAAAATAGCCTTCGTTGGACGTTCAAAATGAATTTCAATGGATGCGCGTCTTAATATTGCTGGATCCATTGCAGCCGATCTGTTTGTAATAAACAACACCGCTACTTTTTTATTTGATTTCTCCAATCGATCCAATTCCTTGATTAATGCGTTTACGCCTGCTTTGTCTTCTCTATGCTGCTGGTCTTCCTCTCTTGAACTCGCCACATCATCTGCCTCGTCCATAATTAAGATTCCTGTTTCAGCATCTAGCTCTTCTTGAATTGTTCTAAATGTTTGCGTAATTCTTGCTGAAATTTCTCCAACACGGCCACTACCTCTTAAATCAGAAGGAGTAGAAAAAACTTGAACATTTTCTTTTAACAACTCTGCCAATGGAGTACCAATTAAATTAGCAAGTTCAGTTTTTCCACACCCCACATCTCCTGATAAAATTATTAAAGGTGAGCGCTTTGTATGCTCTCCTAAAAAACCTAAACCATTAGGATGATATTCCTTTAACCATTTACTAAATCCTTTTTTATCCAAAATCATACGCAAGTTGGATAGTAAAAATTGCTTTTGGTTTTCTAGACCAAGCAATGCATCATATTGCTTTTTTATTTTTGAACTGCTTGGTGTATGCTTTACTTTTTGAAGTTGTATTGCTTCCATTATTATCGAATTATTGATCTATTAACACTTAAATTTCCTTTAGAATAATCACCTTTGTTTTCAATTGAACCTGTAAAAAATTTTCCTCCAGGTGTCCACCCTCGATCTGTCATGTAGGTATTAACCTCTGAATTGTCATATTTTCGAGATAACACAATTTTCACGTCAGCTGTTTTTGGAAACTCGTAATAATCAGTCCCTCCTGATGGTTTGTTACTATTAACTATTGATCCAAAAGGGTTTACCTTGTAATGAATTGCGACAGTCTTACCGTCATAATTAAATTTGATTTGAAATTCAGTCAGAGCATTTTTAGTCAATAAAAAATACAGATCATCTCTTATTCCCTTCAAATAATCTCCCTTGAAGTAATTAAACCCTCTAGCGTCTAGAGCATGAAAATCATCATAGACTTTACCTAAAACTTCTTTAATTTCTGACTCTGAATATGAATGACTTTCTGAACTGGTATATGAATTTGCCATGTTTCTTTTATTTACAGTGATTTTTAATTGAATTCCCAAATAGATTGACCAGACATTCTAAACTTTTAGCATCATCTCCTTCTTCATCATAGCGTATCGCTCTAACAATTTCGTCTCTACCATCACCTAGCCATTCTGCTAGTTCATCTATCTTATCAATGGCCCAGTTTTTCAAGATATTATTTGAATCATCCATAGGATCTATAACCATCCAATGTCCACTTTCATTTAGATCATGTTTTTTGATAAAGTCATTAAAAACAACTTGTTTTCTGTTTTTAACGACATTTGCTAAAAAGCCAAACCATCTCTTCAAAGTATCAGCATAAGTATCGTGGACAGACTCTTCATCATAAGCAAAAGCGCATAAAAGACTAAGTAAAAAACTTGGGAGTTTTTCATCACCTTCATCATTTCCAAAAATGCCGCTTTCCGTTTGCCTTTGGTACCGCCACCACTTCATTAATTGCAAACATTCATTGAACTTTACGACCCCTTTAAGTTGATTACTCGTTTCAGTCCTTTTTTTAACGAATTCTGCGTGTTTTTGAACAGAGGATTGTCTTTCCTCTCCATTAGTCCGAATTAATTTCTGAATGTTTTTTCTTTTCGTATCGATAAGTGGAACAACATCAAATTGTAATTTTGTTCCCGAAAAGTTGATATATGCAGCACTTTTAGATTTACCTATATCTGATTCTGGCCAGCAACTTTTTAAATACGTAACAAAGTCATCTACAAGACAGCCTAATGGTTCACCATTTTTATCTTGATCTTTCATGATAAACGCAAGATCAATATCTTGTCCCTCTACCTCATCATTTCCCTGCAAACTTCTTTTTAGTCCTGTTTTCACAGCAAAAGAGCCAGAATAAGGTTTAGATAAAATAGTTAGACCATCTTCTTTTGCATGTTTTTCTATACATTCACGAATGTCATCACTTTGCCTTTTGATGTCCTCTCTTTTTTCTTTTTCTGGCGCTATGTATGCCACAAAGCATTTTAATCGGTTATGCATAACCGCTCGATTTGATTGTTTCATTTTATATTTTGATTTAATTAGATTCTTTTATTCTTTGCCAATTCCCATATATGCTTTCCATAAGCAGACAACTCACAACACTCTTCATTTAAGGTAGATTCGATAAGTGTTTTTCGATCTGTGCAGGAAATAAGACCTGCCTTTGCAAATGCCGAGAGAGTCAAATAATTTTGATGTCTATCATTGTCTCTTTCAAGCATAGATTTGGAAAGTTTAATTTTAACATCTTTATCCGTAAAGAAACCCTTCTCAAATATTTGCCTAATGATTCTTTTCTTGACTTCTGGAAGACAAAATCTTAAAGGAGTCATTTGATCAACAGACGACTTAAAAACAGGTCTTTGTTTCCAAGGGTTAAGAATGCTCTCGGCACAATTGTAAAGTCCAACAGGAGTGACATGACCTAACGTATCTGCCGCAGCGCCTTTAAGTCCGTCATAAAGAATTGTAGTGAAGATTCCTTTTTTTAAAAATTCAACAGATACATCATCCTTTGTTGTTGCTGCAAGGACTGTTACCCCTTTTCTCAATGTTGATAATTCGAATTCATCAAACTCCATATTACCAAACGCACCCGCATGGCAACAATCAAGGATAACTGTTATCTCTAAAACCTTTGAAGCATTAATCTGACATAGAATCCAATCCATAGAAACACCTAGATTTGCTCCTATCTCAGTATCTGTTCCACAAATAAAACCGCTACCACTTTTCTTTCTACCATGTCCAGAAAAATAGAGTAACGCATAAGTGGCGTCTCGTTTCAGTAGTATTTCTATTTCTTCCTTTATGCTATCATTGCTCAAATCAGTATGATCGCAAACAGAGAAGTTGGGATCACCTTTACCATGAGTTTCTAGCACCTCTTTCATTCGATTGACATCATTGTGACATCCTTTCAAATTAGTAACCCCCTTTCCTCTATAATTATTGTTTCCTATTAGCAGAGCTCTTTTCTTTTCAGCCATTGACATATTATCTTGTTTTTTAATTATTTACAAGACAATTATAGGCCATAATTACAGCTAAAAAAAGACGAAATGAAAGATCTATGGTAAACAGTTTTTTTGAGGTTATTTTTCAAAGGTTAACCTCTAAAAAATAATATTTTAGGCAAAAAAAAGGAGACGAATTAAAATCCACCTCCATCTTAACTTCAAAATAAAAACAACTATTCCTTGTCTTTCCTAAAACCATTATCCATTGCAAAACGAACCAAATCCAAGGCTTTTTTCGCACCAATTTTTTTGCCAAGATTTTTTTTTCTGGATTCAATTGCACTTAGAGAACGGTGCATTTTTTCGGCTATTTCTTTATTGCTAAGTCCCAATGTTAGCCAGCCTAATAATTCGACGTCATCATCCTTAAGTGAACTTAGGATCGCCTCTTTATTTGTTCTTGCCTTGGCATCATCATTTGGAATAAAATCGCGAATCGCTATTTGCGCAACATCATTCGGGAAATATTCTTCACCATCTCTTATTTTTGTTAGTGCTTCCACTACAAATTGAGCACTCTTATTTTTTAGAATATAACCTTTTGCTCCATTCGCTATCATTTCCCTAATATGTTTCAAATCATCCAACATAGTAAGGACTAGAACTTTTATAAGTGGGTGCTTTAGGGTGACTTGGCTTAACACTTCCATGCCATCAATCTTAGGCATATTAATATCCAATATTAAAATATCAACTTGAACTGTTTCAAAAGCATTAATGGCTTCTTCTCCGTCATTTGCATATCCAATGAACTCAAATTGGTCCGATTGCAATTCTATCTCATTTTTCACAGCATCAATCACGATTTGATGGTCATCTGCAATAAATATTTTAGTTTTTTCATTCATTATTTATCGGTATTGAAATGGAAATAAACGTACCATGGTTTTCCTTACCATCTATCTCAATAGTTCCATTAATTTTTTCTATACGATTCATAGCGTTGTCAATCCCTACTCCACTATTGCTATATTTTATTTCTGGATTAAACCCTATTCCGTCATCATCAAGCTCTATGTTCATACAATCGTCATGATAGAACAACTGCAAGTTGGCATTTTTAGCTTTAGCATGTTGAATAATGTTATCTATGAGTAGCGTTACCGTCGCGTATATATGTTTCTTCATGTTTATAGAAACAGGATAAGGGTCACCTATAAGTGCATAATTAATGCGTAAGCGACCACTATCGGAAATACTCTTACAATGATTATTAAAAGATTTGTCGAGGCTATCTTTTGCAAAATCATGTGATATTAAATCATGAGCAATTACCCGAACATCTTTGCACGATTTTTCGACTAATGTAATTACATCATTTAATTGATCTTTTTCTTTTGCCCTCCCAATTATATGTTTTGCCATTGAATCTAAACGAATTTGAATAACAGCTAACTTACTTCCTAAATGATCATGCAAATCACGTCCAATTTTTTTCCTAATATTTGTTTCAAGATTCAAACTCTCTTCTAAAAACAACAAATCAGCCTCATTGGCTTTTTGCTTTAATTCAGATTTAAATCTTTCTTCTTGCAGTTTTTTATCATGTTCAATTTTCAATCTTTTTCTTTTCCCAAAAAACAATAACGTCAATAGAATTACACCAACTACTAATGCCCATATTATGATCCGATCTCTACTCAATTTTGCTTGAATCCCTAATTTTTCAGCCTGACTAGTACGCAACTGTTCTATGGCTATACCTTTTTCAAAACGCTCGTTCTCCAAAAGCGCAGACATATCTTGTAAATCGTTCAAATTACGGTGCAAACTATCTTTTAGAGATAGGGCTTTTCGAGAATAACTTAAAGCCTGTTCGTAATCGTAAACCGCCTCCCAATATTCCGATTCCAAGAGGTATAGATTGAACAGGCTCTTTTTCGTAAGATTATTTTCTAGCCCTTTTATTTCAACGATTTTATCATAAGCCTCATCTATTTCACCAGTGCTTATAGCGAGCATACCTATTTCAATTCCACTCTCAATTTGAGCCGGTACTTTATCATAAATTATGGCGTTATCATAAGCCTTTTCTAAATAGGTTTTTCTTTCGGCTAAATCACTTGATTTATATAGCTGCGCCAAATCCATATATATGATGAATAGGTTATCTTCAAAACCTAAATTAGCGCTCTGTTTTTCAGCATTAAGCAATAACCTTTCTGCCTCCTGTCTTTTCCCAATAGTTAAAAAAACAGATGCCTGATTGATCATCACTTCAATTTGACCATTTATATTACCCAAAGACTGGTAATATTTACCAGATTCTTCATAAAACTTTAATGCCAGTCTATTGTGTCCCAAATATTGATTTATCACTCCTTTATTCTGAATCGACTTGGCAATTGTTAAGGCGTTATCTATTTGCTCTGCTAAAACAAAGGTACTATCCAAATAAGCTAATGCCGATTCCGCCTCTCCCAAATGGTATAAGGTCATTGCATAACCATCATATAATTTTAACAGTATATCTCTAAATTCTGTCTGCCTCACAATTGAAATACCAATTGAAAAATAAAATGCAGCAGAATCATATTTCTCTTGCTGCTTATAAAGAATACCTAATTGGTTATAACCACCCGCTAAAATTTTTAAATCGCCGAATTCTTTTCTAACCGAAAGACTCTTTAAATAAAAGTCTAAAGCAATCGTATAATTTTCCTTGCGCTTGTGATAGTTACCAATACCAGCAAGACTGTAGGCCTCTATTTCTTTTTGACCCGATTCTATTGAAAACTTAAGTGCCTCTTCCGCATAGAAAAGAGACGAATCAGGATTAATATCTTTTAGTTTCCATGATATATCGTCTGCCAATATTGCTTTGTCAATGAGCGAATTTGAACGATTAAACTTTGATATCGATTCTTGTAATTCACCTTGAGCAAATAAGATGTAAGGAATACATAATAAAATTGCACATAATAATTTCATTTGGCAGTTGTTAAAAAAGTGAACTTGTTATTTCTGAATCAGTTTAGGGTGTCCTTTAAAATTACTAAACTTATTCTAATAAGAAACTTCAACTTTCAAGTATTAATTCAATAATACCTGAAAGTTGAAGTAGATAAAATTAAAGAGTACCGTTTATCGGCTTCGACTCTTGTTGAGCTTCTTTTACACGAATACTTCCTTCTCCGACAAGGGTGTTATTGTGCATCAATTTAACTTCTACAAGACTTTCTTCACTATCAAAGGTGATTTGTCCCATATCGACATCTATTTCATCTGATCCCTGACTCGCCTGCCCCATTTCCACTGATATCACAAATTGAGTATTTGGATTTACCATTGTTCCATTATCATTGTTTACGATAAGGTGAGGTTGCGCCTGCTGCCCATCAACTTTAACGTTAAGAGCATAATGTCTTGGATTTGTACCCTCCAAGTAGGTTAAATTTAATTCTGGTATAATTACCGACATAATAAAAAGTATTAGATTTATAATGCCTCAAAGGTAGATTGGCTTTAGGCTATAATCAAGCCTGTTTTCCTTACATTTTTTTGGCTGGAATTTATGGTTAACCTTTGATTTGGTGATTTTAGTAAAAAGGAAAAAATCCAGCCTCAGCTGCAATCGTCTCTTCTTTGGTATACCTCAACCTTTCTTGAAGCTTATCAACCCCTCTTAAAACATCCTCTTCATCTTCAGCATAAATAAAACAGAAATTATTCTTGACCATCCTATTTTTTTGCTCCGTTGTGGGTTCTTGATCACAAATAATTAGGTGAAATTTATTCCCTAAATCTTTCCTTTTTTTTGTTAGATGGTCTAATACAAATTGTAAAGAATAAATCGAAACAGGAGTAACATGAATTTCTTGTGGGTAGTAAAAGTTTTCATAGGTCAAGTTCTTTTTAAGCCTGAGACTAATTTTACTTCTAGTCCGAGTTAAATCATATTTTAACAATAGACGGTGGTCTTCTAGGGCTTCTTTCACCATGTTGGTGTAAATATGAAAACTTAAATCATCAACCAAATGATACTGATTAATATTACTTATTGCTTCGAAGATATAATCAACCGTAAAATTTATAACGCCAAGAATAAATAGAAACACGAGTAGGACGACAAAATAAACTTCATATCCTTTAACACTGTGATTCAAAACAAAACCAGCACAAATGAAAAGAACAATTGCATAATACTGATGAACTCTGGATTTCACAAACCAAGCCTTCTCGTGCTCAATAATATAAAGCAAAGCCTCAGAACCAGCTGACGATTTTAATTTCCTATTCATATTATCGAAGCTTCGCACGACAATATTGAAATCCGATTGTTTTTCACTATAATCTCTAGAAAAACTATCCTCCTTTTTCCTACTTACGCGGAAGAATTTTGGTAATTTTTTTTTCCCAGTAAAAGGCCAAACTAAGATTTGGACAATTGCAACAGTAATCTGAATAGAAACAATTAGGCTCCAGAGCAAGATGAAACCAATGACCTTAATCAAAAAAGGGATAATTAATATTGCTAAAAACCACCATAACAAAACCCATGTAATAATGAAGAGTATTATGCCTAGGGATAAATTAAATGTTGAAATTTTTGAAAGCTTAACTAAATCAATTTCTGGACTTATTTTAATATCCTCAGAAAACGGTATGAATTCTAGGACAATGAAAGATAATACCCAATAAGTAATTAAAAACCTAAGAACATTAATGATGAGTTTTTCAAGTCTATCAGGATGTTCGAGAAAAAGTTTTAGGAACTCCATTTTTAACTTAACTGATTATCACCAAAATCCACATTTCTCTTAAACAAAACCAGCGTATAAACTGTAAAGCTTGCCATCAAAAATATTGATAAAAATATTATCCCCCCCCCTACTGTGACATCCTCCAATTTCCATTTCCATAAAAGCATTGTTGCATATAAAATCAGTGACGAGGAAACTGCCCAAACCGAAATCGTTAAAAACTTTAACCCAAACAAGAGGTTTTTTAACCGTTTGATTAGTGAAGATTTAATGTTTGTAAAAAAAACGAGTTCATCCGAATGATCAATAAAAAAAGGTTGTTGTGATAATAATTCGAAATCATGTTTAATACCTATTTCAAGATTGTCCACGTCCACCACGAAAATTTTAGCCAAAAATGACACATAAAAAATGTAGATTAACAATCCAATAGCCACTATTGAAAGTGGTAACGGATGATCTTCTAATTTATAGAGCGCAAATGCAGAAGCCGCTATTGATACGGGTAAGGCAATAATTTGACTCGTTATTTTACTTAAGATATCGCTTTGACTCGCAAAATACTTCTGTTTATATTCTTTGTATTCCGTTTTAATCTTGTCCAATGATAACCCTTGTAAGTAAACATTTAAGTTAATCTTAGCATCCAATAATATTCCATCAATGTTTGAGAAAAAGGCAATATACTTATCACCCGTTTCATTAATCAATTTGGCTATCATAGCATTCTTCAAAAACATTGGAAATAACTTAGAATCTTCCTTTAGCGATTTTTCAAATTTATTAACCAGAGATAGAAAATCAATGGTTTCAGACAGTTCAAAAGCTCCTGCATTTTTAAATTCAAATTTCAAGCGTTTTTTTTCAACTAATGAAGAAAATATTATATTCCGATTGGATTCTGAAAAAAAATCAACAAACTCAAAATCATCATTTCTTTTTTGATTTAGATCCTTAAACAAATTCTTTGATTGAAAATATGCCTTAGAATTTTCAATCAAAAATGAATTTGATGTTTCACCATTTATTTTGGTGATACCATTTGTATAAATCAAGGTATTATCGTTGCTATAATTTTTGATGACTATATCGTAATTAGAATCCTTTTCCTTACAAGTGTCTATAAATTCCTGTCTATTGATAAAAAATTTAAAAGGTAAATCCAACTTATCAACGTAAACCTTGTTATTTCGTACCTCAAAAGAAATTTGATGTTTATTTAAAAATAAACGAATTGCTTCCTGATCGGAAAAAATCAGATCATGTCTGTCACTCTTGTCATATTGAAAAGAAATGTTATCAAGAACATTATATATCTCGGTGTTATTCATTCTAAATCATCAAATTTACTACGTAAACCCTCATCTTCTATAATGATTTGATTTTCTCTATCTCCAATTTTCACTTTACCATGTTCAATATCGTTTCGAGAAAATTCTAACTTCATCTTACCTGAGTTTATTACATACTTTTTCAGTCTTTTTAAGATATTGAGTGTGGCTTGAAATTCTGTACTCATATCTATTTCTAACTCTTCTATTTTATTCGATAAATAATCTTCGTCATCCCAAAACAATGAACTTAAATCTCTTATTCTTACCAACCTTCCAGAGGCATTGATACTATCAAATATTTTGCTTCTAAGTTCCTCAGGTAGATATCTTTCTTGTGTGCCAGCTTTTAATGGCATTTCTTCAATTGGAATGCTATGAATTAACCTAATTAAAGCTGAAGTATCTTCTGAATTTTTTTCGGCTAAATTAGCTTCAATCCAATCAATAAAGTATTGAGATTGACTTTGTTGTTTGTTAGTAAAATGTAAATACCTGCCTTCGTCGTTTCTCAATTTATCTATATCTACTCGAACAGCCATTGCGAGTTTATCAGTATCCACAATGGTCGTTGTATCCACTATAAAATCATTAGATTCCTCTTCTCTTTTAAATATTATTTCTTCACTATCTCTTACTAAAAAAACAGCCAAATACTTTCGGTTTTTATCCTTATAGCTAATAAACACAAAGTAACCTCCAGTCGCTAAATTGATACCCGCAATTAAATCTGCCATTCGATCAATTGAATTTGAAGCAAAATTGAGGAAGTTATCTCGACTACGATTTTCAGAAAATTCAATCACTCCATCCTGAAATACTCGCTTCTCTGTTTTGAATTCGGTTCTCAGAACTTTGGCAGATTTTTTAAATGCCTCATTTAAACGTTCAACTAAAACTTTGATTCCGTCATCTACAGTCAAAACATGCTCTGACTTCTCTTGCCTTGGTGCAGTTCCACGTTCTTTATCTATTAGGTGTATTATTATTTTTCTAATCTCCATTTAAAGCAATTTTAAGATACCACACCGTAAACTATTTACGTTTTGCAACTTTTAACAAAATTTATAGTTGTGATATTTCGTTAAGTTTTTCAATTTGGGTTATAGTCAACTAACAAAGGAACATAATTCCCCCAAAATATAAAACAGTATAAATACGTGTTTTATACTGAATTTAAACATCCAATCTGCCCAAACAGACAATAATTCACCCAAACACAAGAAAATAATACCCGAAATAAAATAGAAAACTAAAGTTCCAAAGACTTAAACCCATCAATCCGCTCCAAACAAATCTCATCCGTCAATTTCAAAAAGGCTTCCGTTTCCTGCTTCCAAAACTCAATCTTAACCATATCCACAGGAAATTCTTTTTCATTACGATAACGTCCTCCGATATAAGCATAGTTCAGTTGGTCAAACAATTTTGTATGCTCCTCATTATCATAATGAAAAACACCTTTCAACCGTTTATGAAAACGTACACAACGATCACGCAACGCAAACAAATTATGCTCATGCGGATTATAATGACTAAACACCATTTCAATAGCAGTATAGCACATCTCGACACATTGTTGAAATTCAAAAGAAGCTTTTAACCAATCACCATCTTTTACGGCATATCCTGCATGTTTGAAATTGGTATTTGCACCACCAAACCATTCTTCAAAATCAGCTTCCGCAATTTCTCTTCTTCGCAGTGCTGACAAACCTTTAAACGAAGCAAAATCATAACGCCCTGAATTAAACAACTCAATTCCTTCCTTTTTAATATCAGAATAGAAATACTGATTTTCTTCTAACGCTTTATTGACAACACTAATATTAACCACAAGTGTTTGCACCACAATTTCCATATCCTTAAAAGCACCTCGTAATTTAGAAACTACGTGCTTTCTTCTATCTCCACTTTCAACAACAATTAGAATATCAAAATCACTTTTTTTTCCCTGCTCTTTGCCTCGTTCAGTTTTGAAATCGCCTCTTGCATAACTTCCAAAAAGCATGATGATGTCTACACGGTGCGTGTCCAATATCTTTTGGGTTATTTGCTCCAAATCTGTTATTCTTTCGGAGGGAAGATGAGATAGTATTTGTTTTAGGTCGTTCATTTGCTCTGCTCTCTCAAAAGTAAGGAAATTTTATACGACTTCTCACACTGAAACGTAATCAGCCTTAAAACACTTATATTTATCAGAGATAAATATCCAAAACGATAAAATGAAGAATAAAGACAAAGCAGTTACTCAAACGTTAGATTCCCTTAGAAAAATGGTAATGGGATTTATTCCTGGCTCTCACGTTGCTGAAGAGTTTATTCAATTTGGTGAAAATCTCAGAACAGCTAGGGTTTTGGATTTTATAGATAGACTTAAAAAAGCTCTGGAAGAATTAACAGAAGAGGATTTAAATTCTGAAAATTTTAATAGTGAAGTATTGCATGATATTTTCTATACAATTCTAAATAAGGTGAGACTTACTTCTTCCGAATATAAGTTAGAGAAGTTTAAGAATATTCTAACCAATCAAATTTTAGAACCAGTTCACGAAGACTTCTTAATACTGAAATATACTGAGATTTTGGAATCATTAAATGATATTCAAATTCTCATTTTATTATACATGCGCAAGAATAAATCTTTTAAAGACTCCGTCCACTTAATGAGAAGTATAGATGATCGAGAATTTATAAAACGAAGCCTAGATAATTCTAAAGAGGAGTGTCATGTCAAATTGGATAAGCAATTATTTAGTATTCCACGATCTGATTTTGAACTTTATGTAGATGATTTGATTGGCAAAGGACTCTTAAGGAATTCAGTTGATATGGAAACTAAGTCTAAATTTAAGAGTAATGATTTCAATAAAGTTGACGAAACGAGTATAACGAAGAGTATTAGCATTTCAAATTCAGGCTTGAAATTTCTATCATTTATTGAAATTGGCGAAACAGAAGAACCTAATTATTATAGAGGGCAAAATAGGATTTAAAAATTCTTTATCATTTCTCATCTATTATTAAGATTGATCAACTTCTGTAGGAAATGAATAGAGATTTCCCTACTTTAGTACCTCCTAAACACAAGTATCAAATTGAAACAACAAAGACACTTCCCGATAGAAAGCGTGCGCATAACTGGAAACGGCGCGGACATACTTGTATGTTAGGACACCTTAATCTATCGGGATTTTTTTTAATTACTGCGGATTATCCGCTTCCTAAAAACAAGTATTATGTCAAATCCCAAAAGTCTGAACGGTTTTCAGAAAAGCTATTGCACTCCCCTTATTCCTGAACCCAATTCAAAATCATTTTTTGTAAAAGTTGCCGTCGAAAATTACGAGGAACTGAATTTGATTAAATCTAATTTATTGACCGCCATTAAGCTAATTGCAGATTCAAACGAGTATGGATTTAGTAAAAGCGAAATCTCACATTCCATTGGCACATTGGTTAAATTATTGCGCAATTTCGGATTAGAAGAAGAGTGCATTGGTTTATCCGAATTGATAAAATTGGAATAGCTAACAAGATGTTAAATCCGATAATTTCATAGCAAAACGCACCAAACGGCTGAAAAAATCGTTGTATCTTATATCAAGAAGAGAAAGCGAGAAGCGTATGAATTATCAGAAAACATGTGATTATTGTACCTCCACATTTGAAGCTGCGCGTTCAGATGCGAAGTATTGTACGGACAAATGTCGAGCGAGAGCATCCCAACAACGGCAGTTGGAAAAGGATACATTATATAAGCGAGAGTTGAAGTATAAAGCCTTGCAGAATCAGATTAAAAAGATCAAAGAAAGCATTCCAGATTTTGAAAAAAATAGAGCGGAGTATAATCAAAAAGTGGAGCGTTTGAAAAAACGTATTGCCAAGAACAAGGAGGTTTTAACTTATCCACAAGCAAGGCAAAAACGGATTATGTTGGATTATGCCTGCAAACAAAAAGGATGGGATAAAGGATCTTATGAATATGATAATGTCATGGCATCTTATGCGAATGTGGAATTGCATGAAATACAGAAAGATTTTCGTGAGTTCAACGCTGAAATTACGGCGTTAATTAAGCGTCAAGAAAAACAATTGGAATCAATCAAATTAGAGAATTTCAAATACCTACTTCATCCAGAATTTGAATTAGAGGAACTTGAGAATGAGCTACAAAAATTAATTGATAACCCAACAGAAATTCCAATTTTGGCAAAACCGTTGCCAAAGCATAAAACGTTCACAGATCGTAAACGAACGAAATCAAGACGACGGACAAATAGTGTTTCAAATAATGTCAATCTGGAAATCAATGCAAACGGAATGGGCGGTGCTGATATTCAGAACATGAAATTTGACACCTTCGGTTTACCTGATGAATTAGGACGTTTTTTGGGCGACTTGGATCGGAACAAATTAGCCTTTGCTTTAACGGGGGAATCAGGTACGGGAAAGAGTTATTTTTCGTATGAATTGGCACGACTATTTTTAGATGGTGGTTTCAAAGTGAAATACTATTCGTTGGAAGAAGGAATTGGAAAATTGACACAAGAAAAATTAGTCATTTATGACATTGGAAATGAGATGCAATTGACGGGTGAAGGAGGGCTAAAAGACATTCGAAAAGACGCTGAATTATTTGATGTGATCGTAGTCGATAGTTTTTCAAAATTGACGAGTGATCCTAAAGAATTTGAAAATTTAAGGTCACGTTTTCCAAAGACGATTTTCGTAATTATCTTTCAACAAACGACAGCCAAAACCATGAAAGGTGGTGCATCAATTAAGTACAATAGTTCGGCTACAATTAATCTTAAAATTGTGGCCGGTGAACGTGTCGCCACAATGGAAAAAGGAAGATACGGAACGCAGGGTTGGGTTTATAGTATTGATCAGGAAAAGATTATTACTGAGTTTTAGGGAAATGGTGTTTTTTCGGGTGTTTTCGTTTATATGATTCTGGAAGTTAATGATAGTCGAGGATTACGCTTAAACGCAAATAATTGAAAAGCGTGCGAAGGGAAACGTAAGTAAGCGAATGGAATTGTGTTAGAAGTGAATTTAAGTGAAAGTGGAAATTGGTAAGTGAAAAACACATTCGTAAACATCTAATAATATGATGATTAGACCTTTTCGCTTATTCATAATCAAGGTAAACATTTTTCTTCCAAGCCACTCATTGTCATATTCAATACAAGCCTATTGAATTTTAATTTCAACAGTCGCCTTGATATAAGGAAGTGATTTTAATTTGGAAAAAAAATATTCAATTGAGCTAAAACACATACTTTTTGCCGGGAAAACGACCAGTTATGAAGTATCTGATCCAGATATGAATTTGTTCTTTGATATGAGGGGTTCGAACAATAACTTTGGGTGAATAAGGGGAAGCTGAAAACCTAGAGTAGGCAATAATTTAAACTTTATACAAATGAAAAAAGTATCAAATTCTTTGTTCTCAAAGATGAAGAACAAGTCAGTATCGAACAAATCAATGACAACTATTGTAGGTGGAGGTAAACCAATTCCAGAAGGAGAAACTGTTCCACATTCCGAATATCCGAGAGGTGATTCAGGTCAAATAACTTCAGGTGGTATAGAAAAAGACGACAAACCTAATAGTTAAGATAAACTGTACTACTAATCTTAAGTCTTTCTATATACTGAAAGGCTTAAGATTTTAATCACTAAAAATGATATTAATTATTACTGCCGATTCCGATTCTAGCTCTTACAGAGTAATTGATTGGTTTAATTATTTTGATGTTCCCTATATTCAACTGGACAAATCAGAACCGATTCATATTGTAGATATCAATATTTCTAACAATGAAATAATATTTCTATTGAAAATTCGAGATCAAATTATTTCTACCAGTGAAATTTCCCGTATTTGGTATCGCAGAAGTGCTATAAATTTTACGAATTATAAATTTCAATCGGAAGTAAATATCACATTTGAAAATAGCATCAACAGTCATTTGAAATTTGAAGAGGATACCCTAAGAGCTTACTTTTGGCATTTTCTGGAAGAAAGGTCTCTTAATAAACCAAGTGATAATGAATTAAATAAATACATTGCCTTAGAAACGTGTAAAAAATTCGGAATTCTTATTCCTGAATCAATAATAACATCCGACAAACAGAGGCTACTTGAGTTCTTGAATGAATATGATGAAATAATCACTAAAAATGGAACACAAGGATTGAGTACTGGATATAAAGGCAATGTTTTTTACGGTTTAACAACTAAAGTCACTAAAAGAGACATTGACACAATGGGAGAAACTTTTTTCCCTTCTTTTTTTCAGCAAATGATTCAAAAATCTTTTGAATTAAGAGTCTTTTATATCGAGGGAGATTTTTACGCCTCTGCCATTTTTTCTCAATCAGACGAAAAAACGAAGATCGATTTTCGAAATTATAATGGAAAAAAACCAAACCGTACACCTCCATATGAATTACCTACCGAACTCAAGAAAAATCTTAATTCATTGATGATTGAATTAAACCTCAATTGTGGATCGATAGACCTATTGGTCGATCTTTCTGGGAATTATTATTTCCTTGAAGTGAATCCAATCGGACAATTCAGGCAAGTATCTTTACCTTGTAATTATCATTTAGAAATGATTGTAGCACAAAATTTAATGAAATGACAAACAAAAAACTTCTCGCAGAAATTAAAGAGTCGGTGTTTATACCAATTCACTTAAAAAAATGTTCTTTCCATAAAATAACAAAGCACGGTGGATTGGTATTAATTGCTTCGAAAAGACGTAAGACGGGCAATCATCCGTTTGAGCATACATACAAACCTAATACTATCGAATTATGATGGTCGCTAAATGGATGGAACAGTGTATCGTTATTAAAGGTACTGTTCGCACTGCAATTTATGATCTTAATCGATATGACGTCTATTTTGCGGACTTAAACATACTAGATTTAATCGCTAAAATTGAAGGATTAGAAAAAAACAAGATCTATGAAGCTCTTGAACCTATTGAAATTGAATGGTACGAGTATTTAACTGAATTAGAATTAATTAATTTCGTGCCGATAAGCTGTTTTGAAAACTTTGCTCCGATCTCTATCTCCTGGGAAATTCCAAACTTTATTTATGAGGCTTCTATTCATGAATATAATGATCTAGAAAAAAGCCTTTTCCTACTTGAAAATCTCAATTGTCGTCATCTCACACTGATAATGGAAAATGAAGATTCAATAGAAAGCATATTGGCTAATAATTTTACAAATACGAATTTATTTTCATTAAACTTATTAATTAAAGAAGTAACAAAGTCTAAAACGTTTTATAAAAAATTGAAAAAAAAGTTCCCCGTTTTAAACGATATTATTTCTCCTTCAGGAAAAGTTTCCACACCCATCATTCATCATGTTGGTCTAACAAGTTTCATGGAGTCTTTTGAACATAACGTCCATTTTAATCGAAAAATACACATTGATGAAATGGGTCGTATAAGTAATACTCCACGATCGAAAAAAAGTGATTTAAACATAAATGATCTAGACGGGACTGAAATTAAAGATCAAATCATAAATGATTTGAATATCACTAAATATTGGACAGCCAGTAAAAATGAAACAGATATATGTAAAGTATGTGAAATCAGGCATCAATGCATAGACAAACGAACGCCAGAACATAGAGAATCTGATAATCAATGGTTCCACATCACCGAATGTGATTACAATCCTTTTATTGCCAAATGGAAAGGAGAGGAAGGGTATTTATCACTCAAAGAAATTAACGTTACTTCCAATATTTATGGATTTAAAATTAATTCGGAAAAAGTAGAAAATCATAAAGAATAACTTTAGTACAACTTGAAGTAAAATTGTTGCTTAAAAAATCTTTCTATTAGTCTTTCAGCGTAAGCGCCGCCCATCTGATTACCAAAAAAATCGTTTTCTCACCCCAAACCCTGAAAATTTGTCAGAATCAACCGTTTCGGCACAATATTTGCATTACATTATAGTAATGTCATTTTGATTATATTGATAAATAAACAATGAATACAACTCATTATCAATGGACAACCAATCAATACACAATTGGTACAGTGATGTAATTTTTACATTAATTAACGTTATATATATAGGTAGATACTATTAATATGGAAGAAGAATTGAAGACACATTTAGAGAATGTCAGACAGGTAACGGAGGTTATGTTTGAAGAAAATTTTCAATTGTCAGATATTGGTCTTGCTGCCAAAACTGCCTTTGATTGGTCTAATGCAGGGATTTATTTGAGAGAGCGAAAAAGTAAATACCGCAGAAAGTACAATGGAGTTGAATACGTTTGGTTAAGATTGGTGAAGGAACTGCGTGAGTTTGGTTTACCTATCCACTCTATACTTAACTTGAAGAATTACCTTTTGTCAGAAATGAATTTGATGGAGCATTATACGTCCCTATTTGAACGTGAGGAAATGGAGGACGAAACTTGGAACGAATTTATCAAAGACATTAAGGTGACCTTTAAAACACCTGAAAACTTTATTGAAGCGGTGGAGAGTGACAAGAAGAAAGTGAACCTGAGTAATACAAAATTATCGGTATTACTTTTTTCTACGATCCTGTCACAATCAAATGCGCATTTGGCTATTTCAAAGGACGGCAACTGTATGGTATTTGAAGAAAGTCCAATGCAAGATTTATTTACCTCTTCAATGATTATGAATCAACCTTATATCAGTATTCCGCTCAATCATATTGTGTCGGAGTTTATGGGAAGGGAAGATTTGTATGCGTTGAATCTGAAAGCGAGTGGCATAGATTTAACGGAGGAGGAAGTAAAAGTGATTGATATGATTCGAAAGGGTGGTATCAATTCACTGACCGTAAAATTTGTTGACGGTGAAGTCAACTTAATTGAAACAGAAGAAAGAATAGATATCAAGGATGCCAAAGGACGTTTGGTGGATTTGATTCAAAAAGGAGGTTATCAAGAAATTTCCTACAAAACCGAAAACGGTAAAATTGTCTACGTTAAGCGTAAGACAAAACATAAATAATGATTCATACGTGTGTGTGAAGAATCATCATTTGAATTAAGGAGCTACTAGATTATCTAGAGCATGTAGAGATGGAAACGAACGATTATTGGATAAGCCTAAATGGTTCGTGCAAATTAAATTCAAAATGAGTGATTTAAGAGAAAAAAATGAAATAAGAAAGACAAAGATTAGAGAAGAATTAGCCAAACTAAGAGCGTTCAAAGCAAAATGCAAACAGAAGCTGACAGTAGCAAGGTTAAAAACCATGAAAGGCTTTGAACATTTAACTGATGAAATAGCGAAACAAACGATAGAGCAGCTAGAGGAATATGCACGTATCGTTATTCAACAAATGAATCGCTTATCAAAGTTGGGAATTAATGTAAATGAACTTAAATAGTGCTTGGTTGGAAATAGACGAATTTTATAAATCGAATAAATTTTGAGAAATAGTTTTTGTTTTTTCTTTAGGAGATGCCTAAGCATCAGACGACAAGAAAAAAGGAAAAATAGAATCGAAAGAATCGATTTTAATTTTGATGTATTTCCGATCAAACACTATAAAAATAGAGGCAATGGGGAAAGGAAAAAGTTTAGAAGTATTTGGACAGTTTGCAAAGCAAGGTAAAACACCAAGTAAAGTAGGGAGAGATAAAGCCGTTATATATACACGCGTTTCAACAAAGGAACAAGCAGATAATAATGCTTCATTATCTATACAGAAAAAGTATTGCGATCAATTCGCTCAAAAATTAGAGTTGACTGTTGTTGAATATTTTGGAGGAACACATGAATCTGCCAAAAGTGATGAAAGAAAGGAATTTCAAAAGATGTTGTCTTTTGTTAGAAGACATAAGGATATAGATTGCATCATTGTTTATTCCTTTGATCGTTTTTCACGAACAGGAGCAAATGGCATTTACATAGTGGAGCAATTGAACAAAAAAGGGATTGACGTTAAATCAGCCACACAAGATATTGATAGCACTACCTCATCAGGCGAATTTCAACGGGATATGTTTTTTGCCTTTGGGAAATTTGACAATGGACTGCGAAGAGATAAAACTATGGTGGGGATGCAGGACAAACTACGTAAAGGATTTATTTGTGGTTCTGTTCCCTTTGGATATACAAACACAAATCCCGGTCGGAATAAAGAACCGAAGTTGATTATTAATGAAGATGGTAAATTATTGCAGAAAGCATTTGAATTAAAAGCCAAGTATGATTTAACCCATGTTGAAATTACGGAAAGACTAAAGAAATTTGGATGGACAAAAAGTCGTAAACGCTTAACAGAATATTTCCGCAACCCTGTTTATTGTGGATTGATCGTCAGCACTATGATTCCAGACGAAGTCATTGAGGGAAAACACCCGCCACTTGTTTCGAGAGAATTATTTTTGAAAGTAAATAATGTATTGGAAAAGAATAACTACGGGGTTACATACAATAAGGATGAGGAAAATCTACCCTTAAAGCAATTCGTGATCGCAGATACATGCGGAACACCTTATACGGGTTATGTGGTGAAAAAGAAAAACCTGTACTACTATAAGAACAATCGTAAAGGAGCGAAAGAAAACCGAAGTGCCAAAGTCATGCACAGGCTATTCGTTGAAGTATTGGAGGGATATAAATTACATGATCCGAATTGGCAAGCTCCAATCAAGGATGTTTTGATGAACGCTTACCATGAACAACACGAAGAAAGTTTAAATGGCGTTTTAACTTTAGAAAATGAACTGACAAAGATTGATGTGAACTTAGAAAAAATTGAATTGCGATTCGCTTTGGGCGAAATTGAAAGAGACTTATACATCAAATTCAAAGCACAGTTCAATCAGCAGATGACGGATCTTACCGAAAAAATTGAAGAATCGAGTTTTAATTTATCGAACCTTGAAAATGCAATTGATAATGCGCTAGGACATGCCGTGGAACTCCCGAAAATGTGGACTTACGGAGATTTAGAAGAAAAACGCAAAGTTCAAAGAATGGTGTTTCCAAGGGGAATACGGTACAATCGGGAATTAGACCATTATCGAACCTTTGACGCGAACACAATTTTTCGCGACATCTACCGACTACAAAGGGATACAGGAGGGCACAAAAAAAGGACAAACTCAAAAAATATGAATTTGTCCTTCTCAGTAGCGGGGACAGGACTCGAACCTATGACCTTCGGGTTATGAGCCCGACGAGCTACCAACTGCTCCACCCCGCAATATATCGTTGGTAATAAATATTTTTTTCTTTGCGCTTTCGTTTAAGCGAGCGCAAATATAATTGATCTTTACGCGGTAACCAAACTTTTAATAGAAAATTCATAGTTTTTTTTTATTCATTCTTCTGGTCTATTGACTGTAAATGTTTTAGAGTTTTCATTCCTACTTTTGAAGGATTCTAAATTTTCATAAAATGTGATTTAGCGCTTGATTCGAAATAAATAAATTGTTAATTTAGATGAACAAAACTTTTAAATATGATGAAAAAATACTTTAACTATAAACATTGGACCATGCTTTTGGCATTGTCTATTGCCTCAGTTTCCTTTGGGCAGGATGTAACTACCTATGATTATACAGGTGGAGAACAAACTTATATCGTACCTGCTGGTGTAACGGAAATTCAATTCGACGTATTAGGTGCCGAGGGAGGTGACATAGAAGGAACAACTATTGGTTGGGGAGGAACGAGTGATATTTTTCTTGATGCCGGAAACGGTGGTCAAGTCACAGGTTTATTAACTGTGACACCAGGTGAAACTCTGTACTTATATGTTGGTGGCGAAGGTTCTGAAACTTCTGGTGGATACAATGGCGGCGGAGATCCTGAATCTTGCAGCGGAACAGAAGTTATTGCTGCTGGTGGTGGCGGAGCTTCTGACATTCGACAAGGTGGAACGGATTTAGACAACAGAGTAGCTGTTGCAGGTGCAGGTGGCGGAGTCGCTGGAAATGGCGGTGGACCATATAAATCAACAGCTGGCTCTGGTGCCGGAGGTGGATTAACAGGCCAAATGGCATTAACTGAAACAGGAAGTGGACCATGCACAAGAGGAGGCCCAGGAACTCCCGTTTCAGGTGGAGTTGGCGGTAATAATTCTTGTTGGTGCACCGGTGGTATAGTAGGCGGAAGTGGGTCCTTAGGTATTGGTGGTAGCTCTTTATGTGCACCCTCTGGATTAAGTACTTGCTCATGCGACGGAACTGGTTGTACATCTGGCGGCGGCGGCGGCGGTGGATACTATGGCGGTGGCGCAGGAGTTTGTTTTGCTGGCGGTGGTGGTGGATCAAGTTATACTGATCCTGGCGCGACTGACGTTGAACATAATCAAGGGGCACGCGAAGGTCACGGACAAATTATTATCACCGTACTATGTACCGCAATTACTATAACGGCTACTGATACTGAAATATGTTTTGGTGAAACAATTACGCTTGACGGAGAGGGTGACGGCACTATTTCTTGGGATATGGGTGTTGAAGATGATGTAGCGTTTGAACCTTTAACTACCGGGATAATAACTTATACTGTAACGAGTGATGATCCGACGGATTGCACTGTTTCAATTGATATTGAAGTTTTTGAATTACCAGAGGTTACAATTTCATCTGACGAAACAGAAATTTGCGAAGGTGAAACCATCATTCTTGGATCAGGCGGAGATGCCGATATCTATGAATGGGCTCCAGATGATGTTACTGAAGGAGAACCATACACACCTGACGTTGGAGCAACAACCTTTACAGTTAAAGGAACAGATGAAATTACAGGATGCGAGAATGAAGCAAGCATTGAGGTAATTGTAAATGCTTTACCTGACGTTACAGCAACAGTTGATGACGATAAAATTTGCCTAGGGCAAGGTTTTACGGCTACAGGATCAGGAGCAACAGATTATAGCTGGACACCTGTTGACATTATAGATGGCGTTGAATATGTACCTGCCGAAATTGGAACAATAACACTTATTGTAACTGGTACGGATGATAATGACTGCGTTAATGAGGCAGAAATTGAGGTTGAAGTCAAAGATTCGATTCAAATAGACTATGCTGCAACTGATGAGATTTTTGGTGATGATGGCGAAATTGCCGTTGTCGTAACGGGTGGATTTGTTCCTTATACTTATGATTGGGACAATGATGGTACTGGAGATTTTGATGACACGGAAGATTTAACTGGTCTTGCTGCTGGAACATATATTTTAGTTGTGCAAGACGACGAAGGCTGCAGCAATACGCTAACGGCAATAATTTCAAGTCAGGTTGGCATTAATGAATTAAATGGCAGTTTATTATCTATCTATCCAAATCCAACGGTTAATGAGATAACAATTACATTAGCGGGGAATTTCTCCTATGAATTAGTTGCTGTAACTGGTGAATCGATTCTTAATGGAACGGCTGCAAATAAGGAAATCATAACCTTAGCCAGCCTTGCAAATGGAATGTATTTCGTGAAGATCACGCAAGAGGAGACAACTAAAACAATCCAAGTTGTAAAACAATAAAACTGACTAGTCCTAAATAAACGATACAGATTTAGTCCTAAGATAAATAATTAATGAAGACCAGCAATCACGTGATTGCTGGTCTTCTGTTTTTTATAGGTTTTTATTTTGATTTCGCTTTGTTTG
>JBLHOW010000085.1:0-27581 GCA_047623705.1 Crocinitomix sp.
CAACAATGCTGGATATGGAGCTTATGGCCCGTTGGAATCTTTTCCAAGAGAAAACATCATCAAGCAATTCAATACAAACGTCATAGGGTTAATGGACGTTACAAAAGCCATTATACCACATTTCAGAGCGAATAAAGATGGAATTATTGTAAATATATCGTCAATAGGTGGTCAAATGACTTTTGCCTTAGGTTCGCTCTATCACGGAACTAAATTTGCGGTTGAAGGGATTTCCGAATCATTGCATTATGAAATGAAAGAAATTGGTGTAAAAGTCAAGATAGTGGAACCGGGGATGATTGACACAGACTTTGGAGGTCGTTCTTTTGATTTTCAAGCGGGAGAAATTGCCGATTATCAACCAATTATTGGAGCTTTAATGAAACAATGGCAGAACCCAGACAACAACTCTTCAGCAGCGAGTTTAGTTGCAGATGTAATTTATACAGCTGTAACTGATGATAGTGAACAGCTAAGATATAGAGCAGGTGATGACGCAAACTTCTTGCTAGAGAGTAGAAAAAAGATGACAGATGATGAGTTCTTTTCTATGATGAATAAACAAATGGGAAAATAAAACGGTAGCTAACAATATGTATAAACAATAGCGGTTTAGGAGTAATCTTAAGCCGTTTTTGTATTTAATTCAGTATCTTGCTAATTGAAAAATTAGTGGTTTTAAATCCGCTACTGCTCATACATTAAACGTTAGCTTTCATTGAAAACAAAAAACGGAATAGAGTCTCCCCCATCCCGATTTCAATTATCATTTGACGATTTAATGACTCATTGCTCTTTCAAATCCGAAGATTTTAGGAGCGAAAGTTGCGTTCAACCCCATGCCGACTGCCGCCTTTTTCATTTCTTCAGGAACAATACCACAGAATAAAAATTCTCCTGGACTTGCAATCTGAAGTAAATTTTCGAAATGACCAGCTGCTGTAGTTCCTAAGTGGAATCCAACTGCTCCAGCGTCTGCAAATAAATCCATTACCACTAGAATAGATTTTGCTTCATCAAAATAACACTGCACATTCAAAGCACCCGGCTCATTCGATTTCATCTGATCGGATACTTCTTGATAGATAGCTTTTAACTTATCTGAATTTCCTTCTTTGGCAGTCCATTTATACACTACCATTACTTCTTTTTTTTCCATTTTTTTCTTTTTTATTGATTGTTTACTAATGTTAAAATATTCCGTCACTCATGTTTCCGCCATCTTGCATAAAGACTTTACCTTGACTTGTATATGTAGCCGGTAAATGCAAAAATTTAGAATAGGTTCTAATCATCCATGACACAGGGCCTCTGAAAAAATAGTCTTCTGGTTCAGCAACCTTGTCTATGTCTTTCTTATACTTTTCTGCAGTTCCTTTAGAGAGATGATACTTCAGTTCTTCATTAGTATCAAAGGTTTCATGAATGATTAAAGCATCTTCTCCTAAAACTTGATAAACTTCAAAACGCACGAGTCCATTTTCAAGAGTGAAAGCTTCTGTCCCTACTTTTTGCCACCAATAAATCAACTCTTCAAGCGTTCCGCCATCTTTGCACTTCCACTTAGCTGTCACTTGAATAGAAGTTTCAGGATTAGGCCGTTTAGACCCGTTCTTTACATATCCAAAGAGATATTCACCAAAACTTCCTTTCACATTCTTTGCTGACAGCTCTTCAATTATCTCATCATTCATTTTAATACCTCTTATTAAATGGGTGTCTGGCTTTGCAACAGACGAAAGAGCACCGACATGATCTTCAGCAACTTTCTTGAAATACCCTACTAATGAAGAAGTGTTTTCAAAAACGTGATGCACCAACACTGCTTCTTGACCAATGGCATGATTAATCTCAGTGGACAAAACACCTTCATGTCCTTTTGCCGCATCATGAATATCATCCCACTCTTTCACCATTTCTATTGATTCTTTAGATTTCCTGAACATTCCACCCTTTTTAGTTGGAACCCATTTTCCAGTAATACTAATTTCGTTTCCGATCTTAGAATCTTCTTTCATATAGCTTGGTAATTCTTCTTTTACTATTGTCATAATTCTATTTTAAAATTGATGTTTAAACAGCCTACAGGACAAACTTATGGCTATTATAACGGTTTCAAAGGTGTCTTTTACGCCACATCAATGGGTTGTTTTAGCCATGAATATTATTTACCTTTGAGCTTTAGACTATTTACTATGAAGCATATAAGCATAATCGTACCAAGAGGATCTGTGATTATCGACACGATAATCGGTCCTTTTAACCTACTCCAGATGGCCAACAGTCATTACAAAAGAACGAATGGACTAAATCAGGCCCCATTTGCAATTGAGTTAGTAGGACTTTCATCCGAACCAGAGGTATATCAAAAAAGATTTCAGGTAAAACCTGACAAGACTATTGATCAGATTGAAAAAACAGATCTTGTCATTATTTCAGCCATCAGTGGGAACCTACAGGATGGAATCGATAGAAACAAAGACTTTATTAGTTGGATAAAAAAACAAAGAGTAGAGAATGATGCTGAATTGGCTAGTCTATGCAAAGGAGCATTCTTACTTGCAGAAACAGGTTTACTTACTGGAAAATCATGCTCTACTCATTGGACAGTTCAGAATGAATTTACACTGAGGTATCCAGATATCAACTTGGCACCCGAGAAGATCATAAGTGAGGACAGTGGGATTTACTCAAGCGGCGGTGCCTATTCATTTTTGAATTTCATGTTATACATCATTGAAAAATTTTACGGCAGAGATACGGCCATATTCTGTTCTAAAGTTTCAGAAATAGATATTGACCGATTTGATCAAAGTCATTTTATGATCTTTAATGGTCAAAAAGAGCATCAAGATGAAGCCATCAAAAAGGCACAGATTTTCATAGAGCAAAATTATGAGGACCGAATTAACATCAGTGAACTCGCAGCACAAGTTGGTGTGAGCGCAAGAAATTTTCTGAGACGCTTTAAAAAGGCAACAGCCAACACACCAAAAGAATACATTTCAAGAGTAAAAGTGGAGGCCGCAAAACGAAAATTCGAATCGACTATTCTCAATATCCAAGAAGTTATGCTCTTTGTTGGTTATAATGACGAAAAAGCCTTTCGCAATACTTTTAGAAAGTACTCTGGTTTATCTCCAAAACAATATCAAACTAAATACAACAGAGAATTGGCACTAGCATGAAAACGTAGCCTAACAAAAAATAAAAATCACAGCGAAGCTGTTCGGCATAAATGCCTATTTTTATTCAAACGTTATAACTCATTGACGTCCATGACTCAAAACTTATCACAACATATTGATTCCATTTCTGTCCTTATTGAGAAGTCAATCAGCAAAGTGGCATATTATGAAATAAACTATGATGAGGGATTTTGGAAAAATAGTGATCATCACTCGCTTGACCATGGACTGGAATTCACTATGTCGAATAATGAAAAATACTACCTTGCATGGGACAATCTTCAAATCCAATATGACTTGAATTTTGGCACTGGTACATTGCAACAATTATTAGGTCCGGAATCAAATGTTGCCATACATGATGTCACTGGCAATATTTATTGGCAAGAACTAGTCGGTCGGAAAATAAAAAAATTAACACCTATTCTTTCTTGGGTGTCTACAAATGGAATTAAAAAGGATTATTTACAAGACCTAATTATTGAATTTGATAATAAACAAAAAGTGATTATCTCTGTTTCTGAAATTAGAGATGGCAGTGTCTTTGGAATGCAAGACCATATTTCAGTTTTTTTCAATTCCAACACTGCTAAAAAGTATGGAATTGGAGTAGAAAACGAGTTATAACTTACTAAGTAAAGTCCCCCCCATTCCTTGGCTGCCATCACTACGGAACGCTTAAGCACTTGGTACGGCAATCTAAAATCGCCTAACTTTATTCAAACGTTGTGCGTTATTTCATTATGATGATATCCTACAGAGTGAAATCATAAGTTGCTGATTTTTTTGACTTATATTAAAATAATTCTGCAAACTTTTACTTGAACTAATCGGTTAATTCAAGAAGATATAGTGAATGTTGGCGAAGAGGTTAATTAAAAATAGAATAATGAAAACACCATCAACGATTTCAATACTTGTAATTTTAAGTATCCTACTGGCTACAAATAAAGTAAATGCTCAAAAGGATTCTACAATTAATAAATCTTCGATTACCGCATATTTTGGAGTCGGAGTAATGGATGCCAATATAAAAATCGGTCATCCGTTCCAACGTGGAGATGCAAAACTAGTTGGTCTTCCAGTGGGGATTGGCATCAAACATGTATATGACTTAAGAAAGAAACTGGGCATGCAAGTAGACTTGAATTTTGTCTAAATAGGAGTATCTTATGCTAACAAAAGAGTTCCCTTTGACCCTGAAAAATCAGACTATATACTCCATAGAAGAACAAGTACAAAATTTCGTATCATATTTGGTTTCAATTACTATTTTGTCAATAGCACTAAAAAACAGTTCTATATCACGACAGGGTTTGGTATTAAATATGTTTCTAGAGCTTACACCGTAGATGAAAATCAAGCGGATTTATTTTATGAGTTTCCTACTTTAACAGTTAACCATGCAAATAAGTTTATTAACCCAGCATTGAGATTCGGGATTGGATTTAAGCGCCAAATTTCATCTAAACTATTCTTCAGTACGGAAGTAAGTCTAGGAAGTAATCCTATTCAATTTGGACTAGGCGCCCCGCTTTAACTAGCTACCTTCCGAATAAATTTTGCTTAGTTAACACTAAAACATTGAATTACTAATAAAAACAAAGCACAACACAAAAGTGAAAACAACAGCAAAGCTGTTCGGCATAAATGCCGAATTTTATTCAAACGTTATCTACAATTAAAAATCAAAATGAGTAATGTAAAGAGACTACATTGTGTTTGCCCCCTTACCATAAGGTTTGGTCCACAAATGAGCAATAAAACTGAGAACTTCTTGTTTTGCTCGTCCTATTAAGGTTTTTGCTGATTTTTCGTGAATTAATTAAGATTTTTCATCAGAATACAATTCTCCTTTTCGATAACTTGGTTTACGTATTATGAATATTTTTTCTTTAGCAACCTTAGGTTGAGCTCAACACAATAAAAAATAGATGTTTTGTGTAAATCAAAAGTTATGTGTACATTAATCAGAGTCTGCCAAATTATAACCCAACCCTTTTCAGAATACCTACGTTTCTTATACAAACCGTAACCCACAAGTTTTAAAAATGAAAAACGATTAAAAAATGAAACCTAAATTCACAATAATACTGTTAGCGACTATTTTCACATTTTTAGGAGTGAATAACGTTAATGGACAGTCTCAATGGGAACAAACCAGCACACCTCCAGGTGGTTCTGTTTGGGCCTTGGAAACAATAGGAAGTAATGTTTTTGCTGGAACCACAAGTGGTGGTGTCTATTTTTCAGATGATAATGGTACTTCTTGGATACAACGAAATGGAGCTTTCCCAGATATGGAAGTCTATTCGTTAGCTGTAAATGGCACTGACATTTACGCTGGGACTGGTGCTTCATTTGGTTCTGGAATCTATAAATCTTCCGATAATGGATTAAACTGGATAAATATTACCCCTTCTTCTATGCCCACATTTTCTAATGTTAGGTCTTTAGCTGTAAATGATACTCACATTTACGCTGGGTCCAGTGGTGAAGGTGTTTACATGTCCTCTTTGAGTGGTATAGACTCGGAAAGTTGGTCAACATTTAACACTGGTTTAATAAATCAAAATATACGCTCATTAAAAATAAAAGAGTCAACGATTTATGCAGGAACTTATGGTAATGGCGTTTGGATTTCTCCAACAGATAGCCCCGATTGGAATTTGACATCCGCAACAATGCCTGTTTATTCTGATTATATTCAAGCCTTAGATGTAAGTGGTTCTACTATTTTTTCAGGTAATATTTCTGGATTACCTGTTCTATATCGCTCAATTGACAACGGTGAGGATTGGGTTGTCTCAAACACCGATATCTTTAATGATAAACCTGTATATGCAGTAAATCGTCTCGGTGATGATGTTTATGCCGGAACAGAAGGTTCGGGGATATTTTTGTCATCTGACAATGGGATAACATGGTCTCAATTTAATGAAGGGTTTAAAGACAGTACAGGAAATTGGTTGTGTGTCCAAATCAATGTCCGGTCAATTATTTTCGTAGGTTCAACTATTTTTGCGGGTACTGACTGTGGCGTATGGAAAAGGTCACTCTCAGAATCATTAGGGTTAAATGAATTCAGTGATAACAATCTATTTACAGTATATCCAAATCCAAATAGGGGGATATTCAAAATTCATACTAGTTCAATTAACAAAATCGATATCGAAGTCTTTAATTTTCTTGGAGAAAAAGTATTTTCTACGTCAAACTTTATAGAAAAATCAATTGAATTAGACCTTTCTAATTCTCCAAAAGGAATTTATTATGTAAAACTTTATGATGGAGAGAAAGTACTTACAGAAAAAATTGTGATACAATAATACAAGTTTACCTCTCTAAGAGATAGAAACAGGTCCAGTGTAGATACTAAAAAAACAAAGGGGATGCGAAAAAAACTGCGTACTCTAGCGAAGGAGAACGACTGGGAAACTATAACTGTTTATTTGAAATACATTATAAAAAAGGGTTAGAAATGCTACCCGGAAAGCCAGAAGAGTGCTATTTAGGATTCATCATAGTAAAAGATTAGATTGCATTATTTTAACTGTGTGACAAAATGAAGAAAACCCCAAATAAAATTAAAAAGAGAAATCCAACCTTACTTTTATTTATGGTGGTATTGGCGGTTGTTTTCGTTTTAATTGACTACCAACTTCTTCAGTACAAATGGCGGCCTGAAACACGTAACGCATTAATTACCTACAGCTTAAGCGCTCACTTTTTCACCATTGGATCCTTCATCTATTTAATGGTTTATACAAGTAGTCATATGATAAATAAGGTCTCAAAGATTATTGTAATATGCACATTGCTGTTATCCACATTGGTACTCGGAATGTTTATGTTAGCCGTTATTCTCTTGGGTTCTATTAGACCAGAAATCACATTGAAACCAGAAGGATATAATCATGTGTATTATTTGTATCCGCAAAGAAATTTGTTTACCAGAAGGGGATATGGAGTCTATGTTCCAGATTCAGATTATACTATGTTATACTATAGTGGGGATGTTGCTATGGATTTTGATACTTCTTTTGTCTTGGATAATAATTACTACATCAAGTTTGATGGGATGGATCGCCTCCTTAGGTCAGAATCTGACCATTTATACAAGTTTGACCTGTCTGAACCACAATATTGACCATCCCGGGTTTTCGCTAACTTTAATCATAAATCACCTAAGATATTTTAATGATGCGAGCTTTAATTATTGAAGAAAACAAGAAATATATTACTTATTTAAAGATGAGATTTAAACTATTGCTAACACTATATTAAAGCATTAAAACGATTTTTTACATTAACTGTTATGGGTAATAGAAATTAGATGGCGATAGATAGAATAGATTGGCATTCTGGAGGAGATTTCCCGGATCATCTTCCCGCAGAAAATGGTGGCACTCATATTGGGTTTTATCTCTCTTGGATTTTAAACAATGATTTACAAGGAGAGTTACACCGAGATTCCGAGGATTCAAAAAATAGAGTTATCAAAGTTCTTAATAGAGTTTATTCTGGAAGAGATTTCCTTATTTCAGATTGTGATGAGAAATTCTGGTTTGAAGATTTAAACGAGCGAGGAAAATCTTTTACCGAGCATTATTATCAAGATGAACGAATCCCGAATTACCTTAATGATTATTCCGAAATATTTGAGTCAGATGCCAAAAGCATTTATGAATTAGAAGATTCATGGGAGAATTATGAAAAGGTGAAAAGCTTAATAGATAATCGATATGTTAACTGGTTGGCAAGTAAATCTAAAAGTAAATGGTGGAAGTTTTGGAAAACTCCCCATAACAAGTAAATAAAAATCACTGCTAACGTAGTTCGGCATAAATGCCTATTTTTATTAAAAAAGCTGAAAAAACATTGATAATAAGAACCGGAATGCATGACCAATAATATTAATCAGATCCTGCTCTTTGAAAAACCACTACTCTCATGGTATCAATTACCTTTGCCCTTTGAGAAAGAACTGGATTTGCCCTCTGAATCTTGTTTTGCATATATTATCGAAGGGAATAATCAAGATTTAACGAATTCAGGTTTTTTAGCTGAAAAAGGTACCGTAATACTTTCTTTATGCGGAAAAACAGTTGGTAATTCCCTTTCAAAAAGAGAAACAGGTTTCTTAAGTACAATTATTGTTCATTTTGATAGAGATGTACTAAAAAAGGTATTCAACTACGAAAAACCTAAATTATGGAAAGAGCTAGAACATCCATTGAAAAAAGATATTGCTCAACAAGATGCCTCGGCTTTAGTGAGTTCTTACTTTTTGAATGTTTCTAACTTCTTCAATTACAAAAATGCACTTAACGAAGACATTTTATCTGTTAAGTTAAAAGAAATAGTTTTATTACTACTGCAAACTCAGGAATCTTCAAATCTAAATGCAATCGCTAGGAGTTTATTTTCGGATAGAACTTTTTCATTTGAAGAAGTTATTGAAGCCAACTTATATGAACCTTTAAATTTAAACCGTTTGGCTGCCATGACAAATAATAGTCTTGCTTCCTTTAAAAGAAAGTTCAAGGTAATATACAACAATTCTCCCGCGAACTATATAAGACAGAAGAAATTAGAAAGAGGAAAAAAATTACTAATTCATTCTCAAAAATCAATAGGCGAAATTTGCTACGAATGTGGATACTCTGATCCCTCCAGTTTTGCGAGATCGTTCAAAAGTATGTTTGGTATTTCGCCTTTAGATTTCAAGTTGAGCCAAAATGCGCATTAATTGAGCCATTATGTATGACGGTCGTTCCAAACACTTTGGATCTTTGCAGATACATCAATTTTCATAAAAAATTAAGAGACGAATGAGTAAAACGAAGAGTTTTTGGGATAACGCATCAAAAAATTACGATAAAACAGAAGAAAGATTTGAGTACATCCATCAAAAGTCACGGGAAAATACTAAAAAACATATAGAAAGTTCTAATGTTGTTTTGGATTATGGCTGTGGAACGGGTACAACAGCTTGCGAGATCGCTGATAACGTGAAAGAGATCTATGCTATCGATATATCCTCGAAAATGATCGAAATTTCCAAAGGTAAAGCAGCTGAAAAAAATATCGGAAATGTAATGTTCTCTCAAGGGGATATTTTTGATGAAAACCTTAAAAAAGAGTATTTTGATAGAATACTGGCATTTAATATGTTGCACACTATTCCTAATCCCGAAAAGGTGACAAAAAGAATAAACGAATTACTAAAACCTGATGGATTATTTATTTCTGTAACCCCCAGTCTAGGTGACAAAATGTCATTTTTAGTTGGGTTGCAAATTCGACTTGTTCAGATACTGTGTAAAATTGGAATAATCCCTATTCCAATTAGAAGACTGAAAAGCTCTGATTTAGATAATTTAATTGCCAAAGGAAATTTTGAGACGGTTGATTCCGAGAAGATTTATAAAGGTGCATCCAGTTATTTTGTAGTGGCTAAGAAAAAAAATGAAATGTAACTCGTGCTAACAAAGTGTATGAAAATTAAATTTCAAACCTCTTCATTCAATTCGCGCATAATCTCTGCAAGGAGTTTGTAAGACTTTAATCGATCTTGTGAAGAATACACATGAGTTGCGGCAATGAGTTCATCTATTTGGGTGGTTTCTATAAAGTCTTTGATTCCTTTTTTAACAGTTTCCTTACTCCCTATAAAAGCATATTTGGTCATTTGTTGCACGGTCGGTTGTTGAATGACTCCACGGAACTGATCACTCATTTCAAAAGGCGCATCCATTTGACCGCGGTCACCAGTGAGAATGCCAATAACACGATCGTAGTAGGAAGTGGAAATAAACTCGGCCTCCTTATCGGTATCAGCCACAATGACGCTTATTCCGGCCAAGGTATTTGGTTTATCTAATGCTTTAGAAGGTTGAAATTCATTGCGGTAAATTTCTAAGGCTTGCAATAATTGCGCAGAGGCAAAATGGCTCGCAAATGCGTAGGGCAATCCTTTTTTTGCTGCCAAGTGGGCACTGTCGGTACTGGAACCTAAAATATAAAGCGGCACAGGAACTCCTTCAGCCACAAATGCACGTACTCTTCCGGAAGCGTTATCGATTGAAAAATAATTTTGAATTTTTTGCACTTCATTTGGAAAGGACATAGCCGCTTGGTAAAAATCAGAACGGATTTCACGTGCTGTTTCTTGATCTGTTCCTGGCGCTCTACCTAAGCCCAAATCAATTCTGTTTGGATACAAAGTACCCAAGGTTCCAAATTGTTCGGAAATAATTAGTGGAGAATGATTGGGTAACATTATCCCTCCTGATCCAACCCGGATCCTTTCTGTTCCTTCGGCGATCTTCCCTATTAAAATAGAAGTCGCGCTGCTGCCAATTGCATCAGAATTATGGTGCTCGGCCAACCAATAACGCGTATAACCTTCGGTATCCGCCATTTGAGCAAGAGCTAAGGAATCATCAAACGTTTGCCGTAAAGATTTCCCTTTGGATATTATGGCCAAATCTAAAATAGAAATGGCAGTTTTTTTGTTTAACATGATACAATCATTAATATATTCAAAAGTATCCATTTTAAATTCCATATTTTACCCAGAATTAAAAAAAAGGCATCCTGCTTTTGAAGTTGACAACTTGGATGAAGTAAAAAAGTACCTCATCAACCACGGTGTAATAATTAAGGAGGATCATAAGATCCACGGAATCAATTGGTTTTCAATTTATGATTTCTGGGTTAACTGAATAGAACTAATGGAACGAGAATAGTGAAGTTTGGCTGTGGTGGTAATTGACATACACTAACACGCATGTATACATTGCATGCTTTAGCAGCTATTTAATGCGTACGTTTTCTTATAATGAGAACAAATGCACTTGGTACGTTTACCCGGTTGTTATGCTTTATTGCGATTTACCGGAAACAAATTCATCTCCCCATCAAGGATTCAAAATAAATCCATTCATTGAACGTTATCTTCATCCAATCCCACGTTCAATGAAATTATTAACCCTTGTCTTATTCTTCTTAATCCAACCGGACGCAATGGGCCAATTTTATGGTCACATCAAAGCAAGTCCTACGGCTGAGTATACATCCGATCATAGGTATGCACATGGGCAAAGGCTCACGCAAATTATGTTTGATTTATCTCAAATAGCAAAACTAACAAACTCAAAAATTTCCTACAAGTATGCCGATTTGGGGACGTTCAACGCTCGTTCTAAAAGAACTAGCGTTGATCAAAACAGGGAGCGAACTGTTGAGAAACAAACGTATACGGATAGCTTGTGCAGCTATATGAAAGCTGTATTTACTGACGGACTAAATGCCACATATGAAGCATGGTTTAACCACTACCATTCTTCGGATTCGATTCGAATAGTCTTTGACTCTAAGGATCAGTATTTAAAGCAAATAGAAGAGATTGAAGCCAGTAAGAATTATTTAAGATTATCCTCCGACTCACTCGTCTTGACCAATGGGGAATTCTGGAAAAAACCTAAGCATAAAAAGCTATTTGGTAAAGAATTTATGACGCTTGACCCAGAAAATATGGAAATTAACGTAGTTGCCAGATATTACCGAAAAAAGGACTACAAGGCTCTACAAAAAAGGTTATGAACTAATCGAACTGGATACCTCGTGTTTAATCCTCTCCCCCAATGGATCGTCTCGATTCGTTTTAAAATCACCGTTTTCTCCCTCGCCTATACTCGCTTTTAATACGGCCTCATTAACAATGAACCTAGGTACCAGTTCAAGCTCTCAAGAAAACAATAAAAGGGTGGTCAAACTAAATAACGGTATCAAAATATTATTGTACCTACTCAAACGCTCCTATCCCTTTTATTGTGATTATTGTTTACTATATTTATATGAAAACTGTCTCGTAAGGTTATCATTTTGCTAACATACGACTCAAACGTTACCCACAATTTAATAAAATGACCGAATCAGGAATATTAATAAAGGTAATATTTGACCCATATTTTGAAGCTCCGCTCGAAATTTGGGAATCATTTGCTACTTACTTGAAGCGAAACACCTATAGAAAAAATGAAATCATAAAAGAAGTCAACAAAAAAGAGAATGACCTTAGCATACTCATAAAAGGTTCGGCAGGTATCTTTTTATGGAAAGAAAATTCAACCATTTGTCTTGACCTCTGTTATGAAAACGAATTTTTTTGTGATTATATGTCATTCTTAACTCAAAAACCAACAGAATTATTCACCCAAGCAATTGAGCCAACCGAAATACTATCTATTTCTTACTCTGACTTAAATGAATTGTATGAAAGTTCTGCGATAGGAATAAATATTGGTCGGATAGCATCCGAATCACTTTTCATCCACAAGCAAACACAACAAATTGACTTATTAATGCTTACTGCTAGAGAAAGATATTTGAAACTTATAGAACGACAACCACAAATTGTCCAGCGAACACCTCAAAAACATATAGCATCATATTTAGGGATTACTCCTGAAAGTTTTAGTAGAATTAGAAAGAAAATTTCCCTATAGCGGTTTTCCTATCATATATCAAGTTTTTTCAATAAGCTTGATTATACTTTTGTCTTTTAAATAAAAGTAATATGATATATAAATTAATTTTAATACTTGCAGTAATAATCTTTAATTCAAATCTAATTCAAGCACAAGATTATGTCAAAGATGGAGAAAATAGACTGAATTTTGCCAACACATATTTTGAACTTGGAGCTCAATATACCTCATCTTTTAATGGATATATAATTGGAGAAAATAACATAATGGAATCTGTTTCTAATTCAGCTTCAATTACTCCAACCCTAAATATTGGAGGAATTCACTTTTGGGGGCACGCAGATTTTTATATTTCAATCCCCCTATTACAATTCAAATTAGCAAAAAACGATAAATCGGATTTTACATTCAATCAGTCAGTAGTAACAGGGGCTAGATATTTGCCTTGGGCTTATAGTCATAATAAAATAAGACCATATATAGGAGGAAGTTGGGCTGTTGTTAATTTCAAACAAGGGAATAAAGAAAATCACAATCAACCATTATACTCAAAAAATAAATTGGTCTTTGATGCAGGGATTTTATATGGTAAAAATAATTTAATGTTCCGTTTAGGAGTAAATTTTCATCCGAACAATAAATGGAATTATCCAATATCTAAAAATTTGTTTAAGGAAGTAAAAACGCCTAGATGGGGAGTTAATATTGGACTAATTTATAGTATGGAGACAACACGTTCTAAAGACATGAAGTCCTATAATGATATGCTAAATGAATATCCTACGATATCTTCACCTACACTTGATGCTATAAAAAGAGGAGATTGGTTTCTCGCTATTGGTCCATCAAGCTCATTCACTTTATCTAACTCAACATACAATAAAACAACTTATCCATTTCTAAATAAAAAACCAATCTCGAATAGCTTTATAGATATTGCAATAGGGTATCAATTCAATAAGGCAGGGATTATAACCTCACTTTCTTATAGAAATCCAAAGTTCACAAATGAAGGTTACGGAGTAAAACAAACCATTAAAAAAAAATCAGTTGTATTTGAAGCGTATAAATTTCTTACAGATTATAGCGGATTTACGCCTTATATTGGTTTAAATATTGGATTTTCTAACATCAAATATAATGAACAATCCAATGCAAATAACTATTCTGAATCATTCACTTCAATTACTCCAGGTCTTACTATAGGGTGGGATATTTTGCCAGGTAAAACTCAACAATGGTTTGTTTTACGTACTAATTTAAGATGGATTCCGTTCGAAAAATTCAGCATAAATGGAATTGAATTTAGTCAAAATCAATTGGAGTACAATGTCATTCAGTTGGTGTTTTATCCGTCACGTTATAAATCCGTACGAAATAAGTAAACTAAAAGTACAATGAAATTAATTCTTCCTATTCTATTGGTAGCTGTATTTACTGCGATTTTATTATCTGGTCAAGCTAATAAAATTGGTATTACTATAAGCGGAAACAGCTACATAAATTTTCAAATTAACTATCAATTATTATTGCTGGGAGTAGCCTTAATTTCTATGCTTAGTTCTTATATCCTCAATCCCGAAAGTTTCAAGTCTATACTTTCTGTTGGAAATATTTCAGCAATAGGTGAAGAATTAAAAATATTTGGAATTAAAAAGGGAGATAGTTGGTTAAAGACAGGCCTATCGCTTTCCATCTTTATAAGCTTAGCGACAGGGATATTCATGTATTTCCAACTCAAAGGGCAAGCTGTTGATTACAGTTTATTGAAAACTAGCTTCCTGTGGATTATCCTATTCTCATTAACTAATTCATTTGCAGAAGAAATGATTTTTAGAGTTGGAATTAACGGCCCCTTAGACAACTTGCTCTCTCCAAATAAAATATTTCTCATTTCTGCCGTAATTTTTGGAGTTGCTCATTATCAAGGTATTCCAAACGGCATTGTTGGAATAATTCTAGCTGGATTATTAGGATATGTTTTAAGCAAGTCTATTCAAGAAACTAATGGAATATTTTGGGCTTGGTTAATTCATTTTCTACAGGACGTGATAATAATTGGGTCATTATACCTTTTAAAAAGTTCGTAGAAAAGAATAAAAGTGGGTAACAATGTATAAAAAATAATAGCAGTTTTAATGGTAAACTCAAAGTGAGTATGTTTGTACACCGTTTAGTGGGAAGTTGAAAAGCAGGTGTCTTGATTACCGCTACTATTCTTATTCAAAGCGTTAGCATAATGAGAGTGACACAGACAGAGAACATATTCGAACAAATCAAGATTCTCCTTTTGAATTATTCAAACAAATGATTTAAAAGAATATGACGAAGGAAACCATATTACAATCGGTGATTCTGGAATTTGGATCTCGGTGGATAAACAGGAAATAACAGTTGGTTATGGACTGAGTCATCAACATTTTGATATCGAACACGATAACATCTATGAGGCAATTGAAGTGTTTTTCAACCTTCTAGCTCGTAAAAAAAGAATTACCCAATATTATAAGGGCAATTACCCATTCAAAAATATTGTAGAAATTGAAGATGCCAATGGAAATCTCAATGTACTAGGAACGAGATTTTCATTGCTGTTCCCCTATTGGAAAAAGACGCGAAAAGAAGTTAAAAGCCTAAATGGCTTAATAGAATTTGAAAAAATAAAAGAGGAAATACAAGGGATAAAAAACCATGCATAACATATTAAAATCTAACTTAGGAATATCATTCCCATCACTTTTCCCGCCCATTTAAGTGCACAAAAGCCTGTGGTGCCAGCGCGAGGAACGGACAATTACCGGGGCTTGGCCAGCGCACTAACGGCAGCATCTAAAAATGGCTATATTTACTCAAACATTATCACCAATACAACAGCATCACGAATAACTGATATAAAAAAGATCTTGAAAGGTGTAATAATTTTTGATTTCTGCCACTAACTAAGAAAACACAATAATTAAATACAGTTATGAAATCGAAAAAACAAAGCGCAAATACTAGAATTATTCAAATCTTAAACGCCATAGTCTGGGCAGTAGTTATTCTATTATGCAGTTATTTGATAAATGGAGAGGACAACCAACAATTCGTAATTAACATTCTCATTGTTGCTGCTGGTATCCAAATTTCCTTAATAGGATATTTTTTAAATAGATTTTTTCATGAGACGCAGATTAAATCGTAAGCAAATTTATCACCAGAAATTATTGGTTAATGAGTAACGATTTTTACATATTAAAAATAGTACCCCACGCCGCAATTATTATAAAAATTTGTCGCGCATATACCAATTCTCAAGAAGATTTTGAAGACTACTATCAAGAAGTGTGTTTACAAATTTGGAGAAGCAACAACAATTTTAAGGAACAATGTGAATGGTCTACTTGGCTTTATAAGATATCGTTGAACGTATGTTTAACTTTATTAAAGAAGAAGAAGAAAGCCAATCACCAGTATTTCGCATCTGACGCATTGCCAGAAGTATCAATTGAAGAGAATAAGGCATTTGCAGATGAATCACTTAATCAATTGTATGATGGCATTAGACAATTATCAGAAGTTGATAGAGGAGTAATTCTACTTTATTTAGAAGAAAAATCATATCAAGAGATTGCAGAGATTATAGGCACCAATCCCAACAACATTGGAGTACGAATTAAAAGAATAAAAGAGCGATTAAAAAAAATATTAAATGGAAAAGTCTATTGAAACAATTTGGAAACAGGGATTTATCGAAAGTGATGCACTCATTGCTCCTAAACTAAATAATCTTTACAATCAAAAATCAAAAACTATTATTGATAAATTGAAAAGAACAATGAGAGTTAATTTATATTTTATTGTAGTTATTGCAACAATGAGTTTAGTGTTGTATACAATGCTTGGTATACCCTACGTTGGAATATTTATTTTCATTCTATTTATAGGTGTTTTTTGGTTGAGTATTAAGCAGGCCAGAACCATGAAAAACATAGATGCGAGTATGAATAGTTATGATTATCTGAAATCATTCGATACATGGGTTAAAAAAGCTATTTCAAACAACTCAAAAGTTATGCGTTTTTTCTATCCCTTGATATTTTTAGCATCATTAATGCCAATTATACATGCATTAAAATCAGGAGAAGTAACGAGTACAGCTATTTCGAATTCTGGGTTTCATTTAATTTATGGAATACCAACATTTGTATGGATTATATCCTTTATGCTCGCAATTTTGATGTATGTTTTTGGAGGTAAAATATATCAATGGGATGTGAATTTAATCTACGGTAGGATTTTTAAAAAACTTGAGACTATGATTGCCGAAATGGAGAAGTTGCAGAACTAAAAATAGTGATAACAAAGAACTGAGCTGCATTGAAACGCAGTTTAGCCGAATAGTTATCTGCAATTTCAAAAAAAAAATGTTAGACGAAGACAAATTAGATTTTCACCCCAAATTCGTCGAACCTTTTTATATGAAGCTTATGGGGTTTGGCTTTATGCATAATGAAATAAACTATGACCTATCACATTTTTAAAATCAATTAAGAATTTGAGAAACGAATTATCGTATGAGCAGATTCTAACTATGCTAAATGATAATTGGCGACCTTCAAAGGCTGGCGCATGGATAATTGGTCTTTGTAAAATTGTCGAATTGAAAAAGGACTTAATTCGGTACCTTAACAATCACCCAACCTATTGCGAACAAGTAATTATAAACTTAACTATTCTCAATTCTGAAGATGGTAATAAAGCGATTAATGAATATTTGTCAAATCAATTATTAGATATGCTTAATAAGGAAAAGAGTAATTTCCTAACTTTACTTGAAGAATTAGAGAACGTGGATTTGGGATTTGATAATGTCATGAAAACAATAATAAAAGCAAATAACACAAAATAAATATCAGGGCTATACGCCAACAGCATAAATGCTTATATTTATTCAAACGTTGGCAAACATTAAAAGAAACAAAAATTAAAAAACAACTATGAAAAAATTATTACTTACCCTCGTTTTCGCTTTGATAGGGGTATCTGTAGATGCTCAAACAATTCAAGATGATAGCTGGAGCACTATCGGCTATATTAAGGAAAACGGAACAGTTCAAGATGACAGCTGGAATACTATCGGCTATATTAAGGAAGACGGAACAATTCAAGATGACAGCTGGAATACTATCGGTTATATTAAGGAAGACGGAACAATTCAAGATGACAGCTGGAATACTATCGGCTATATTAAGGATGATGGTACAGTCCAGAATAGCAGTTGGAACACCATTGGTTATGTTAAAGATGATGGTACAGTTCAAAATAGCAGTTGGAACACTATTGGTTATGCCAAAGGTGTGAAACGCGAATGGGCGGCTGTCCGATTTTTCTTCTTTTTTAATTAATACTTCAAAGGTCAATTACTGAACCTTAATGTAGGAGAGCCAGCGCGTATTTATTTGTTATAATCTGGGAATAATAAAGCTGTAATACGATTCGTAAAAGAAAAACGATTTACCAACAAAAGCTAAACTGTATGAAAACCTAGTTTAGCTAAAGCGTTACAATAAATCAATGAGGAAATTAGAAAATATTTTTGAGTCAAAGCTTTTAGAAGAGCTTAAATATCTTCCCGTTCATAACTTTAAGAAAGGAGAGGTCTTAATTAAAGAGTCAGAATTTGTAGAGTTCATTCCAATTCTACTTAACGGTAAAATTGAAGTAACACAATCAAGTTTAAAAAAAATAAAAACTCACGTATATTACATCACACCCGTTCAATGTTGTATTCTCTCTCTTGTTTCTGGACAGAAAAACTTACCTAGCGTTGGGTGTGGCACGGTGCAAGAGGATAGCTCTATTATTTTGGTACCACCAAGCACAACAAAAAAATGGTTCAACATGTATTCGTCATGGAGAGATTTCATTTCAGGACTTTATGACCATAGATTAAGTGAATTAATTCATTCTAGAAATTTAGTTCAGGAACAAGCAAACCTTATTAAAAATCAAAAAAAGGAATTAACTGATAGCATATCGTATTCGAAAAGAATTCAAAACGCATTACTTCAATCTGAAAAACAGTTTGTAAAAAATGTTCCACATAGCTTTATATTAAACAAACCTAAGGACATTGTTTCGGGAGATTTCTTCTGGTCTAAAAAAATAAATAATCGAGTTTTATTTGCAGTTGCCGATTGCACTGGCCATGGAGTTCCTGGTGCCATGGTAAGTATCGTTTGTTATCAAACATTGGAAGAAACGGCATCTAATAATCCAGATGCTGAACTAGGCAATATCTTAAATAAAGTTCGAGAAAAAATTCAACAACTCTTTAGTGCTAATGACGACTATCTAAATGACGGTATGGATATTTCACTTTGCTCACTTGATAGCAATTCAAATATACTATCATATAGCGGTGCCAACAATTCAATTTATAGAGTAACCACTCTTAATGATCAGGAACAATACTCCAAGAATGAAGTTATAAATAGTGAGCTTAAGGTCATTGAATATAAAGCGGACAGACAAGCTATAGGAAAAGTAGATAATGTCATTGAATTCAATACAGATTATATTGAATATTTAGACGGTGATTCTTTTTATTTAACAAGTGATGGATTCCAAGATCAATTTGGAGGACTACGTAATAAAAAACTGACAAAAAGAAGGATGAAAGAGCATTTTTTACAAAATGCTTTATTTCCTCTTGATAAAATAGTTGCTAATTTGGATGTGATTTTTAATCAATGGAAAGAAGAAGAAGAGCAGGTTGATGATGTATTAATCGTTGGGATTAAAACGTATTGTAACAAAACATAAACTGCATTAAAACGCAGTTTAGCCAAACCGTTAGCAACACATTATTTTCTTAATATTAACACTAGAAATAAAATGACAGAACAAGAACAAGAAGCTCCAAGAGGAGGATGTATTTCAACAGGGTTACTGATGTTCGCTGGTATATGCGGACTAATCACGGTTGTAAGTGTTTTTAACGTTGCATTCGATCTCGAATGGGCTGTTGGAGTGTCTGGTTCCTTCGCAGATCTTCCCACCGAATGGATGTCGGTTATTGCATTAGCATTAGTAAGCCTCATAACATGGGGTATCTCTGCCATTATGACGAGCAGGTGGGTTGGGAAACAATTTAAAACTCACCCTTGGTTAAAATGGGCAACTCCTATTGTGATTACACTTGCTTTTGTAATTGGATTCTATGCATTGTATTATAGTATTGAATATGCTGGCCCACTGCATTATGCAGCGCGAGCTAATGATATAGAAACCGTTAAAGAAGAACTTCAAGAGGGCGTAGATGAAGATGACTTTCACCGTTCGGTGTGGGAATGCATTAAATTAGATCATGCGGAGATCTTAAAATTATTATTGGAACATCCGAATGCTGAAAAAGACATGAAATGGGATTTCAGCTATGCGCTGGATATAGGTTCAATGGATGTATTAATTCTATTTATTGATGCAGGTGTTGGTTCTGAGGGAGAAGACGGAGATTTTCTGGCACAATTTCTTGCGCAATCCGAGCTATCAAAAGAGGAAAAAGAAAAAGTGGGGTTAAAGTTATTCGAGGCAGGTGCCAATCCTGATGGTTTATATACTGGAGGCTATATGGGTACAGAACTAACGGCATTAGAGCAAGCAAGAGAGCAAGGGCTAACAAAATTGGTGACAGCTATGGAAACGCATTAGCGTGATTTTACTTTTGTCAGCTTTCCGCTCCGCAATAGCTGTGTTTCTGCGGTCCTATTTACATACGTGCTGGACTCCACACCAGCATCTAAAAATGCCTATATTTAATCAAACGTTATGCAACATTAAAAATTAATGATCTAAGCAAGATTAATCTGTCATTATGAAATACATTCTATGTATCATTTTATTGCTTATTCTATTGCCAGCTGATTTGGAGGCTCAAACTTCAAGATTTCATAATAATCCAAGGGTCCCAATCAATGAAATAGACTCATTAATAGGTCATATTATAATGTGGGAATCTCCCGATTATAAAATCAATCAAGCTGATTTTAGACATAAAGACAATGCAATTCTTGAATTTCTGAATTCGGATGAAAATCAAGTCGAAATTCATAATAGTTATAAATCGAAACATGGTAAAAACCATACCATTATTCACATAAACAAATGGAAAACCATTAAATATGCTAGTATCCATGTAAGTCGTAAAGATTATAAAGACGCGTATGCTGTTATTTTTACACCAAATTATTTGATTCGAATTCTTCCTTCAAGATGTTGCTCATTTCATAGCATTGTATTTTATAAACGAGCATCAAATGGCATTAGCCAAATAGGTGGTTATTTTAACAGGTTTTTTTGGGACAATGAAAACTACTTATTTGATAATAGGATCGAAACGCTAAAAAAAATAATATTTTCGAATAATAATGAAATTGATTTTGGTCATAAAACGGAATTATCAGCAGAACAAAGAGAAGGTTTACATCTAACTCTGGATTCATTAGATAGAAAAATAAATCAAAACTCAATAGAAATAAATAAGGACAGTTTAGCTAAGCATTTATCATATGAAGGTGAATTTGAGTTTTCGATTAGTTCAATTAGGATGATTGAATGGAAATCAACCAATGCGTATAGGGTAGAATCAAATGACACTACATTAATATTAATTAAAGGCAAGTATTTCCATGTGTTGTTATATCCCGAAAATGAGAATTTTATTAAAAACCCAACAGTATATTTACTTAATGATAGACTTAAAAAGTTTGGAAAATGGAATAGTTCCGGAATCGTAAATTTAGATACTTCTTTTGTTTCAACTTCGACTTATAAAGTATGTTATTATAATAATTTCATTGAAGACTTACTAACAGGTTCTTTATGGTTTCCATGGATGACTTTGAGTTCGGGCACTGATCTTCTTCAAGAAAACAGCATTAAATTACGTTAAACTTATTGGACATAACAAGTGATAAAACGTTACACAACATCATATAAATCCTATTCCAATGATATGGTAGCTATTTATACTAACCGTTATATTTTATTAAATAACTAAAAAATGAAGCATTGTATAATATTTATTGGAGTGTTGATTTTGATTAGTAACAGTTGTTTCTCACAAATAGAAAACCAGTCAATTAATAATTCAACCTCTGTAAGCACCTATAATGATCATAGTATAAATATAATTTTCAAAGGCTCAATTGATATTATCAAGAATAACAATGACGAAAACAAAGAATATTTTTTCAGATCAATTGAAATAATACGCTTTAATGAGAATGAAAAAATAATAAATTCTAATAGTCAACATCTTGTCTCAGAATTTGAGATCAACCTTGATTCAACTGACTTACAAGTTGACACGACTCACAAAAGCCTCACTGATTATTTAAATATCGACAATAGTGACACCTTACCTCCTATTGATCATCAGATTTCAAAAACTGAAACCTATTCTTCACTCTCTAATTCCTTTTCTTACTACCAGCATCTCTCTACATTATATATTATGCCCAAAATGTCAAAAAAAGCATTAAATGAGGAGGTAGAATCTTACATAAATAAAGATTCTTTATTCCAAATTTCTGGCAAGATTGAAAGTATTAAAATTGGTAAGAAGAAAGTTCTAAAATGGCGTGCTCAAAATGGAAAAACAAGATTGGATCATTATGTTGTTTTTGGAAAAGAATATAATTATTTATTTGTCTCATCTCCTTATGGCACAAATGGAATTATAGAAAGTATAATATTAGAAATGGAAATACTAAAAAAACGAAATACAACAAAAATTAAACGCCATTAAAACGAACATTTACCTAGACATTATAAACTATAAAACTTGTCATACGATTTAAATATATCATCTAGCAACGCTCAGTTTAATCCTATTAAATGGGAAGATACGCTTAGAGTAGAGTTAAAAGGATTTCAATTTGACCACCCTACAAATTGGGAAGAACATGAGGGTTATTTACCCGCTTCATGGGATGATCCGATTAACAAAGGAAAAAAAATTGAATCAGGTTTTGAATTTTCAATAGACATAAATGGAACTTCATTAGATGCCAGGTTTTCTTTCAATCATGAAGAAACAGAAAATAGATTAGCTTGGACTGCTGCTGGATTATTAGCCTACATTTATAACGGAGAGCTCTTTGACCCTCAATCTGGAGAAACTTATAATGGACCAATAGCTTGGTATCACTCATTAATTGAAGCCTACGAAAAAGACTATGAAATACTTACGGCAGCTCTTCATTCTAATGATTTAGATGAGTTGGAAAAAGCTCTGAACTCTGTTGTAAATGTTAACATATTTGGTGGAGGAGCTCAAACCATCTTAATGTATTATTGTAATGGACCACACTACTTAGAATATGATGTTAAAAGCGCTGTTGAGTTAATGATTAAGTGTGGTGTTAACATTGATTGGCAGAGTAAGGGGGCTCACAGTATCACAGCCTTAGACAATGCTATCCGAATTAAACGAGATGATTTAGTAGCTTGTTTAATAGATAACAATGTCAACACACTAAGGCTAGATTTTTATGACAGTACCTATCTTATCCAAGCCCTGTTAAAATATGAAGGAACGACAGCCGAAAAAAACATTATAAAGTTATTGCTTAAAAATGGAGCCGACCTTGATGATACCAACCAAAATGAAATATCTCCAAGAATACTAATTACAGAATTGCAATTAAAAATAAAGAATGGATCTGAGGCAAAAGAGAAAGACTTACTTCCACTTCTAAATGAACTGAACATTAATTTCGAAAGAGCTGATAGAGATCGTCAAGTAGAAAATAATAATTGCTTTAAGTGCTTTTGGTGGGATTACTTTAGAGATGAAGGTACAGATGCAGAGGGAGCTGAAGCAAATTTAAAGCAAGCAACAGATTTGATGAAAGAACTTTCTAACTCTGATGCTTCTTTTTTAGGAGTAGTAACACCAAGTAAAAAGACAGTTCAATTTATATATCAAGAAGACAGAAGCTTAAGGCTTGATATACCAGACATGGAAAATGATGGCTCATACACGAAGGTTGTAGCAATGGACGAATGCCTTCAAATAATAAAAGATGCATTTCATGAAAAAGATGCTATGAAAATAAAAGGATTGAAATTTGAAAGTTGGATTTAATAAATACATTGATAACAATGTATTATATGAAGCAAATTAATGTCTCATATGCAAATTAAAAAGTCCCAATTGAATAATACCAATTTCTAACATCATTTGCGCGATTCTGATTACCCAGTTTATGCTTTCTATATCTTTTACCTCGATAACTTTCTAGAGTTACACCAGTAATACCACCGCCAATTAAAGCTATTCCAGGTCCCCAAAAGAGTATACCTTCTTGGGATTCAAGACCAATCACCGCTAGAACGAATCCTGTGAATGCGATTGGTAGTTGCGCCATAATAAGTCCAAATGTTTTTTTCTTATTTGATTTCGCAATCATATCAATATCAGATAATAAAAACTCATTTGTATCAATTTTTATAACAGAATCATTTAAAATTTTGAAATCACCTTTGAATTTTTCGTCACCAATACGAACAGTAATAATCCATCCTTCAGTTATTAATACGGTGTTTTCTCCATTCTTAACTACAAGACAAGAATCGCTCAGTTTGTCATTTGATGGATCTGTTTGCGAAGCAAAGAGATTTGTAAAAGAGATGAATGCAAGAAGTAGTATTGTATATTTCATTTTTCCTTTTCAGTAATTCGACGATCTTTTAATAAGACCCTATTGAGTATTGCCACTTTCGAATGTCATTTATCTTATTCTGTTTACCACACTTATTCCGCTTATATCTTTTACCTCGAATACTTAGAACCATTGCGCTGGTAATACCTCCAGTTATCATAATCGTTCCAGGAATCGAAAGGCTAGGCTCGTTGTTTCTAATACCAACATACATCAGAACAATACCAGTCACTGTAACTGGAACATGCGCCATTATTAGGGCGAATGTTCTTCCCTTATTTTTCTTTTCAATTAAATCAATATCAGATAGTAAGAGCTCATTTTCACCAATAATAATTACAGAATCATTCATGATCTTGAAGGTGCCTTTGAATTTTTCTTTGCCAATTCGAACTTTAATCTTCGCCCCTTGATCAATCAATATGTTGCTTTTTGAATTCCTAACTACTAAACAAGAATCGCCTTGTCTTTCCTCTGGTGAATTTTCTTGTGAAGCAAGTAAATTTGTAATAGATACAAATGCGAGAATTAGTAGTACGTATTTCAAATGATCCTTCTTTTAGTAAAATTTTGATGACTAGCCCTTGCGCTATGGCGGTAATGTATTATTAATTTTCCAATTTGAACGTGTTCGGCAAAAATAATGAATTATAACAGAGTGAAAGATGGTTATAACATAGCCTCTATTTTATGCCGAAAAGTATTACATTCGAGAGTCGAAACAAAAGTTAGCCGCAATATAAAAGATGTTATTAAATCAAAATACAATTAATTTATATGGTGAAAAACTCTTTGAACGAGCAAGGGTAACCCCTCCATTTAAAAGAGCAAATCACTTAAGCAATGAAGCATGTTTTCTTTTCTTTGCAGAGGGTGGTAACACACATTATTCTCAATCAGAAAGTTTAACCGTAGGCACAGGTGATGGTATCTTAATGAAGTGTGGTAACTTCTTCTTTGACTTGATTCCTGATAAATCAAGTGGGAAAACGGAGATGATAGCAGTCCATTTTTTTCCAGAAGTTTTAAAGTATATCTTTAAAAATGATCCTCCAAAATTTCTATTGAAACCTGAAAACACTGTCGCAAAGCAGTACATGACAGCGATAAATGGAAATCAAGTTATAACGGCTTATATGGAATCAATTTTACTGCTTTTTAAAAACCCATCTTTAATTGATGAAGAAGTATTATCACTCAAGCTGAGAGAAATAATATTAATTCTATCCAAAATTAATAATTCAGGTGTTCAAGAGATTTTAAAGAATTTGTTTAACCCGAGTTCGGTGGCTTTTAAACAAACCATTGAAGCACATTTGTTTTCTCAGTTAACACTTGATGATTTAGCCAACTTAACGAATAATAGTCTTTCTGCATTTCAAAGACAGTTTAAAAAGATTTACGGAACAACACCTGCGAATTATATTAAAACCAAAAGATTAGAAAAAGCTGCTAACCTTTTGAAATTATCCGACTTATCTATTACACAAATTTCACATGAATGTGTGTTTAGTGATATCGCACATTTCAGTAATTCATTCAAAGAAAAATTCAATTCTACACCCTCAGAATACCGTTTGGAGTTTATTTCCAAATAATCGAATTTAATTTACAAATCAATCATACAGTTAATTCAGAATTTTGTTGAAAAGATTTTCTAATCGGAATGATTCCGTCTGGAACACTATAAAAAACAACATTATGCAAATTTTAGCAATAAGTAAATTAAAAGAAGGAGTAACACCTGATTCCATAGGTCAGCTTGGGGCGGACGAGGTTAAACACACAGTAGAATCTTATCTGGCTGGAATAATTCGTAATTTTTGGTTTCAAGTAAATCGTCCTGGTGTAGTTTTCATACTGGAATGTACGGATGAGAATGAAGCACGAAAACACATGAATGAATTACCATTAGTTGCTGGCGGGTTAATGGAAATAGACCTAATCCCTTTGCAACCACTTCTGCCGTTAGGAACATTAATTGGTCATGAAATGAAAATCTAAAAAAGAGAGTTTCTTATACAATAGTCTTTAGAAATTATGAAAAAGAAAATATTAGTAATGACAGCAAATGGTCATGTTGGTTTCCCTACAGCTTGCGAACTATTAAGCATAGGGTTTCAAGTAAGAGCTTTTGTGAGAAATCCAAATAGTACTGGAGCTAAAAGATTAAAAATCCTTGGCGCAGAATTGTTTGTAGGTGATCAGAACAACATTAGCGATTTAAGAAAAGCACTCAAAGATATTGATCGTGCTTTTTATAGCTCACCCGCCACAAATTATCATTTATCCAAGAACACTGCATTCGTAAAAGCAGCTGAAGATGAAAATATTGAACATGTTGTTTACCTAACACAATGGCTATCATCTGAGAATCATCATTCTTCTTTATCAAGAGAACATTGGTTGGCTGACCAGGTAATTAAAATGCATAAGAATGTGAATTATACCGTTGTAAATCCTGGACTATTTGCTTACACCTATTTCTTTACGAAAGCAGTAGCTGCTCATTTTGGAATTCTGCCTACACCTATAAAAGGTGCATCCCTTGGCAAAGTTGGTTTAAACGCTCCCCCATCTGAAGAAGATCAAGGGAGAGTGATTGCTCATATTCTTAAAGACCCAAGTCCTCACGCAGGTAAAACATATAGACCTACTGGTCCGAAGTTGATTTCATTTGTTGATGTCGCAGCCATTTTTAGTAAAATTATAGGGAAAGAAGTAAAAGTAGCAGAGGTTTCGAAATCGAGGTACCTTAAGTCACTCAACTCCATGAATGTTTCTAATGCTGAAAAAGAATTTATGTTGATTAATGTGCCTTACTATCAGGATGAGCTAGAACGTAATTCTTTTGCATTCGGAACTTCGGCAGTAACAACTGTTGTAAAAGATATAACGGGTAGAGAACCAGAAGATTTTGAAACAATTGCTAGAAGAGAGTTTGAGATGTCTCCAGAAATGAAACCTACATTCTCCAATAAAATGAAAGCGTTTAAAGGATTCTTGAAAATCATTTTCACGAGTGAACCATCTATTGAAAAACTGGAGAAAAAATATAGTATTCCTGCTTCCAAATCCGGATATAAATATGCCCTAGAAAATCCAAACTGGGTTAAGGATCATGAAGCCCAGTTAGGCAAAGTTATTGATTAATCTCTTCGTTAACAATGAATTAAACTATTAAC
>JBLHOW010000086.1:0-27126 GCA_047623705.1 Crocinitomix sp.
AATCAGCACTGTTGATTTTAATAATCTGCCTTTTGGAAAGTTTTTCTCAGACCACATGTTTGAAATGGATTTTGCAGATGGCAAATGGCAAACGCCCACAATTGTCCCTTTCGCAAATATGAGTTTACACCCTGCGACTTCGGCAATTCATTATGGACAATCTATTTTTGAAGGTTTAAAAGCGCAAAAAGGTGAAAATGGTGAGATTTTGGTTTTTAGACCTGACATGAACGCGAAAAGATTCAATGAATCGGCTTTGCGAATGTGTATGGAACCGATACCAGAAGAACTATTTTTGGAAGGATTAAAAGCATTGTTAGATTTGGATAAAAATTGGGTTTCAGCAAATGAAGGTCAGTCTTTATACATTCGACCATTTATGTTTGCGACGGATGATTACGTTGGTATTCGTCCCTCAGAAAAATATAAATTTCTAATTATTACTTCTCCAGTTGGAGCGTATTATTCGGAGCCAGTACCAGTTAAAATAGAAACAAAATACACGCGAGCAGCTGCCGGCGGTGTAGGTAGAGTAAAAGCTGCAGGTAATTATGCATCTTCGCTTTATCCAGCTAAATTGGCTGCGGAAGAAGGGTACCGTCAATTAATTTGGACGGATGCAAAATCGCATAAATACATTGAAGAAGCCGGAACAATGAATATTGTTTTCGTTATCAATGATGTTGTAATCACACCTTCTGAAGAGAATGATACTATTCTACAAGGAATTACCAAAAAAAGTGTCTTGCAAATTGCAAGTGATTGGGGTTATAAGATAGAAGAACGCCAGGTAAGTGTAGAAGAAATTATTACTGCGCTTAAAAATAATACCCTACAAGACGCATTTGGTGCAGGAACAGCAGCAACTATTGCTCACATTAGTTTAATTGGGCATGAAGGTGTTAATTACCAATTACCAAGCATTGAAAGCAGAGAACTTTCGAACCGAATTAAAGATCATATTACGGATTATAAAAAAGGTCGCGTAGAAGATAAATACAATTGGTTAATGCGTGTTTAATCACCCGCATATTCAAGAATAATAAAATTAAAAATGCCCAGTACGCCTTAGGTGGACTGGGCATTTTAGCACATGAAATGGAAAATCCACAAAAAAACTACGCACTAATTGGCAAAAGCCTTACCCATTCTTTTTCCAAAACTTATTTTACACAAAAGTTTCAAGAAAAAGAGATTAATGCCAGCTATGAAAATATTGAATTAGATGCGATTTCCGCTGTAACTCAAGTCTTAGCTCAAAACTACAGCGGATGTAATGTAACCATTCCTTATAAAGAAGCAATAATTCCATTTTTAGATGAATTAAGTGCAGAAGCAAAAATGGTTCAAGCCGTAAACACCATTGAATTTAAAAATGGTAAAACAATTGGGCATAATACAGACGTTTTTGGTTTTAAACAAATGATTAAACCTTTTTTCAAGTCGCACCATGAACGTGCTATGATTATTGGAACAGGTGGAGCGGCTAAAGCTGTTGCTCATGTATTGGAAGAGTTGGGCGTTAATGTAATTTATATTTCTCGCACCCCACAAGGGGATAAGCAATTTTCCTATGCAGATATTAATGAGAACATGATTAAGTTTTGCGGAATCATTGTAAATACTACGCCTGTAGGGATGCATCCAAATAGCAATGATTTGGTGGAATTGCCTTATGAATTTATGACTGAAAAACATTTGGCCATTGATTTAATTTATAATCCCGCTGAAACCTTATTTTTGAAGAATGCAAAAGCACAAAATGCATGGGTTTTAAATGGCCTAACAATGTTGCATCAGCAAGCTGAAAAAGCTTGGGGAATTTGGAATAAATAAAAATATATTGAATGAAAAGTTTAGTTGCGATTATAAGTGTCAGTTTGATTTTGTTTTCTTGTGGTTCAGAACATAGAGAAAATTATACTTCCTTAGATGAGGATGGAAAGATTGTTATTTCGGAAGAATCGACAAAGATTTTAGAAGAAATTCAAGCAAGTTATGATGCTTGTAAGGCAGATGAATCGGAGGCGCGTGAGTGTAACCGATTTACATCAGAGGCACTATGTCGATTTTATCAAATTGAAGATTTCAAAAAAGGCGAGGAGTATGTTACTTATCGTGAGATAAAAGATGTGGTTACAAAAAATGGCGGCACATGGGAACTAATAGGTGTGGCTACTAATCAAGAGGACTTAGATAAGGCGCAAAAAAATGCGAACGATACCAAAGCAACAATTGCATTTGATCCAACCAAAACAAATCATGTTGCTATAATCTTGCCTGGAAGTACAACAAAGTCTAACCAATGGGGGATGAATGTTCCAAATTCGGCAAGCTTTTTTGTGCATAAAGCCGACTCTTACATTAATAAAGGGCTCAGTTATTCATTTACGGGTCCAGAAGGAATCATTCTATATACTAAAAAGTAATATCGAGAATTCAGCGCATAATATAGTTGTAATATTGGGGCCAACCGCCAGTGGTAAAACAATGTTGGCCTGTAATTTAGCAAGTGCTACTCGTGGCGAAATCATTAGTGCAGATTCCCGTCAAGTGTATAGACACATGGATATTGGAACTGGCAAGGATTTGGAAGAATACAAGATTAATGATGTGCCCATTCCTTACCATTTAATTGATATTAAAGAACCGGGTTATAAATACAATATTGCAGAATTTCAAGCCAATTTCATAGCTGCATTTGATCAAATTATAGATCGTAATAATCTACCAATTTTATGTGGCGGTAGTGGATTGTATCTTGAAACGGCACTGCGAGGCAATTCCTTTTTGGGTATTCCATCTTACGAGGAATTATGGAGCCGATTGAAAGCAGTAAGTGACGAAGTCTTAGAAGCTGAATACCGAAGCATTGATTCTGGAATACAATCAAAATTAAATGCACTAACTCGCCCTAGGAAAATTAGAGCAATAGAAATAGCACTTTATTTAAACGAACATCCCAATTGGTTGCCCAGTAAGCTTCCCGATCTTAAGCCCTTAATAATTGGAGTTAATATTGAGCGTGAATTGCGCCGCAACAAAATAACCAATCGTTTGAGCCAAAGAATGAATAATGGACTCATTGAAGAAGTTGAATTATTGCTCGAAAATGGCTTGTCTCACGCCGATTTGGATTATTATGGACTAGAATACAAATGGATTGGAAAATATTTAAATGGGGAAGTTTCCAAACGCATTTTATTTGAAAGCTTAAATACAGCCATTCACCAATTTGCGAAACGGCAAATGACGTGGTTTAGGCGTATGGAGAAAAACGGTTATCCCATTCAATGGATTGATGCAGCAATGCCATTAGCCGATAAACTAGCGCATATTCAAACCATGCTCAAACAGTAAACATTCTAATTACTGCCAATGTAGAACTGGGCTTATCCTTAAATGTATAAGGTAATAGATAATCCAAATTGATATCTGAAGTACACTGGATCTACAGTAGAAGGAGAGAAAACGAAAGATGGACGATAGTCTAAAGTAAGTATTAAGGGGACGTTTTTAGTATTGAAATCATACTCTAAGCCTATTGTAGGCCCTACGGAAAATCTATGTTGATATCTGGTCATGTGTTGTGAAAAATCACGTTTCATTCCGGCACCAATATACCAGTTTAATCCACCATGAATGTTCATTACAGGCTGAAAGTATATGAAAATTCTGAATTTTTAAGTGCAAATCCAGCGCTGTAACACAGGTCTAAGGTACACTTGGCTTATTCCAATGTTTACATAGAATAGAAGTGTTGTGATGATGATTGATCCCCTCATGTTTCTTGAATTAATTAATGTACAGATCGTTGATAATAAAAGGATTAATACAGCGCTTTATCCATTTCTGTTTACACTTTTTTAACAGGAAGTGACAAAAAATGCTAAAACGTTTATTGTCGATAGTTTTAAACGATCTATAAGTCTCTAATCGTTTCTTTCTTCTTGTCCTTAAAAGTATAATGCAAAGAAAGTCCGACACTTTGGCGGAAACGGAAACTGCTGCCAGCTGAATGAAAGTCATATCCAACTGAAGGTCTATAGTCAAGTGATAAGAGCAGAGGAACTTTATGTTTATTGAAATCATATTCTAGGCCAATGGTTGGTCCCACGGCAAGGCTATTATATAAGGTGTTTGATCCTGGGGATTCATTATAATAATATTCATATTGAGCACCAGCACCAACAAACCAGTTTAAGCCTCCTTTTATTTGCATAACGCGCTGGTAGTAGAGTGATGCATGAATAGATCTCGTTTTATGCGTTACGCTTCGAGACCCAAAAGTATTAATATTAAAATTTAGTCGACTCTTATCGTTTATTCCAAATTGATAGGAGAGGGAAGGAGCGCGATATAATATCTGACTATTAAATCGTACGCCCAAACTGTGTTTGGAAACTTGCGCAGTGCTAGTAAAATTTGAGCTTAACAGGATTGCAGTGATTATTATTAACTGTTTCATAATTCTTGAATTAATTTCAAGTAGAACGATTCAATCGATCTAATGACTACAGCACATTTCGCATTTCTTCGGGTTTTTAAACTTCTTTAACAAAAATGCATAAAAAAAGGTCTGATCCGCCTTAGGCGAATCAGACCTTTTAAAAATATATTTATGAGGATCTAATTAGAATGTGTATCGCAATGAAAATGCTCCACCATATCCAAAACCTGATCCTCCGCCAATGAATCCAAACATTGGGCGCGTATCTAAACCTAGTAAAAGTGGAGCTCCTAATTCATTGAAATCAAATTCAATTCCAATTTGTCCGCCAAGTCCAAGTGTGATTCCGTCATCATTTGAGTTGTTCTTATCATTCCAAAGTCCTAGTTGAGCACCTGGTCCAACATACCAGTTCAAACCACTAGTAATATTCCAAACCCAATGATAAATTCCAGCTATTGACATGTGACTGTAATTGTTTCCGTTTCCTCTGTTTCCTCTAAATCCTAGATCAAGTTCTAATCTGTTAGCGTCACCGAATCCATGCTGATATGAGATTTCACCACCAATTCCAAAATTACCTGAACCGCCTCTAAGTCCAATCGCGTGTGGATTAACCTGTGCTTGACCTGATAGGATAAAACCTAATAAGATCGTAGAAACTAATATTGCCTTTTTCATTTATCGTTTTTGTTTTCAAAATTAATAAACTTCGGTGAAACAGCATAAGCTCATTGATGAATGATATTATTTATTCGATAAGAGGATTAGTTCTTTATTAGGCGTTCAACAATTTTGCCATCTTCAGTAATCAACTCTATAAAGTAAGTACCGGCAGCATTGTTTGTTAAATCAAGCTCAATTGAGTTAGAAGTGGTAATAACTGTAGCTATTGCCGTTCTGCCACTAATATCATATACCTTCACATCAAATGAAGTATTGTTTTCAATAGAAATGGTGAACAATCCTTGCGTAGGGTTTGGATAAATATCAACACCTATAGCATATTCATTCAAAGACAATTGAGAATTTACTGTCATATTATCTTCTACATGTATACAACCATTTCCGTCTGTGATTTCAACCTCATAAACACCTGCAACAAGTCCAGTCACATCTTGATCAGTACTTGTGAATCCTCCAGGACCATCCCAATCATACGTGAAACTTGGTGTACCACCAATAACAGTAATGTTAATTGATCCGTCGCTTCCTGAAATTTCATCTGATGTTGAATAAAGCGCATCTAATTCAGATGGCTGACCAATAGTTATGTAAACATTATCCTCGCAACCTGCATCATCAATAACTGTTACAGTGTAATCACCAGCTCCTAGTCCTGTAAATAAACCAGAAGCAACTGGTCCATCACCAATATTAAAGGTATAAGGTGCGTCTCCGCCGCTAACAGTTACGTCAACCTCACCAGAAGTTTCACCAAAGCATAGAGCATTAGTTGGATCACTTGAAATACTTCCGCTACAATCTTCTCCGCCAGCGTCAATTCCATCTAAGGTTGTAGCATCACCACATCCGTCGGGAGCCAAATAGGTACTTGCCCCAAGTCCCCAAGAAACGCCAAGTCTTCCGTAAAAATCATAAGCATCATTGTCATCAGTTCCATCTCCACCGCCGCAAGCTGCAGCACCGCCATATAATTGTCCAATAATTCTTCCGTTTTGATCAAAAAGTGGAGAACCTGATGAACCTGGCTCAGTTACGCCTTGATCCCAATCATCAATCCACCAAACTTGAGCACCACCTGTTGCATCATGGTAAGGATCATTATCCTCGCGACAAATTTTCTTTAAATCACCACTAGGGTGATGAATTCCTGTTGCTTCTGTTACTGTTTCAGCATCTGAATTATCCCAACCGGCATAATGTACATTCCATTCTTCTGCCTCATCTTCAGTCATATTATCTATTTCTAATAAACCAAAATCTGATCCACCAGAACTAGCTAAAACTGTTGCTCCGTTCGCTGTTTGATCATATGGTGCGCCTGGATCAGTACTGCCTGAAACTGTTGCACATGATTCCGTTCCACTTGGGCTATTCCAATTAAATCTAAACGACCAGTTGGCAGTAGAACCACCTAAGCAATGGTTAGCTGTTAAAAATAGAAAACGACCATCTTCACAAGTATTGTTAATTAATGCACCAGTGCAAATTCCATTTCCGCTTACCACAATCATGGCTACAGATCGAATTTGATCATCCCAATCATCTCCTAAAGGACAATTAACATCAATATTACAATTCCCTGAATCATTTAATCCTTTTTCCAAATCCTTTTGAATTCGATCTAAACTACGGTAGCCATGAATAACGTTTGAAATTGTAAAGCTACCCTCTCCAATTACTGCAAAAGGTTCGAAATATTCTACAATAATTGTTTCTCCATGAATCAATTCTGTACCTAATTCGCGTTCTATACGATTGTTTTTTGCCGTATATGCTCCAATTTTATTGGTACGCTCAAAATCGTACAGGTATAAAGTAGCACCTGCTGGTAAATAAAAATCTTCCAACAATAAATTAATTGTTTGTGCATTTGTACATTCAATTAGAGTGCGCCAAACCCTACCGTCAGTGACGTCTGTCCATGATCCGGAATTTTCAAGGGAAATATTTGTGTCGTATTTATAGCCAAATCGCCAAGGTTGATCTTTACGAACAGCATTGAGCGCGTCTTCTGCGTCAATTACGTCTTGATCATAACCTTCCATCACAATTGCTGCAGGTAAAGGGACGTCATTTAGATCGGCAGACCAGCCATAACAGGTTAAATTAGTTTCGGTTTGTGCCATCAATTGTGGACACAAAAAGAGTAAAGCCAATAAGAAGTAAGTTTTTTTCATGTGTAATAGATTTATTTAAGGTGTACTAAAATTAACCGTTTTATTCTAAAATGAGGCTTTTTTTAACAGCTAAAATTTGGCGATCCGATAATTCCTAAATCCAATTTATAGGCCAATATTGATCCTCATGGTTGATGAAATTAGAATCTTTGGCAGAATTTTTGGTATCTTCGTAACGAAATCATTAAACTCTTAAAATGACCAAATATTTTGCGCTTATACTCTTAGCATTTATCGCTATACCTACATTAACTTTTGCACAAGGAGATAATAAACCAAAGGAATTATCCAATGAGACAATTTGGTCCAACAGTTTCACCTCTGATTATGTTTATGCTGTCCGTTCAATGAATGATGGTGAACATTTTTCGGCGAAAGAAAAGCAAAAAATTGTAAAGTACAGTTATGCAGATTTTGAAAATGCTGTAGATACTATATATGATGGCTTAAGTCATTCTTTAGAGTTCAGTGATTATTTCTTTAATGCAGATGAAACCAAAATTTTGTTGGCAACCGAAAAAAAATCAATTTTTAGAAGAAGCTTTACTGCTAATTATTATGTAGTTGATTTAGCAACCAATAAAGCGACCTTGCTTTTTGAGGATGGACCGCAAATGTTGGCAGATTTTTCACCTGATGGTTCGAAAGTGGCCTTTGTTTTTGAAAATAATATTTATGTAAAAAACTTAGCTGATAGTAAGTTGACACAAATCACGACTGACGGTAAAAAGAATGCGATAATTAATGGATCTTCGGATTGGGTATATGAGGAAGAGTTTTCCGTTACTAAAGCTTTTTATTGGTCTCCACTAGGAACAAAAATTGCTTATTTAAAATTTGATGAAAGCGAAGTGAACGACTTTACCATGGATTATTATAAGGGCAAAACATATCCGAGTCCATACACTTTTAAATATCCGAAAGCAGGTGAAGATAATTCTAAATTAAGTTTGTTTGTGCATACATTAGAAGGGGCTAAAACGTCTGAGGTGAATCTTGGAGACTCTGAGTATGTTCCAAGAATGAAATGGACAAATGATGATAATAAGTTGATTTTCTTAACACTGAACAGGCATCAAAATGAATTGAGCTATGTCGTGTCAAACATTGATGCTAATGGTAATGCAATAGGCAAAGTTTTTTACAGCGAAAAAAGTGAAACTTATGTAGAAGTTGATGATAATTTAATTTTTTTGAAAGATGGTGAGTCCTTTTTAAGAACCAGTGAGAAAAGTGGATATAACCATATTTATAAAATTGGATTTGACGGTACAGAAACTGCCGTAACATTAGGTGAATGGGACGTTATTAGTTTAAAAGGTGTAGACAATAAAAAAGGATTAGTTTATTATACTTCGGCAGAAGAAGGCGCTATGTATAAAGCACTTTATTCCATTCGTTTGGACGGGAAAAAGAAAACTAAATTATCGTTAAGACAAGGATATAACAATGCTGTGTTTAGCACTGGCATGAAGTATTATATGAATTATTATAGCAATGCCAATGAGGCTTATACTATAACTGTACATAATTCTAAGGGGAAAGAGTTAAGCGTATTAAAAGATAATGCACTGCTGAAAAAACAATTGGCAGATCTTAAAATAGCACAAAAAGAATTTATAACCATTAAAGGTGCTACAGAGGATTTAAATGCATGGATTATTAAACCAACAGATTTTGACGCTGCAAAAAAATACCCCGTTTATTTTGACGTTTATTGCGGACCAGGCAGAAATACAGTAAAAGATTCTTGGGGTGGGAATAATTTCATGTACCATCAACTATTAGTTCAAAAAGGATATATTGTTATTTCTGTTGATACAAGAGGTACCATGTATCGAGGAGAAGCGTTTAAAAAGTCAACCTATTTGCAATTGGGCAAATTAGAAACGGAAGATATGATTGCGGTTGCAAAAAATGTAGGCGCTTGGGATTTTGTAGACAAAGATAGAATAGGGGTTATGGGTTGGAGTTATGGCGGATATATGGCTTCTTTATGTTTAACCAAAGGAGCTGACGTATTTAAAATGGGGATTGCTGTGGCGCCTGTGACAAATTGGAGATGGTATGATAATATTTATACAGAACGCTTTATGCGCACTCCACAAGAAAATCCAGAAGGATATGATGATAATTCTCCCGTGAATCATGTTGAAAAAATGAAAGGCAAATATTTATTAATTCACGGTTCAGGTGATGATAATGTGCATGTACAAAATTCAATGGAAATGATTAACGCTTTGGTTGAAAAGAATATTGATTTTGAAATGTTCATTTATACCAATAAAAATCATGGGATTTATGGCGGAAAAACGCGCGAACATTTATTCAATAAACTTTTGCGATTTACAGAAGAAAATTTATAATAGGAAGGATGAAGAAGGGAATTTTTAAATACGGAATTGTATTGGCTGCGGTCAGTTTTATGTTAAGTTGTGGTAACGGAGCAGAAATTGCTGAGGGACCTGCACCAACTGAAAAAGAAGGAAGTGGGAATGGTTCTGCGACCATTGAAACTTTTGGTAGCGCAGAGGCTCCTGATGTAAGAAAGAATAACGAGCAAGCTCCCGAAGAAATTAAAGTAGAGGGAGATGCTGTAGCAATTGAATGGTTAGATTTTGAAACCGCAATTGATCGCAACGCTGTAGAGAAAAAATTTATTTTTATTGATATGTATACAGAATGGTGCGGATGGTGCAAAAAAATGGATGCCAGTACCTTTAAAGATCCATCAGTTATTAATTATATCGATCAAAATTTTTATGCCGTAAAATTGAACCCAGAAACGGAAACCGCTATTGCTTATAAAGAAGTTTTATACGAGCAAAAAACTGTTGGCAATAAAAAAATGAATGAATTAGCGATCAATTTAATGGAAAGTAAAATTGGCTTCCCTGCGTTTGTAGTATTAAACAAGCGTGAGGTGAAAAGAGGCGTTATTAGAGGGTATCAAACCAGTAATCAATTACTTTTAGCATTAAAACGATATGTTGATTAAGAGTGCTGTTTCTAGCGCGGTTTTAAGAAAAATTCACCTTTGAAAGTTCCATCTTTCGCATAATATTCAGCCAAAGAGTCGGCAATGCCCATGTGCCACACTGCCTTGACAATGCTAGAATCCTTTAACAAAACGGTACCTTTTCCGTCTTGTTTATTATCAATCCAATTTGATTTAATTATAGAGCCATCAATTGGATAGTATTCTCCATATCCAAATCGTTTATTATCCATCCATTGTCCAATGTATTTGGTGCCGTCAGGCCATAAAAATGTTCCTTTCCCTTGTCGTTTTCCTTCTACTCGTTCTCCCGTATATCCTAATTCATCATTAAATTCGAACAAATAGAAAACGGGCTGTGGAGTTTTTTTGATTACTTTAAATTTACCCGAATAATTATTTAAAAATGGAGATAAGTACTTTGACGTTTGTGAATATCCAAGCTGATCCAAAAGTACATGTGTCATTTTCCGTTCTTTTAAGAGTTCCATTTGTTTTTCGGAATCATTGCTAAACAAAAAAGAGGTTGAAGTTTTTCCAGATTCAAGATAGAATATGTTAGGTTTACGACTAACTACTACGGATGAATCGGGCAAGTTTTCACTCCAATCTGCCAGGTCAATAAAATGTTGAAAACTCAAATTGAAATTAGTATTTGCCTGTTTATTAAGTTTTTTGAGACTAGGCATGAGCATGAAAATTCCAAAAAGCAAAATATACGGGGTCCATGCAGGGGCACTTTTTGCTTTAAATACTTTAAGCACACTCCATCTCATTATTACATTACCGCCGTTTAAAACCAAGTATAGTAAAATTGGCACAAGTGGTAATATAAAACGAATGCCATACCATATCTGAGGCCATAGTAGGAGTATGATTCCTGAAAATGCAATAATAGCTCCAAGCAAGGTATGGATGTCCTTATTCTTACGAATCCAAATCCCAATAATCATCAATAAAATAAGAGACAATCCTGTCACCCAAAAACTCGCACTAGCCCCATGATAAAGCCCTTCTTCTCTATTCACATATTCAACCTTTATTCCAGGAAATAGTGCATTAGGGATCTCTTTAGTTATATAGCGTTGAGTGTTGTCTCCCAGGCGTTCTGCAAGATCACTGAAGGCCAAAGTTCCTTCTGACTTGTCGTAAGGATTTACACTAATTAATGATTTGACGTAGCCGTTACCTCCTAAGTTAGCGGACCTGATTTGCCATGGTATTAGTAAAATAACGACTGAAAAAAGAGTAACGAGAGCATAGCTTATCTTTCGTTTGAATAAAAAGTAACATACAACACCACCCAATAAAGTAATTCCAATTGTACGTATATAAATCAAACTAATTATTACTAGAATTAAAGCCAATAATTGCCAGTTTTTGTAAAAAACTTTCGAAATGTCAACGTTCAGTAAAGTGAAAACACCAAGCATAAAAAAGAAAGTATATGGAACCTCACTCATCATGATGGAACCGTAGTATAGAAAATGTGTGTTAAACAGCAGGAATAGAGCCGTTACTGCGGCCATTTGTTTTGATTTGCTAACTTTTTTAATAACGAAATAAGTCAATAAAACGGTGCCAAATAGAAAACAACCATTGAGTATCTTTAGGCCAATTATACTATAGCCAAATAAGTACATGTAAATGCTCATGATTACTGGATAACCTGGGGGGAAATGGTTTCCAGGTGGATTACCTGCTAGATGTATGTTTGTATATCCCTCGCCAAGAGACAATGCCTTGCCTAATGCAAAATAATCAGCATTATCTCCGCCAACAAATATCTTACTATCAAAAGTGTAGCTATAGAGGATAATAAAGAGGGGTGAAAAAACAGCAACCGTGATTAAAAACTTCTTTAAATTCGGATGGTTTTCTAAAAAAATGGTTTTTTCTATTTTCTTATCATTTGACTTAGCTGATTTCTTTTTTTGAAGTGATTTATTGTTCTTAGCCATAAAAAAAAATGTATTCGGGAATAATACAATCGAGCAATTATAATGGTTGCTTCTTTTTATAATAAAAGTAATTGTGCTATTTTTCACATGAGATATTAATCCTCATCCAGACAACCAATGCTTCTATGTGGATGTATCTTTGGTTGAAATGATACATTATGGATTGAGTTTTAACATTTCTAATTATTTTCGCTGCGTTAATAAATTTAATAGCCTATTTGATTATGTGTTTACAGAACTAAAAGTTAAAATTAAGTCGTTGAATTGAAAAACAGAAAAGAAACCGCTGACAAACGGAAAAATAAATACTATGATCAAAAAGCTATCCATATTGATTCCTGCCTACAATGAGGAGCCAACCATTCACCTGATTTTAGAAAAGGTAAAAGCCGTACAATTAGTCAACGATATTTCAAAGGAAATAATCATTGTGAACGATTGTTCCTCAGATGATACTGTAGGCGCTGTTGAGCGCTTCATAAAGGGGAATCCAGATATGGATATGAAACTTTTTTCACAGGAGAAGAACAAAGGAAAAGGAGCCGCAATTAATCGTGCAATTCAAGAATGTTCGGGTGATTATTTAATAGTGCAAGACGCCGATTTGGAATATGATCCAGAAGAATATAATTTACTCTTAAAGCCTGTTTTTAAGGATGATGCTGATGTGGTTTATGGCTCACGATTTATTGGTCAAAATCCACACCGAATTCTTTTCTATTGGCATTCAAAAGGAAATCGTTTTTTAACGAACTTTTCTAATATGATGACGAATTTGAATTTAACGGACATGGAAACCTGTTATAAATTGATTCGGACAAGTATTGCAAAGGAGATTAAAATTAAAGAAAAGCGTTTTGGAATTGAGCCGGAACTTACAGCCAAATTGGCAAAACGCAAACCAATCAAGATATACGAAGTCGGAATCTCTTATTACGGTCGAACGTACGAAGAAGGCAAGAAAATTGGCTGGAAAGATGGTTTTCGAGCACTTTGGTGTATTATCAAATATCGGTTTTTGAAATAGTGATTAGTTGTTAGTCTATAGACTGCCCCGCTTATGGATGTTGGCTCGTTTCACTGTGTTTGCGTTTAGATATTAGACCGCTTCGCTGTTGGAGATTCATTTTAAGTGTCAAAAAGAATTCTTAAATAGGCAATGCTTAGTGGACGCGCAGATTTTAGACCGAGCGCAAAATACCGTATGCAAAATTTAAAGTTTATTTTTGGGAAATGCAATTTAGGGTTTGCGATTTATTTTTTTTGCTAATGAGTAATTACTCATTGCCCATTGAAAATTCAATTTGAATTTTCGTTAATAATTATTTCCGTACTTTCAAGACTTCAAAAATAATTCTATGAGTTTTTCCCTAAAGGACAAGTTGCGGTATCGGTTTGAAAAGTATTTGAATAAAGGTGGTGCCTCCATTTTTGTAAGTCTATTTGTAGTCTTTATTGTGCTATTTATTGTCATTATAGGTGTTCGTTTGTTAATTATGCAGTTTGCAGATGGTTCTGCAGATCCCAATTACACAGGAGCATCTGATGATGTATGGAGAACTTGGCTTCAAATGACCGATCCTGGTAACATGAATCAGGATAATAACATGAGTTTTTGGTTAAAGGTATCCACCATCTTAGCGGGTGTTGTGGGTGTAATCATCCTTTCAATGTTAATTGCATTTATCACTACTTCACTAGAGAAAGTATTTTATAATTTCAGAAAAGGCCGTGGAAAAGTAATAGAGGAGGATCATACCTTGATTTTGGGTTGGAATGAACGTGTTGTAGATATTATTCGAGAACTTATATTGGCCAACGAAAGCGAAAAATCAGCCAGCGTTGTTATTCTCTCTAGTGAGGATAAAGAAGAAATGGATGATTTAATTCAAAAACGATTGCCAGATACGAAAACAACACGGATTGTTACCACTACGGGTGATTATGCCAATATTAACGAATTAAAACGTGTTAATATTCAAGCGGCAAAGTCTGTGATTATTTTAGCCAATTGTTCTGAAAGTGCTTTAATTGATGAAAAAGTTGATTCAGACGTACAGTCAGTGAAATCAATAATGGGGATTATTTCCGTTCAAGGTGGAAAGAATGAATTGCCAATTATTACCGAAATATTTACCGAAGAAAAAAGACGCTTATTAAGCTTTTTTGATGACGACAATATAATAGCCTTGGATAGTTGGGATATAATGGGGAAACTATTGGTGCAAACTTCATTAACAAGTGGACTTGAAATGGTTTATAATGAAATGCTTTCTTTTGATGGCTGTGAGGTTTATTTTTACGAGGCCGACTGGAATGGCGTTAATTTCGCCGAATTACCTTTTCATTTTAAAGATGGTGTCCCATTAGGTGTTTATAATGAGACTGACGGGATTTCTTTAAGACCAGGAGATGACTATGTATTAAAGGACATAGATCAAATCATTATTTTGGCAGAGGATGATTCAACCATTAATTTTGAACCAACAGCCTTCACATCTGCAATAGACATTCCGCTTTCTTCTGAAAAATTAGAACAAAAACAGAAAAAAGTATTGATTTTAGGTTGGCATAGTGTTGCCGAAATCTTTATCAGAGAATCAGCCGATTATTTATCAGAAGGTACACAATTTGATGTTCTATTTAATGAACCGAATGATTTATTAAAAGATAAAATTGAAGAACTAAAAGCTTTGTATACTGATTTTACTATCAATTTTACAAATGCAGATCCATTACAATTTGAAGTACTGCAAGAAATAGATCCCTTTAGCTATGACAATGTTATTATTCTTTCGCAAGAAATAGATGAGCAACGTCCTGATAAAATTGACTCGGATACATTAATTATTCTGCTGTGGTTGCGTAAAGTAAAAGAATCTGTTGAAAATCCGCATACAAAAATCATTACGCAAGTATTGAATTCTGAAAATCAAGAAATCATAACACAAACAGACGTGGATGATTTTATTATTAGTAATAAACTAATTACAATGATTTTAGCTCAGTTAAGTGAAGAGCCATTGATCAAGTTGTTATATGATGACCTTTTCTCAGAAGATGGAAGTGAGATTTATGTGAAGCCAGCAAATCTCTACTTTACATCCTTTCCACAAAAGGTGACATTTGCGGATTTGATAGGAATTGCAGGAAAAAGAGAAGAGGTTTGTTTAGGGATTAGAAAAGGTGATTTAAGAAAAGATGCCGATTCGAATTTCGGTGTTAAATTGAACCTTTCGAAAACGGAGCAAGTTGAGATAAATGAAAACGATTTTTTGGTCGTGCTTTCAGAGGATGAATTGTAGTGAAAAAAAAAGCGATTTTTTCTAAAAAAAGTATACTTACTGTAAGGGCAATGGCAAAAAAACGACTATCTTAGGCGGAATAATCAATCTTAGAAAAGAAAAATTACAATAAAAATGAGTGAAACAGCGAAAATAGAATTAGACGGAAAAATTTTTGAACTACCAATTGTTACTGGGACTGAAAATGAAAAGGCATTAGATATTTCTAAGCTTAGAGGACAGTCTGGGTATATTACTTTGGATAGAGGGTTTAAGAATACTGGTTCTTGTACAAGTGCGATCACTTTTTTGGACGGTGAAAAAGGAATTTTAAGATACCGTGGTTATCCAATTGAACAATTAGCAGAAAATGCTTCGTTCTTAGAAGTGACTTATTTGATTTTGAAAGGTGAATTGCCAACTCCATCTGAATTGGAGGCCTTTGAAGACAGAATTGATAGCCATACATTGGTGCATGAAGATATGAAGCGTTTCTTTGAAGCGTATCCTGCTAAAGCACATCCAATGGGTATTTTGGCATCTATGATTTGTTCAATGTCAACTTTCTATCCAGAATCTCAAGATCCAAATCGTTCGAAAGAAGCGTTTGAATTGTCAATTATGCGATTAATCGCTAAGTTGCCAACATTAGCGGCAATGGTTTATAAAAATACTGTTCGTCATCCTTTTATGTATCCAAAAAATGATTTAGGATACGTTGAAAACTTCATGTACATGACATGGGGAATGCCAACAGAGGATTACGTGCCAGATCCAGTGATTGCAGCTGCACTAAATAAATTATTAATTCTTCATGCAGATCATGAGCAAAACTGTTCAGCATCTACGGTAAGAATCGTAGGTTCTTCACAAGCTAACCTTTATGCTTCGGTTTCAGCAGGAATTTCTGCCTTATGGGGCCCACTTCACGGTGGAGCAAACCAAGCAGTAATTGAAATGCTTGAAATGATTCAAGAAGACGGCGGTGGTTTAGATAAATGGATTGCTAAAGCGAAAGATAAAGAAGATCCTTTCCGTTTAATGGGGTTCGGACATAGAGTTTATAAAAACTTTGATCCACGCGCTACGATCATTAAAAAAGCATGTGACGATATTTTGGAAAAATTAGGCGTTACTGATCCAACTTTAGCAATTGCTAAACAATTGGAAGAAGTGGCTTTAAATGATGAATATTTCAAAGCGAGAGGACTTTATCCAAATGTCGATTTCTATTCAGGAATCATTTATAAAGCAATTGGTATTCCAACAGAAATGTTTACAGTAATGTTTGCTTTAGGTAGATTACCGGGTTGGATTGCACAATGGAAAGAAATGTTAGATAATGGAGATCCAATTGGACGACCAAGACAAGTATATACAGGTGAAACTGCAAGAGATTTTGTTGCGTTAGATAAGCGATAAAACTAAAACACTAATAAAATTGAAAACCCAGATAATAATTGTCTGGGTTTTTTTTGTGAATTGTTTTCACTGTATTTGAAGAAGTTGTATATTTAAGTAAAACCACGCTACTATGAATCTAAAATTTACTCCTACTTTATTATTTGCTGCAACTTTACTTATAGGAACTTCAATAAATGCTCAGGTTACTGTGACATTTGAATATACGGGCGCTTTGCAAACGTATACTGTTCCTGTTGGTGTAACGTCAATTCAAATTGACGCTTATGGTGCACAAGGGCAAGAAGAAACTATCGAAGACTTTGATCAGTCGCTTGGCGGTCTTGGAGGATTTGCAACAGGTGTATTGGACGTTAGTCCAGGAGAAGTACTTAATATTTATGTTGGTGGAACAGGAACTGAAGATGTTGCGGGCTATAATGGCGGTGCATTAGGAGGATTTGGAACACCGAGTGACGGAGACGGCGGTCGGGCAGGAAGTGGCGGCGGTGCATCTGATGTACGCCAAGATGGAGTAGCGCTTGATAATCGTGTAATTGTTGCTGGCGGTGGTGGCGGAGGCGGTCGTGACTATGTGAATGGTGGATGCGTTCCATGCGGAACTGGTGGAAATGGAGGGGCTGGAGGCGCAATAACTGGAATAGATGGAGATGATCCGTATTACGATATTGGTATTTATCCAAATATAGGTTCAGGTGGTAAAGGAGGAACGGCTATTGCAGGCGGTATCGGAGGTGATGGGCCAGAAGGACCTAATGGTAATTCGGGTGATTTGGGGCTTGGAGGAGTAGGGGTTGATGGTAATTTTAGTGTTGCAAGTGGTGGCGGCGGTGGCGGTTATTATGGCGGTGGCTCAGGAGCGGGTGCTTCTCCAGGATCTGGTGTTGCAGCTGGTGGTGGTGCAGGTGGATCCTCTTATCTGGGCGCATTAACAGATGCATCCACTACAGCAAATTTACGTGAAGGTAATGGAGAAATTATTATTACAGAATTGTGCGTTGCTTTACTTACTGAAGTATCAACAGAAGAAATTTGTGAAGGAGAAGAATTGACTTTATTCGCTGAATCAACTACGGATGGTGAAATTATTTGGGATGATGCGGAAGTAATAAACGGCGAAGCTTTTACGCCTAGTGAAACAGGTGAAATCACTTTTATAGCCACATCTGATTCAGGTGATGATTGTCCCTTTTCAGTTACGATAACAATTCATGAGGCACCTGCTGTAACAGCTGCGGCGAGTGAAACTGAAATTTGTGAAGGTGATGAAATTACATTAACTGGTGGTGGAGCAGATTCGTATGAATGGAATTACGGCTTGGATGGCGTTGCATTTGTGCCCGATCTCGGTCCAGGATTAGCGATATTCTCGGTTATTGGTGGAGAAAGTGAATTTGGGTGTAAAGATTCTGCAACAGTGGAAGTGATGATTCTTACATTACCAGAGGTTTCCGCAAGTTCTGATCAAGAATCGTATTGTGAAGGCGAGTTTATCGTACTTACCGGTGATGGAGCAGATACGTATGAATGGGCCTTGGGCGTTATTGATGGTGAAGCATTTGTTCAAGAAGTTGGTGAAGTAACCTATACGGTGATTGGAACCAATGATAGTGGCTGTTCTGCAATTGCGACAATAGCGATTACGGTATTTCCTAATCCTGAAATAACATTGACCAGTACGGATGAATTATTTGGTGATGATGGTTCCATTACATTAGACATTGATATTGGTGTCGCTCCTTATATTTTTGATTGGGATAATGATGGAACAGGAGATGCAGATGATACGCAAAATTTAACTGATTTAGCTGGTGGAACTTATACCGTTATTATTACGGATGCCAATGGATGTTTTAATACCGCTACCATTGTTGTAGGTACGCAATTATCAATTACCGATTTAAATGCAGATCAATTATTGGTTTATCCAAACCCGACACAAGATCAAATAAACGTAATAAAATCGGGTAATTTTAATTATCAGTTAACTTCAATCACTGGGCAAACCTTAGTTCAAGGAAAAGCGACAGATCAAAAATCATTTTCATTAGCCGATTTTGCTGATGGAATTTATTTTCTTTCTATTGCACAAAATGAAGCAATAAAAACGGTTAAAATCGTGAAAAAATAGAGGTTAAATAATTAGCGATTTTATAATTTAAATGGATCAAGCTGCTATTACTACTGAAATAATCTACAAAGCTGTGCGCAGTTCTGGCGCTGGAGGGCAACATGTCAATAAGGTGGCATCAAAAGTCACTGCTTCGTTTAATATAGAATTGTCGCAAGGCTTAACCGAACGTGAAAAGCAGGTTTTGACTACAAAGTTGGCTGGGCGTATAACAAAAGAGGGGCTTTTACAATTATCAGCAGAAGAGAGTAGGAGTCAATTTAGAAATAAGGCGCTTTGTACTGAACGCCTGTTGAATTTATTAACGCAAAATTTGATTCGTCCAAAAGTGCGCAGGGCAACTAAACCAACAAAAGGATCAAAAAAACGCAAGCTGAAGAATAAAAAGATAAATAGCGAAAAAAAAGCGTTGCGAAAAAAACCGACTAGGGAATAATTGAGAGAATTGTCAGTTAGAGCATAGCTTATCTTCTGAGTCTTGAAATCAAGTTGTCGCAGACTTGCAAAACTAGCGAAGCATTGTTTGGGTGAAGAGAAATGGAGTAATTGAGGATGTATGAACTTTTAATTATCAGTAATGCCCAATTTGCTGTGTCAAATCGGGCATTACAAATAATTTAAAAAACATCTTTTAAAATGAACCTAGTTATGAAACAATACTCGTCCATCTCAATATTAATACAATCATCCCCCTATGTTCCCCTAAAGAAAAATCATTTTTTTTAAAATAAAATTAAAAACCCTTATTCTATAGAGGTTGTAGAGTTGTTTTTTTTATAAATTTATTCCTATCTTTTTCAAATAAGACTTAAAAACTGCTGGATTTAAATAATAATCGAGTCCAATTCGGGCAATAATTGTAATAATTACAATGACCAATTTACTTTTAATTCCAAACGAATAAACAAATAGTAAGGCGCCTGCAATTATTGCAGCCACCAAAAATATCTTATAAAAGAGTGTGGTTTGTAAAGAGAGTTCTCGATCCTTTGCCGATAGATCAAAAAATGCGATAATTCCGCTAATGGTTAATATAAAAAAGATGGGCCAAATATGTTTAACCTGATGAAAAGTGCTCAAAATTAAATCACCTCTTGGAGGGTCGATTATTTCACCTATAGAAATGGAGACACCAAGCGTGCATCCGAAAGCAATGGCAATAATGAAGAAACCACCCATAAGCATATAACCTGGGTTATGCATACGTCCTTTTGCGGTTAAGTAAATAAATGCAAGAACCGTAAAAAGAAGGATTTCATAAATGTAAGTGAAAAGGGTTTCAGCAAAACTCCAATAACCTAATATATTTCCTAAGAGTAAGCCAACATTAGACACTAAGCCAATGACGACAGGATCTTTATAAAAAGGAGTAGCAATATTGTTCACGCTATGCGCGTTCAATAATCGTTGCGTAACCTTGTCCAACTCCAATGCACATAGTTACTAGGGCGTAACGCTTATTGGTTTTTTGCAATTCAATCGCAGCGCTTTGTAGAATTCTACCACCTGTCATTCCAAGTGGATGTCCTATAGCAATACCACCACCGTTTGGATTAATCCGTGGATCGTTATCAGCAATTCCTAATTTACGTGTACACGCCAAAACCTGAGCTGAAAAAGCTTCATTAATTTCGATAATGTCCATATCGTCCATAGTTAAACCAGCACGTTTTAATGCCTTCTCTGATGCATATACAGGTCCTATTCCCATAATACGTGGTTCAACACCTGCAACTGCGGCAGAAACGATTCTAGCCATTGGTGTAAAGTTATTTCGCTTTACAGCTGATTCTCCTGCAATTAATAATGCAACTGCACCGTCATTCAGACCTGATGCGTTTCCAGCAGTTACTGAGCCGCCTTCTTTTTTGAACGCTGCGCGTAGCTTCCCTAAAATTTCTAAAGAAGTAGTTGGCTTTATAAATTCATCCTGATCAAATATAATTGGATCCTTTTTTCGCTGTGGAATTTCAACAGCAACAATTTCTTCTGCTAATCGACCGCTTTTTTGAGCAGTTGTAGCTTTCATTTGACTCCAATAGGCAAATTGATCTTGGTCTTCTCTTGAAATTCCGTATTGTGCTACTAAGTTTTCAGCCGTAACTCCCATGCCATCTGTGCCAAAAATTTCTTTCATTTTTGGATTGACAAAGCGCCATCCAAAACTAGAATCATGCATTTGTGCATCCCTGCCAAATGGTTTAGAAACTTTTGAAATAACCCATGGGCCACGTGTCATATGTTCAACACCACCAGATATATAAATATCCCCGGCGCCATCTTTAATTGCGCGAGATGCATTAATAGTTGAAGCCATTCCTGAGGCACATAATCGATTAACAGTTTCTGCACCAGCAGTAATCGGAACGCCTGCCAATAGCGCACTCATTCGTGCTACATTTCTATTGTCTTCACCTGCTTGATTGGCACAGCCAAAAATGACATCTTCAATTTCTGATGGGTCAAAATTTGCATTTCTAGCTAGTAATTCTTTCATCACAATTGCACCTAAATCATCTGTTCTGACTGGTGCTAATGTTCCTCCAAAGTTTCCAATAGCTGTTCTAATTCCATCAATAATAAATACATCTTGCATAGTTTCCTTTTTTAGCTGTTCAAATTTAAGAAGATTAAAATTGATTCGGTAGGGTTGAGGAAAATTGTTTCTAAATAAACGTACTTGAAATTTGTTTTCTATTTTAGTAGTCTTGAATTTAATCTCTGATCGGAAAATAATAATTGGACTTATTTTAGTGCAAATGCTCCTCTGTTTTTTGGTGATGGATAAATTCCCAATCTCACTTGATGAACCGTTTTCTATTTTTCATAGTCAACAAAATTTCGAGAATTTATTTCAAATATTTGAAAACGAAAATAACCCGCCACTTCACTTTGTGTTTCTACACTTTTGGATTAAGCTATTTGGAGGTAGCATTTTTGCTCTAAGATCTCTGGGCTTGCTAATCAGTTTAATATCAATTGTCTGTTTATATAAGTTCGGACGAAAGTTTTGGAAAAAGGAATATGCCATTTTATTAGTAAGTCTTTTTATCTTTTCTCGTTTAGATCATTATGTCGCCATGGAGGTAAGGATGTATGGTCTTTTCACCTTGTTTTTCATCTTAGTAATTACAACCTTTTATAGCTTTCTATTTGAAAATAAACGGACTTTTATTCAATTGGGTATTTGGAATGCCATGTTACTTTATACGCATTATTTGGGCGGAGTTGTTATTGTAATGGAAGGGTTAGTTTTTCTTTTTTTCTTCTCTTCTTGGACGAAATCAAAGCTGTCTCAAGGGGTATTAGCTTTATGTGTTGGTGTGGTTTTTTACATTCCAGGTATAAGTATTTTCATGAATCGGGTAGATAGTTTTAAGTCGAATGGCTCTTGGGTTGCTCCTGCCGAAATACAAGATTTATGGTCTAATTTGGTTAAGTTATTGAACAATGAATTTACGTTATTCGTTACTGTTGCTTTAGTTATACTATCAATCATTCTTGGAAAAAGAAAAAAGGACTCGGATGGTTCAAAAACACATTTATATTTTGGTTTTTGGTTCATTGGGGGTTATTTATTGATGTTTCTGATCTCATTGATTTTTCAACCTATGTTTATTGCTAAATACATTCAGTTTTTGACAATTCCTTTGTTTCTGATTATTGTGGCTTTTGTTGCGCGATATGAGTACACTGGTTTGAAACGGTTCATCCCATTCTTAATTATCATTCCTTTCACCTTAAGTTTTAAACCCGTTCCTGATGTCAACAGAAATACAGATGAATTAATGGCCTACATAAAAGAAATAAAACATGACGATTCTGTCTTTTATTGCCCTCCTCATTATGGCTTGACCTTGTCGTATCATTATAATCAAGATGTTTTTGAAGATTACGAAAATACCAGTAGCAGAATGGTTGAGGCTGGATTCAAACCAATTTATGCTTCAGACGCCATTTCTGTAAATGCTCCTAGTCGTTTAATATTTATTGATTTTGACTCGGAAATGCTTTATCCGAATAATGGAATTCTACCTTTTTTAGAAGAATATTATAACATGAATGAGGTTCAATCATTCAAGGGCAATTTTTCTGTTTATACCTTTGATAATTACTAATTGCATTCTTATTCCAGCCTTAATAAGATTAAAGAAGTTTATTTGTGAATTAAAGAATTACTTTCTATGATTGCCGCAATATGATTCTCTTCGAGATTCGCATAGGGCTTAAGAAGAATAGGTTCAATGTTCCGACAATTTTCGACTGGTGTATTGCAAGACATTATGTTTGTCAGCAAGCCTTAACAGCTCCTCTTGATTGGCTGCAATTAACCCGCTTTTTTTATTGTGACTCCAGTTTTGAACCTGTTTCTCTCTTTTAAAAGCATGATTGATTTCCCAAAAATCTTCTAAATACATCAAATTCTGTGGTTGATATTTTTTTGTATGGTTAGCTCCTTTGCCAGAGAATTGTGCCAACATTGATTTTTCAAGATTAATTGTACTACCAGTAAAGTAAGTTCCATTGGAACATTCTAGGATGAATAAATATCCTTTGCGCATAAGTTTTGGATTTACGCTAAATATAAATGTTCTTAATTTATAGGTTTTTGTACCGCTTTTATCCAATTAATAACGGATGAAAATGACGCTTTCTATTACTTTAGCTCAGAATAATCCTTGTAAGTACTGAGTACTTTTTTAGCCCCAATTGTCCGAGTAATATAATCTACGCTTAATTTGGGACTTCTTGAAGGAGAATATTCACGTCCATAATAGATAATTTGGATGTGTAATTTGTTCCATATTTCAATTGGAAAAAGACGTTTGGCGTCTCGCTCGGTTTGTACAACAGATTTTCCATTGGTCATGCCCCAGCGAGTTAACAAACGGTGAATATGTGTGTCAACTGGAAAAGCAGGAACACCAAATGCTTGAGATACAACTACCGAAGCCGTTTTATGTCCAACCGCTGGTAATTCTTCCAATGCAGCCATATCGTTAGGTACTTCACCGCCGTGTTTGTCAATTAAAATATGCGATAAGCCATAAATACCTTTGGATTTCATGGGAGATAAACCACATGGTCGAATAATTTCTTTAATTTCTTCGACAGAAAGTTTAATCATGTCAAAAGGATTGTCCGCGCGTTTGAAGAGTGTAGGCGTAATTAAATTTACACGTTTATCTGTACATTGTGCTGATAGTAGCACCGCTATCAATAGCGTATAAGGGTCTTTATGATCAAGCGGGATGTCAACTACAGGATAGATTCTTTCCAGCTCATCAATGATGTATTGTACTTTTTCAGCTTTTGTCATCCTTTTTTAATTTAAAACCATTTTTAATAAAGTTCAGAAACTCTTTGAAACTACTTTTTTTGGTGAATACAGATTTAGCTTCTTGAAGTGCCGTATTACTTGATTCCTTCTGTTTATCTGCTTTGTTAATTACTGGAGCGCCATTTTTATTTCCTGTATCTCCATTTTTGTGCTCAGCAATTCCATTTTTTCCGACCCGATCTTTTGAACGTTCTTCGGCTGTTTTAATTCCGGCAATAGTGTCTGATTTATTGAAATTCGCTTTGGCTTGTTTAGCCCAGCCCATTTGCTCTTGTGCTAAAGCTAAATTATTATAAGCAATACTATCTTCTGGATCTAGTTCAACGGCTTTTTCATAATCCTTGATTGAACCCTCATAATCCTTCATGTTTGCTTTTATATAAGCACGGCATTGATAATAATAACCATGTGTGGGATCTGCTTGAATGGCGGCATTAATATCCGCCATACTTTTTTTATGGTTTTGTAAATTTAAATAGCAAACTGCGCGTTGCGAGAGTGCATTGGCGTCTTTTGGATCCGTTTTTAAAACCAATGTAAAGAGTTTAATCGCGGCCAAATGATCATTTTCTTTAACTTTGATTAAACCTTTAGCAAAGTTGGCGTCTTTTGTCATGGTACAAATTTAATAATTGAAATGCAATGAGCGATAAAGAATTGGGCTTTCCTGTTTATCGAAAATATGTAGGAATCAATGTTTGGTTTATGATTATGGATGAAAAAAGCTTCATAGAAATTAAACAAATTGGAAAACGATTTCTACGTGAGACCATTGTTGCTAATCAATATCCTGAAATGGTTTTAATTCAAGATATGCTGGCTTGTCATGAAAATAGGTGGGAAAAAACAACAGCAACTGCGTTTGAATCAGTTAACGAAAATGTGATGGTATGAAAAATTGGATCTTATCAATTGCTTTCTTAAGCTTAATCTCTTCCACATTTGGGCAGGATTTGTATTTGCGCACTTTTGGCGATTCAGCTAATAATGCACTAATTTATTTGCATGGCGGACCGGGTTATAATTCGGCCAGTTTTGAAGCTACCACTGCACAGGTTTTAGCGGATGAAGGGTTTTACGTAATTGTTTACGATAGAAGAGGAGAAGGGCGTTCAATTGATTTGAGTGCAGCTTTTACTTTTGATGAATCAATAAAAGATTTAAATTTTATTTACGATTCATTAAATCTGAGTACGGCTTCATTAATAGGACATAGTTTTGGTGGTATTGTTGCAACAAAGTTTGCAATAGCAAATAAAGAGAAAGTGCAGTCATTGGTGTTGCTTAGTGCTCCCGTAAATTTACAAGTCACTTTTAAAACAATTTTGCATTCATGTGCACAAATTCATTCGCAGCAAAAAGATGTTAGAAGCTGGGCATATGTTAATGCTTTAGCGAAAAGCGATAGTACAACAATTACTTATAGTTCGGAATGTTTTAGTCTCGCTATGCACAATGGGTTTTATTCTCCGAAAAAACCAACCAAAGCGGCTAGAGAAATCATCAAACTATTCGAAGCAAATAAGGAATTATATCAAATCGCCAGTAAAATGGAAAAGGCAGGACCTTTAGGGTTTATGCAAAATGAAAATTATACAACAATTGATTTGACGGAAGAACTAAAAACACTTGTTAAAAATAAAGTCACTATTTATGGAATGTATGGACAAGAAGATGGTTTGTATTCACCCGCGCAAATTGATGAATTGACGAATATTATAGGAGATGAAAACATGGTGTATTTGGCAAAATGTTCCCATAATCTCTTTATAGATCAACAAGCCTTATTCCTTAAGCATTTGCTGCTTTGGTGTAAATAGGGTCCTAACTTATAAGCGCTTCTTTAATTTATTCAATAATCTATATTGATTTAGTCAATAATGAGTGTAATATTATCAATTTGATAAATACCATAGTGCTGCCTAACTTTGTTAAAAAAACGAAGTATTATGAAACTAAATAGCATAGGACTAAATCAAGAAAAGTCAATCGAAATAGTAAAAAACTTAAATCAACTATTAGCAGATTATCAGCAATTTTATATGAATTTGCGGGGATTTCATTGGAATGTAAAGGGCAAATCCTTTTTTGAATTGCATTTGAAGTTTGAGGAATTGTACAATGATATTAATTTAAAAGTAGATGAAATTGCCGAACGAATTTTGGCATTGGATGGTACACCATTACATAGCTTTACTGATTATCAAGCCATTTCAAGAATTAAAGAAATAAAAGGATTAACGGACGGAGTAGGAATGGTGCAAAGTATTTTAGATGATTTTAAATTATTGATTACCGCACAACGCAGCATATTGCAAAATGCAGGAAAAAATGATGATGAAGGTACTGTCACTTTAATGAGCGATTATATTACACAAGAAGAGAAAACCGTTTGGATGTTAAAGTCGTATTTGAATTAAAATGATAAGCGTAATAAACCCCGCCTAGTAAGGGACTAAGCGGGGTTATTTATAGATAGTGTCTAGACGGAAATAAAGCAAATTCAAAATCTACTCGATTTGTATAAATCCGTCTATTTCTGACTAGACACTATGTAAACCACCTTTAATTATTTAAAAAAGTTGATGTAAGATTCCTCTGCAATCAAATGTGTTTCTTTTGGGAACTCTGCATGAACGATTAATTTATTTTCGTGATGATGTTCTAAATTTGCA
>JBLHOW010000087.1:0-27092 GCA_047623705.1 Crocinitomix sp.
AGGATCTGGTTTTGACCAAATATGGCAAAAGCCAAATGGTACTTTTTGTGTTGTTGAAGCTAAAGGACCTGGAGCAAAGCTTGGATCATCTGCAGCTAAAGGTGAACAAATGTCTACAGAGTGGGTGCTGAAAACTGCGCAAGGAATGGCAAAAAACAAGGACAATAAGAAAAAAACAATTGGCGGAAAAATTGTTCAGGCAATCGAAAGTGAAGCGCCAAAAGTAGAAGGTTACGTCATAAAATCAACGCCAACAGAAATGCAGGCTAAAAAAGGATGGCAAGATCCTCATGCAAAATATAACTAAACCTTTGAAAATGAATATTTGAATCGTTCTATTCTAATCCAGCTCCTTCTTCTGTTCGTTCTTCTATGATATCCATTTCCTCATAAAATCTTTTAGGCGAATTACCACCTTTAATCGCAATTGTATTCTTTATCATATTGTTTTCAAAAGAACGAATAGACTTTGTGTTTTTTATTTTGTTCATTATTAGTGTTTTTTAGTGATACTCGAATATAGAAAACAAATGTGGGGCTGCTTAATACAAGTTTATCAATGTACAGGTTTTCTTTAGGAATGGTCATAATTTAACTTGAATCAAAAAATACGTCTAACCTTTAATTTCGTACCTACAGCTTTTTTGTTAACCTTAGGGGTTACTTTTTTAAATTCAAGTTGTAATACAACTGTAATGATAAAAAAAATAGGATTGCTTTTTATACTTTTTTTCTCTGTACAGCAGCTGTACGGTCAAAATGAGATATACGAATTACCAATTTATTACGGACAATATTTTAATGATCCCCAAATAAATTCGCTCATATTTAAGGACCATGAGGATATAAAATTGGTCCTTGGGCACAGAAGGAATAGCAATAATTTTGGAGGAATAAACACTTCTGTTTTTTCTTTTCAATACCGCTTAAAAGGCAAAAAAGATAATCACCACCACTCCATTGGCCTTCAAATTACGAGTGACAAAGAGGGGTTTATAATAAACAGAAATAGGGCTTATTTAAATTATGGCTTTCATTTAAAAATCTCCGATCAATTTAAATTTGCTGCAGGTCTTACCGCAGGATTTTATAATTTCTCGGTTTCAGCAAATACTGTTACTGGTGGGTTTTCAGATTTCGCATTTGATGGTGGCACTAGCGTCAGTTTATATAGTGAGAACACTGAAATTACATTGGGTATGAATCAATTGACTAGCGCAAGAGTCCAACCCATTGATCAGACAATAATTTTAGGTCGTCACCTAAACCTTCTTCTTAAACAAAGTTTAAGTTTAGGAGACAATGTTGACATCATTCCGAGTGTTTTAAGCCGCTACAGCAAAAAAAGCAACTCAATTTTTTCAGGTTTTGTAAGCACCTTCGGTCTTCATTTCCGATTAAAGGACTTGTTTACGTCTGGATTGAGTATTGAACCTAAAAACGGGTTTTACTTTTTTGCAGGAGTTGAAAATATAAAAATAAAGAATGCCTTTTTAGACGTTAACCTGTCTTATTTCACGCCAACTTATAAAAGTCAAAAAACGAATATTCAATTATTTGAAGTTTTCCTAGGGTATGATATCAATTTAAAAAAAAGTAGCCGTTAGGGGTTACTTTTTGCACTGAACATTGTAGCCTATATAAAAAACGTAAATACTATGAAAACAATAAATAAATATTTTCTCATTCTGATTCTAAGCTTAGGATCAATTGGAAATAGCTTCGCACAAGATTGTATCAGCCATACTGATTTCACAGGTACAGTTGATGATTATAATAATGATGTTATTTACCCAATGGGGGCCACTTTAACTTCGGAAGGAGATTTAAGTATCATTAAAACATTAGCTAGCGCACCTGGGCCTGGATATTTCCAACAAACTTCTTTTCTAGAAATTAGTCCCACTGAAGTCGCATTCCATGGTTATCTAACCTTTGATGTTTCAGCAGCTACTAATCCTTGCAGAGAGTTGACCATTAATGCATTTGCCGAAAGAATCATTGTGGATGGAGATACCACTAATTATATTGGAACAACTTTCCCTCACATAGGCAGTGGATATATCTTAGATACAATTTCAGCTAACGTATTTATTATTACAGGTGAATTTGATCAAACTGATATATGGATTCCTACAGGATTTTTTTATGAAGCATGCTTAGAAGGCTGTCCAACTCCTCCATCAAGCGGATGCCTTGACGCAACTTCTTTTACAGACGATTTAGCAGACTATAATAATGATGTAATTTACCCAATGGGGTCTACCTTGGCAACAACAGGGGATTTAAGTATTATTAAAACATTAGAGAGTGCACCTGGACCCGGATATTTCCAACAAACTTCTTTTCTTTCTATTGATCCCACAGAGGTTCTATTCCATGGTTATCTTACGTTTGATGTTTCTGCGGCTTCTTTTCCTTGCCGAGAATTGACCATTAATGCATTTGCCGAAAGAATCATTGTGGACGGTGATACAATTAATTATATTGGAACAACTTTCCCTCACATAGGCAGTGGATTCACCTTAGACACTATTGCAGCTGGTATATTTATTGTAATAGGTGAATTTGATCAAACTGATATTTGGATCCCTACAGGAATTTTTTATGAAGCCTGTATAGATACTTGCGCAACTCCACCATCAAGCGGTTGCCTTGACGCAACTTCTTTTACAGACGATTTAGCAGATTATAATAATGATGTTACCTACCCTATGGGTGCCTCTTTGGCCACAACGGGAGATTTAACAATCATTAAAACATTAGCGAGTGCACCTGGACCTGGATATTTCCAACAAACTTCTTTTCTATCTATTGATCCTACAGAAGTTCTATTCCATGGTTACCTTACGTTTGATGTTTCTGCAGCTTCTTATCCTTGCAGAGAATTGACCATTAATGCCACTGCGGAAAGAATTATGGTGAACGGAGATACAATTAATTTAATTGGAGCAACGCTGCCATATGTAGGAACTGAATTCACTTTAGACACACTCATGGATGGTATATTGCTTATTTCAGGTGAATTTGATCAAGTTGATATATGGATTCCGACAGGAATTTTTTATGTAGCTTGTTTAGATAGTTGTGCAGATTGCCATGCTGGTTTCACCTATGAAATCAATCAATCAAATGTTACATTTACTAATACTTCGTCAATAAGCGCAAATGATGCTGATGCATTTATGTGGGATTTTGGTGACGGTTCTACTTCTGCTAACAATAACCCTACCCATGCATATTCAGCACCTGGAATTTACACGGTCTGCTTAACGATTGTTGACGAGGACTGTATCAACTCAACTATGGAGCATTGTAAAACGATTACCATTAGTGGTTGCCCAACTGGACATTTCACAATCACTCCTAATAATGACGGTGATGCCGATAATATCTTTATTCCATCAGGATCAATAATTTATAACCGCAACGGTATTATTGTAAAAACGATAATTGAAGACCTTGATTGGTATGGCGTAGATGATAAAAACCAATTATTGCCAATGGGATATTATGTGGTGAAATGTGGTGAATTCGGAGTTTTTAATATTACAATAGTTAGATAATAATAATTCAAAGGTGGAGAGTTAAGAAGCTCTTCACCTTTTTATATGAAAAATAAATTTTCAGATATCGAAATAATACAAGCCATTAAAATTGGAAAAGCAAACCATGTTTTACCTTTTTTATATGAAACAACGCAGTTTAAAATAAGAAGTTGGATACTTAAGAACAATGGTAATGTAGAAGAAGCTCAAGACATATTTCAAGATGCTGTCATTTCGTTTTATGATTATGTGCTAGCCGGTAAATTCACAGAAGGTAAAAGCGTTGATGCATTTTTGTTTTCAATCAGTCGGAATTTATGGATTAACAGAACAAAACAGAAAAGTAAATTATTGGTAGGATCAGAAGGTTTGGAGAATATGGGAGCGCACGTCGACAATGATAATTTTTTGAGCAGAACCATGGATATGGAGAGAGCTAAGAAATTAGATTCCCTCTTCAACCAACTAGGTGAACGTTGTAAAGAACTACTTACCAACAGTATTTTTTACAATCTCAGAATGGAAGAGATAAGTGAGAGAATGGGATTTAGTACTGCCAATGCTGCAAAAACTAAGAATTACAAATGCAAACAGAGGCTTATTAAAATAATGCGAGAAAACGAAAAGTCAAAGGAGTGGTTGTATAAATGAAAGGAATAAAGACACATAACGAAATCAGCGATTACTTGAATGGTCAACTCTTTGGTGAACAATTGGCACAGTTTGAAAATCGAATTGAAACGGACACAGAATTGAAAGATGAGGTAGAAATGCAACGTTTTGCGAACGAAGCCATAATCAGTAGTGAAAAGTTGAATATCAAAAAACAACTCCAAGCAATTCATGCGCAACATCAAAAAGCACTAAAACAGAAGAGGATCAAAATTATAATAGCCGCTATCATTTCAATAATAATTGTTGTATGGTTACTATTAACTTACTTACCTGACAATAACATAAACAATTCAATCATTGACCAAAGGGACGTGTCAGATAAAACTATAATTGATAATTCAAATGACGCATACAGGGAAGAAACAAGCCTGGCCGCTAACAATTCAATCGAAAATCCTAATGATAAAACGGCATATTACGCAAACTTAATCGCAGAAAATTTAAAGGAAAATAATATTTCAAATTCGGATTCTATTGTAGAAATTTACGGACCAATTGAATTGATTCTTAAAGATCCTGAAAAATATTATGATCAGATTATTTTAGCTAATAATGAGGATTCACTAGACACAACTATTGATGAAAAACAAGACTCCGTTTCAAATCAGATGCCATTAATTGAAGATCCTTGTTTAATAACAAATGAAATCACACCTAAATATGAACTCACTCAACCTACATTTGGCGGTGAGGACGGCATACTGAAATTTGATAATCAACCAGATGAGCAAGTCCTTTTAACCGATTTCTCAATAGATAATGGAATTACATTCTTCCCCGTTTATGAAGATCAAATTGTAGCCCGAGGGACTTACCAAATTATTTCAAAAGACAGAAATGGATGTGCAAGTCAGTCACTATCCTTGAACGTTACATATAAGGATGCCAATTATGTCATGCAAGCAAGTCAGAATAAGTTTTGGGAAATTGAAATTCCAGCTATTAATGAATTGCCACTGGATCTTGAAATTAGAAATGCAAGAACCGGGACGCTGGTATTTCGTCAGCATTTTGAATATTCTGAAAGATTCATCTGGACAGGGATTAATCAAAATGACGAAGCACTTCCTTTAGGGAATTACGTTTTCATGTTCATGTCAATAAAACACGGTTTAATTGCAAAAGGACAGATAACCTTATTATAAAACACGTACGAATGTAACCTATACTTTTTAAGCAACTAACAACTTGTTTCCAAGTTATAAATTGCGCATTCTAGCTTAAACGCTACCTCTACTCACAAAAAGAAAATTGGTAAAATGGACTAATTCATCTTGGCTAATATCCAAAAAGATATGCCTATTAACCTTGAACCTCTTCTTTGGCCGTTATCAAGCTTGGTGTCTTTTCAACAAAGTCCTCCATTACTTTAAAGAAGTTCAAAATATCTTGTTTGCTATTATTTGCGTTTATCGTTACTAAGCGAACAAAAGTATCTTCATTAAAAGAGCCAAAACCTACAACTGTAATTTGATGCTCGTACAATGCCGTACAAAGCGTAATAGGATCAATATTCTTATAATTGAAACAGATAGAGATGGAATCCTCATAACTGTATAAAGTATAATCAGGGTTGTTTTGAACATAATCACGCGCTACATCTGCCAATTCGAATTGATGATCTACTATTTCCCTTAATCCATTCGTTCCAACAGATTTCCAGAGCGTCCAAAACTTCAAGGCATCATTTCTTCTTCCGCATTGGAAAGAGGTTTTACCTAAGTTGAAATCATCACCATCTGTTTGATAAAGGTAATCCGCCTCATTATTAAACGAATTATGCAACTGCATTTTATCTTTCACTAAAATAAGCGAACACGTCATTGGCGTACCAAGCATTTTGTGTGCATTATAACTGAAAGAATCTGACCGTTCCATTCCTTTTAAAAGATGTTTATACTTATCACTGAAAATAACACTTCCAGAATATGCGCCATCTACATGCAACCAAACATTATATTTTTCAGTTACATCTGCAATTTTATCAATTGGATCAAAAGCTCCTAAAACAGTTGTTCCTGCAGTACAATTAACATAGGTCGGAATAAATCCGTCTGCAATGTCTTTAATTATTTGCTTTTCCAATTCCTCAGGAATCATTCGCCCAACTGAATCTGCGGGGATATAACGGATATTATTTCTACCGATTCCTGCAAAACTTGCATTCTTAGCATTTGAATAATGTGATTCTTTAGAAGTATAAACAACTAATGGTTTCGACATTCCATCAGCTTTGCAATTTGGATCTTTCGCATCACGCGCCATCACCAATGCCATATAATTACTCATTGAACCTCCTGTTGGGAATGTGCCATTACTTTGCGCACCATAACCAATTAGATCACAAGATTGTCTGATAATTTCCTGCTCAATTCCAACTTGTGGACCTGCAACCTTGTAGGTATACATACTGTTATTCAACATAACAGCCAATAAGTCACCTAAAATAGCTTTGCTTTGTCTTCCTCCAAAAAGTTGGTTAAAGAATAAGTTTGTTGCTGTTTTAGGAGTTGATACGAGCACGTCTTGTAAAACAACTTTAAACGCATCATCAACCATTCCTGCTTCATTCAATGACAAATCAATTGAATCATAGAGTTTATTGGCCTCTATTCTATCCGCTACAGGATGTTTCTCTTCCTCATTAAGTAAGACTTCAACAAGTTCGTTGAATAAGCTTAAATCACTATTAATATCAGACATGTAATTTTTATTATTTTATTTTGTCCCGAATTCTGAGACTGTATTATAGACTAAATCTTTATTGACAAATTCTCCAGATTTCGCATCATACAAATTACAACTGCGAATTGGTTTTGCATAAAGATGCAATGACATACTTCTTTTATTCGACAGATTTTCTAAACTATGAAAGCCCATAAAATCTATCATATAGGAAATGTCGTTGGTTTTTGAAACTGCTGATTTAATGACAGTCAGTTCACCAGCTTCATTTTCTTGGTAAATTTTTTCTCTAAATTCTCCCTCGACAATTTTAACCCAGCACTCTTCACCGCCATGATCGTGAATTGGCGTCATTTGCCCTTCACCCCAGCAAAGCAGGATTAATTCAAATTTTTCGGTGTCAATAATGCAATTACGGGTGTATGATTTATCAGACCATGAACAATAGCCTTCATAGAAGCTACTTGGCAACTTCGTTGATCGGAATATGTGATCGTAGCTCGTCCTCTCCCCTTCTGATAGGGCGGAAACTAGTTCATCTAATGATTGGAATGTTTCGGTTGTGTGTGCGGTAGAAGTCAAAATGGTTTATCGCTTTTTTGCTCATTCAATGTACAAATCCAAGGTCAATCCCCAAATCCAACTAATTAATTCAATGTGATTTACCGAATCAATTGAGTGGTACAAATTTAGGGATTTTATATCGATTTTTTGCTGTTTTTCGATAATTTTCACTCAAAAATTGCAATTAATCACATTTTTTTAAGCAATTTGCGTAATCTTAAAAATTCAAATTCAAAGATTTTTTTGAGAGTTATAAATTCAAACCAATTGAGCGTTAATCACCAACATCAAACATTATGCAAGACAAAGATTTCATCATTAAAATATCCGTTCTAGCAGTTTATGTTGGAATTTTATTTCTCATTGGAATTCTAGCCTCGCGTCGAATTAAAGGCATGAGTGATTATTATGTAGGCGGAAAAAACATGGGTTTTTGGGCGGTTGCATTTTCGGCACGCGCAACTGGAGAATCGGGCTGGCTATTAATCGGCCTGACTGGAATGGGTGCTATGGCTGGGTTTTCGGGCTATTGGGTTGTTGTTGGTGAATTACTCGGGGTTTTTATATCCTGGCAGTTTATGGCCAAGCGCTTTAAAAGGCGGTCTGATAAATATGGTTCCATTACAATTCCTGATTATTTACAAAGCCACTTTAAATCATCTTCAAATACCCTACGTATTATAGCGGCCTCTGTACTCGTTATTTTCGTTATTATTTATGTGGCTACACAAATGGATGTAACAGGAATCGCCTTCGATTCAATGCTTAATATTCCTTATGAAGTTGGTGCATTGATTGGTTTCGGAATTGTTTTACTATATATTTTCATTGGCGGATTTGTAGCGGCAGTTTGGTCTGACATGTTCCAAGGCGTTTTAATGTTCTTTGGTTTAGCTTTACTGCCCATTGTTATTTGGTTTTCAATGGATCATGGTGCTGGTATTACTGAAGGTTTAAATGCCATTGATCCTGCCCTTACCCAGGTAATGGGGACAAGTGACGACGGTTGGATGAACCTATTTACAATTTTAGGATTCTCAATGATTGGACTTGGCTTCTTAGGTTCCCCTCAAGTCTATGTTCGTTTTATGTCAATCAAAAGTGAACATGAAATTGACAAAGGAAAATGGGTAGCATTGCTTTTTACGCTTATTACAGATGCCGCAGCGGTTACTATTGGTATTCTTGCTCGAATTTATTTCACTAGTGAAGGACAGGATCCTGAAGCTGTTTTAGGAAATGATGCTGAAAATGTTTTAAGCATGATGACACATGAATTCTTACCAACAATTCTCGTTGCTATATTCATTGCCATTGTCCTATCAGCAATTATGTCCACAATTGACTCACTTCTTATTTTGGCTTCCAGCGCTATTACACGTGACTTTTATCAGAAAATATTCAGACCTCATTTAAAAGATGCAGAATTAACAAAATTCTCAAGATTAGTGACCGTTGGTATGGCTTTAGCTGCACTAGGAATAGCCATTATATTATACAATCTCTATCCTGATAGGCAAATTTTCTGGATTATGATTTTTGGATGGTCGGGAATTGCTGCGACCTTCTGTCCTGTGATTATTCTATCTCTTTTTTGGAAAGGATATTCAGAACAAGGCGCAATCGCTTCTATGATTACAGGGTTTGTATCCGTCATATTATTCAAGTTTGTATTCTCTAGGATAGATTCAATAGCAGACTATTTAAAAGAGCTAGATGTCCTAGCTCCGTCTTTCGCGTTGGCTATGATTGTTGGGTATATCGTTTCAAAAATATTCCCACCTAAACCTGAAAACATTAACGAGTAAATTGATGTCTAAAAGCCTAATCCATGAGACTGATTAAACATGGAATTTAAAACGTTAAATAGTATAGCTATAAAAGATATTCTAACTGTATTTAATGAATCTTTTTCTGACTATTTTGTTTCATTCCAATTAACACTGGATCAATTAGCTGCAAAAATGCTGGCTGACAAGGTAGATTTAGATTTATCTGTTGGCGTTTTTGAAAACGAGAAGCTTATTGCCTTCATATTGCATGGAGTTAATATCATTAATGGAAATAAGGCACTTTATAATGGTGGAACTGGCGTTGTTCCTCAAAAAAGAGGGCACGGATTGACCAAACAAATGTACCATTTCATCTTACCTGTTTTACAAGAGAATGGAATACACGATTTGATTCTTGAAGTGATTTCGAATAATATTCAAGCCAGATAAAATGGCAGATCAATTGTCAACTGATATTGAAGCGCTAAATGCAAACCTTGCTAATAAACGCAAAGATAAAGTTACGAATTTCGGTGTCAAAACTCCTGATTTTCACACTGAAAAAGCGGCTGCTTTTGGACAAGATAAAACAAGGATTACAGCGCATAAAAAACAAACGATGGACACTATTGAACAAAAGAAAAGAGAAGCCGACAAATTAGCTGCTAATAAAGTTCAATTAGCAGAAAGAAACGCAGAATTAAGCAGTCAAATTAAAATTGCCATTGCAAAAAACGCCATCTCTGAAACAAAATTTGCTGAATCATCAGAAGCTATGGGAAAATTAAAAGCAACCGAAAAAAAAATAAATAAAGTTAAAATAATACTGTTAAGAGAAGAGCGAGAAATGAAAATTTTAACAATGAAGCTAAATGTCTATCGTCAATTATAGAACAAGCTACCCTAGTACAATAGTCTCCCTTTATTAGATTTAAAACCTTTTTGCTATCTTGCGAAGATTGAAATATTAATGAAGAGCCCTGCATGCAAAGATTTAAATACAAAACGACCTAACTATAAACCGATTTTTGCACCGCACCTAACATTCAAACAATTTAGCTATGGATATAAATAATTACATTAAAGAACGTATTGATCCCCAAATTAAGTGGTACGATAAAAAGTCAAAATCCTATAAGAGTTATTTCTTTGCGGGAAATATTTTTATTCTGATCATTTCAACACTCATTCCTTTTTTAACTTCTTTTGATGAACCATCAAAAGATTTTGCCTTTTTAAAATACTCAATTGGATTTATGGGCGTTTTAATTACGGTTATAACGGGTATGTTAAACCTATTTGGCTTCTACCAAAAATGGTTATTGTACAGAACGACAAGCGAAAAATTGAAATCAGAAAAATTCGTTTTAACATTAATGGCAGAGAGATTAGATGAAGACGAACAACTTGAATGGATTCAAAAACTGGAAGGCATTATCATGAACGAAAATCAAACGTGGTTGCAAGAAAGCAAGTCTAAGAATTCAACCAGCAAAAAGGCGAAGTAATTGTTGCTTCTTATTGGCACTCGTTCATATTCCATTCCTTTGCTTAAAATGTTGGCACCATTTTCATTCAATCTGTCTAATTTACGATTGACTTAAATGAATATTATCGAAACGTTTATTACAAAGTATAACGGTATCTACTTTGAAGAGGAAGAAAAATCTGCGCATACACCTCACGGTAAATATATTACGCAAGCAAAAAGCGGTAAAACGTTTTATAAAGGAAATAAAATTGCAGTTGGGTTTAATGAAGTTGGCGGTGCCAATAACGACTCAGAATTGTTTCGGATGAAAATGATTTTAGACAAGCCTTTAGACGTTGAATTTTTATTATTCCCACGGTCCTTTTGGAGTAGAATGTTTCGTGTATTATTCTTTGGAAAAAATAGCTCAATTGAAGAAAAAATCAACCAACAATACCAATTTACAGGATCAAAGGAATTAATTGCAAGGCTTAAAAAGAACCACCTCTTTATGGAACTAATAGATGGTGAATTCCTCTGTATCAATCTATCTATAAAAAAACCAAAAAAGATGGTGATTACGCCATCACATGGACATGTATCAGTCGAACATTTAGAAAAATTAGCAGATATATTGACACTAATTAAAGAGCTTGTTTTTGACAAGCAGGATTATAGTTACGTAAAGGCGGGTTAAGATTGTTGGAATAGATGAATTTACAGTGATAACATTCTAACTAAAATACAACAGTAACTGTAGTGATCGTTTAAGAATTAAACAGGATTGCTGATGCATTCATGTATGTTTGACTAATTTTATACAACCGTCGTATTATCAAAAAAATGAACTCGAAATATGTTAATATCGCATAAATTAAAAATGATTTTCATTCACGTTCAAAGAACTGGAGGAACGACTTTTTCAAATATTATACGAGAAAAAATCCTTACTAAATCTAACGACCATTGTCAACACAGTAACTCAAGGACTTTAAATTCTACTTTCTTTGAAAAGCATAAAGACTATTATACTTTTGGATTTACACGAAACCCGTGGGATCGCATTTTATCATGGTATTCATTCATACATTTTAACGATCAAAAGAGTCTCCCAGAAGAAAGGAAAAGGTTTGAAGAATTTCTTGAATTGGATGCTGCAGCAGATTTTACAAAACAAACTTTTCATTATAATTCTCTCGACTATTTTACAACTAAAAAAGGCGAACTTATCGTAGATAAAATATTTCATTATGAAAATATGGAAAATAATATTGGCGTATTATTGAATCAATTCAATCTGCCTTTAACAGAAATCCCTATAATGAATGAAACGAGTAAAAAAGACTACAAAGATTATTATACAGATAAAAGTCGTAACCTAATTGCTCAAAAATGCAAAAAAGATATTGCGTACTTTAACTATATTTTTTAAAGTAAACATAGCTCCATAAAATGAACATTTTAGATAAACTTTTAAATCAGCTGGAAACTAAAATCTCAAATAGTGAAGCCTTAAATCAAGCCGTTTCACAAGCAGCTGTAGCATGGCATCTTGAACACATATTTTTGACAATAGATGCAACGTCTGACTTCATATTAAAATCTGACCCCAAAGACTATAAGTGGAAATTCAACTTTACTAAAATTGTGATTTTTACCATAAAAAAAATCCCTCGAGGAAGAGGCAAAGCTCCCAAGGTTGTGCGTCCAAAGGAGATGCTTAGTGAAAATAGTTTGCGCATTTGTCTAGAAGCAACAAGAAATAAAATTAAGGAATTAGAAACAATATCAAAAGGCGCTTATTTTCCGCATCCAATTTTCGGAAATCTTAAATTAAAAGAGTCCATATTTTTTCTTGGAATTCATACCAAACATCACTTAGCCATAATTGATGATATTATTAATTCAAAACGAACTTGAAAAATGAAAGCCTTATTCTTAACTACAGAAACATTCACAAACACCATTCAAAAACTACATATCAACCTATTACAATCCAGTGCTAATGAATAAAAACATTTTTTTTTGCACGCTCATTGTGCTCCTATGTGCATGCTCAGTAACCGTTGAACAAGCATTTGAAAATGAAGGTTTCAATTCCGAAACAAATTATGAACCATTGAGCCTTCACTATAATGGTCACCCAATTTTCAGCATAGGACAAACGCTGGAATCCATTGATAGCAGCTTGAGTTATGAAAATAATAATTCAGACAAATACCATCATAGTCTCGAAAATATAACAGATCATATTTGTCATGACTCAAACTTGACAATTTGGTTAGATAATGGATATGCATCTGGTAGCCTACAGTTTAGTTCCGATAATGAACAAAATAGAATTTTTCGAATTATCGGATTCTGGAATTTTGACCTACCTGATGATTCTGAAGTCAAAGATGAAACTAATCAACAGTTTTGTTCAAAATTTTTTCCGATCCTAACAAATAAAGTAGAATTCAAAGAAGGATGGGAGCAAATAATTGAGCACCCAAACTTTAAGGAAGTGTTTAAATTAAAAAAGAATCAAAAGCATGATGTATGGGTGTTGTCTTACAAGGTTAAACTTGAATAGGATATAAAAAACTATACCTGCAAAATCAATTCATAACCTACTTTCGAGAGTTTAATGCCTTATCATTAAAAGCATCAAAAATATAACTAGCATTTGGATTTTCATTTTGATACAAATGCTAAAAAAATTAGTCAAACCAGTATTCAGACAGATTAACAGCAAATAAAATGGCTAATTTTACTAAACGTTATAATTCATAAATTGTACCAATGAATATTTCACTCAGGAAATCAATAGAATCAGACTTGCAAGTGTTTTTCCAAAATCAGGCTGATGAAGAGGCTAACTTCATGGCAGCCTTTACTTCGAAAAACCCAGAGGACAAGGACGCCTATATTAAAAAATGGACTAGATTGATGACGGTTGATTCTGTTCATATGCAAACAATTATGCTAGCTGACCAGGCTGTGGGGTGTGTTGTGAAATTCGTAATGGAAGGTGATGCAGATATTACATATGCATTGGATAAGAAATATTGGGGTAAAGAAATAGTGTCTTCGGCAGTAAAACAATTTCTTGCTATTGAAAAAACGCGCCCTATTCATGGTAGAGTCGCATATGATAATTATGGATCTCAGAAAGTATTGGAAAAAGCCGGATTTATAAAAATTGGAAACAATGTAGATTTTGCAAATGCAAGAGGGAAAAAAATTGAAGAATACATTTACAAATTGGACAATTAAAAGTCTCTTGCGCATTTAGCTAACTAGAATAAATTCAATACTACCCCATTCGTCATAAACGGCCAGTTTTATCCAATCATTGGTTACAATTCTAAATATCTGATATTAATTACAGCAATAGTTTCGTAATAACATGGAACTTAAATTAAATCGTATTACATTTGTATCGTGCGCGACATAATCGCCCCCGCTAAACATAAGGTATAATGAGTAAAGAAAGAAAAACAACACTGATACAAAATATTTTCAAAATTCTATTGGCCATTTTCATGGTTTATGCAGGGTTTAGCCACCTTACTTTCAACCGAATCGACTTTCAAGCACAAGTGCCAGATTGGATTCCATTGAGTAAAGATTTGGTCGTTATACTTTCAGGTATTGCAGAAATGATTTTAGGACTTGGCCTTGCGCTTTGGAAAAATCAACGTGCAAAGTTCGGGTGGGCATTGGCCCTGTTTTTTGTTTTAATATTCCCTGGAAATATTGCCCAGTATCTAGATGGTAAAGATGCCTTTGGAGCTTTAGATACGGACAAAGCAAGGTTAATACGCTTATTTTTTCAACCTGTCCTTATTATCTGGGCTTTATGGTCATCAGGTGCATGGAGATCATGGAGAACAAAAAAATCTGAAAACTAATGGACAATTTACAATTAAACAATCAGATCTGCTTCCCAATCTATTCGGCGTCTAGATTGATCACGAAGGCATACAAACCATTTCTAGACGAAATGGGGATAACTTACCCTCAATATTTAGTGCTTATGGTACTATGGGAAAACAATCGTCTTACTGTAAATCAAATTACAGAAAAATTGCTTTTAAACACCAATACCATTTCTCCCTTGTTAAAACGTATGGAGAAATTAGAACTTATACGACGAAATAGATCTTCAGAGGATGAACGGAGTGTTATTGTCCAGTTAACAGACAAAGGGAAGCTATTAAAGGATAAAGCCAAACCGATTCCTGAGCAACTACTTAAGATTCTATTGAATGATAATATCGAATTATCAGAAGTACTTCAATTGAAGGAAATGTTGAATCAATGGATTGAAATTCTCACTGAAAATAATAGAAACAAAACAATATAGATAAAATAAATATGGAATTATTAGATAAATTAAATTGGCGCTATGCTGCTAAAGCAATGAATGGCGAAAAAGTAGCTCAAGAAAAAATTGACAATATAATTGAAGCTATTTCACTTGCTCCAACTTCAAGTGGATTACAACCTTTTGAAGTAATGGTTATTACAAATCAAGAAGTAAAAGAACAAATTAAACCTGTTGCTTGGAATCAATCTGTCATTACAGACTGTTCTCACCTTTTAGTTTTTGCAGCTTGGGATGAATATACAGAAGATAGAATCAATAAAGCGTTTGATTTAACAAACGAGGTTAGAGGGTTTAAAAATGAAGGTTGGGAAAATTATCGCCAAATGTTGTTAGGCGCGTATCCTAAACAAGACCCTGAAGTTAGCTTTGCACATGCTGCTAGACAAGCTTATATTGGATTTTCAATGGGTCTAGCTGCTGCTGCTTTTGAACAGGTAGACGCAACACCTTTAGAAGGTTTTGAACCTGAAAAAGTGGATGCAATTTTGGGACTGAAAGAAAAAGGGCTAAGAAGTTGTGTTATACTCGCACTTGGATACCGAAATGAGGAAAATGATTGGTTAGTTAGCCTAAAAAAGGTTCGAAAAAGTAAGGCCGATTTAATCACTCTTATTGATTAGCCTTTAAGCAATAAGAAGCTATCAAAATTCATAAGGAATAACGGTTTGGGATTACTCTCAAACCGTTTTTGCGTTTAAATGGGCATCTTGCTCTCTAAGTTAACTGCAAAATAAATCAGCTACGCTCATATACTAATCGTACACCAAATGTTCAATTTTGAACCAATATTTCACCAATTATGAAAAAATTCATCCCGCTATGCAAACATTAACGTCCTAAATTTAGGCAAGTTCATTATTTTTACAAAATGATACTAATAATCGGTGCTGGCTTATCTGGTCTACTAACTGCCTACCGTCTGCAGAAAGCAGGGATTCAATTTAAAGTTCTAGAAGCTAGAGAAAGAGTTGGCGGAAGAATCAATACCGTATTTGGAAGCAATAATACTCCTGTTGAAATGGGAGCAACTTGGTTTAACAAGCAACACATCCATCTAATAGCACTCTTAAATGAGTTAGATATTGATTACTTTGAACAGCATATGGATAACCCCGTATTCTATCAAGCCTCCTCTACTTCACCCATTCAATCTGTTCAAATTCCGACTCAATCACTTAGCTACAGAATATCTGGTGGAACAGCTAACATTATAAACACATTGTTCAACAAACTGGACAAAAACGCCGTCTTATTAAATCAACCTGTTACAGGCGTTAAATTTCATGATAATTCTGTTCACATAACTGCGAATGATTCCTTTGAAGGAAATTCAGTTGTCCTAGCCATCCCTCCAAAATTATGGTCAAAAAAAATAACATTTGAACCTCATTTACCAAGTGATCTTATAAATATTGCAGAACAAACGCATACATGGATGGAAGATTCAATTAAGGTTGCTTTGACCTACGAAAGGCCCTTCTGGCAACAAGAAAATATCTCTAGTACGTTTTTCAGTAATGCAGGACCTATTACCGAATTCTACGATCATTGTAATCGCGAAAGGTCTAAATTTGCACTTTGCGGATTCATTCATCCATCCTTTAAAAGCCTCACTTATTCAGAAAGACGTACCCGTGTAATTAACCAAATTAAAATGGTTTTCGGCCCATTGGCAGAAGCATTCAATAGTTATGAAGAATGCGTTTGGAGCAATGAAAAAAATACCTTTGAAGCATCTGATATTATTCTTAATCCGCATCAAAACAATGGAAATCCAATTTTTAGTCAATCCTTTTTTGATGACAAATTGTTAATTTCTAGCGCTGAGTCAGCTTTAGAATTTCCAGGATATATGGACGGTGCGGTTTACTCTGCAAATGTAATAGCTGAAAGAATAACCAAAGGGCAATAAGGTATGTCCGTTGGAAAAGATCTTAAGTTCCTTTGTTTTTGTATATTTCTCATGCAGTCAATCCTAATCTGATTGTAAGCTCGAATTATGAAAAACCAACACTACATATTTATTTGTCTAACATTCATTCTAATTGCGTGCAACAATTCAATCGATAATTCTAATAAAAGAAATGCAGATTGGGTATGGTCAATTGATGAAGCTGGAAATAATGGGCAATGGGTTCCAAATGGCAATGATAACAATGTGCAAGATGGCTTAATTACCACATTTTACGACAATGGAAATACCTGTTACAAAACTAGAATTAGAGCAAATGTGCGGATTGACACAACTTGGTATTATGATTTCGAAGTAAATAATGAACTCATAAAAATTTATACCAACAAAGACGGAGCAGAGACATGGCAATTTCCAAGAAACGGACCGTATAAAAGATATTTTCAATCGGGACTTTTACAAGAAGAGGGTTTTATCTCTAATTTTCAAAAAGGACACTTTTGGATTGTTTATGCAGCGGATGGTACAATAATATATCGTGAGTTCAACGATACTACACTGAACAAAAGTTCAATTTCGAATTATTATCCAAATGGAAATATAAAAGACAGCACAATAACTGTTAACGATATTTTAGAGGGAACGTCTATAGATTGGTACGAGAATGGTATAATAGAGCGTATAGATTCGTGGAGTAATGGTGAAAGAGATGGAATAATAAAATCCTTTTATCCGAGCGGCCAATTGGAGAGTATTTCATTTGCAAAAAAGGGCCAAAAAGAAGGGCCTTATTTGAAGTATTATGAATCTGGAATTCTAAAGATGGAAAGTCGATACGAAGATGGCGTCAGACATGGTATTTTATCGAAGTATTATACAAACGGGAAAATCGAAGATTCATTAACGTTTATTGAAGGAAATCAAGAGGGTCCGTTTTATAAGTATTATGACTCTGGTTCAAAGTACTTCGAAGGGCAATTGACAAACGGTAAAGTATCAGGAACTTGGTTTTACACCGACGAAAAGTTATTTTCTACTTGCATTTATAATGAAACTCAAAGTCAAGGTCTCATCACCTATTACACCAAATCAAAAAAACCCTTTTTTATCGAAACAATAGCGGATAACATCATTACTGATTTGGACACTTTATTTGATTATCAATTAACCGAAGAAGAGCAAGAAAAATTCGACAATAGAAGAAAGAACTAAGCAAAACTGATGAACGAACGCCATTAAGAACAGCAGAAATGACCTACCAAGAAGTTGAAGATCTAATTGACACCCGACAAGTATCTGCTGTCATTAAATGGATAGATGAAGGCGGTGATCCAAACTTGGGAATAGAAGAGAATAGATTCCCTTTAATCCTTGACATAATAGATGAGTTTTACGAGGTCCCTGATGACCCAAGTTTTCTACGATTACTCGAACATTTTCTTTTAAAAGGCGCTTTGCTAAACATCCCAAAAAAAGAAGTTCCAATTCCTTTATTTGAAGCTGTGCAAGCGAAATGTAATAAAGCCGTTGAATTATTTATTGCACATAAAGCAAACGTAAATGTAATTTCCCATAAAGGAGAATATCCAACTTATACTCCACTTCTTATAGCTGTTGAAAATGAAGACTTGAAATGTGTCAAATTACTTGCGAAATTGACCAACATGGAAATGATGCATTTAACCGGTGGCTATCAAGTAAGCTCGGCATTGGGATGTGCCTGCCTGCATTTCAATGCGCCAATTATTGAAGAATTACTAAAAAATGGCGCCAATCCATACTTTGAAGAATGGGATTCTAATAATGACTATTCTATGAATTTACATTTAAACGACAGAACGCTTGCGCAACAGTTGCAATTGGACGAATTGATTCGGAAATTTAGTAAGTATAAAATATGATAAATGTTCAAATCTAAGAAACTAAAATTAAAAGGACATACCAAGAAAGTTGGTAAAATCTACGATTATATAGTTGACCACACAAATGAGAGGGAGATGTTTTGGGAAAAAATAGGATGGAATAAAGTCAATTATGGACTTGTTGCTCTTTCTGAATCTGATTTTAATAATCTAATTTTAAATGTTTCTAACTGGACAGAAATTCAACAGCGCATTTTAACAGATACAATAGCTCAAAGCATTGACGGAAGACTTTATAAATCATTGAGTACCGAACAAAAAAAGATAGCTAAAAAAATACATTTCAAAATACCCAATTACACGCAACTTCGACACAAAAAACTGAAGGAAGATTTACGCGCAAAATCCCCGTCCAAAAGTACCAATAAGTGGGTCCTTGAAATTTATGATATAATATTGGAAAATGAGCAGGTTGATACCGAATTCTGGTGGCTCGTTGGAAAGGATTATTTTTACCCTTATTATGATAAATTTAAGACGGAAGATTGGAATGATTTGATCGAGGACATATTCAATTGGACGAGTGATCAACAGGAAATTTTTTTGATCACTTTAACCCAAGATTCGCCAGAGAATATTGATAAATAACATTATACTGATGCGCATTGGTCCATAATTTCAAAAATGAGTGAACTTACTCCATTTTATTATCAAAATGCAGTGATGCTGTTTTCTGGGGTGGGATTGACGAATTAAAGTTTATGCAGTTTAACACCAATAAAAATCTGGAAACACTAAACATAATTAAAAATAATTAAAAATAGGTACGAAAAATTTGAAGTAGAATATACTAGCACCGTTGGAATAGCGGTCCCTAAAGATCATCATTACCATGATTATATAAAGTTTATCAATGATGAAATAAAGAGCATAAACCTTAAGTGACCTTCACTTTATTTGAATGCTATAGTGAATTTTACTAATTCACAAATACTACATCCACAGCAAATTACTTATTTTTAACATTTAAGGAAATCCTATGAAACTATCTGCACTACTTTTACCCCTGCTTATTCTCACTTTTTTCAGCTGTAATAATTCTCTCCCTAAGTTAGACGATCAAGGAGTTGCTATTGACACGGTAGGCATATCCATTCGTAAAATTGATCCCCTGCACACAAGAATTAACATGCAAGATTATGATGCTTCATTGGTTGAATACATCAATTCAAAACCCAATAAACCCACAGCAAAAAAAACAACGATTTATCTTTTACCATTTGGAAACATAAAGCCCGAAATTGATACAATTATTACAAATGAACTAGTCTATCTTGAGCTCTTTTTTCAAATGCCCGTAAAAATATTGGACAATGTTAGTTTTGAAGAGATTTTGGAAAATGCAGACATTAAAACAAGGATGGTTCCTGACAATGACTACGCGTACTATTCAGAAATGAAGGGAAATATAGCACATACTCAAAACCTACGAGAACAAATAGAGGCCTCCTCCTTTATGACTGAATATATGCAAAAACACAAACCTGCAAATGCCGTTGCGGTTTTGGGTATTACAGAGCACGATATTTACAATCCTGACTACAATTTTATATTCGGTAGTTCTAGTACAAAAAGCGGGGTTGGTGTTATATCAACCTATCGTTTGGTAGACTATGGTAGTGAAACGACTAACACTATTCGAAAAGTTGCTTCTAAACAAATCACCAATCTATTTTCAATACGGAATGTAAAAGACTATTCCTGTTTATTGAATTTTCATAATAATATTACGAGTCAAATGTTCGGAGAGTTTAAACTTTCACCCCGCGCATTAGAGAAACTAAAATATGCCATTGGGTTTGATTATAATAAACGATTTAAAGAATTGGAAAATTTTTGGAAAGAAGAAGGTAACCTGCAACTCGAAGAATATTATCATAAAGTACAAGAGTAATTAGTAAATTGAAACCGAATAAGAAATACAGCATGAAAACAAACATCCTATTCCCTTATTTAAAACCACTTTGCATTGCACTGCTTTTTATAACCTTTACAGGTTGCGATAAGTCAGAGTCTGATACAGATACTTACACAATTACAGTTAGCGCTTTTACACAAGATGGTTCTGGCGATTATGTTGACAGCGGTAATACATTGATTTTTCATTCAACTGAGGAATGTCAAACTTGGAGCAGAACGGCCGCTGGGGATTCGCATTCGGCGGATTCACACTTGCATTATAACGCAGCAGCAAATGTAGACTTCAATAATAATACGACAACTTTTAGTTGGACGGAATATGGTCCAGAGCTAGATCAATCAGCTATTGAGGCGACTTGTGAAGCTGCCAATGACGGAGTAAGTAAAACGGTAGATGACGAAAGTTATTATCAAGATAAGCCTACACTTTATTTGAAGATAACTGACCTTGTTAAAAATTAATTAAAAACATGAACCGAGTTCTACTCGTCTTATTACTTTTTTTGCCTCTTGATTCTTATTTGCAGAATGCTAATCCATCCGTAAAAGGAATCGCTGTAAGAGGAAAGGGCGAAACGCTAATATTGGATTCGTAAAAAGAGTCAGTGATATTTGGTATGAAAACGGCTATGACTATTCAATCAGCTCTGATTATGAGGTGCATAATTTTACCAGATCCAGGCGGGCAATTCATATAAGGCTAAATCTATATATCCAATTTCTGAATTTCTAAGCAATACATTTCAAAAGCTTTATTTCAGAAATGTATTAACTTAGAATACCAAAAACTTCACCTCAGAAGGATTCAATAAAAAATTTTGAGACATTGCATAAAGCATGAACATTAACTTATAACTATGAAAAAAATTATTCTAACCTTGTTATTTGGATTCACAGGGTTTACCGCATCTGCTCAATTTGTTGCGAAATTAGAAATGAAAGAAGCTATTCCTGGAATTTGTGACAAAAACGAAGTTTACGCACTTTTCCCTTCTTTAGAGGGACAGGAAGAAGCCATATGTCCAATTACAAAAAAAGAAATATTGAAACGTCTCAATTCTGAAGTTCAATTTCTAAAAGACAACCCAAAATATAAAGACAAAGGAATGATTGGTTTAATCATTAATTGCAATGGTGAGGTGATTGAATGCAAAATGGATAACGAGACGAAAAGCCCAGAATTGGATCGACAAATTGAAGCCGTATTCAATTCATTAGGGATATGGAAATCGGGTAAATTAAATGGGATAGAAGTGGATAGTTCACTGCTCTTTAGTTTTACAATTAAAAAGGGAGTGATTAGTTTTGGGTAAAAAAAAAGCTTAAAAACAACAACAATGTATAAAGATATCATCAGCTATGAATTAGCAGAAAACACTTCAAAAGAACAATTGCTTGCAATAGCAAAAGACATAGTTACCTCTTGGGTGAGTAAACAAACTGGATTTATTAAATGGGAAATCCATACTAATAATGACGACAGTTTTACAGATATTGTTTATTGGAATTCAAAAGAAGACGCAAAAAGTTCTGAGAAAAAAATGGGCGAAATTCCAAATGCAGCTGAATGGTTTGGATGTTATAAAGAAGGCACGATTTCAAGCAAAAACTTAACTATGATTGCTGAATTTTAAACAATCTAAGTTCGCAATTGTTTCAATTAAATAGTACCCAAATCAATGAAAAGAAAAATATTTATTCAAAACTCCATAGCCGCTTATTTAGGCTTAATGATTGCTCCTGCACTGTTGAGTTCCTGCAGAGAAAAAGACTTGCTCCCCGACTCCGATTTTTCAGGTAAAGTCATTATTATTGGAGCTGGGGCAGCTGGGCTGTACGCCGGGTTCATTCTAAAATCATTAGGGATTGATTTCACCATTTTAGAGGCTTCGGACAAAACTGGTGGAAGATTAGGAAAGCTTACTGGCTTTGCAGATTTCCCGCTTGACTTAGGCGCCCAATGGCTGCATGGTCGCAATTCTATATTAGGCGACTTAGCGCAGAGTACTGGTACTGTATTTTCAATTGATGATTCTGATGCGCGCTATTGGTTTAATAGTGAATTAGCTGCTGAAAATCCTTTAAGTTGGGATTTTGAAGCCAAAGATGATTTGCCAGATGTTTCTTTCTTGGAATATGCAGAACAAAATGGTTTTGGTGCTGAGTACAAATTTCTAGTCGAACAAATAGCTGGTGATTTTGGTGCAGATTCATCTGAAATTTCTGCCAAGTGGACCAAACTTGAGGAAGAAGAATGGAATTCTGGCGAAACTGACTATAAATTTCAAGAAACCTTTTTCGATTTAATCGACAAAAATATTACAGCCACTATTTCGGATCACATTCAACTGAATACTGTTGTAAGCAAAATTAACTATAGTAGTGACCTAACCACAATTACTGACAACGCAAGTAACACTTACACGGCAGACAAAATAATTATTGCTGTACCAATAACAGTTTTACAAGATGGGGACATTGAATTTTCACCGGCATTAACAACAACTAAAACGGACGCCTTCAATAAAATTGGCATGGGAGCAGGCATGAAAGTCTTCTTAAAATTCAGTACAAAGTTTTATGCTGGCAATATAGGCGGCGGTGAAATATGTGCGGCCTATGCTGATGAAATTACAGGAAAAACCGGCAATGATAATGTATTATTAGCTTTTGTAATGGGAAAACAAGCCGAGTATCTAACTTCACTTGGGAGCGATTTGAATATTACGAATGCTTTATTGGCTGAGTTGGATGAAATGTATGACAATAAAGCCACCCCTGCTTTTTTAAATGCGCACGTTGAAAATTGGACAACGCATCCATACATTAGAGGAGCCTATTCATTTAGCACAGTTGGAATTGGTGATGCGCGCACTATTGCCGCAACATCTGTTGAAAACAAACTCTTTTTCGCAGGAGAAGCTATGAATATTAACGGGCATCATCAAACCGTCCATGGGGCTGTAGAAACAGGCTACCGAGAAGTTATTAATTTGCTTAAATCAGAACAATAAAACATGAAAACGAGCTTATTAATTCTATTTACACTCGCTTTTGGTGCAGTCCAAAGTCAAACCGTCCGCATTGATTTCGGATACAGTCATCTTTATTCACCGCAATTAGATAGGGTCGTACAAACCTATAACTTTAGCCGTCCAAATTTAACTGAAAAACAACCTTTCATTCAGCACGGAATCATAAGCAGCGCAACTGTTTATTTTAAGCGAAATGAGAACTTAAAATCAGGGTTTAGTGGGAAACACGCTTATTTTTCTAGCAGCGCAAGCAACCCCAACGCGGTCATAAAACTTCGATATCATATGTTCGATTTAGGATATGCGTTAAATTATAGCAAACCATCTAGCAAGCTATACGGTGAATTAGGCATTTTTGCGACATTTGGATCTTTAACAAAACGCATAAATGGCGAACGATTTATAAGTGATGACTTACCTGTTCATTCTTTCCAATTTGGAGGTTTAATCAACCTTAACCTTGGTTATCTACTAACAGTACACGAACGCATGAAAATCGCTCCATTTATTGGTGCTAATTTTGCCCCGTATTTTTCTAAAGGACAATCAGAAAGTGTTATTAACCAAACCAGCACACTTGTTGATGAAGCCTACACTACCTTTTTTAGATTTGAATTTGGTTGTAGTATATATTATGATCACGTAAAGAAATAAAGCGATTGTCCTTAATAAAAAGCATTAATTCTATCCACAAATACCTACACATACACTGCAGAAAATAAGTTAATACGCAGATTTTTAGGCAAATTGAGTAAAACCTATCCGCCAAGTTCTATTTTTGTCCTGCATGATATTGGCATTTGGCAAACATAAATACAAAAGCTTCAAGTCGAAGAACATTTTAAATGTGGGTTTATTATTCCCCCTCTTACTCTGTACTGCTGCTCTTTTTTGTCAAACAGAAACCCATATTCGTAAAAAATCTGAAATTAAAGACGGAATTGCACCAAAATCTGTCGTATCAAGTGGAAACGGGCTGTTTTCTGCTCAAAACATGATGTACCGGCACACAATTACATTATACAATCATACAGGCGAATTATTAGCGAAAATTAATGATGGTGTTCGACTAAGTTCTTATGGAATCACCAATTATGGTACCGATAAATTAAGAGGTGCTCCAGTTGAAGGGGCTTTTACAAGAGATGGCAATTTTTTGTGGGTATCCAATTACAATATGTCTGGAGGGGAATTCACGAATCCCGGCTGTGATGCCTGCATTGGCAAAGATTATGACCCGAGTTTTTTATATAAAATTGACACCAAAAACTTTACAATTGCCAATGTAATTGAGGTTGGATCTGTTCCAAAATTTTTGGCCATTTCACCTGATGAAAAAACGCTGATTGTTTCCAATTGGGTCAGTTCAGACGTATCGATCATTGATTTAGAAACCGAAAAAGAAGTGAAACGTATAACAGTTGGTGCTCATCCGAGAGGAGTTGCAATTACGCAAGACAGCAAATTTGCTTACGTCACTGTAATGGGTTCTACAAAAATTGCCGAAGTAAACTTACTCGATTATACGGTTGACTATGTCACAGATGTGGGTCGATCACCCCGTTCAGTGTTATTGGCCGATAATGATTCAACATTGTATGTTTCCTTAAATTCAAGCAATGAAATTTTGAAGTATAACCGCTTTAGTAAAACAAAAAACTATTGCAAAACGGATGGCGGCCCTAGAAGTATGACACTTTCTCCTGACGAAAAGTCGCTTTATGTAGTGAATTATTTTGAAGATGTTTTCACCAAAATAAATACCGATTCCATGCAAATCGAAGCGGTAATTCCTACAAGTTCAAAACCAATAGGTATTTGTGGAAACTGGGCCGATTCTGAAATTTGGGTGGCCTGCTATTCTGGAAAAATAGAGGTGTTTAAGGACTTCAAATTAGAAAAAGAACTTCACCCCACTACCCTTTTCGGTCTTGAATTGCCAACGCTCAATTTTAATCCGATTTTACCAGTTGACTCTTTAATTGTAGACACGATATCCCCAGATATTGTAGCTTTAGATACTATTGCAACAGATACTAATTTGATAGCTGAGGAACCTATAAAGGTTATTTTACCAGCTATCACACCAAGGATTCAAAACCGAAGAGAAAGACCTTTGAGACAAAGCCCAGAGCCAGTAATTACCAGCAATGAAACGTGTTCTTATCATCTAATTATTGGTGCTTTTTCACAAGAAGAAAATGCAGAGAAAAAGAAATCTGAACTTACAAAACAAGGTTATGCTGCAAAAATTATCATTGGAGCGCAATACAATTATGTTTCCATTGACTGTTATACCAATAAAGATTTGGCTGAACAAGGCAAGACTGATATTCGACAAAAAGTGGATGAATTTAGCTCAGCTTGGATTTTAGAGTGGTAGAATTCGCTGAATAGGCCATACTTCCATTCTTTGGCATCCCGCACCTTTGCTTCACTGGATTTGTAATCCTGCAACATCTATCGGCACATGATTTAATGTAAACTTACACTGCGCTGGATTTTTAATCCTGCGCCACGCGTGTTCTTATTACTTAACGAATTCTGATACATCATTATAAACCCACTTTCTACGTTGGAGGATAAAGTAATCCGCACAATCACAGGGTCAAAAACCTAGTACAGACTCATTATCAGACTTTTAACCCTGCGTTTTAAAGTAGCCATACAATCGTAACTCCGAATGCTTTCTGGAACAAACCCAACGAAGCCCGCCTTAAGAATAGTAGTCTTAACTACATGAATTACTACTTAGTCGTATCCTTCACATTCGCTTTAATCCACTCTAAACATTCTGTGAAATTTTCGAAAATAAACTCTTTCTCAACTAATTTCGGAATCAAGCCAACACGCTCAAACATATAGCACGGTTGTTTTTGTAAGCCAACAATCAGAATTCTAGTTTCCTGCTTGGCTAAATCCACCAATAAATCTTCCATGGCATAAAGCCCCGACTGATCCATATAGTCCATTTTATCTAACCTTAAAACCACGGTTTTAGCTGTGTCAGGAATTTGTCTTGCTAAGGATTGAAAATCACTCGTTGAACCGAAAAAGAGCGGACCATTTACATGTTTAATCGCCACCTCTTCTTTTAAGTTATTCGGAAATGCTTTTTCATCCGACCATAACGGTTCATCTTCTAATTTTTTAATTTCCGATTTTTTTGCTGTTGAATCACCAACTTGTTTCATGAACATGAACAAGGCAATA
>JBLHOW010000088.1:0-25529 GCA_047623705.1 Crocinitomix sp.
GAAATAAATAAGCATGAAACGCAGTAACCAAGATTTAATAAAATTGGTTGATCGAAAATTTCAGTCTTTTTGAAACCGACTTAGTGGTAGTTTGGTCGATTGAATTTGAAATCAATAAGCATAAAACGCAGTCACCAAGATTTAATAAAATTGGTTGATCGAGAATGTCAGTCTTTTTTCAAATCGACTTAGTGGTAGTTTGGTCGATTGAATTGGAAATCAATAAGCATAAAAGGCAGTAGCCAAGATTTAATAAAATTGGTTGATCGAAAGTTTCAGTCTTTTTTCAAATCGACTTAGTGGTAGTTTGGTCGATTGAATTGGAATTCAATAAGCATGAAAGGCAGTAACCACGATTTAATAAAAATTGGTTGATCGAGAATTTCAGTCTTTTTTCAAACCGACTTAGTAGTAGTTTGGTTGATTGAATTAGAGATATAAGAATGAACGCAAGGATTTTAATTGAGAAATGGATTCTTTGGGAGTTTAAAGTTATTGAATAGAAATCCTAAGGCATTTATCAAGATCAATAATTAATCATCTTTTACTTCTGATTGGATCTTTTTCAAATCCTTGAAGTAAAAGTCTTTGGTCAATTCAATATAGGCGTCTGAGTATTCATTCTGAGTACTTTTAACAAGTAGTTGACTTAATGTAGGCTCAATGTCGTCATTAAACGAATAAGTGATTAAAGAGCGCTTAAAACCACCAGCTTCTTTAACGGTTCGTAGAATTTTATAAGGAAATAAACCTTCGTGCGCTGCACGCTTTAAATGATTGTACTCCTCGTCTGTTGGAATAACAATGGCCATTTCGCCTTGTTCATTTAATAATTCGGCCGCGTATTCATATAGTTCATGAACCGGCAAGTCATTGTTGTGTCGAGCACGGTTACGATCCTCGTTTGAACTTAAAAATGCATTTTCGAAATAAGGAGGATTACAGACGATTAAATCAAATTTTTCCATTGCTCCAAATTCTTGTAATCGGGCATGAACAGCTAAAAATTGATGGGAGAATTTAGAGGAATTAAAATTTATAAGAGCTTCATTCAACGAAGTCAGATCCGATTCGATTGCCGTAATCATGGACTCCACGTTTTTTTGAGCAAGCATTAATGCCAAAATCCCTGTTCCAGTCCCAATGTCTAAAATACGTTTGAATTCCCCTTCAATCGAGGCACCTAATAACATTGAGTCGCTTCCTACTTTTTGGGCGTTTAACTCTTGCTGAATGGTAAAATGTTTGAATTTAAATGGGCGACTCATTCCTCTTCGTCTGAAGCAAGGTACATATCAAGCAAACCTTCTGGTGCAGCAATTGTAATCAGTTTGTTTTCGCGATCAACATTTTTAATGAATTGATCTTGCTTTGGAATTAAAATTTCTTGACCTTCATGCTCAATCGCAATAAGTGGGTTATTGGCTTGATCAATAACATGTATCACTTTTCCTATTGGTCCATAAGCTTCATCTGTTACAGAAAACCCTTCGATTTCGTGAAAGTAAAACTCCGTATCAGTCAATTCGGGTAAAGTATCCAATGGTAGATAAAGGCCGCACTTAAGAATTGTTTTGGCACGGCGTTCAGTGTCTACATCCTCAAATTTAACAACTGCCTGTCCATTTTGGCGAATGGCAATTCGTTCCAAAAAAAAAGGAACCAGTTTATTGCCGTATTCGACAAAAACTGATTCCAAGTCTTTATATTCTAACGGATCATCAACATCTAGGTAAATTGTTACTTCGCCTTTATAGCTGTGTAACTTACTTATTTCGCCTAGTCTATAACAATCTGTTTTTAGAAACATATGTTTCTTTTTCTAATGACGCTTAGGCCATTTGAGTTTTACTCTTCTTCTTTCTTTGCTTCTTCCACTGCAGGAGTTTCCTCAACAGCAGGTGCCTCTTCAGCAGCAGGAGCTTCCACAACTACTTCTTCTACAACAGCCTCTGTAGTTTCTTCAGCCGCAGCTTCAACAACTTCTTCGGCAGCAGCTTCAACAACCTCTTCGGCAGCTTCTTCAACAACTTCTTCCACTTCTGGAGTGTTTTTAGCAGCGATTTCAGCAGCTCTTGCGTCGTTTACAGCTTTCTCAGCTTCTAAACTTGCAGCTTTTGCATCAGCAATTACTTTAGTAGCAGAATCAGATTTTCCAGTAATTTTCGCATCTTTTTCTGCGATCCAAGCCTCAAATTTCGTGTCAGCTTGTGCCTCAGTTAAAGCGCCTTTAGCTACACCTTTATCTAAGTGGTTTTTTAACATTACACCTTTATAAGAAAGTAATGCTTTTACAGTGTCTGTTGGAACAGCTCCAACTTGAACCCAATATAATGCACGATCGAATTCTAAATCGATAGTTGCAGGGTTCGTGTTAGGATTATAAGTTCCTAATTTTTCAATGAATCGTCCGTCTCTTTTTGCTCTTGAGTCAGCCGCTACAATGTGATAAAAAGCACTTTTCTTTTTACCGTGTCTTTGCAATCTAATTTTTGTTGCCATGTTTAAATTATACTTAGAAGTACGAAACTTCTGTTAATAATGATTTATATTATCCCCCAAAATGGGAGTGCAAAGATAAATATTATTTCTGAATAAGAACATCTTACCTAAACTTTATTAGAACTAGTACCTTAATAAGGTTTAACCCCAAATTAAATGCCTCATAATTGAGGTAGGATTTGCTTAGGTTTTATCACCTTTTTCCCATTTCTGAACATCAGGCGTTAAAGTAAAGGCACCAATAGGAATGATCCAAACCTCAAGGAAAAGAAACCATACTGAACGTGCATAAAAGACTTTTTTCACAATGCTTGTAATGAAAAAGGCGTTTAAATTAATCAATACGAAACCCAGTATTTCTATCGCAACAATCCAAGTATAATACGGATTGTCATAGGTGATATACGGAATGGATAACTCAATGATGGCCTGGGATATTATTAAAATCTTAGCAATAATAACATACTCGTCAGATTTTGATTCGCTGAACATATAGGAAATCAAAGAAAGCGACCATACAGCGCTAACAATGATTGGTAATGCCCGTGTTTTTAGAATAATGTCTGCAGCGCCAGTATTAACTCCGAAATACCAAAGTATGAAAGGTGTGAAAATTAGAAGGATAAACACAAATGATGGCACTTTCAAAATGATTTGTTTCATATGTCTGGGCTTGGAAATGCCGCCTGATACTCTTCAAAGCGTTGTATGATGTCAATTACATATTCGTAAGTTTCAATGCCACGACAATAACCGTTTTTCACAACCTTATCGCGATAATAAGTCGGTTTAGAAAGGTTGCGAATCATGTCTGAAACATTATCATTCCAAATAGTATCTTCAAGTTCGTATACAGAGCAGAGTGCACGTGCATCATCAACATGAGCCCGTCCAGCATTAAATGTCGCCAGTGTAAACTTAATACACTCACTGCTGTCTGGAATGACTTCTAACCATTGCCGAAAATTTTTATTGAGCTTTCTAATGCCAGCTTTGATTTGAGCCTCGGCTGATGATGAAGGCGAAATACCATATCCAGCAGCTGTTGCGGGCATAAATTGAAAAATTCCAAATGCCCCTGCCCAGGATACTTTCCATGTTTCAAATTTCGATTCTTGATAAATAATAGCAGATATTAAACGCCAATCCCATCCAATTTTTTCACTTTCACTTTTAATTATATCGTCATATGGAGACAAAACATCTCCGTTAAGTGATGAATAATCTTGATTAGCTTTATTTGATAAATTTTTGCGTTGGAAATACTTTCGTTTTACTTCACCAATGGTAGATTGATTTTCTTTTGCGGTTAACCAAGCACTAAGCGTATCTCTCAAGGCAGGTGAAGTATTTCGAATTCCAAAAGCAATCGAATCTTCGCGACTCAGTTTTAAGGATATGTCAAGATTTGAATAATAACGCAGATCAATTTTTGCAACATTTTCATCAGCAATAGTATAATCAATTTCGCCATCACTAACCATGCGGATTAACTCCTCGGTTATTAAGTCGCCGTCCGTTGCGATAATCTCCATGTTAAGTGCTAATTGATCATTCAAGAGTTTTATTTGCGTGTAATAAGATGAGTTTTTCCAAACATGAATTGTTTTGCCTTGCAATTCTTCAATTTCTCCAATTAAAGTATCCTTTAATTCTTGTTTTGATAGTTTGCGATAGTTTTCAGGCTTTCGTTGAATGAGTACTTGATGCGTTTTTAAATGTGGAACAGTAAAGTCAATTAACTTATTTCTCTCTTCAGTCATTGTTAAATTACAAGCAATAACATCACCTTTACAGCTGTCAAGGTGATAATACATTTCATCCAAATCATTGACCATTTGAACTTGTAGTCGAATATTTTTATCCTTGGCAAACTCATAAAGGAGTTCATATTCATACCCCATGTTTCGTCCACGATAAATAAAATAACTGGCAGGACTATTTTCCGCTAAAATGGTCAATACACTATCCGCCTTAATTTCTTCCCAATCTCTCGTGATTTCAGGAATAATTTCAATAATTTTTTTTGGTTCGTCAGCACAACTGGCGATAAGAATGATGAATGATATGGCGATTAGAAGTTTCATTTTTCGAGTAGCTTATACACGAATCTATGAGCAAGCTACAAATTTACTTTAGGGAATCTTGAATAAACTTATTGGAGTTTTCCACAATCGAAGTCATAAAATCGCCATACAAGGCATCAATCCTATCCTTTTCAACCATATAAATCCGCATACAATCAAGTAAATCGTTTTTAAAACCAAGGCGACGTGAAAACTGCCAAAGTATGCGCCTGATTCCATCTTCCGTATCGTATTGGAAGAGCCATTTTTGTTGTTTTAATCGGGCATACATAAAACAAAATTCTTCTTCTAAATATTTTAGGTTTTGATCGGTTTCTTCATAAATAATAGCAACAAAATCTTCGAAACTTTTTGCTGAATAATCAGACCAATTTTTGGTAATAAAATGATCGAGTAAAATATCACTTGCAATATAAGCGACCTTTGTTACACCTTGATCTTGAAAAATCTTCCCAACAGATTTTATGAGGGGAGAAGTGTCTGTGAAATTATCGATATAACGGTGAAGTTTTATACCTTTTAAAACATGCGGCGGTAGAAAAATAAATTTGTCTAAATTTCCTTTGTATGAATCACCCGCAAAGTTTCCTGCTATTAATGACGTATTATTTCTAGCGATATAGGCGTGTCCAACAAAATTCATTAAACCTCTTGCCCAACTTTAAAATCTGACGTAAAATGAAATTCAATCTCTGGATAATCCGATTGCGCCATTTGCAATAAAAAAGGAGTTTCTGCTAAAAAAACATAATTGTCATCCTTATCTGTTGCAATATAGATTGATTTTGCACGAATAAAGGCTTCCAATTTTTCTTGATTATCCGTTGTCATCCAACAGGCCTTATAATAGCGCTTTGGAACAAATGCACACTTGGCGCCATATTCATTCTCTAAACGGTAACTAATTACTTCAAATTGCAGTTGTCCGACAGTTCCTACTATTTTTCGATTTCCGGGCTGCTGTATAAATAATTGTGCAACACCTTCGTCTGTTAACTGTTGTATCCCTTTCTCTAATTGCTTCGATTTCATTGGATCTTTATTTTCCAACTCCATAAAAATCTCTGGAGAAAAACTAGGAATTCCCTTGAATGAAAAAGCAGGTCCTTCAGTTAATGAATCGCCTATTTTAAAACTACCCGTATCATATAAGCCGATTACATCACCGGGGAAAGCTTCGTCTATGATACTTTTATCTTGTGCCATGAATGAGGTTGGATTCGAAAATTTCATTTTCTTTTCTAAGCGCACGTGGTTATAAAACTTATTCCGTTCAAACTTGCCAGATACAATCCGTAAAAAAGCAATTCTATCGCGGTGTTTAGGATCTAAATTGGCATGGATTTTAAATACAAATCCACTAAAATTTTTATTGTCTGGGGCTATGAAACCTTCACTCGTTTCTCTTCCAATTGGAGAAGGGGAGATGTCTAGAAACGCTTCTAGCAATTCTTTTACACCAAAATTATTAATGGCACTTCCAAAAAATACGGGAGCAACTTCTCCGCTCAAATAAGTTTCACGATCGAACGCATCATATACACCTTCTACCAATTCTAATTCCTCGCGCAATTCAGCTGCAGGCTCTTTTCCGATAACTTCATCTACTGCAGGATCATTGACATCTTCTATCGAAATAACATCTTCTGATATTTTAGTTTTATTGGCAGCAAATAAATTTAACTCCTTATTATAAATATTATACACGCCTTGGAAAGTTGCACCAATTCCAATTGGCCATGAAAGCGGACGGACTTTGATTTTTAAGATTTCTTCCAACTCATCTAAAAGGTCAAAAGAATCTCGCCCTTCACGATCCATTTTATTGATAAAAATGATAACAGGCGTATTCCGCATCCGACAAACTTCCATCAAACGCTTGGTTTGCGCCTCAACACCACTTGCACTATCAATAATCAAAATAACACTATCTACAGCCGTTAAGGTTCTATAAGTATCCTCTGCGAAGTCTTTATGTCCAGGTGTATCTAAAATATTTATTTGTTTATCCAAATATTCAAATGCCATCACAGAGGTAGCAACTGAAATCCCTCTTTGTTTCTCAATTTCCATGAAATCGGAAGTGGCCGTTTTTTTTATCTTATTGTTTTTAACCGCACCAGCTGTTTGAATCGCGCCTCCGAATAAGAGTAATTTCTCAGTTAAAGTTGTTTTACCAGCATCCGGGTGAGAGATGATAGCAAAGGTTTTTCTTTTTTCTATTTCTGCGTTATACTTCATGCTTATGATTGGCGCTTTCCAACAGGGATTTATAAATTAAAATTAACGATCTTCAATCCGAAAAAATGTTAAAATTCAGGTGTTTTCACCTTGAGTGTTGGCAAAAATAAGCGTTTTTGCTATATTTGCGGCCATGTTTGCAAGGAAACAAAAAAAGTTCGTGCTTTTTTTGATCACTTTCATTGGCTTTTCATCAATTAGTCTTGGTTTAGGAAAGTCAAATATTGAATTAGATTATTCAGCTTTATTAGCTGTTGATTCTATTCGAATGGAAGCGGAATCAAATTTTAGCGCTTATGTATCTGATTTATATGAAGAATTAGGTGATACGAATATGCTGTATACGGCTTTTGAACAAGCCATGACAGGTTATCACAATCTGGATAAGTACGAAAAGTTAGCCCGTAATGAAGTACTTACGGTAATAGACTTCTCTAAAGCTTCCAATAAAAAGCGGTTGTATATTATTGATTTATGTAACCGTAAAATGTTATATAAAAGTGTAGTGGCGCATGGTGTAAATACGGGAAGATTATTTGCAAGAAATTTTTCTAACGATAATAATTCAAGACAAAGTAGCCTTGGTTTTTATGTAACGACTACAACTTATACAGGTAAATATGACTTGGCTTTACGATTAGATGGAATGGAGCATTCCAATAGTCATGCAAGTAGTCGCGGTGTAGTAATGCATGGAGCTGAATATGCGACTTATGAATTTTTAAAGAAAAACGGATCATTAGGGCGTTCTTATGGTTGTCCCGCAATGCCGTATGAAAATTTTCATCAAGTCGTTGATTGGATTAAAGAAGGTTCTTGCCTTTATATTTATTTTCCAAGTCGCTCTTATAAGCGCTACTCAAAATACTTGAATCGCACTAAGTATCTCGAAGATTTTATTTGGGCTTAGAAAACACGCCTTTATTCTACAATTATCCGATCAATTTGAGAGTGACTCTTAAATTTTTGTTCGATTAAATATGGCCCAATTGGTAAGTGGCTTAAATTAATTTGAGGGGCATCTGACATTCGAATTAGAACCTCACCTACAAGGTTGTAAACTACCACTTCATCAGGTGTTTTATTGAAATTTACGATACCGCTTGTTGGATTTGGTGAATTGACTCAATGCAATTGAAGAGAAAGCAATTGCAGCAGCAAATAAGAGTAAGTGTAGTTTCATTAAGTTAAGTTTTGATAGAATTCAATAATTGAATTGTAGGTTTCACATTTAATACATGACATGAGGTTAATGGTTGTCTCAAAGCATAATTTTTCTTCATTTTAAAAGTCATTCATTTTTATACATGTCTAAAGGTTATGGCACAGGTTTTGTGACTAAAAAACAGTCGCAAACAATAGTAACCAAGGTCGAATTATCACTGTGAAAATGAAATTCGATTTTAAATTTTAACGTATGAAACTCAACGCTTTTATGATCGCATTGCTTTTGATGTTGAATGGTTTTTCGCAAGACCATTCAGCATCATCAGCTATTAATGAAGAAGACTGTAATAAATACAAAAGTCTTTACTGGACCTATTTAATGAGAGGCGCTTATGAAGATGCCCGAGGCTTTTGGCTCAAAGCATATGAGGTATGTGGAGGGACTAAGAATTTAGATGATGGCTTTTTTATAAATGGAAGGCTTTGTTATGAGGCATTGAGGGATTCGGTTTATACCAATGATTCGATTAAACGCAAACGAGTGAGTGATTCTATCCCATGGATTTTTGAACAAAACCTAATTGCGGCGCCAAGCCCGTTATTGAACCTGAAATATGCAGGATACTTAATTGAAAGCGAAAGTAAAGATGTTTTAAAAATTGATGAATTATTGCTAACGGTTGACAGTTTGAATTCTGAGACGCCAGCGCGCTACCTGAGTTTGTCGTTTAAACACCTTATTCTAAATCATTATAATGGGGCAACAGTCGAGAAAAAGAAGTTGCTTGAAAAAGAAATTTTTGAAAGGTACTTTGTGTTGAATGAATTTGCTGAGGGCGCAATCGTTTTGAATGAGTTCGAAGAAGATGAGAATATACAAAGTACAAAGCTCTCGCAGTATCTTTGGGCAAAGGATTTTTTGATGAAATATATGTTGCTCATTGTGAAAGATTCGGCGCTTATAAATCAGGAAATGGAGAGACAGTTTGATCAGTTACCTGTTGATCCTTTTATTCGGGTTCAACGCATTAGTGAGCATCTATTTTTATTAGAAAAATTAAACGCTCAGAGCGAACCAATATATGAACGATTTATCTATGCTTCGTTAGCTCTGGATCCAAGTTCGAATGGATATTTGGGGGTTGGGAATATGGAATTGAATAAAGGGGAAACAGCTAAAGCAATTGTGGCCTATTTGAAGGCAATCGAACTTTCAAATTCATCCGAGGAGCAAGATGATATTAATTTGCAACTAGCATTGGCCTATTATAAATTAAAGGATTATCGCAAAGCTTTTAATGCTGCTAGAAAAGTAAATGGAACTAATAAAGGCAAAGCACTGACCATTTGCGGTAATTCAGTTGCAGCTACGGCTAGCAGTTGTGGTGAATCAACATTTGATCGTAAAGCAAATTATTGGTTAGCGAATGACTATTATAGGAAGGCGGCGAATTTAGGTGTTGATGTGAGTAAATCTCAATTTTTGGAGCTAACACCTACGAATTCGGACATTTTTAACTCAGGTTTAAATATTGGTGATAGTTACGAACTACCATGTTGGGGAGAGAAAACGATTATTAGATAGCTGATTGTCTTAAAAGGAATAAAAAAATGTCACCCCATATTGAGGTGACATTTTTAAGTTTAATTCTTTAATGTTTATGCTTCTTGTGCTTCTTTTTATTTCCTTTATTATGACCGTTTTTATTTTTTTTATGTTGTCCATTGTTCTTCTTATGGTTATGATAATGGCGGTGTTGTTTTATCCGTTGAGATGTTTTTCTGTTCTTATGATAAATCTTGTGTGCGTTACCTACTCGGTGTACATGTACTACGTGATATCTAGCGTGATTTCCTTTATGGAAATTGTGGTAAGTTCTCCATTTGTAAGGCTTCCGAGTTTTCCAAGTTTTTGGATAATTCCCCCATCTCCACGGTGAGCGCCACGGCTTATATGTTGGGGCAAATATATAGCGTATGCTTTTCCAATTCCATACATTAATAACAACAAATGCTGGCGGCATATTCCCGGTAGAAACAGCGCTTAAAGGTTCTACGATATAATCTTCGCCATAAAGATCCGCATCTCCAATGATTTGTATTGCAGCGTTTTCAGTGCCTGTTTTTTCCAATTCAATTACAGCAACATCTTGCGATTCTCCTTCAGAAATATCAATCCTCAAAATTAATGCATGTGCATCTCCTTCAGCATTATCAATTACTTGAATATAGTCTATCTGATCATCTTCATTTAAATCAAGATTGTTAATCTTGTTTTCAGTGCTGTTAATGGAGTTTTCGAACTCCTCAATTGACTCAGCAGTTCTAAATGTTTCTAATACTGCGTTTAAATCTAGATTGTCGCCAATTATACCCAGTGAATCGCTTTCTTGGGCATTTGAAACGATCATTCCCCCAATTAAGGCAGAAAGCAGTAAAAGTGTTTTTATTGTATATCTCTTCATGTCATCAAATTTTAGTGAACTAATTATTTGACTATGAATAGTAAGAAAGGTTTAATAGGCGTTTTAATTATTTCTTTTCCCCTTTGTAATTAAAACCTAAATCATTGATGATGTTTTCAATGTTTTCATGAGAGATAGATTCGCCTTCAACAACCACTAGGTTTTGATTAGGATCGGCGGTAACAGCAGTGATACCTTCAATTTTCATCAGGTTTTTTTCAACAGAACTTTTGCAATGGTTGCAAGTCATTCCTTCTACATTATATATTGTATTCATTTGTGTTTGTTTATATGTATTAGGGATTAATTTCTTCAATTCAACAAAGCCTATTAATCCAATTAAAATTACTGAGCAAATTATCGCAATCCATTCTGTTCCGGCCCCATGAACATGATCGGCAGCTGTTATGCCTGTTGTGAACAATTGTGCTTCAAAAACATAATCGATAAGAACGCCAAAAATTAAAGCCCCAAAAACAATACTTCCGAGATATATTAAAGTCGATTTTTTGCCAATTGACTTCCATAAAACAGTAATTGTAGCCGCATTTGTTGCAGGACCCGCCATTAAAAACACAAGCACGGCACCAGGACTGACCCCAGCAACAAGTAATGCTGCTGCAATAGGAACTGATCCTGTAGCGCAAATATAAAGAGGGATCGAGGCCACCAATATGATTAACATATTTAAAAATGGATAAGTTAAGTGCTCTGTAAATAAACTAGTCGGAACAAAAAGAGTAATTAATACAGCAAGTAATATCCCTAATAATAATTGTCGTGAAATGTCGCCTAAAAAATCAATGAAGGCATAATTGAAAATACGAACTAGTACAGGTTTATTGGAATGCGATTCATGCTCTCTTTTGGTTTCTAAGGGAGCGATCTGTTCTTCTTTCACCAATTTATCGGTCGCAAATCCGCCCAATACGCCCGTAACAAATGCTACAATTGGTCTAAAAATGGCCCAATAAATGTTCATCATGGAAAAGGTCATCAAGATAGAATCTAAACCCGTTTGTGGTGTGGAAATTAAAAAGGAGTTTGTGGCACCTTTACTTGCGCCATTTTTATAGAATGAAATTCCGGTTGGAATGACGCCACAAGAACATAGAGGTAGCGGAACGCCTAATAAAGACGCCTTAACAGAGGACCATATCCCGGGTTTTCCTAAATGTTTTGTAATGCGCCTTTTACTGATCACTACATTTAATATTCCAGCAAATAAAAAACCCAATAGTAAATAGGGCGACATTTGTAAAAAAATGTCCCAAGTTGTTGTTCCGAATTTTGATAAAAAATCCATAGCACAAAGTTACGCAAATTGAAAGGATAAAGCATGCAGAATATTGCAACCATTTGAATGAATAAATCTAAAATAACTGCTAACTTTGTGCTTTGTTAAAACAATGAAGTATCTGATTTTCATAGGACTATTTGCTGCAGGAGGTGTCACAGGATACTTCGTTGGCACTAATCAGTCATTTAATGAAGTAGAAATTCCAACCAATGAAACGGAAAGAATTACGGAATTTATTTATGATACGATTGTTGAGCGAGAAAGAATTGAAGTACCTGTCTATAAAACTCCTATTGATACAGTGACAGAAGAATTTGATACATTGGACTTCAAATTATTGCTAGATACTTTAAAGAACGATATCTTGCCTCGAGACACGGCAAATGAAGAAGGGCTTAACATTAAACGTGACGAGCAAATTGCAACAATACGAATTCCGATTATTTATTTAGAATCAAATGTAGAGAAAGATTCAATTATCAAGGATCTGCTAGGGATTAATGAAAACCTGCCTACTGAAATGGTGGCGCAGTTTTGGAGTTCACCATTGAATTTTTCAGGATATAAACTCTCTAAAAATACGTTAATCTTGTACGGACTTTCTGAGCAATATAAGTATACTGTTTATTATAAGGATGATATATACTACCTTACTAACGAAGCTGTTTTTTATGTGCTTCGCGAAACACAACAATTTTTACCATACAGTGAAATAGATCAATCAAGTGTTTTAAATGATTAATTTTTATAAATATCAAGGGGCAGGGAATGACTTTATCTTAATAGATAATCGTCAAGGTGTTTTTGTAGGTGATAAATTGGCTTTTGCACTCAAATGGTGCAATCGACGATTTGGAATTGGCTCTGATGGGTTGATTTTTATCGAGAATTGTGATACGGCCCAATTTGAAATGGATTTTTATAATCCAGATGGAAGCCAAAGTTTCTGCGGTAACGGGTCAAGGTGTGCTGTGGCATTTGCCAAATTCTTAGGGATTATTGAAAGTGAAATCACTTTTAAAGCGATTGATGGTTTGCATCATGCGGAACTGGTTGGAGATCAAGTTAAAATTGAGATGAATCAATTTGGAGGGATTGAAAAAATTGGGGAAGATGATTTTATCGATACGGGATCACCACATTATATCTCTTATGGCCCATCAGACGATAAGCTTGATATTGTTGCCTATGGAAAATCTATTCGCTATTCTGAACGATTTAAGGAAGAAGGAACAAATGTTAACTTAATCCATGAAATTGCTGATCATCACATTGCCATTGAAACCTATGAAAGAGGTGTTGAAGACGAGACTTTGGCTTGCGGAACGGGAGCAACAGCATGCGGTTTAAGTTATGCTGCCCATCAAAAAAACAGTGCTTCGGGTATTGTTAAAGTTGATGTAAAAGGGGGAGAGTTGAAAATTCATTATAATAAAACGAATCAAACAGATGTCTTTACTAATATTTGGTTAGAAGGACCTGCCGAGTTCGTATTTAAAGGAGTAATTGATGCCTAAAGTTATTAATTTACAAAAGTTGGATGAAGTGAAACCATCCAGTATTTATTTAGTATTGATTTCTCCAGAAGCTATTCCTCATTTGGCTTTGGTTCATAAAGGCAAGTATTTTTCACTTACGCACAAAAAATCGATAATAGGTGAATTGTTTCAACCGTATTACAATTTTTTAAACCGTTCAAATCGCAAAATGATTTTTATTGAAATCAAAGGTGATATTGTTGATCCTGCGGTGATGTTTGCAGAATATTCGAAGGCAAATATGGACGCGATTACGTGTTTGTTGCCAATTAAAGACTGTTTATTGCCAGAAAGCAAAGCGGAATTTGTTTACGAATTAATTCCAGATTTATACTTGGGTGGTAAAATCAGTGGGGCTTTTCATATTAATTTGGAGGAAGATTTGACAGATTTAGGAGATTTTAACCTTTCTGTTTATCCGAAAAAGGCCATTTTTTCTTACATTGAATCACTCAATGAAAAGTATGTTAAAAGGCAGTAGTATTTATCTCCGCACACTTGAACCCACAGATGCCGAAACGCTGCTGGATTGGGAAAATAATCCAGAAAACTGGCGCGTAAGTGAAACAAGAGTGCCGTTTTCAAAACAATTGATTCACGATTATGTTAATTCTGCACAAGATATATTTGCGGTTAAGCAAATTCGATTAATGATTTGTTTGCTAGATACGGATGAAGCAATAGGAAGTGTCGATTTATTCGATTACGAACCCATTCACCAGCGCATGGGCCTTGGGATTTTGATTGTAAAAAGTATGCGTGGCAAAGGTTACGGCTTGGAAGCCTTAAGTGTTGCGGCTAACTATGCATTAAACGGTGTTGGAATTCGCAATTTATATTGCAGTATATTAGGCGATAATGCAGCAAGTAGAAAACTTTTTGAACGCGCTGGATTTGTAGAAATAGGATGTCGTAAAGATTGGTTTAATGATAAAGGGCATTGGGTAGATGAATATTTATATCAAAAACAATTAGTATAATAGAAATGAAAAAGATTGTTGTTTTAGGCCTATTAGTGGCAATTGGTATTGGCGGATTTGTTTTTGGTAAACCATATTACGACTTGCATTTTACTACAATAACAATGACGGAGGATAGTAAAATAATTTACGTTCCGTCTGGTAGTTCTTTGTCTGAGTTAGGTGTTTTACTTGAATCTGAAGCTATAATTTCAGCCGATCAATTTGAAAGCTTTGCGAATAAGTTAGATTTCACGGATGACAAAGTAGAGCCGGGTAAATATGAAGTAATGAAAGGCATGAAATCTAAAAATTTGATTTATGCTTTCAAAAATGGCAATCAAGAAATTAAAGATGTCCGTATTACTTTTAATAATTGCCAAGACATTTATGACATGGCAGGCAAAGTGGCTCCAAATATTGAGGCCGACTCAACGCAATTGGCCAGTTACATTATGTCCTCCGAAACAATGGATAAGTATGGTTTTAGACCGGAGACAATTTCTGCACTTTTTTTACCTGACACCTATGAAGTAGGGGAGTGGGATATGACCGCCGAGGAGTTTGTACAACGCATGGCAGATGAGTATAAAAAGTTCTGGACTGATGAACGAAAAGCTTTAGCGGCAGAAATTAATTTACAACAATCTGACGTGGCAACACTAGCGTCTATTATAGAGGCCGAGCAAAGCATTAATAGTGTTGAATGGAAAACGATAGCAGGTTTATATTTGAATCGTTTAAAACGTGGGATAATCTTGCAGTCTGATCCAACCGCCAAGTTTTGTTGGGGAGATGAATTAGATGGTGTCCAACGTTTATTGACAATTCATATGCAAAAAGATTGTCCTTATAATACTTACATCTATGCAGGCCTTCCTCCTGGGCCTATTCGAATGTCTACGAAAAATGCTATGGATGCCGTTTTAAATGCAGAAGAGCATAATTACATTTTTATGTGTGCCGCTCCGCCAAAAGATGGGCAAGGTGGTTTACATAATTTTGCAGAAACCAATTCACAGCACAACGCGAATGCCGCTAAATGGTATCGTTACGCAAATTCTCAAGGTTTGTAGCAGTATTGTGTTTTAATGATAGAATGCGATTTTGCCTAAAGTGTAGAGAAATGTTTCATACATAAGTGATTTAAATTTCGGATAATTTGAACGATACATTGATGAGGTAGTGGGCGAAGGTTTACATTTTATATCAATTGAGTTTGCAAGTTCTATTGACCGTTTCATGTGAAGAGGATCTGATATAATTAGCGCAGAAACTAGCGCATTTAAATCCATTATTTTTTTAGACTCTGAAAGGTTTTCAAAGGTGTATTGCGAATTTACTTCAATTAAAATGTCTTCCAGAGGTACTCCCAACTCAATAGCATATGACCTGGCTATTTCACTATCGGCTAACGTTTGGTCTTCTCCTTTTCCACCTGTGAAAATTATTTTTTCTACAATTTTATTATCGTAAAGATAGATTCCATGATTGATCCGTTCTTTAAAAATAGGTGAGAGTTCGCCTCCTTCTGTCCCAGCTCCGAGTACAATTGCGACATCCGATTTTTCTTCGGAATATTCATTGGAGTAACTATAGATTTTAATGGAATTGAACATGAACAATAGAAGAAATAATATTCCAACAACTTTAATTGTTTTGATTAGAGTCTTCACTCTAGAGGTTTAACAATGACATTAACCGTCAGTAAATGGACCAAGTCGCCACAGATTTCACTATAATATTTTCGCATTCCTCCAATCAAACTGCGATAAAGTGCAAATAGTAGCAACAATGAAAATAGGCTGGCGAAAATTCCTTGAATCAAATTTTCTTTCAACAATAAATAGCAAAGTAATAATAGAATTGAAGCTACACTTGTAAATAGTGTGGCATTCAAGATTCGATTTCGCCATACAAATTTGCCCATTAATTGAAGTTTGGTTTTTTCTTTTGACGTTGATTTAATTTTGCCCCTTATGGTTATAGGTTGGAAATGGCGGTTGATAGAAATGTCAAAGCTATTTTGTTGAACACGTCCTTTGAATAATGAAAATTGCCGGTTTAATTGCTTTTTTCGTCCTTTTTGTTTGGTGATTCTATCTAAATAAGCATTCACTTCATTTTGAGATAAATCAAAGGCGTATTCATGTTTTTTGAAGTAGGACATAATTTCTGTTTTATCAAGTGTAAATAGAAATCATGAAAAAAGTGCCATCCACAATTAAGCGAATGGCACTCCATTTATTTTTTGATAGGGTTAAACGATTATTTAAAACAGTTTAACGTAATTCAATATCTGATTTTAATTCTTCACCGCTTTGAGACAAAAATCCGTAGTTTTTTGAATAGTAAAGCATTTGATCTAAAAAGCTTTCTGGTTGCGATAATAAAATATCAGTGATATTTCCATCTTCATCCATAACAGGAGTCAATATTGGATTTACAAAACCATTGTATGGCGCAATATCCAACACCGCACTTCTGTCTAATACTTGTTGATGTAATTCACTGTCAACTTGTACACCATAATCCTCTACCAACGCTTTTCCAGCATCATAATCACCTTCAGATTTAATCCGTTGAATCTCTCTTAACAATTCACCAAAAATGATACGTAATTTATCGTAATCGTGAATTTCATAATAAGTTTTTCCATCACGTTCAATGCGCTCAACGACATTTTCAGCCTGTCCTTTTTCAAATGCCCATGATGCTACTAATTGACGATTACGCATATGCGCTTCTTCAATAACTGCTCCTGGCTCTAATCTTCGCATTTGAACCATCATTCCATTTCTGATATAATCGTCATATTCCGTTTTTCCAACGTCAGTCGTTTCAATTAATCCTAGGTCAACTAACTTCTCATCCAATAAGAAATAAAGCGCTACTAAATCTGCACGTGCTTCTTCTAGCGTTGATGAATAGTTCTTTAATGTTTCTTTAGGAGTTCCAATACCGTCGTTAATTTGTCCAGATGCATGCCCAATTACTTCGTGCATTGCAGTGTGCATTTTAGACCCAATTTCGCCATATTTAATCGTACGTTCAATTTCATCTTCGTCATTGGCAAACTCACGTAAAATTCCTTCGCCGCCCACATTGCTGTATGCCATTACAATATTTCCTAAACTCACAGATTTTGAACCATGTTCAGCTCTAATCCAGTTAGAATTTGGTAAGTTAACACCAATTGGTGTTGACGGAGTAGCATCACCAGCCTCACCAGCCACGTTCACCACCTTATAAGAAACACCAACTACATCCGCTTTTTTATGTTCATCCATAATAGATGAATTGTCTTCGAAGTATTGTACATTTTCAGCTAAAACTGCCATTCTTTCTGAGGCGTCAAAATCTGTTATTTGAACAATTGACTCATATGTACCTCTCATGCCAACAGGATCGCCATATACTTCTACAAACCCTTGAATGAAATCAATATCTCCTTCAGTTGCTTGCGACCATGTGATGTTGTATTGCGACCATTTTTCAAGGTCACCAGTTTCATAATATTCAACCAATAAACCTAAAGCTTTTCCTTGTTCAGCATTTTCAGCAACACCTTCAGCTAGCTTTAACCACTTAACTACTTCAGTAATCGATTCGCCATACATTCCGTCAGCTTTCCAAATTTCTTCTCTTACAGTACCGTCTTCGTCTTTTACTAAACGCGAGTTTAATCCAAATTCTACAGGATGATCACCAGCTGCAGCCATTCGTTCTGCATAGAAATTAGTCACATCATCATTGCTAATGTTATCGCCATAAAAGTTACATGCAGATCCTAGAATAAGATCTTTCGAACCATCCAGGCTAACCCGCTTCATGTCTGCCGTATTGTCAAACATTTTATCCACAACTGTAGAAGCTAATATCGCACCTGTTTCACTTAATAAGCCGTCAAAATATTCTCGGCTAAAATCAGGTACAAACTTGTCCATAGAGTAGTGGTGGTGAATTCCATTCGAAAACCAAACGCGGTTGGTATAGGTCATGAATTCCTCCCAATTTGCATCAGATGTATCACCGCTATAATTGGCAACAATATGTTCTAATGCATTCCTGATTTCAAGATTGTGAATATAGTTTTGATCCCAAATCATGTCTCTACCAGAAAGTCCAGCCTCATACAAATAATAAACCAGTTTTTTTTGATCTAGTGATAATTGATGAAATCCAGGGATGTCGTATTGTAAAATTTGTAGATCTGCAAATTTTTCAACTTGGTCTGTTTGCAGTGGAGTGTATTCCACTGTGTCTTCAAGTTCCCCGGTGGTATCTGTAACGTCAGTGTTTTCAGAAGTGCCGCAACTTGCAAGAATTCCAGCTAAAAGGAATCCAGAAATAATAAAATGTTTCATAATTATGTGGTATATCAGATTTTAAGAGTCCTAAAAATAACAATTGTTTCCTTATCTATTGTCAAATAAGTGATAATCGGTTAATGATAGTGTTGAGTTAAATCAATAATATGCACTTTTCACTCACTAATTGGCTCTTACCAACGTTATTCATAAAAAAGTACACTATCTTTAAAGAGTAAATTGTATTGCATATGTTTAAAAAAAATCTCCTTCTCGTTTTTACAATAACTTCAGTAATGTGTCATGCCCAATTCGGATTTGAACGGAGCGACATGATTGATGTTATTCAAGCTGGCGAAACTCAAGAATTTCCTTGGGCAGGTGGTATGGATTTTTGTCAGTTCTCATCCATTGATTTAGATTTTGACGGTGTAGAAGATTTATTTGTATTTGACCGTACATGTGATAAAGTGATGACATTTTTACAAAAAGGAGAAACGGGAGAATCTAAATATGAGTATGCTCCAGAATACGAAAGTGACTTTCCTGCTGACTTGCACCATTGGGTATTATTGATCGATTATAATTGCGACGGAAAAAAAGATATTTTCACTTATAGAATTGGTGCTGCACGTGTGTTTTTAAATACGGGTGATGGAGTTACAGAGAATACATTCGTTTTGAGTGAACCTTTGGTAAAAGAAACTATTTTGTCGGGAGAAGCCCCTTTATATTTAAGCCCTGCTGATATCCCTGCTGTTGTTGACGTAGATGGTGATACAGATTTGGATATTTTGGCATTTGGAATCTCAGGTACAACCGTTTATTATTATAAAAATTTAAGTCAAGAATTGTATAGCAATTGCGATTCTTTAGTTTTTGAACGTAAAAATGAATGCTGGGGAAGGTTTAAAGAAGATATTTCTTCAAATGTTGTGACCTTGTATGATACGTTGGTATCACCATGTAGTGCTGCAGACTTTGATGATCCGGAAGGTCCAGCAAGGCAAATAGGAGTTAATCAAGACAGACATGCTGGTTCAACAGTGTTGGCCTTAGATATGGATGATTCAGGTGTATTAGACCTAATTTTAGGAGACATTTCATACAGTAGTTTAACAATGCTTATAAATGACGGTGAAGAAGTGAACACTAATTCTGGAATGGAATCACAGGACAACAATTTTCCATCTACATCCGTTTCAGTTGATTTACCAATTTTTCCAGCGGCATATCATGTAGATATTAATAACGACGGAAAGCGCGATTTGGTAGTTTCACCCAATTCTAAAGTTGGTTCAGAAAATGTAGAAAGTGTTTGGAGTTATTTAAATGAAGGAGAAGATTTAGATCCAGATTTTATTTTTGACGACACCGAATTTTTACAAGGAGAAATGATTGAAGTTGGTACTTCATCCCTGCCCGTGTTTTTTGATCATAATGGAGATGGGTTAAAAGATTTATTGGTGAGCAGCTTTGGTCGCTACAATACAGATACAGAAAATTTAATTTCAAAAATTGCCTATTATGAAAATGTTGGAACCGCTGAAGCGCCAATTTTCGAATTTGTAACGGATGATTATCAAGACATTTCAACCATGGGGATTGGTGAGACTTTAACGTTGTATCCAACATTCGGAGATTTGGATGGAGATGGAGATGAAGATATGATTTTGGGCGAGTACCTTGGTTATTGTTATTATATGGAAAATACTGGGGGGGTAGGTAGCCCAGCCATTTTTAATACCTTTATTTTACTTGTAGATAGTGATGGTGTGCCAATTCATGAGGGCACTTACTGTTATCCGCATTTGGTTGATTTGGATCGTGAAGGAGATTTGGATTTAGTCATTGGGCGGCGAAATGGAAAACTGCAGTATTTAGAAAATTCCGGAATTGGTACGTATAATTTTGAAGAGGTAACAGACAATTTAGGTGGAGTGGATGTCTCAGGGGCAACCTCTGTTGAAGGATTTGCCGTTCCACAGTTTGTAGATGTAGATGGAGAATATCATCTTTTGGTAGGTTCAAAACGAGGATACGTTTATTATTTTGATGATATAGAATCAAATATTGAAGGAACGTTTCATTTAGTAGACTCAATTGTTGACAATGTTAACATTGGCACTTATTCTGCACCAGCAGTTACAAATTTGAATAATAATAACCGTTTAGAACTGGTTTTGGGTAATCGCCGCGGTGGAGTTGCACTTTATCAATCAGCACCAACGTCCAATATTAGTTTGGTGGAATATTCAAAAGAAAATGAAATCGCAATTTATCCGAATCCTGCTTCCAGTAATGTGACCATTAGCTTAGGTGCAATTAGTGCGAATGAATTAAAACAAACCAAAATTGTTGTTACAAGTATTTCAGGCAAAACTATTATGACAATTAACCCACAAGCGAATACGTTTTCAATTGATGTTGAGCAATTTGCAAAAGGGGTGTATTTGATTCATATTTTTAACGAAAATGAAGTCATCACTGAAAAGTTGATTTTAGAATAACACCTTAACTTTAAAGGGCAAATTAAAAGTTTATGTTTAGAAAGAGTTTCCTTCTTGTTTTTACAATTATATCAACCTGCAGTTATGCACAATTTGGTTTTGAACGTAATACGTTAATAGAGGTTGTTCAGTCAGGAGAAATTCAAAAATTCCCATGGGCTGGTGGTATGGATTATTGTCAGTATTCTTCAATCGATTTAGATTTTGACGGCGTTGAGGATTTGTTTGTTTTTGATCGTACATGCAATAAAGTGCTGACTTTTTTACAAAAAGGCGCAATCGGCGAAACAGATTATGAATACGCGCCAGAATATGAAAAAGATTTCCCGGCAGATTTGCACGATTGGGCTTTATTAGTAGATTATGATTGTGACGGCTTAAAAGATTTGTTTACAAGTGAGATTGGTGGTGGTCGCGTTTTTAGAAATACGGGTACTGGTGATGAAAATACATTTGAATTGGTTGTGCCTTTATTAGTTTCTCAGATTTATGGCGGAGATTCATATATGTATATGCGATCTTCCGATATTCCTGCAATTGTGGATATAGATGGTGATGGCGATAAAGATGTATTGGCATTTGGTGTTTTAGGAACAACGGTTGAATATCATAAAAACATGAGTATGGAACTATATGACGTTTGTGATTCATTAGTTTTTGAGACAAAAAGTATTTGTTGGGGTCGTTTTCGTGAAGCTTCTGCATCAAATGAAGTTTCGCTTTGGGATACCTTAGTTTCTCCTTGTACGGCGGATGATTTAACAGATGAATTTCCAGTGGTTAATTCAGATGGGGACGATCGTACTGATCGGCATATAGGTTCTTCAGTGCTCGCATTAGACATGGATAATTCTGGCGTGATGGATTTAGTTTTGGGAGATGCTTCATACAAAAACATGGTGCTACTTATGAATTCAGGAGAGGCTGTGAACACCAATTCAGGTATGGATGAACAAGACTTAGAATTCCCATCCAATTCGGTTCCTGTGGATATTGCTATTTTCCCTGCTGGTTTTCATGTTGATTTAAATAATGACGGCATTCGTGATTTAATGGCATGTCCAAATTCAGTTCAAGGATCAGAAAATGTAAATAGTAATTGGAGATACATGAATATTGGAGAAGATTTGGAACCAGAATTTATTTATCAAGAATCTAATTTTTTACAAGGTGAAATGATTGAGAATGGTACTTCTTCCTTACCTGTTTTTTTCGACCATAGTGGAGATGGCTTGTTGGATTTGTTGGTGAGCAGCCAAGGTCAATATGACGTAATATCTGGAAATCAAAAATGCAAAATTGCCTATTATGAGAATGTAGGTACAGCAGATACACCAATTTTTGAATTTGTAACGGATGATTATGAAGATCTTTCAACATTAGACATTGGCGCATCATTAGCATTTTATCCAACCTTTGGAGATTTGGACGGAGATGGAGATGAAGATATGATTTTAGGCGAATATGTTGGTTATTGCTATTATTTAGAAAACACTGGAGGCGCTGGAAGCCCCGCAATATTTAACACCTTTATTACATTGAATGATAGTGATGGAGAAGCTATTTTTCAAGGAACCTATTCTTATCCATTATTGAAAGATTTGGATCGTGACGGTGATATGGACTTAGTAATTGGCAGAAGAACAGGTAAATTACAATACTTAGAAAATTCAGGTATAGGAACATACAATTTTGTTCATGTTACTAATGAATTGGGCGGAGTAGATGTTTCAGGTGAAGGATTTATCCAGGGTCATGCCATTCCTCAGTTTGTCGATTTGGACGGAGAATATCATTTGGTAGTAGGTTCTAAACGCGGCAATGTTTATTATTATGACGCAATCGACGAAAATTTAGACGGTACGTTCCATTTAGTTGATCCGAATTTAGACCATATCAATATTGGAACTTATACAGCGCCAGCAATAGCTAACCTTAATGGAAATGATCGTTTTGAAATGGTATTAGGAAATCGCCGTGGAGGTGTAGTATTATTTGAATCTGCAACTGCTAGCAATATTGGTATCCAATCAAATGAACCCGCAAATGATTTCAATATTTTTCCCAATCCTACAAAAGGCAATGTTACGGTCAATTTAGGAAATCTTTCAGCTGTTGAATTAAAACATACGCAAGTTATTGTCTATAGTCTAACAGGTAATCGCCTTGCAACTGTTAAACCTCAAGCTAACTCGATAGTTTTAGATTTAAGTAAATACGCCAAAGGTACTTACATTATTAATGTGATTGATGATAAGCAATCTGTCAAGAAAAAATTGGTAATTCAGTAATCGATTAGATTTACTCCATTAAAACATCAAACAAGGCTTGCACTTCATTTTCGTAATCCTCAAAAGTCACTTCATCTAAATCGGAGTCACGATCAAATTCAGTTTCAAGTACCTCACGTTTTGTGATTTTTACAACTTCAATATGCATCATTATGCCATACCTTTCAACATCATATAAAACAGGGGTTCCTTTCGTTCCCGCGTATGGTGTAAACCAATAAGCATCTGTCATAACAAGATCTTCAGTAAACCAAGCATCTGATCTGGTAATTGTGTCATTTTTACCTTCAACGCCATAAGATGTTGAAAACATACCACCTAAACTGTCAGAATTACCTAAGGCCTTTAGTTTGTATTCAGGTTGAGAAGAGATCAACTCTTGCACCTCATTTTCATTTAAACTAGCATAAAGTAAGCTTGCGCCAAAATCTAAACGCATTTCAACAGATCGGTCTGATTCGTCTGAAATGATTTCAGTCGTAAAAATTTCACCACGTGCAACAGTCGTTTTCAATTTTGTTCCTTTGAACGTAATGGTCATGGTTTCAGGCAATATGGCTTGCATAAAACCTGAGATTTCTGAATTCGGATACGTGATCGCATATTCAATTTCACCTTCTTGAACCTTATCAGGTTTGCAAGCAGTCGAGATGAGAAGAAGGGGAGCAAAAAGAAAAAGAATTTTTTTCATCAGTGGTAAGATATTTTAGTTAATACCTTCGACAAAGATATAATTTTCTACGATAAACCATGTTTTATCGTATATATTGATTATCTAAGGCAATAAAGGTGTAAATAATTGTTTTAACTCATCTATTTTAAATGGTTGGTTCATATGGTGTTATCGCTTTTATTTTTTTATGAATTGAATTTTAGGTCAGATATGTGTTCACAATTATTTGATGAGATTAATTCCATAGATGACCAATCTAATTCCCTTTAAAAAGCTAAATTTGCAGCATAATTTAGCAAGATGCAAGGAATAAAAATAGTAGAAAACACTTCAGAATTGGGAGCGGGAACAAGAGGCGCTAGCCTTGGGATTGGCGCATTACATGTTGTAGCACGCGAAAGAAACGAAGATTTTTTCGGTCAATACGAAAGATTTTTCGTTGGAGAGCGTAATGAAATGTTGGACTTTCCCACCATATACTCGCATGCCAAAAGAATTGATGGATTGGCAGAAGTTTTTCAAAATACGGTTGATATATTAGATTTTATCTATAAGAACAATGATTTTCCTTTAGTCTTATCCGGCGATCATTCTTGTGCAGCAGGAACCATCTCTGGAATAAAAAAAGCACATCCAAATAAACGCCTTGGTGTTATTTGGATTGACGCGCATGCTGACTTGCATACACCTTATACAACTCCATCAGGAAATGTACATGGAATGCCTCTTGCTGTGGCCCTTGGCGTTGATAATTTAGAATCAAAAGTAAATGATCCAAAACCAGAAGTGGTTGAAATGTGGGAGGAGTTAAAAAATATTGGTCATGAATCTCCGAAGTTACTGAAGGAGGATTTGGTTTTTATAAGTGTAAGAGATACCGAACAGCCAGAGGAAGATTTTATGGTTCGTAACCAAATCAAAAATTACTCAGTTGATGAGGTAAGGGAAAAAGGATTGCAAACCGTTAGTCAAGAAATTAAAGAGAGGATGACTTCTTGCGATATTGTTTATGTTTCTTTTGATGTAGATAGCATGGACTCGATACTTGTTTCTAAAGGAACTGGTACACCGGTTGAACATGGTTTAACGCCAGAAGAAGCAGACTTTTTTGTTTGCGAATTTGCATCATGGGAGAAAACATGTTGTGTAGAAATGGTAGAAATTAACCCTTGTCTTGACAATAAGATAAATAAAATGGCAGAAGTAGCTTATGATATTATAAGTCACTGCGCCGAAACATTAGAAAAAAGATTTTAAATGAATTTAGAAAATCATTTAACCAGCATAGTTCGAGAATTATTAACGAAACATTATGCGACAGAAATTGGAGAAAAAATGATCCAATTTCAAAAAACACGTAAAGATTTTGCAGGAGATATTACACTTGTAGTGTTTCCACTGGCCAAAATAGCGAAGAAGGCACCCGCACAAGTTGGCGAAGAAATAGGAGCAATTTTAAAAGCTGAAGTAGATTTAATTTCAGATT
>JBLHOW010000089.1:0-23805 GCA_047623705.1 Crocinitomix sp.
AATAGCTTGATGATTTTTTTATCTTAATACATGGTCAACATAAACCGGTACAGCATGGTCACAATGCTCCGGTTTGGTATGGTCACTTTAAACCGGTATTGGGTGGTCAGTATCACCGGCATCTCCATTCATAACTTCATTTTAACTAATATTAAGTACAGAATGAGGTAATCTAAAGCTAAAAAAGAATAATCTGAAAAAAAATGTTGATTACACGCCGCCATGCGATAATTTATACGTAATATATATGTGGGATTCGATCCTATTGTTTAATTGGCATGTCCATTAAAATTAAAATCAATACTTAAAGTCATCTGTTTCTACGTTGACTTATCACTTAAAATTAAAAAAGACTTGATACCTAGCGTGTTATATGCACGATTAAGTCTTTGATGCCAATATTGTCAAACCGACCAAGCTATTTTAGGTTAAGGCTAGTCTAATACTTTTAAGTGATGAAAAAACGTTTTCACTTAGCAGGTAAGGTTATTACTGGGTTTTTCAGCTTAGTTAGTAACGAGGTTTCAATCGGAAGGATTGTAGTTGCAGGAATTTTTGCGCTACTATTCCTTTTGGTGATACTACCTGTGTTGATTTTGGCGCTTTGAATTTAAGCTACTGAATTTAGCAAGTCCTTGAAGCCATTCTGGGACTTGCTTTTAATCCTACATTTTTTTGGTTTTCTAGTGTTCAACTTACACTAGTTATTTAAAGCCTATTTATTATTGATTGAAGCAATGCGACTATTGAAATTATCATTCGACTGAATTTTGTTATTCAGTACTTTAGAGTCTAATTTTGGTCAGTTTGAGGCTCCTTTTCCGAGCAGGCTTGAATGAATAATTCACCTAATTCTGTCAAAACGTATAAACCTTCTGCCGTTTCAACCTCTATGTCTAAATCAACCGTAAGATATGCCGAATGTCCTTCATATTCGGGGTTTGGATTGGCAATCTCTAATTGTTGTGGGTTAATGTAGGTCTCAGGTATTTCCTGTTTTATAACACCTAGTCTTACTAGGTTTGAAATTTCATACTCTTCAATCTCCTCGTGCGGTATTCTCATAGGCTCAATAATTGATGAGATAATCAATTGTTCCGACCAAGAAAGACTACTCTTTTTTTGATCTAACTTTCTCTTTTTTTCTCGTATGTCCCAGAGTTCAGTTGAATGTTTTCCACCAGGCAATGCCATTAAGTCGTTACGTTGCTTAGTCAATATTTCAATTTCCTCACTCATTTTTTGCTCAAGAGATGGTCGGTTAGTTCTAAACTCCTCCAATCGTAGCTTCTCTGACTTAACATGTCTCCTTTTTATGGAGTATGCAGTTTCTAGCATAGAGAATTCTCCACAAGACAATTGTCCAAGTATATATGGGAAGACATGGTTTTGAATATTCTGATCAGAATCAACCATATTACCTAGCATAATTGACCATTTGTCCTGAAGTGTTTCATCCTCTTCTAGTCCAGCATAATCTAACAGAGGGCACAATAACTTGAGAGAAATAGTTTTAGGGTCAATACCGTTTTTTTCACAATATGCTTTCGACTTATTCAATATTTTGATTTGATTATTAAATCTCCATCTGGTAACTTGATCTTTAATAAGTAACCCTGTCTCTTCTACCGAAGGCATTATTAGTTTATCCACAAACATTCTTGCCAAATCAACACTCTTCTCCAAAACGGTAGACGTTATGTCAAATTTTGTTTTTTTCTCTTCGCTCATAATATTAGTTCCTTGATATACTTTAGTTTTGGTTATACTCAAAGATAAAGAAAAACTCTAGGATTTATTTGTCGTTATTAATCTTTATATACTAGTTCAACTTACATCAGTTATTTAAAGCCTATTTATTATTGATTGAAGAGATGCGACTGTTGAAATTATCATTCATTTGCTTGATAACCTCAACGGCCTTGCTGATGTCCAGAAGGAAATTGTTCGATAATTTGAACGGCTTGAGTACCAAATGCTTTTTTTCGGTTAAATCACAGTTAATTTGGCTTGCATTTCCGTCTGTATCTCCCGACATGTAAGCGTTCTTGTTCTTTTGGTTATTGCTGATAAAAGTTCGACATAAATCGGTGCTTTCATCCAAATCGCCAGTTTTTCGAACACTTGATGCTTGCATTGTGCCTCCAGAACTATTTGACAGTTCGTTAAACAGCTTGAATAGGCTATTTACGCCTACAGGAGCTACTTCATGCTTAAGTCGGTTATATGTTACTCCGTCTGGAAAAACAAGCCTCTGAATCCTTCGCTTGGTATCATAGTCCGAGTTAATCCATTTTTGCTTGAGGTTCATTCCTAAGTCAATTGTGTCTTCCAGATATTCCGTGAAACTGGAGACATTAAAGTCTACCGCCTGAAGGGCTTCTAATTTATATGTTAGCTGCCTGTTGAAGATTTCAGCAACCTCATCATATAATATCTGATCAATTTCTCCTGTTGAATACCTCACTTTAATCTTATCCAATTTTTTGTTAATTCCATCTATTTCTTGCTCGATTTCTTTCTTTTCCTTCTGGTTCTCCTTGTTGAGGTGATTAAATGAAAATTTTAATTGCTGATGAAGTGGTTCTTTAAATTTATCATCAAGCGAATACTCATCTAGTAGATTGCCAAACTGGTCATGAATTTTCTCGTTGTTAATATTGCACTTGCAGCCAATGGTAGGACACTTGTAGTAGGATTTTTTCTTTTTCACTTTGTCATAGCCAACAAGGTTTTTGGAGCATTTATTGCAAATAACGAATGTTGTTAATGGGCAATTGTCGTTCTTTTTTCTGCATTCATATCCTTGAACAATTCTCTTATTTAATTCATTGACCTTGAGGAAAACGTCATAGGGGACTATTGCCTCATGCCTTCCTTTGATTATTTCTCCTTCTAGGTATTTCGATACTATGATGCCTGTGTAATAAGGGTTTTTGAAAATGCGTTTGAGTTCACCTCTTTTTATTTCGAAATCATATTTTTGCCTTAAATACTGACTAATTTCGATATAGTTTAAGCCCTTGTTTGCTTTTAAATAGAATGCTTTACGGATGTAATCACCATCTTTATTTATTGTTACTATTGGTTCGCCATCTACTTTCTTTTGATCATATCCTCTTGGAGACTTGAACATTGTATAGCCTTGTCTTATTTTTTTAACAACAGCGTCCTTAATCATATCGGTTCTCATGTCGTTTTCATACTTGTTGTAAACGAATTGCATATTCTGAAGAAGAACGCCAGAAGAGGTTGATGTGTCCGAATATTCCGTTGCTGAAATGATGTTAATGTTCTTATTGCGTAGTTGTTCTGATAGGTAAATTGCATTCGCTCCTGATCTGGAAAAGCGACTTAGTTTATAGACGAGGATATAATTAATGGGTGTTTCACTGCTCTCAATGAATTTCATCATTTTTTGAAACTCACCTCGTTCTTCCGATTTAGCACTTTCATAAGTTCCTCCGAAGTACTTGATAACGTTATACTTCGCTTTAATAGCGTATTCTTTGCACATTCTTAATTGAGTATCAAGACTACCATGTTCATCAGATTGCCTTGAAGAACTAACACGGGTATAGATAACGCAATTTTTAAGGTTGACTTCCTTTTTTCTAGCTGTCCTTGCGAACGCTTTCATCTTATCAAACTCCTTCATCTATTATTTTTTAAATAGCTGAAATGAGATAATAGATAATTCATGCAGACTGTCTATTATTTTTTCTGCCTCTTGATCGGACAGATTCTTGAATTCTTTATGTGTCTTTAGCTTAGAGATTGGAATTCTCGCTTTGCTCTTCTTATTCATAAGTTTGGTTTTGAATAAGAATAAAAAATGATCAAAGTAAATTCAATTAAAAAATAATCTTATTTGAATAAATTATTTTTTAATACACACAATATCCTTTTAATCAAAGAAAAAGCTTATTCTATTAAGAATTACTTAATAGAGCAGACCTTATTTATAACATTAAAGTAAGTTGAAATCTTAAAGATTAATCTGTTAACTCAATACAAGAAATAATTGTATTTGCAATAGTTGGCTCTGCCTTTCCTGCTTCTTTACTAACGCTTTGATTAATTACTATATCGTATATAGATATAAAATTGCGTTGAGCCATTCCATCTCGTAATAGAACATCAAAATAACCTGTAAACACTTCATCTTGATTAGATACTAAGCTAAAGTGCCCCGTATCACAATGAAGACGATTAAATTTACCTTTTAATTCAATTCTATCTTGTTGTTGAGTACTTATATTTTTAATATTTTCAACAACCCTATTAGCAAAAGTTAAATTAAAATCCTGTTCAAAAGAATTTTGATCCTGCGGATTAAACCAATTAATATTCAATTCAAGTTCTTTCTTGATTATATCACTCAAGAATACTTTATAAGCTTTAAAAACATAATCACTCATTTCGCTATATACGGAGTTGATTTCTTCTAGATTGGCGGCTTGTTTAAAAATCTTATTTATTTTATTTGCAATCATTGATGATTGGGTTGTTCCATCAAACAAATCCATTTGACCACTTGTCGGGCGAATGAATATGCTATATGATGCTGCTTTAGTAATAATAACTTCAGTTGATGTTATTAATTTTTGTTCTGCATTTGTTGATGACAGTTTTATTTCACCTCTCGCACGCCCTAGTAGTTCATCCAACGCTATCTCTCTATAAAATCTATGAAACTTCACTAGAGTGTCTCCCAAAATATTAGTATTTACTTTTCCGTACCCGATACCATTACCACTTTTTAAATGAAGATTAATTATTTCTGAATTGGAATTGAGAGATACCAATTGTGTTGCAGAACTAACGTCTTCATTTGGTGGTTCAACTAAATTTAATTGAAAATAATTCTGAATTTTAATATGATCTACAGCATGCTCTTCAATAAAATTAGAATCTTGTGATGGGACATACTCTTTAGGTAAGTTTAGAGGGGTACAAGATAATATACCACTTTTTAACAGTTTTGAGTCTTCTTCAAATATAAAACCAGCGCCACCAATAGCACTTTTCATCAATTCCCAATGAGAAACTTTACCTGTTAAAAATTCTTTAAGTGCTAGCTTTGGAACTTGATAAGCGTAATACCTATCAATACTATTTTCTTCATCCGTATCTAACCATTCAACAACCAAAGGAACTCCTCTATGGTCGTAAACAGAAGTAACAGGAAACTCATGATAAAACAAGTCGCCAATAAACCTTTCCAACGGAAAAGGAAGTTCACTTAATGATATGCCAACAATGTTATTCAATGTATAATTGAGTTTCTATTTCAAAATTATTAACTAATTCAATACCTGCATTTTCTAATAGCGTAAAATGGCTTTCTTCATTACATGGGTCTGAAATACCACATTCAATCCCTACTCTTCCTTTAGCAAGATGAGTCCCTATTTTTTTATGTAATGTAGACCTTCTTCCTATCATAGATAAATACTTTGTCTTGGCTTTTGTTTCATCTTCATACAAAGATAGTCCGTACCCTATAAATACGGCTTTATTTTGTAAAAGGACTTTTTTATATCGTTTTTCATCTTTTATATATGTGGGAAGAAAGTTATCGGGGTGTTCAATTTGATCGAATGTATAACGAAAGCTTACAATTTCCCTTTCTTCAAATGTTTCCAAATTGGGAGAAAAACTAAGTATTTCGTCTTTATATTTTAAGTTATCTGATTTCATTCAATAAGTTGATGTTATTCTTGATAAGTACCTTAAGTTAAACTTGTTACCAAGACTTAATTTATTCTTGTAATCCTTTTTTAATAGTGAATTTATAAGAGTGAACACTCCTTGAAATTTACTTTTTCATTTGGGTAATATTGTAAATATAATAGAAATAATTTGGGAATTAAGTATGAAATACGACTAACGCCCTTTGATTTGACTTTTTTGAGTGTAAAAATTAATTCGACTTTGTTTGTCACACATTTGCCATTTCTTACGTAGAAGATAATACATAGGAACGTAAATAGTTTACGTTGTTAACCCTTAAACTTATTACATGAAAAAAGAAGTATTACACATTTACATTAGAGTATCAAGCGCAAGTCAAGTTGAAAAGTATTCGCTACCTGCACAGGAAAAGGAAGGCATTGGTATGGCTAAAAGATTAGGATTTGAATACGAGCTTCACGTCGAGGCAGGAAAATCCGCATCCAAGGAAGACTTATCTAATAGACCCGTCTTAACTGAATTGCTTGAACGTTGTGCTGACGGTGTTGTTAAGCATATTTTTGCAACGGAATTGGATCGAATGACCCGAAACGAATCAGTGCAGTGTGATTTAAAGTCAATTTTTGTTAGGTACAATGTGACTTTCTACACAACGCAGCAGACCTTTGATTTCAATAATCCAGAGCATCAAATGATTTCTTCCCTAATGGCAAGTATCAATAGGTTTGAAATGGATAACAAGTCAAGAAGAAGTAAGAGATCAATGAAAGAGGCAGCTAAGGCTGGTAAATGGATGGGTGGTGTTATGCTTCCATACGGATATAAGCGTGATGAAAAAGGCTTTCTAGTAATTGATGAAGAGGAGAAACTTGTTTACTTACATATTATTGACTTATGCCTTAATGGCTGCGGGACTAAAAGAATAGCCGAGGAATTAAATAAACAAGATATTCCTACAAGAGGTCGCAAAGCACTAAAGAACGGAAGTCATAAGAGAAATAAGTACACGAATGAGGTAACTCATGTTAAGCAAGAGAGTTTCGTCTGGAAAGATGGAACGATTTATAAGCTATTGACAAACACTCTTTACTTTGGTGATCGAGTATTTAAGGATGAAATTATAACAGCCCCTGCAATCATTACGAAGGAAAAGTGGGAGGAAGTTCAGAAGACACTCAAGAATAGAACAAAGACCAATCAAGACAAGAATAAGTACTTCTATTTGCTAAAGGGCTTATTAAGATGTGGTAAATGTGGAGCTAACTTTTTTGGAAGAACACGAGCAGATAAAAAGGATCATTATTATATGTGCAGCAGCAAAAGACATAAAGGTGGAAGTTGCGGCACACGTAGCATAGGGATTGATAAACTTGATGATGCCGTTTGGAATCACCTATTCTACAATTCTGACTTATTAAACATATTGATTTCAGAGCAGTACAATAATCATTCTAATAAAGTCAATTCAGGCGTTGCTTATGATGAATTGTCGAAGCAAATTGAGCGAAATCTGGATTCAGTAAAAAAGAAGAAAGAGAACATTGTTTCCCTTTTCGTGGATGGTGTGATTGACAGAGAAACGTTTGACACAAGGAACGAAATTGTTATAGAAGAAGAAACGCAGTTGACTAAAGATCAAAAGGAGGCAGAACTTCTTTTAGAATCTCAAGTTGAAGCTAATTCCTATGAGAATTTCATTACTGAATATCAAAGAGTATTTACAAATTTTCAAGTTGATCCAAATAGCTGTATTGAGAAGAGAGAAGCGATTGATAAAATCGTGGATGATATTTTAATTAACTATGATGAGGAAATGAAGTGCCATCATATAGAAATGCATGTAAAGTCAAGCATTTCTGGTCAAAAGATAACTTTCCAGTCTATAGATCGAAAAGGAGGTATAATAAATGAGCCCTTGCCTCTTACAATGGCTAATGAGTTAACTCCTACATATAATAGTATAAAGTCCGACACCGTATGGTGCGGCGAGCGAAAGGGCCTTTTTGTGAGCAAACCTTTATTGGAACCTACTAAGCCCGCAACGGAATGAATCTTTGTAGTTTCCATAGCTTCGGCGGTTGTGAGTGGAGGTAATATAGATGGCAGTCGCTTTGCCAACATGGTTTTACCAGAACCTGGTGGGCCAATCAATAATATATTATGTCCGCCACATGCTGCAATTTCTAAGGCGCGTTTTACATTCTCCTGTCCTTTGACGTCTGCAAAATCTATGGCAAACTCACCATATACTTCAGTATGTTCTTCTGGAATAAATTGAACGGGTGTTAGCGCTATTTCTCCATTAAAAAAATCAACAACTTCTGTGATTTTCTTAATTCCATAGATGTCCAAGCCCTCAACGATTGAAACCTCTTGTGCGTTTTGTTCAGGCAATATGAAACCTTTAAAGCCCAATTCTTTTGCTTTAATCGCCATTGAAAGCGCTCCTTTAATTGGGCGCAAACCACCATCAAGCGAAAGTTCTCCCATTATAACATAATCGGCAATGTTTTCTGAATCAATTTGTTCACTTGCCGCTAAAATGCCTAATGCAATTGATAGGTCATAAGCCGAACCTTCTTTGCGAATGTCAGCAGGTGCCATATTTATAGTCACCTCTTTTCGCGGGAATTTCAATAGTGTATTCGTAAACGCCGCTTTAATGCGCTGGTGACTTTCCTTTACTGCACTGTCTGGTAGTCCAACCAAAAAGAAATTAACGCCTTTGGAGATATTGGTTTCAATTGTGATTTGAATCGCTTCAATCCCGTATACGGCAAAACCGTATGTTTTAATTAGCATGTGCTGTGAATTAAGTTTTGGGGTTGAAACTTTGCTAAATATACGAAAAAAGATTAATAAGTAAGAAATTTTTTGGTTAAAAAATAATCATATACAAAATAATTTTTCAAAAATGTACGATTCATTTCTGTATTTATAATAAATATTCCTGAGATCGAAATACATCAAAACAACTCATCTTAATTCTATCTCACAAAAAAAACACCTACTTTCATTAAAAATTGAGATAAACCATGTCCGATAATACAGAAAACCAAGCTCCATTAGAATCGAGTGAAACTGTTCCAGCAGAATCAAAAATGACGATTAAGCAAAAGTCACGGATAGTAATTATGACTTTATTAGCCTTAGTGCTAATCACTTTTGTTGTTCAAAATTCGAATCGGGTAGAATTGGAGTTTTTGAACATAAACTTTCGGGTAAGAATCATCTTTATCATACTTGCTTCTGCAATAGTAGGTGCATTGATCAATTTCTTATTAATGAAGAATCGAGCCGCAAGAAAACGAAAGAAGAAAAAGTGAAACTTTCACCGACGGCCGCAGCCTTTGGCGAAGGACTTTTGAAGACTAAAAGTTAGTGTCCGGAATTGATTTTGCTGTATTTCAGTTCGCCACTAAATGTTATTCTCAATATAATGAATCAAGGAATGGATGATTTTGATATGAATTTCTTGCACACGATCAGCCCACTTGCTCATAGGAGCGCGTAATTCTAAATCTGCTAAATCGGCAATTTTACCACCGTCTTTACCAGTAAGAGCTACCACAAACATGCCTTTTTCTTGCGCTTTTTCAATCGCATTAATCACATTTTGAGAATTACCACTTGTAGAGATAGCCAATAATACATCATCACTTCCACCAATGCTTTCTACAAATCGTGAGAATATATATTCATAACCATAATCATTAGAGATACAAGAGATGTGAGAAGCGTCTGAAATTGCAATTGCTGCTAATGGACCACGATTTTCACGAAAACGTCCTGTCATTTCTTCAGCAAAATGCATGGCGTCACTCATTGATCCACCGTTTCCGCAAGAAATAACCTTACCACCGGCTTTTATTGATCGAATCATTTGATCACCAGCGGCTTTTATTTTCTCAAAATTGTCTTGATTTTCAATGAATTGCGACAATATTTCCTGCGCTTCTAAAAAATGGTCTGCTATTTGTTTAGTACTCATTAAGTATGGAGTTTCACCAAATGTAACAAAATAGTATAGATCAATTTCCATTCTTTTGTGAAACTTCTCTTATATTTGGGAGATTGATTGATATGATTACCAATTTAGATTTTATGAAAAGAACAATTTTACTCTTATTAATTACATTTTCTGTCTCGGGAGTTTATGCTCAATCGGGATGTTTGGAAGAATGGAGAGAAGCTTTTAAGAAGCGCGGAGCATATTCAGTTTCAGATGATATGCATAGAAAAGTTTACATTAGTTTTGTTGAGGATGGCGAGTCAACTTGCCTTTCTGGAAAAGCGAGAGTTGAAAATGGAAAAGTAGTTTCTGTTTTCTTGCAATTCGAGGATGGAACTTATGAATTAATGGACATGAAACTTACCAATAAGAACGGCACGGCACCAGGTGTTGAAAATGGTGTTTCAGAAGAAATCATCAACGAAGACAAAGAACATTTCTTTGTGATTTTTGTTGAAAAACTGAAACCAAAGAAAAAAGAATATAAAACGGTTGGCGGTCCTGGGGATCTTTAAACGAAAATAAAATAATTTGAAAAACGTCCAATTCGCCTTAGGTGGATCTGGACGTTTTTTTTTGAGACTACCTTTAAAAATTTCAATTGTATTGTTTAAGAATGTACAACGTTCTTACGTTGTAGCGATTGTAAGGTATTGAAATCGAGTGATATGATTTTTTTTATCGTAAATCTCGTTCATAGAAGCTCAAAATCGTATTATTCGAAATGGCAAACCATTCATTTTAAATTTACTCTAATCGATCAACTTCTTAAACGGTTGCATACCACATATTGTATGTAAACGTTCAAAATCTTCATTATAAAAAACGTATCTAAAAATTATTGAATCAATGCGTTGCAAATTTTTATAACCGCCACTGCATGTATTTACTGAATATAAACACAATTGATTTTCCAATATAAATGCCATTCCCCCGGGTTTATAAATATCTGTTATTGCTCTTTGGTCGTCAGGTTGATATGCATATAATCTTTGCAAGGCTTCATTCTCCTTATTTTTTTCTTTGAATTTGATGCTTAGCAAAGCACCTATTCGCATATGAATCTTTGAGCCTTTGTTTAGTGGGTATTTGCCATTATAAATGAGTTGATCTATATCTTCGGCAGGAAAGAGGTTTGTGATATAAGAAAAGGTTTCAATTGAGTCAGGATTTGAAATTTCAATACTTGTATAATCTTTCCGTCCTTTATAATAGGGGCCTCTTTCTTCTTGGGTAATTTTTCTCAATACTGCAAAAGCATCAAAGTCTGCTGGTTTTGTGCGGATATTTGGGATGATTGAGTCAACCGTTTTGGGTGATTGGTTAAAATTTGGGGGCAAGGTGTCTGCATCAATCAATGCCGGTTCATTTGGAATTGAATTAGTATCACATGAGTTAAAAAACATAATCAATAATAATGCAGGGAATATATGATACGTATTATGTTTAATCGTTAGAGACATTTTTTTTTAAAACATGAACTTTAATTAGGGAAAGTATGTACGGGTAAAATAGCTAGAATTGACTGTTTTTGTTCGGCTCTAAGGTCATTAAAAGTATTATTATAATAGGTTAAAGCAAGTTGATCATGATGGACTAAATAACCCTTTCTGATTTCTTCGAATAGATTACACTTAGAGTTGTAGGCTGTGTTGTCTGAACAGTTGATCTCTAAAAGGAGTGATAATTCAGTCACTGTTCCAATGTTCACTGCGTCAGTAGGCAGATCTATCCTTGAAATTTGATCCGCGATTGTAGTTGCCATAAAGTTTGATACTTTCTCAAAGAGTATCGGAACTCCATCAACTTCAATATGATAATCTGTGTCCATGTAGAATTTTAAAGTGTCTGTAAATACTAATGAATCTGGAGGGCCGTCCCAGGTATAATAACCATTCAAACGCAATAATGGAGGGTCTGCACAATTGTCAAGATTCCAGAATATAAATTGTTCTGAAAACTCATATAATACATGCCTTTTGTAAAGTGGATGCGCTAAATCTTCTATAGATAAAATTTCATTTATACCTTTAAAATGGTCTGAAACGTTAGGCCACGTTTCGTACGTTTTTGATTGATATTCGGTGAGCTGAAAGATGGTAGTACCGTAATAGTTTGTGGAATCAATGATATCTTCATAGCAATCACATGTCCCCAACTTAACGTCTCTAAAAGCATAAGAAAAATAATCTTCTGTTTTTTTACTGATTTTCAGTATGAAATTCGGCTGAGAAAGTTTTTCCAAAAAGTGCGTATAAGATTCTCCTGAACCTGATTCTAGGACGGAATCCTGAATCAAATAATACTCCAAACTGTCTTGTAGCGCCCTTATATCTATTTCAGATTCTGTAAAGCAAGATTGAAAACATTCGAACATTTTATCTTCTACCTCATATTCATTTGAACATGAAAATAACCCATAAAGGCAAATGGATATAATTAGCCAATGCTTCAACTTTTAATTAATTTAAGGATCTATTGGGAAAACTACTTCTTAAACAAAACATCCATATAAATGGGCAAATGATCAGACCAACCGCCATGGAATCTAAAACCAATATAGGTTCTATTGGTGATTTTTCCAACGCCATCTTTTTCTGGTTCTAATAAAAAGTCTGCATCAAAAATTTGCGCTAATTCTTGTTTAGAATATAAAGCACTTGCCGAATCTATTAATCCTGTGCTAACAATAAATTGATCTAAAATTCCCCATTCATGATCGTATTTGTGCGTGCCTTTTTTGAATTCGTATTGCCAAATCATATTTAATAAATCGCCTTGCTCCATTTCAGCGATTGATTTTTTTGCCTTCAAAATGTCCAACATACTTTCGTCATCTGGATGGTCATTAAAATCGCCCATGGCAATAATGTTTGCTGAAGGAATTACGGCAGTAATGGAATCAAATTTGGCTCTTAAAACCGTCGCAGCATAATTCCGTTTGGGCACAGTGGCCAATTGACCACCGTAACGACTAGGCCAATGATTCACAAATAAGTGCAGTGTGTCTTTTCCTGCAATTCCTTTGGTATAAGATATGTCTCTTGTTGGGCGACTGCCTTCTTCTGGGAAATTGAGTTTAATGGATTCAAATGAGAGTAGTTCAAAATATTCGGGACGGTATAATAGGGCTACATCAATTCCACGTTTATCATCACAATCATGAAAGGCAATTTTATAGCCGAATTTCTTTAAGGGAGAATTATGCACCAAATCTTGCAAACATTGAATGTTTTCAATCTCACACAATCCAATAACTGCTGGTGGTTCCCACTCTCCCAATGCCAATGCAGTTTTACAAACTTTATTTATTTTTTCTTGATACCGGTAATGGGTCCAATGGCGCATGCCATCTTCTGTAAATTCATCATCATTTTTAATGGAATCATTGGAGGGATGAAATAAATTTTCAACATTATAAAACATGATCCTAATTCCAGATTGAGTAACCTGTGGGTTTTGACCATAGGCAAACATACCTGTGAACAGGCAAAGAAATAAACCTATCGTTTTAGTTTGAAAGAAACCCACCATAAAACTGAAAATAATAATGTTGCCAAAAATAAGACTAAGGCAATTTTTAAAAATAGTGGATTGGAAAAAGTCAATTTAGTAGTTACACCGTTTACCAATCCGTTAATTGGTGTAAAACCAATGGCTAGCCAAAAGCTAATATAGGCTAATGTTAGCCCTGTATCTTGTACACCTTTTGCCAAAACATTACGGCGCAATTCTTCAAAATACAGTTTGAACGGCAGTTGAATTAAATATTTCAAAAAACGTTCGATTAAATATACGCCTAAAATAATCCCCGTCCAAGCAAAAATTTGTGAACGGGGAATATCAAAGAGTTCGCTGGCATATGTCAATCCGAAATAGACTGCAATGATGGTTAAAACAAGTAAGAGTGCCGTTTTAATCATGCCAACTTAAATACTATAATTAAGCGTCATTACTGTCGCTTGCATCTACTAGTTTTTTGCCAACTAAAGTTCCATTGACAATTTGACTTTGGAAATCTTGCATAGCACTAGGTGAATGAGGGATCAAGATGGAAGTATTCTTTCCATTCTGTCCAATATTGTTCAATGTGTCAAAATATTGCGTTAACAATACGAACTGCATTACCTCTTCATGCGTAATGTTCTTTAATGATTTTTGGAAATCTTCAACAGATTCTTTAAAACCACGTACAATTTCTAAACGTTGCGCTGCAATACCTTCACCTGAAAGTCGTTTTGATTCTGCATCTGCTTCAGCTGCTTTTACAACTGTAATTTTATCTGCTTCGGCATTTTCCATTGTAGCCTCTTTATCACGCTTCGCAGCGTTAATTCGGTTCATTGAATCTTTTACGTTCGAATCAGGATCAATATCAGTAATTAGTGCTTTTACAATTGAATAACCATAGTCATCCATTGAATCAGCTAAATTTTGACGTACCGCTTTTGCAATGTCTTCTTTCTTAGCAAATACATCATCCAATTCCATTTTTGGAACCTCTGCGCGAACATCATCAAAGATATATGATGCAATTTGGTGACGGTGATTGTCAAGTGCATAGTGTGCATCAAAAATTTTGTCAGACATTACTTGAAATTGAACTGAAACACGCAAGTGAACAAATACGTCATCTCTTGTTTTTGTTTCAACGTCAACATCCAATTGCTGTACACGCATATTAATTATACCTGCTTTTTGATCAATAAATGGGATGACCATGCCAAAGCCAGGTTGTGCCATTCGTTTGAATTTTCCAAGACGTTGGATTACGTATATTTTCTTTTCCGGTACAATAATGACCGATTTGATGATTAATAGTAGCACTACTACGCCGACTATTACCAAGGGGATTAATTGTTCTTCATTCATATTTGATAAGTTTGTTTAGTTTAATATTATCAACTCAGATTAGCATCTAATCAACCGTCGATCGTTTATAGGGTTAAATATAGTAAAAAATCAGGTTCGAAAAATATAAAAAGCTATTTATTTTAGCTTTATACTAAAATAAATAGCTTAACAGTGACTTGTTTTGAATTTAGTTCAAGATTTGGAATAAATGAACTAAGATTTAACCCTAAGCTGAAATCCCGTTTGATGAAACGTATCAATTGTGACGAGTGGATCCACCTTTAAATGTTTCCGTAATTTGGTGATGTAAACATCCATACTGCGTTTTGTAAAGTAGTTTTCCTCTTCCCAAATTTTTAGCAAGGCTTCTTTCCGCGGCATTATTGTGTTTTCATATTTACACAACAAAGCTAAGAGACTGCTTTCTTTTGGTGAAAGTTTTACCTCGTTTTCAGCAGTCGAAAGCATTCTGTCTTTGGGTAAAAAGCGAAAAATTCCGAAGTTGTATTCACTTGCATCTACAACATCTGCCGTATCATTTTTACGATTGAATAAAGCGGAAATTTTGAGCAGTAAAATTTCTGTATCAAAAGGTTTGGTCAAATAATCATCAGCGCCAATGGCATAACCTTCTTTGAGATCTACTTTGGCGTTTTTGGCAGTTAAAAAGAAGAGCGGGATTGATTTAGATTTTGCTCTAATTTTTTTTGCCAATGTAAATCCATCCATATGGGGCAGCATCACATCTAAAATGCACAAATCAAATTCATTTTGCGCAAACACAGAATAAGCTTCAGTACCTGTTTTGCACCATGTGCATTCATACTTCGATAATTCAAGGTAGTTCTTTAATAAAGACCCAAAATTTTCTTCATCTTCAACCAATAAAATTCTTTTTAATGACATAGCGGAAATTCTATTATTACAGTTGTTCCAACATTCAATTCACTTTCAATGCGAATAGTGCCCTTCATTTTAAATACCATATATTTCACAAAACTAAGTCCTAAACCAAAGCCCTTGGTATTGTGTATATTACCTTTTTGTGCGCGATAAAAATTGTCAAAGGCCTTACTCACCTGTTCCTTTGACATGCCAATTCCAGCGTCTTTTATTTTTATGCGGACTTTGTTACCTTCTATTGCAGACGTGACTTCTATTTTAGGTTGATCTGGTGAATATTTAATGCTGTTTTCAATGACGTTGGAAAAAACATTTTCCAAATGATATGCATTAGCATTAACAAATAGATGTTGATCCAAATTTAAATTCACGACACAATTTCGATCATCAATCAATAAGGATAATTTCTCAATGGACTCGTTAATTCCTTCATTTACATCCATGCGTGTTAATGCAATGTCAACGTCATTTTTCTTTAATGATGCTACTTCTAAAATAGTCTCAATATGCCGAATTAATTTATCTTTTTCTGCCTTAATGATTTCAATAAAAGCCTGCACTTTTTCTGTGTCCTCTCTTACTTCGGGATGAATAATTGAATCTGCAGCCAAGGAAATTGAGGCGAGCGGAGTTTTAAATTCATGGGTCATATTATTAATGAAATCAGATTTAATGTTACTGATCTTTTTATGCTTTATCACTAATCTTATTGAATAAATGAAAACAAAACCGATAATCCCAATAAAGAGTAAAGACAGGATAATCATGAAATATATCTGTTGCCAAACGGATTCATTGTTTGCGGACATATTAATGTAAAGCATATACCTGCCTGGATTCAAAATATCAGCCTCGAATAAAGGAATTTGATAGTCCCATTCATTATTTTCAATTGGCTGTATGACAAAACTTTCTGTCATTTTATTATAAATTCCCCAATCGTTCGGATTCTCCAATCCAAGTGCTGCTGTTTCTGAGAACAATTCATTTTTAAAAGCTATACTGTCTAAACGAATGTCATCTATGTCAGTGTTAACTTCGAATAGTATCCGTTCAAAAACATCATTAATGTCGTGAAGTTGTACTTGCAAAGCAAGGTTTTGAGAATTTTCAAAAATTTGTTGGATACTGTCTTGGTCCCCGAAATAAGCTATTTCACTTGTGTAAGTCAAGCTATCGCCTTTCACAATTCGAATTTCAACCTGCGTGTTTTGTGTAACCGTATCTCCGCCTTCAAAATCGTGGTAATAGGTTATCCGCAATGAATCATCCTCAGGAATTGTATCGAATTTATTATGGTCAAGCTCCATGAGACGTTCTTGGAAGAGGGTATTCAATTCAGGTGTACTGGCTAAATATGCCAGCGAATTAAAGTCAGACATCCTTTGCTCCACGTTGGCCACCAATTGATGTACTTTATGATCAACCAGTTTTCGTTTCTCAACTAAAGACTGTTCTATCCACTTGAATTGGATGAAAACAATACCAATTAACGCAAGCGTCATGGCAGTGATCAAAACAGGAATAGTTCTGGTTCTCATAGTGCAAATGTAAGGTCATAAAATGAGGAGTTAAAGACTTTAACCTTTTTTAACCGCAATAAAGTTGAGCTATGGTTTAAAGTTAAGGCATAAAAAAAGCGTACTGATTATTTTCAATACGCTTATATAAAGTTAATTTATATCAATTTCAATATTTACGTATTATTCTCCATCTGATTCGTAAATGTTAATCGTAATAATGTCAGATGATACATCATCATCATGTTTTCTTTTTCTTTTGTCACCACCTGTAATTGTAGCTGCGTTTTTAATTTCTTTTGTACTAAAGTTTTTGATTGATTTCATAATGTCTTGTTTGATTTGAAACAAGTGTAAAGCAATTATCTGGATCATTTAAACCTTTGTTTAGGAATGAGTACTTATTCTTTATGAATGGATAAAACGAGTTGTAATATGTATACCATGACGCTTGATCTTCTCTCCAAATTCAATTTTAAAATTTTCATTGGATACTTCGGTATTGCAAAAAAAATGGGAGTAAGGGTTACAAAAAACATAAGCGTAATAAATGCAAATAATTTATTCATGTGATTAAGCAATAGTTGAGTGGTGTCCGCTTAAATTCCTTCTTAAAAATTATCAATTAAAGGAATAATCTGATTTATAGAATCAATTTGAAAATGAGAAATGGGTTCAATAAAACCAATCGCGCCAAACGATCTACAGCAAAACCAAAAAGCCTATATTTGTGGCAATTATTAAAAATTAAAGGAATAAAATATGAAAGCTTATGTATTTCCTGGGCAAGGCGCTCAATTTGTAGGAATGGGTAAAGATCTTTACGATAATTCTACTTTGGCAAAAGATATGTTTGAAAAAGCCAATGAAATTTTGGGTTTTAGAATCACAGACATCATGTTTGAAGGAACAGATGAGGAGCTAAAGCAAACTAAAGTAACACAACCTGCAATCTTTTTGCACTCGGTTATTTTAGCCAAAGTTTTAGGAGATGATTTTAAACCAGAAATGGTTGCTGGTCATTCTTTGGGCGAACTATCTGCCTTAGTTGCAAATGGTGTTTTAAATTTTGAAGACGGTTTAAAATTAGTTTCACAAAGAGCTTCGGCTATGCAAAAAGCATGTGAAGTAGAACCTTCAACAATGGCTGCAATTTTAGGATTGGATGATGCAGTTGTAGAAAAAACCTGTGCTGATATTGACGGCGTAGTAGTGGCAGCAAACTACAATTGTCCGGGGCAATTAGTAATTTCTGGTGCAGTTAGTGCAATTGATACGGCTTGTGAGGTTTTAACCGAAGCAGGTGCTCGTCGTGCATTAAAGTTACCTGTTGGTGGAGCATTTCACTCTCCTTTAATGGAGCCAGCTCGAGAAGAATTAGCAGCTGCAATTGATGCAACAGAATTTAATACACCAATTTGTCCTGTTTATCAAAATGTAACAGCAGCAGCAGTTTTAGATCCATCTGAAATTAAAGAAAACTTAATGGCGCAATTAACCGCTCCAGTTAGATGGACGCAAACTATGCAACAAATGATTGCCGACGGTTGCGAATCTGTAACTGAAGTTGGTCCTGGGAAAGTTTTACAGGGTTTATTTAAAAAAATTGACCGTAAATTTCCAACTGAAAGTGCGGCTTTGGCAACTGAATAAATTGATTAAATATTATTTTGGAAAGTCCAGGCAATAAATGTCTGGACTTTTTTTTAGTTACTTTTTCGACTGAATGACATTTAAGAATAACAATCTAAAAACGTTATTCAGATGAAACAAAAATTTTTAATTCTCATTCTAGCACTCGCAACCGTAGTTTGCCGTGCACAAGATTTCGCTAGTGCTAACGTACTAGTTACAGATTTTAGTGATGTGCCTATCTCAGGTGCGCAAATTCAATTTTTCGATACGAAGAAGAATGTCACCGTCACAGGCGTCTCGGATGGCACAGGTAAATTTATAGTTGAATTGGCAGCAGGGTGGTATAATATTCGATTGAAAAGTGTGGGTATGTCGAAAGATTATTCGGCCATTGAAATTCCGGCACTTGGACCAAATGAGGTTTATAATAATATCAACATCATTATTCAATATGAAGAGGCGTCTTCTTTTACGTTAAGTAATTTGCATTTCGAAACGAATAAATCGGTCATAAAAAAAGCATCTTTTGATGAACTAGATGAACTGGTAAATTATTTGAAATTAAAGCCAGAACTTAAAATAGAAATTGGGGGACATACCGATAATGAGGGTTCTGAAGCTTCGAATCTTACCCTGTCTGATGCACGTGCAAAAGCAGTGAAAAAGTATTTGATAAGCAAAGGGATTAAGGCAGATAGAATGGTTGCTAAAGGTTATGGTGAGGCCAATCCAATTGCCGAGAATGATTCTGAAAATGGCCGAGCATTAAATAGACGTACAGAAATTCAGATTTTGGAATAATAAAGCGCGTTTATACCTTTAAAGACCGAGTATATGATCTAACATAGCTCACAATTGCGGAATGCGTAAAAAGTGAAATTAAAACGAAAACGTGAGCGGTTAAAAAGCTCCATACAAACAAATTAAAACCAGTATTATAGTATAGGCCCAAGCCAAGTGAAAAAAGTAAATTGGAAAAGAGTACCGTAAAACCTAGTGCGGTACCTTTCCAGTTTCCACGTTTGGACAATTGAACACCAATCAGCAAGAGGAGAATGATCAAGGCAAAATAAGCAATATATACAATTGTTTTTACGCTAAAATTGATTGCACTAAATTCCCCTTTTTGCCATAAGTCAAAAAGCACGTAAAGCAATTGCGCCGCAAAAATGAGCACGCCAATTTGTAAGGGTAATAAAGTTCTTTTTAATAATTTTTTAGGATGGCCGGCCGATTCATTTACGTGTCGATTATTGAGCATAATCGTAAAGCCCTCTGCCTTATTAATGTATTTAAGAAAAACTTTGTCGCTATTTGGTAAAGACACTATTTTTCCTTCTCCCAATTCTTTATGGTTGAGGAATTCACCAATTGAGGTTCCTTCATAATTTATAACGCCGCGGTTTTTCGGTAATTCAAGGTTGATGCTTAATTGCTTTTCCGCTACGTCATAATCGTAAACCATATTTTTAGTCCTAATCTAAGTGTAAGAGAGAATGTCGTTTTCTATCCAAATTCCTTACGAACTTTTAATTATTTAGGTAAAAAAAATCCTGCCTTGATTATAACAAGGCAGGATTTTCTATATAATTAATGTCAAATTTTCTTTATACAATCATCTTCACCGGATTCTCTAAGAATGCTTTTAGATCTTTTAAGAATGCTGATCCAACTGCGCCATCTACAACTCTATGATCGCATGACAAGCTTAATTTCATGATATTACCTGGAACAATTTCACCGTTTTTAACAACTGGTGTTGCTTTAATTTGCCCAACAGATAAAATACAACCATTTGGCGGATTGATAATAGAAGTAAAGTCTTCAATACCAAACATTCCAAGATTTGAAATAGCGAAAGTTCCGCCTTGCATTTCATCTGGTTGTAGTTTCTTATCCCTTGCTCTTGAAGCTAAATCTTTAATTTCGCGACCAATTTGATCAAAGCCTTTCGTATCTGTGAATTTAACCACAGGTACTAATAAACCTTCGTCAACTGCAACTGCCACGCCAATATGAATGTGATCATTATAACGAATTGCATCTCCAATCCAATCTGCATTCACCTTAGGGTTTTTTCTTAAAGCCGCCGCAGAAGCTTTAACAATCATGTCGTTGAATGAAATTTTAACTCCTTCATCTGCATTGATTGCTTTTCTTGCAACGATCGCATTGTCCATGTCCACTTCCATTTTTAAATAGAAATGGGGAGCAGAGAATTTAGAAGCCGTTAACGTACGTGCAATTGCTTTTCTCATTTGAGAAAGTGGCACATCTGTATATGATTCAGTTCCTACAGCTGCCGCATAGCTATTGCCGCTTGCTGCCATTGGTGTATAATTTTCAATATCAGCTTTAACAATTCTGTTGTTTTCACCAGAACCATGAACCATTGATAAGTTAATTCCTTTTTCATCCGCCATTTTACGGGCGAGAGGAGAAGCAAAAATTCTACCGTTTGAACTTGCCGCTGGCATTGCCGCAACCGGAGCACTTGCCGCTACTGGAGCAGGCGTTGGTGTAGGTGCTGCTACTGTTTGAGTAGCTGGCGTTTCTTCTTTTTTCTCTTCAACCGGAGCTGCAGTGGTATCTGCTGCAATTAATGCAGCAACATCTTCACCTTTTTCACCAATAATGGCTAAAATATCGTTTATTGGAGCTGCTCCGCCCTTTTCAACCCCAATGTAGAGTATCACACCATCATAGAAAGATTCAAATTCCATGGTAGCTTTGTCCGTTTCGATCTCAGCAATTAATTCGCCTTCTTCAACTGTATCACCTATTTTTTTATGCCATTCAGCAACAACCCCTTCGGTCATTGTATCTGATAATTTCGGCATTCTTACGATTTCGGCCATTTTATAATTTCGTTTGAGTTTTGTTAATTTATCTTAGATGAATGCTCATCCAAAACAGACCATTTTATGCTAAATATTCTTTGATGTAAGGATAGTCAGCCTGATCATAAACGTCTTTGTATAATTCGTCTGGTGTTGGTAATGGAGATTCGTCAGCGAACTTAATCGATTCGGCTACTTCATTTTTTACCCAAGCATCAATATCTGCAATTTCCTTTGCAGTTAAAAATTTGTTCTTTTTAATCTCACCTAAAACATGTTCAATTGGATCTTTCGCTTGCCATTCAGCAACCTCACCCTTTGTTCTATATTTTTGTGGATCAGACATTGAATGTCCTTTATAACGATAAGTACGAATATCTAATAATGTTGGTCCGTCTCCTCTTCTTGCACGCGCTGCAGCTTCTTCAATAGCCTCATGAACGCTTTCTGGTTTCATTCCGTCTACAATAAACGAAGGCATTTCGTAGGATAAGCCCATTTTAGACATGTCTGTAACGTTTGTTGTACGTTCTACAGATGTTCCCATGGCGTAGTTATTGTTTTCAATAATGAAAATACATGGTAATTTCCATACCATAGCCATATTGAATGTTTCATGCAATGAACCTTGTCGCGCAGCACCATCACCAAATGAGCAAAAAGCAACATTATTAGTTCCTCTATATTGTTCAGCAAAAGCTAAACCTGCTCCCATTGGGATTTGTGCGCCAACAATACCATGTCCACCATAAAACCCTTTTTCAGTATCAAAAAAGTGCATAGAACCACCTTTACCTTTTGAGCAGCCCGTGCTTTTACCGTATAATTCGGCAGCTAATATGCGCGGGTCTGTTCCCAAGGCCATAGGATGACCATGATCACGATACGCTGTAATGTGTTTATCTCCTTCAATTGCAGCTGAGGCAGTACCAACAGCAATCGCTTCTTGTCCAATATAAACGTGCAAAAATCCACCGAATTTTTGTTGAATATATAACTGAGAAATTTTCTCTTCGAACTTACGAATCAATAGCATGTCTTTATACCATTTTACATAAGTCTCTTTAGGGAATTTTGTTCCACCAGTTTTTCGCGTAGTTTTCGTCGCTTTTTTAGTAGTAGCAGTCTTTGATGCCATATTGCCCGTTTTAGCTTTAATGAAAGACAAATATAAATGTTTATTTTTAAATAATTGGAACTTTTTTGCAGTTGAATTTGAGGTTTAAATAGATCGTCTTTTTTTCTTAATGTCACACTGACACTTAGTTCAGTCTAATTTTGATCGTTAATAAATGAAATATTGAAGTAAATTTAAATACTTTTAAGACTGTAACGTTTTAGATTATTGTGTTATAGATGGAGAAAACACCCCTTATGAACCGCTCGTTTTTTTTAATAATTTTATGCATATTAACATCCCCTCTATTTGGGCAAAAAATATCGAACGTAGATTTTGATTCAATTAAAGCCGAGATTAGCGATTCAAACTCAACTTATTTTTATCCATCATTAGTAAAACGATTTCAAAAGCAAGATACAACACTGAGTAATGTCGAATTCAATCATTTATATTACGGAAACGTTTTTCAAGAAAATTACTATCCATACGGGTCTACAGATCAACAACGTCTTTTTGCAGAGGCCTATAAAAAGAATGAATCGTTTGCAAAAACAGAGGAACTAGGTTTAGCCGTTTTAAATGAAAATCCAGTTAATTTGGATGTTCTATTGAAGATGGTGTTTTTATATAATAGAGAGAAAGATGTTGGGAAGGCCACGATTTTTGCAAAGCTCTATGTCTCATTTTTAGAAGTGATTTATGCTAGTGGAACAGGAGAAAATTGTAGTGCTGGATTTGTGGTTATTTCGGTAGATGACGAGTACCGCATAACGGGAGATTTAGGTCTAACAGTGGTAAGACAAGCTTTAGTTGGCTCATGTGATCATCTCATCTTTTCTAGAAAAGGACAAAAACGAAAGAGCAGGATTAAAGGTTTATTTTTTAACGTAAAAATGCCATTGAGTTATTTAGCCAAATCTTACCAGCATTCTGATGATCCTTTGCCAGATAAAAATCCCGACGAAGTTGAGGATTAGTCTAAAAAACTACCGTCAAATGCCCATGGAAGCAAATCTTTGCATGAATTTAGGCTGATTATTGTTCCGTTTTTAGCAACCATTATCAATTGAATAGCTTGTTCTTGTCTAATTTCTACCTCAACCAATGTTTGTCTGCAAAGTCCACATGGTGGAACAGGTACTTTTAAATCTTTGTCAACATATACTACCAACATTGTGATTTTTTGTTTCGGATAATTAGAAACCGTATGCGATAATAAATTAC
>JBLHOW010000090.1:0-23435 GCA_047623705.1 Crocinitomix sp.
TCCAGCATCCCAATAAATTCTACTGTTAGACCAAGGAAAGTGAATGTTTAATTGTCTGTTAGCCAAACTATCTGTCGCTTCTAAAACTGACGTGTTCACTGGTAAATAATCTTCATCACCATTGGCCCAAAATGAAATAGTAATTTCATCTCCAAAATCATAGTCGCTTAATTCAAGCTGTGCCCATTCGCCTGCGTTTACATTTAAATAGCCTAATTTTTCGTTTGTTGTCACAACTGAATTGTATCCAGTTACTGTTGCAGAAAGTGTATTATCACTTCCACCTGCTTCACCATTTTCAAATGAAATATCCATTAAAATGTCCGAAGCGCCGTCATAGGCAAACGGATAAGTTAAGTCTAGTGTATTTAAGCCAGTAGCCAAAAACGAAGTGTTTCTGTCGTATACAACTGTCCAATCATCTTCATCAAAACTAGTGACTTCCGCAGCTGTAGTATGTTTCATTCGAACAGTTAAATGTCCCATTGAAGTTCCAAGGTCAGTAACATCAAAGCGAAGTTTAGCGATATCGCCAGCGCCCATTCCTGATCCAGCTAACTCTGCATTTTTCCACAGCATTTGGCTGCGTTGCGTTTGGTTTGTTGTTCCAAATGGTGCATTGCTACTTACAGCACCTGCTCCTATTGCATAATCCGTATCTGCTTCCGCAGTATACGTTATGAATTTTTCATAATTCTCGTAATAATGATAGTAGGGATCATAAACATATGAAACCGTTTCAGGCATTTCACCATTCACGATAAAACGTTGTGAATTTACCTCATTCGAATCTAAAACTCCCGTATGATCATAGATGTGAGAATAGGCTAAATAATCCCATTCGCCGCAGTTAAAACCATCCCAAGGTGTCAGCGGATCACATTTGATATTATAATACATGAGTACTTTTTCAAACTGTTTTCCATCCAATTCTGCTGGAAAGGGAAAAGTAGCACGACGAGTAGAAACAGAGTCGTAAGTGAATGTTTGAACAAAAGTAGTGTCTTGAGCGATACCAACGTTTGTCGCTAAAATTAATAAAAGTGCAATTATTTTTTTCATTTTGTAAAAAGTTGTATCTAACAAAGATAGGCTATTTAAATCGATTAAAAAAACGGAAAAATGGTTTAGAATTGGATTTTCAAGCCTTACTTACTGCGGGCAATTTGAATCACGAAAATTGTCCATCCAACAATCATGCTTAATCCACCAATTGGTACAATAATGGCCGCTGGTCTTAAGCTGGGAATAATTTCGTGCAAAGAATAGGCATAAATGCAACCTGAAAATATAATTACGCCTAGCAAATTGAACAAATAAAACCATTTTAGATTAAACGGAATTCGAGTCGCATTAAAACCAACAGTTAACAAACCTAAGCCGACATAAAATTGATATTTAACACCTTTTTCAAATGTTTCAATAAGGCTCGCGCTTATTACGTCTTCTAGTGCATGGGCCGCCATAGCGCCGAGTATTATTCCTAGAAGAACAAAAATACCACCTGTTAAAACTATTTTTTTTGACATAAAAAAAGGGATGCTAGTGCATCCCCAAAATTAAGTATTGTAGTTGATAAATCTATTTCTGATCAGACATTATTTAGATTGAATAAACTTTTCTAGTTCTTCTTTATCGTCTGCAAAATTAAATACGGCCATTAGTTGATGATAATTGCTTTGATTCATGCAATTGGTATGTGCCGCTTTAATGAATTCCATTTTGTTATCATCAAAATTAAATAATTGGCTAATCGTTTTGATTTGTGCCACCGTCATACATTTTTCGCTGGCTATCAGTTTTGCAATTTTTAATTTCTCTTCAGAAAATGGAGCATTATTAATTTGCGCCGTTATTTCTTCTACGTCATGGTCAGTTGTTCCGCAACCAGATGACATAGTCATTGTCATATTTTCATCTGTGTAAATATTCCCTTCAGACCCAACAGATGTGCTTTCTTCAACATGACTTGTTACGCCATTATTGTCCGTATTTGTTACAGTTGTCGATTCTGCAGAATGCGTCGTAACTCCATTTACCGTTGTTGTGGTAGAAGAGCTTGATGTCGTCGTTTCTGTTGATGAAGAAGTTACAACCGCACCGCCATTATCTACTCCGTTATCAATGTCTGAAACATTTCCTTGAATGCTGATCATTGCACCTGCGTTATCTTCGTTTATGTTAATATCAATACTCACATTTTCGCCAGTACCGTTTTGGTTTGTAGACGTGCTAGTTGTCGTGGTATTCGTAGAAACATTTGTAGACGTATTCGTATTTGCACTTCCGCCATTATTTGTTGCTGTTGTATTGCTTTCGGGTAAGTCACTGTTATGGTAAACAACATTAACTTGATCTTGCGGCGCAGGTAAAGTACCCAAAGGAGATTCATTATAATAGCGCAATTTATATTTTCCCTTTTTTTCAATTATGCGGTAAGTAATCAAAGAATCTTTTTTAACGCCAATGTTTTTTTCAAGGTTAAATGATTTGTCTTCAGCAATTATTCTGCAACTATAATAAGGCTCTGATAGTCCCGTAATATTCACATTTGTTTGTGCCAGTGTATTCTGTTTAATTCCGTTTAATACAACGTAGAATTTTTTTCCTGTATTGGAATAGAAAGTTGCATCTCCTGTGCGCTGTGCAAAAGTTGACAGGCAAGAAAATAAAAAAGTTAAAAGTAAAAGTTGTCGTTTCATATTAATTGTGTTTAGTATTCGTTTTTATATTCTATTGCCACGACTTTCCAAATAGTATGCCAAAATTATAAATAGTTTTAGGCAGTAGGTAAGAGATTTTTAGTCTCTAGTCGTTAGTATTTTGTTTTATATTCAATTATCAAACCTTCAGTTGAAGTACCGCAGCATATCGAGAAGTCAAATATTAATTCTATTTTTATTAATCTAAGGTTTGAACACTCAAGATACACGCAGTGTAAGAAACTCGAAGTGTCGTTTACTCATTTCGAAAGTAAATTGGCTGCATTTTCTTTCGCCGCTTGGGTAATCTCTTCGCCACTGATCATTCCAGCTAAAACTTCAATTCGTTCTTCGGCCGTTATTGCTTGAACATGCGTGTTCGTTTTATCGGCAGTTGATTGCTTTGAAACATGTAAGTGCGCCTTTCCTTTACCGGCTACTTGAGCTAGGTGAGTTATGGCAATTACTTGAATTTTTTTTCCCATATTTTCAAATTCAATGGCCATTTTTGAGGCTACCTCACCTGATACGCCTGTGTCAATTTCATCAAATATTAAAGTGGGTAGATTTTTCTTTTCAGATAAAATAGATAAAACGACCAGCATTAAACGCGACAATTCTCCGCCTGATGCAACTTTCTTTATTGAGGAAAAGGCGCCACCTAAATTGGTTTTGAATAAATAGTCGATTTGGTCTAATCCAGTTGTACTTAATTTATCTTTCTCAGTTAACTCTATTTTTAACTCAGCATTAGGCATTGCAAGGTTATTTAATCGCGTTTTAATTTCTTGTTCTAATTTTGCGGTAGCTGCTTTTCGTTTGTTTTGAATTGCCTTTGCCTGCACGTTTAAATCCTGCTTAAGTGCGCTAATTTCTTTTTCTAGTTTGCTAATATTGCTTTCCAATGATGCTATGGCGTCTAAGTCGGCTGTTATTGATTCTTGCAAAGCTAAAAGCTGGTCAACTTCAGTTAAATTGTGCTTGAAAGACAAGTTGTTAAACTGCTCTAACTGTTCTTTAATGAGAACCGCTTCTTCTTCTGTATATAAATCGTCATTACCACTATTGCCTACTTCCGCTTCAATATCATCCAACTCAATTTTCAAACTCCACAACCTCGCAGAAATATCTGCAAAACTAGGATCGTATTGTTTCAATTCGTCGAAGGTTTCAATAAGTGTCTTAACTCCAATTGCTGGTGAAAAGGAATCGTTTTCAAAAATAGATTGAGCAAATTTTATAGCGGTTTGAATTTTCTCTACATTTTCGATTTTCGCCGATTTTTGCCTGAGTTCATCCAGATTTATTTTCCCCAAATTGGCAGTTTCTAGCTCAGTTAAAAGAAAGGCCAAATAGTCTTTTTCTTTCCTTGCTTCTTTGTCCTTTACCGTGAGTTCGATTAATGAGTTCACTTTGTTTCTATAGGAAGAATATGTTTTTGAATACTTGAGCACCAATTTTTCAATTCCGGCAAAATGGTCTAAAACATCTAACTGAAAATTAGTGTTTAAAATCTGCAAAGTTTGATGTTGGGTGTGAATTGAGATTAATTTTTCGCCTAAATTTTTTAAAACCGATAATTGAACGGGCGTATCGTTAATAAATGCTCTTGATTTTCCTGCCGTGTTAAATTCACGGCGAATAATGCAATTATCTTCATAATCCAATTCATTTGCCTCAAAAAAGGCATTCAAAGCAAGTTTAGAAATATCTAATTCTGCTTCTAAAACGCATTTTTTCTCAGACTGTTTCAATACAGCCGTATCGGCGCGCTCACCAAGCAATAAATTCAATGCTTTTAATAAAATTGATTTCCCTGCACCAGTTTCACCAGTAATTGCGGTAAACCCTTCATTTAAAGTGAGGTTTACATTTTCAATAAGTGCATAATTTGAGATGTCTAATCGCTTCAGCATAGGTCAGTCCACATTTACATCAAAAATAAGGAATTTAACTCAGATACTTAGTGGTAATTTGATTCTAGATCAGATAGATCGTCAACAAGTCGGGTAAATGGAAGGCAACTGAATTTATTTCAGATTCGAGATTAATTCAAGATTTCTTGATAATTACTAGAATTAACAGGATCTAATTTTTTCAAGATACTTACTGCTGCATTTTTTTCTTTAATCTCAGATTGAGAAAAGATATTGATCAATTCAGACGTTTTACTCGTCAAGAAAAGTTGTAAGTTCATTGACCCTGGTCTTGAGCGTTGAACTTTGTCAAGGCTTTGCAATGTTTCAAGGATTTTTTTTCGTCCAACTGACTGATCCGTATAAAACGCATCTAAACCTAAACGGTGATAGTTGTAATAAGCATTTCTAAGTGGCGAAAAAACGGGTTGTAAAACATTATCCACCATCCAAAATCTATTTCTTTTTTTCGAGGCAGATGCTGACCAACCTTCATCACCAGAATTTTTTGCATTATTGGCAATCTGTTGTGCGGCTTTAAAATATGCGTCACCTCCTTTTAATGAGAAACTATCATAATCATATCCCAAAATCATATAAGCGTAAAATGATAGAATAGCAGATAAATTATCGCGGTATTGATAATTACTCATGGGTAGAATAGCAGAATTTCGCAAGTAATTAATCGAAAAATCAGCATCTACATGATTAAAAACAGTTGAATTATAGCTGGTATTAAATACCGGGCGTGATGATTGAACTTGAATTTTTCCTTTAAAAGTAGTTGTAGAAGGAAGATCTGTTACAGTAATCAATATATTACTATTGATGCGTTCTTCAATTTCAAAAATATCATTCGTCCATTTTGTGGTGTTCATGAAATCGTAAATGGCGCTTTCCAATTCATCAAAAATCTCGTTCTCTACAGGCCCCATTTGTAGTGCTGGCGCAGGGAGGATTTCTACTTGACAATTCAACTCTTGCGCAGTTCCGCTCAATGTTTGAATTAACAACAACAGGATAAAAAACGTTTTCTTCATTTAGTGGTCTCTTTCAATTTCGTCCAAAATATCATTCATAACATTGGACTTAACCTTTAACTCAAAATTAGTCAATTTATTGTTATGTTTAATAAAGGTTACTTTGTTTGTGTCATGTCCGAATCCAGCACCTTTATCTCGCAGTGAATTTAACACTAATAAATCAAGGTTTTTGCGCTCAAATTTTCCTCGGGCATTTTCAATTTCATTATTCGTTTCAAGTGCAAATCCTACCAGGTACTGTTCGCTAGTTTTATTAGTGCCAGCCCATGAAAGTAGATCTGGGTTTTTAACCAAATCAATGGATATTTTATCCGTTTTCTTTTTAATTTTTTCAGTTGCAGGATCAGCAGGGCGATAATCAGCAACAGCTGCGCTAAAAATTCCAATAGCTGATTCTGGCCAATTATTTTGCACAGCCGCATACATTTCAAGAGCAGTTTCTACTGCAATTACAGTAATGCGGTGATCTTTTACTTTTTCATGTGTTGGACCTGTAATCAGAATTACTTTTGCTCCACGGTTTGCGCAGGCGTCTGCCAATAATACGCCAGTTTTACCACTTGAGCGATTTCCAATAAATCGTACTGGATCTATTGGCTCATATGTTGGCCCACCAGTTATTAATATTGTTTTGCCTTTTAAGTTGGATTTTATTGTGAAATGTTCTTCTATTAACTTGGCAATGGTTTCAGGTTCTTCCATTCTACCTTTACCTTCCAAGCCACTTGCCAATTCACCAGATGTTGGGGCAATAATGCCAACACCTTTTTCTTTCAATATTCTTAGATTTTCTGTGGTGCTAAAGTGTGTAAACATGTCTAAATCCATTGCCGGAGCAATCCATACAGCGCAACGCGAACTTAAATAAGTTGCAATAAGTAAGTTGTCGCAATTGCCAGAAACTAGTTTGGATAGACTGTTGGCAGAACAGGGTGCAATCACAAATAAATCTGCCCACAAACCTAATTCTACATGATTTTCCCACTCACCCTCATCATTCTTTACAAAATCTATCGCCACAGGGTTTTTAGATAATGTGGCTAATGTCAGCGGTGAGATAAAATCAGAAGAGGCCGAAGTCATAATTACTTTGACTTCAGCCTCTAATTTTATAAGTGCTCTAATAAGATAGGCCGTTTTATAGGCCGCAATACTTCCGGTAACCCCGATTAAGATTTTTTTTCCAGAAAGCATTCTGATTTATTTTTCTTCGGCAGTAACTCTTGAATCTCTTACGTATACTTTTCCTTCAATGTATTCCTGAATAGCAATGGCTACAGGTTTAGGCAAGCTTTCGTAAAATTTAGAGATTTCAATTTGCTCTCTATTTTCAAAAATTTCTTCTAAGTTATCAGTTGTAGAAGCAAATTCAGCTAATTTACTTGTTAACTCTTCACGCATTTCTGCTCCAATCTGGTTAGATCTTTTTGAAATAGCAATTAACGACTGGTAAATATTTCCATCCGTTCTATCTGAAATTGATTCTAAGTCTCTCGTAATGGTTGTACGATCTGCGTTGGTATTCTTATAATTCATGCTCATAACTTCTTCCTATTTTCCTTCGTTATTCCCTTCCACATCTGAGATCGCCTTATCGGTTTGTTTTTTAATAGTTCCTAACTCCCCAAGCTTACTCGATTCTGGAAATGCGGCTACAAAGTTACGATAACTTTTTATAGTATTGTTTAACCTTTCCAATTTTTTAGTAGGAATACTATTGATCGCCAATTCAAAATTGCTTTTAACCAAGAGGTAATAAATGTCCTCTTTGTACTCTGATTCTGGATATATCACTAATGTTTGCTGTAATGCAACTACAGCAGATTTGTAATTTTCTGTCTGATAATAGAGCTGCGCATATTCATATTGCTTTAACTCTAATTTAGCACGTAAACCATCCATTATCTGATTGCAGGTGTCTATTCTAGAGCTGTTTGGATATTGATCAATAAAGATTTGAAGTTGATCTAAGGCATTATACGTCTCTGTTTGATCTAAACTAAATAGCGGTGAATTTTCAACAGAACATAAGGAACTTAAGAATAAGGCCTCTTCGGTATTCTTACTTGTGGGGTATTGCCGAATAAAACGCTTGAAATAGTAACCAGACAAATAATAATCGCCCAATTTATAATTTGCCAGGCAATATTTAAAGTATAAGCCGGCCCCTTCAGATGTCAATTTGTAAAAAGGAATAATTTGTTCAAGCAATGTAACTGCTCGCACATATTCACCTTTTTCGTAAAAATCTAATGCTGCAACTTTTTTCTCTTCAGGTGTTGCTTTAGAATTTTCCTTAATCATTTTATGATAATCCGAACATGAGCCCATTATAAAAATGGTCAAGATCAAGGCAAAAACTGATGTTAATTTTAAGTTCATGTAATAAATTTAATCTCCGCAAAGATAAGCTTTGATTTGTTAACTAAAGTGAAAATTAGTCGGGTAAACGTAAAAATGTGAATAAAATTTCATGATAAATTGGGTAAATCTGATTTTTCCCTATAATTTCGCAGCATAATTTATCCTAAGAGAGAAGGGTAGAAAACAAAAATATGGCATTAGATATATTTGAAAAGATTAAAGCGAACCGTGGACCAATTGGTCAACACGCTAAAGGAGTGCATGGGTATTTCACATTTCCGAAGTTAGAAGGTGAAATAGGGAATAAAATGATGTTTAGAGGTAAAGAATGCCTTGTATGGAGCGTAAACAACTATTTAGGCTTAGCAAATGACCCAGAAGTAAGAAAAGCGGACGCAGATGCGTCAGCAGCATGGGGTTTGGCTTATCCAATGGGCTCAAGAATGATGACTGGTCAAACTTCTGAGCACGAAGCTTTAGAAAATGAGCTGTCGGATTTTATGCAGAAAGAGGATACTATTTTATTAAACTTTGGATATCAAGGAATTTTATCTGCGATCGATTGTTTAGTGGATAGAAAAGATGTGATTGTTTATGACAGTGAATCTCACGCTTGTATAATTGATGGTGTAAGATTGCATGCTGGAAAAAGATTTGTTTTCCAACATAACAACATGGAGAGCTTCGCTAAACAAATGGATAGAGCCACTAAATTAGTTGGCGAAACTGGTGGAGGTATACTTGTAATTACTGAAGGTGTCTTCGGTATGGCAGGAGATCAAGGTAAATTGAAAGAGATTGTTGAGTATAGAAAAAATGGAACTTATATGTTCAGAATTTTAGTGGATGATGCACATGGCTTCGGTACACTAGGAGAAACTGGAATGGGAACTGGAGAATTGCAAGGCGTTCAAGATGAAATTGATGTTTATTTTGGAACATTTGCAAAATCTATGGCTTCTATTGGGGCATTTATTTCTTCAACTGAAGATATTGTTGAGTATTTAAGATACAATATGCGCTCTCAAATGTTTGCAAAGTCTTTACCAATGCCATTGGTTGTTGGTGCAAGAAAAAGGTTAGAGTTATTAAGAACGCAACCAAGACACAAAGAGAATTTGTGGAAAGTAGCAACAGCACTTCAAACTGGATTGAGAGAAGCAGGCTTCAATATCGGTAGAACAAATACAGCGGTAACACCTGTGTTTTTAGAAGGTACGTTGGCTGAGGCAACAAATATTACATTTGATATGCGTGAAAATTATAATATCTTTTGTTCAATTGTGGTTTATCCAGTTGTACCGAAGGATGTTATTATGTTGCGATTAATTCCCACTGCAGTGCATACGTTAGAAGATGTGGCATACACAATTAAGACGTTTAAAACAGTACAAGAAGGTTTAAAAGCTGGTCAATATAAAGCTGAAGATTTGGCGAAAGTTGATACAGATCAATAAATAAAACTTGATTAAAAAAAAAATGCTCTCTGACGTTCGTCGGAGAGCATTTTTTTTATTCAAATTTTTTAGTCATCCCTCATTTGTAATTGGCTGACTATTTGTGAACTGTGGATTCCATAGACTCATTTATAATACGAGACGTATTGTAGTTTCTAGAACTAATAATTGTTAGCCGGATGCATGAATGGAAAAATGTAATCTTAAAATTTCACACTAAATTTTCAAGGCCTTTTTCCCTTCCGAAATTAATTTCTCAGCATCTAAAAACCCCAATGTTTTATAGACGGGCTTTTCTGTATGATTTAAAAAATACAATGTTGGATAAGCTGTTAGATAAAGATCGTTTGAAAGTCGTGGACCTTCAGCATGTTTTTCCATATCCATTTTTACATTAATGAAATTAGCATTAAAAAAGTCTCCAACTTCCTTCTCTTTAAATGTGGTTCTTGCCATCATTTTACATGGGCCACACCAGGCTGCGTAAGCATCTAAAAAAATAAGTTTATTCTCTTCTTGCGCTATGGCTAATGCTTCTTGCCAAGTTCCATGAAAGAAGTTAATTCCAACTGTTGCGTCGTCGGCGGCCATTTTTGTTGGAGCTTTTGCCAATATTAATTCCGTTGCGTTTGCTGTATATCCAATTCCTAAAAGCAGTACTAATCCCAATATTTTTTTCATCTTATTCTATTATTTGTCTGGATTTTAATAATCCTAAAGTTTAAATTCGTTACAATATTAATTACCTTCAAGCAAAATTTGTTCCAATGCACAAAAGTATTGTTTTATGCGACGATATTGCGTCTAATTACTTACAAGAAATTGATAATTTTTTGAAAGAATGGGAATCCCATTCGCAGACTATTACGGTTGCAACGTCAGGTTCAACAGGAGTTCCAAAACAATTTTTATTGGATAAAACAAAAGTACGAGCATCCGCTCATGCGACAGGTAAATTTTTCAATTTCAAAAAGGGGCAAACCCTGCTGCTGAATTTATCGCCAAACTATATTGCTGGTAAATTAATGTTAGTCCGTGCCTTGGAACATGATATGCGTATTTTGGTTGCTCCAGCATCTGAAAACCCGCTTTTAGGACTTGGCAACATTCAAGTAGATTTTGCAGCATTTGTACCTTATCAGGTTGCTGCAATTTTGAAAAATGCTGAAACGAAAGCAGCGTATGAAAAGATCACACAAGTTATTATTGGTGGCGCAACAATTCCTTCAAATGTAGAAGCTGAGTTACGATTACTGAAAAATGAATCCTATGCCACTTTTGGAATGACGGAAACCATAACGCACATTGCATTGCGCAGTATTACTAGCGGGGATGGGGTGTACAAATGTTTGCCAGATATAACAATTGCGCAAGATGAACGCGGTTGCCTTGTCATTAACGAAAGTGAAATTTCTACTCGCCTGATAACAAATGATCTTATAACACAAATTGATTCGCAAAAATTCCGTTGGCAAGGACGCCTAGATAATGTTGTTAATTCGGCCGGAATTAAATTATTTCCAGAAGAGTTGGAAAAGAAAATTGAGGATTTATTTCCAGATATTCGGTTCTATTTTTTAGGGAGAAAAAGTGCCGTTTTTGGTGAGGAATTAGTATTGTATATTGAAGGAGATCAAGCAACGAGTTGGGCGGGAATTCAAGTGGAAATAGATCAGCGATTAAGCAAGTTTGAGCGCCCTAAGGAGGTCTTTTTTGTATCACAATTTAAAGAAACTGCAACGGGTAAAGTGATTCGAACAAATTAGTATTTGTCAAAGGTGGATGTTTGAACTCGACCTTTATAGACAAACGTTAATTAGGTTCTCGGATATACATGAATTGTACCAAATCATAACTAAAATGAATCGCTATTGCATGCCATAAAGAGAATTCTTCGGCAATCCAACCCAACAATAAACCGAGTCCTAAAAGAAAGGAAACCATGACCATAAACGGTACCGTATTTTGTTTGGTGAATTTTTCATTGTATAAATAATGATGTGATCCAACAAAGATGATTGCTGTTAACCAAATTCCTAAAATGGGTTGTAATGCACCTCTGAATAAAATTTCTTCACCTACGCCAGCGCAAATAGATAAAAAGAAAGCTTGTTGGGTATTAATTTTAAGGTTCCCAAGCATTTTACCATATTCAACTAAAGTGTTTTTAAAAAATGATAAATCACCAAACCACATGATGAAAAGGCCAAAAATGATTCCAGCAGATATAAAAAATAGGATTGAAAATATACTTGAACCATCAAGTGTAAATAATCCTAAAAAAGACGTGTCATTAAAATATAAAATGGGCCATGCCAATAGCGGGAGCAGCAATAGCGTTGCAAGCCCCATGAACCATATGGAAGAAATTATATCGCGCAAGTAAAGTATTTTTTCACCTTAAAGAAACAAAAAACAACGAATGAAAGCTAATTTAGAGGAAATGAAAAATTATCTTTTCCTATTAGTTCTAGCGTTCACTTTTCCTGGATATGCAGAAAATGGATTTAAAATTGCACAGAAACGCTATGCAAATGTTCGTGTAGCATATGAAGAAAAGGAGTCGTTAGTTGCTGAATTACTTAATACACATCAGCTATTTCTGAATGAAATTGAAATTCACGTTCGAATTTATAAATCTGAAAAACAAGTTGAATTGTGGATGAAGAACAAACAAGACAGTCAATTTATAAAAGTAAAACAATTCAAAATTTGCTTTTCATCTGGCATACTTGGGCCAAAGCGAAGAAAGCACGATTTACAAGTGCCCGAAGGGTTTTATGAATTGAATTCATTTAATCCATCAAGCTATAATTTTTTGTCTCTAGGGATTAATTATCCCAATAAATCTGATCGAATATTAGGCGAACAGGGAAATTTAGGTGGAAGTATTGCGATACATGGTGGCTGTGTCAGTGTAGGATGTTTGCCTATTTCGGATGATTTAATGAAGGAACTTTATATCTGTGCGGTGGAAGCGCGAAACAATGGGCAGAAAAAAATACCAATTAGAATTTTTCCACGCTACATGACCTTGGAGAATTATAATGAACTTAAAGTAGATACATTGAGCGAGCCTGATTATGGACTTTGGGAAGATTTAAAAAACGAATACGATTACTTTAAGAGGTATCGGGATGTTCGCAATTTTAGAGTATTACCAAATGGGAGACATCAATTTGTTTTTGAGTAAGGGATTGCCTTTTGACAATAGTTACTGCAAATAATTGTTAGCTGGACTCATAAAATAAGTGAATCAAAAAATCTTATGCAACTTTATTTCCAATCTAAAACTATCAACTAAATTGAAGTCTATAAAAATGTCCACATGGAAATGAAACAAGTAGAAAAGCCCAAACACAGAAGTCAGCTTCGTAAAAAATTAGGGAAAGAATATTTCTGCTTAAAGGAAAAAACGAAGTGGATTATTGGGCGAGAGAAATTGGCGAAAACTCGAAAAAAGATTCAGTTGGATCATTTGGCAATAGCCCATAAATCCTTTTTATTACGAGAACTTAAGGATGTTGACATGTATTTGCAACATAACAAAGTCACAAATTTGCACTTAGCAATCGGCAAAATTCACGGAGTTATTATTCAACCAGGCGAAACATTTTCTTTATGGCAAATGGTTGGTCGCCCAACAAAAGCTAAAGGCTATTTAGAGGGGATGACGCTAAGTAATGGGCAAGTAACTAAAGGGACAGGCGGTGGGCTTTGTCAATTAGGGAATTTAATTTATTGGATGACGATTCACACGCCCTTAACTATTACCAAAAGATGGCGTCATAGTTATGATGTATTTCCAGATGTGAATCGAAAAATACCCTTTGGTAGTGGTGCAACTCTTTCGTACAATTATATCGATTTACAAATAAAAAATAACACGGTCCAAGCGTTTCAAATTAATTTATGGTTAGATAAAACACACTTGAACGGATCGATTTGTACCGAACTAATCCTGCAAAATTCCTATCAGGTAGTAGAGAAAAATCACATTTTTAAGCAACAATGGTGGGGCGGATATACGCGCCATAACGAAATTTGGCGAACAATCTGTCAATTAAATACGGGTGAAATCTCGGAAGAATTAGTGACTGAAAATCACGCAATAATGATGTATAGTCCACTGCTGGAGTAAACTTTAGACTATAAATTAGGTGAAGAAAATTAAGATCTTCGGTAGGTTAAACTTGAAAATACCAGGTCTTAATTTGATCTAACAAGGCCTTTCTGCTAACCTCACTTAAACTTATTTCGTTGTCGCCAATCATTACTGATTTAGGTAAGATTGAATCTGATTTATTGATCACATATGATCTATGTGTTTTGAAAAACATGCTACCTGGCAAATTTTCACAGTTGCTTTTCAAGGTTTGGCTCAACATATGGCGCTTTTCTATTGTGTGAACTTTTGCGTAATTATTAGCGGCTTCAAGAAACAAGATATCCTGAATATTAATATTCACAAGCTCATGCTTCACTTTAATAAAAATCGAATCATTTTTAAGTTGACTTGCTCTTGTTTTTCTCCCTTTCTTTTGTTCCAATTATAGGTAGCGATATCAATGTTTGGCTTTAGATCGTTTTCTTGAAATGGCTTGACAATAAGTCCGTAAGACTCACTTGAACTGATTCTACTCATAGTTCTTGAATCCGTATTTGAGGTCAAGAAAATGAACGGAATCTCGTATTTTAAATTGATTTGCAATATCTACACCATCTAAATCTCCAATATAGGTGAGCATTTAATATCGCTAAATCAGTTTCTCCCTTATCTAAATTTTTCAAGGCATGATTTCGCATTGTCTGCAATGCCAACAATCTCATATCCTTGACCTTCTAAAACGATTGCCAGATGATCAGCAATTAATGCCTCGTCTTCAACAATCAAAAAAGGCGAAGAGTAATTTTTTAATCATATTTTAAATTTAATGGTTCTAATAATGTTCTTAAACTTAAAAAAGGTCGTTACATTTTTATAGTGATTTTTCTCCTCAAGATAATCCTGTAAAACACCTATGAAGTTGAAGACAAAATCATATATTTAATTGGTGAAAGTGGAGGAGTTATACTTTCAATAACAAAATTAGACGAACAAATAGGTTATTAAATATAAGTGGAATCTCGGAAGAATTGGTGTCTAAAAAGCATGTGATGATGATGCTTAATCCACTGCTGGGGTAGACTTTTAAAATTTTGAGAAGAAATTAGCCTTACTTTGATCGCTATAAAAATGATTTTTTTCGTGCGGATTTCAATTTTATTATAAAAACGTACTTTTTATATTTGAACTGTTCAAAACCATTAAATATGAAAAAATTATACGTAACAATTGCCTTTATAGCTTTTTGCTTTGCCGGAATCGGTCAGCTAGAATATCAATCACTAGAATTCAATAATGTAAATGCATTACTTTCAAATGGCGGTGTATTCTTTAATGATACAGATGCTGCAGCACCTGGTTATGAGGTGCCAAAAGGGTCAGGCAATCACGGCATTTATTCCATGAGTTTTTGGTTTGGAGGTGAAGATATAAATGGACAACGAAAAATAGCCGCTACAACATATGAGCAAGAGGGAGATTTTTTTCCAGGTGCTTTAACGGCGAGCGGAGACGCAACCTTACCTGAGGCCGAGGAAGCGACAAAACAAATTTATTTAATTTCTCAGTCTCAAATTGATTACCATATTGCTAATTATGAAGACTTACTTTATGTTATGCCTTCAGTGATAGCAGACTGGCCTGCGCATGGCGACCCGTCTTATGATTTAGCCTTTTATTTGGCTCCTTTTGAAGATGTGGATGGCAACGGATTGTACGAGCCGGATTTAGGTGACTACCCGCTTATAAAAGGTGATCAAGCCGCTTTCATGATTTTGAATGATAAAGGCGGTATTCATGCTTCAGGTGGTGAACCAATCGGTTTAGAAATGCATCTTTTATTTTATCAATATGCCGGAGATGATTTTATAAATAATACAACCTATGTAAATATGCGCATCATTAATAGAGGAACGCAAACCTTGTTCAATTTCCATTCGGCTTGTTTTGTTGATGGCGATTTAGGACAATCATCTGATGATCATGTTGGATTCAATTCGGATGCAAACGTCATGTATACTTATAATGCTTCGAACTTTGATGCTGATTATGGCGAAAACCCACCTGCGATTGGCGTAACACTTATGAATAGAGAGGTGAATAAATTCGCATCAATAGGAACTTCGCCTGGCGCAATGGGTATGCCTGTTATTGGATTAGATTATTATAATTATATGGCAGGACGTTGGTTAGATGGAACTTCATTTACCTACGGAGGAAATGGATATGGAGGAGATGTTGAAACTGATTTTTTATACGACGGTTTACCAACTGCAGACACTTGGAGTGAAGTTTCGGAGGAGAACCCAGGGGGTGAACGAAAAATGATGATGAGTAATCAACATTATGGAGGAGTGTTTAGACCTTTTGAAGAGTTATGTTATGATTATGCAATCGTTTATAGCGCAGAAGGTGACCATTTAGAGAATGTGGCAAATGTGGTTGAACTAGCCGAAGATGCTAAAGCTTTTTATTTGAGTGATGGAGAACCTTATTGTAATAGTATTGTTTTGGGAATTGACGAGAGCAAAACGAGTTTAGCATTTGACGTTTATCCAAACCCTTCAACTGGAACATTTACCATTGAGGCTGATGGTGTTTATACAGCTTCAATCTATGCGCTAGATGGACGTCAAGTTTATCGATCAACAGAATTAGAGGGGAATTCAATAATTCAAACAGAATTTGCAAATGGAACTTATCTTGTGGTTGTGGATCACGCAAATGGGGAGGTCTCAAATCAATTAATAGTGATTAATAAATAACCCAATTTTATGAAAAAAATAGGCTTAATATTGCTTTTGTCCACATGCTCATGGATATCCTACGGTCAATATTCAATCGATACCTTGGAGGGGAATAATATCCGTGCGACAATTACGAATTCGGGAGCATTTTTTAATAATCCTGATTTAAGTAAATCGGGTTATGAATCTCCAATAGATGACGGAAATCATTTAATTTATTCAAGCAGCTTTTGGTTTGGAGCATTGGATGAATTTGATAATTTAAAAATGGCTGCAGATCTTTATGGTGGCGAAGATTATCGTGATACCTATCCTGGAGCATTAAAAGCGGATGGATCTGCGGAGGCTCCAGTAATACCGTTTGCAGATGAAATTTATGTGGTTTCTAAGGCAGAAATAGAATATCATGTTTCTAATATTTATACACCCGGTTACATTATTCCACATGGCATAATTGTCTGGCCAGCGCATGGTGCTGTTGATCTAGGAATGGATTTTCAATTGGCGCCATTTGCAGACTTGAACGGAAATAGTTTATATGAACCTGAAATCGGGGAGTACCCTGAAATTAGAGGAGACCATGCGGCATATATGATTATGAATGACAAAGCAGGTCCTCATGGGATGAGCGGAGGCGATCCTTTAGGGATTGAAATCCATTATATGTTTTATCAATATGAAACGGACGACGAAATAAATAATACTACGTTCATTAACGTGAGAGTGATTAATAGAAGTTCGTTAAATTATCCTGAATTTGTTGTGGGCACCTATATGGATTCTGATATTGGTCTTGGAGTGGATGATTATATTGGGTGTAATCCTGAGAATAATTTTATGTTTGGTTACAATGGAAATAATGATGATATAGGCGTAGGAGGAGCTCCTGGTTATGGTGAGAATCCACCAGCAGTTGGTTTTAAGATGTTGAATAATACTATGAATGCCAGCGTGTATTTTCAAAATTCAGCAGGTCCATATGGTACTCCGCAAGTCGCCTCTGATTACTGGAATTATATGCATGCCAGGTGGAAAAATGGAATTCATGTTCAATTTGGTGGAAATGGAAATACAACTGGGTCAGGTGTGCCTACAAATTTTATGTACCCGTCAGACCCTACCGATCCTTCAGGGGATCCATCTAATTGGAGTGAGATTACAGTAGGTAATCCACATGGAGATCGTCGAATATCTATGGCAACAGGATCAAATTCATTAATGGCAGGACAAACGCTCTGTTATGATTATGCGGTGATGACTAGTTCACGCTTGGGTAATCATCTTGAAAACGCAAGTAGTTTAATCGATCAAGCACCAATTATACAGGCTTTTTATGATAGCCAACCTGATACTTATTGTGATTTCACGTTGTCTACTCCAGAATTGAAGAAAGAATTGGAAATGGACATCTACCCAAATCCTTCAACTGGTGCATTCTTTATCCAAACAGAGGGAGAGTATTCCGCCGCAATTTATACTGTTGATGGGCGTAAAGTATATGAATCTTCATTGTTATCGAGCAAATCAACAATTCAAACAGATTTAGCACCAGGTACATATATCTTAATTTTGAATCAAAACGGAGCTTTGCATCCAACTAAAATAATCGTCCAATAAATCCTTATGGTCAAATGTTAAAAAGCGCAGTCAGCCTCAGGCGGATTGCGCTTTTTTATTTTCTTTGAATTCAAATTTCATGGATTGGAAATTTGAATAATCGAACGAAGGTTATTACTTTCTCTTAACTTTGTAAAAAATTAAAAGAAAGCACGCAAAAATGACTGGTAGCTCAAATATTGAACAAAGCTTAATGGATGTAACGACGCAGAACTCGGTTATGGATACTGCGGCAACTGATCTTTCATCCAATAGTGGAGTAACAGCGTTAGACTCTTTACAAACCGAGGCTCTTGTCAGTTGGACCAATGATACTTTAAGTTCTGTAGGAATAGAGGGTGGTACACAAATGTATCTGCGTACTACATTGCTTCTATTGGCGGCTGTAGGAATCAGTTTTATTCTTTGGTGGGTCACCAGAAAAATTCTCATTGAATTAATTCACCGCTTTGCATATAAATCTAAAACGAAGTGGGATGACTATTTAGTTAAGAATAAAGTCTTTTCTGCAATTGCCCATTTGGTGCCGTTCTTGTTTTTGGATTTTATGATTCTAACGGTATTTTCAAGCTTCCCACGAATAGCAGAATTTTTGGTGCAAGCCACAAATATTGTGATAATCGTCATTGTGCTTTATGTCGTCTTACGCATCCTTAATACAGCAAAAGATGTGTTGAGCGAAAAGCCGCGCTTAAAAGATAAACCGATCGAATCTTATTTTCAATTGGGTAAAATAGTTTTCCGGGGCTTATTCATCATTCTAATTATATCGGTTGCATTTAAGGTTGAACCCTTGGTTATTTTAACATCAATGGGGGCATTAACAGCCATTTTAATTTTGGTATTTAAAGATACAATTTTAGGATTCGTTGGTAGTATTCAATTGGCGGCAAATGACATGGTGCGTATTGGCGATTGGATTACAATGGAAAAATATGGCGCAGATGGTGATGTGATCGAAATTAATTTAGCTACCGTAAAAGTCCAAAATTTTGACAAAACCATAACAACAATTCCTACGTATTCATTTATTTCAGATTCGTTTAAAAACTGGCGTGGAATGCTAGATTCTGACGGAAGAAGAATCGTTCGATCAATTCATATTAAAATTCATTCCATCAAATTTTGTTCACCAGATTTGCTCAATAAGATTGGTGAAATTGAATTGATTCGCAGTTATATTGAAGAAAAAGAGGATGAAATATTGGATTATAATAAGGATAATCAAATTAATAAATCCGTTTTACTAAATGGACGGAACCAAACAAATATTGGAATTTTCAGATATTACATCCAGCAATATTTAGAGCAAAACCCAGCCATAAATGACTCAATGACTTTAATGGTTCGTCAGCTTGATCCTTCAGATAAAGGAGTGCCCATACAATTGTATACATTCACTAAAACGCACGATTGGGGAGAATACGAATTGATCATGGCCGATATCTTCGATCATCTTTTGGCAGCCGTTCCTTTTTTCGATTTAGAGGTATTTGAGCAACCGGCCGGGTCAGATATGAGAAGACTTGCTCAGTAATTGGATTGATTCTTAATACCTTCATTACGAGTGACTTAATTTATTTTATTCAATAAGTTTTCGTGATTGCTCATTCTTAACATTACTTTTCTTTAAAGTCCTGATAATTAATGTACAATACATGTGCTTAAGTAGGTCTTTTAACGTATGTAAAAAGTTGAATTCGTGCGTTTGCTTGTAACTCACTCGGCGAAATGAGTCATTGGTCGATAAAAAAGCGGTGTTAGTGGTTTTAATTCGTAGTTTAGTACTTGGTTTAATTGTGGAAGTGAATCTCGCTAAGTACAAAAACGTAGGCTGAATGAAAATTAAATTGGTCATATTATTCATAGTTAGCCTTTGGGTGTCTAATTTAAGTGCGCAATCAATTTTTGCACGCTTAAGCGGTGATTGGGATCAGACGAATGTTTGGTCAACTATTGGAACCGGAGGTGCATCATGTGGCTGTACGCCTGCAGCAGGTGATGACGTATTAATAGACGGTTTTGATGTAGATATTGATGCAGGTACAGGTGATGTAACCACTAACAGCGTTACACTTACAAATGCATCTGGTACTGATGTGCGTTTACGTATTCAAGCAGGTGCAACTCTAACGGTAACAACAGATTTTGAAATCGAAAGTAATTCAGCTGGAAATGATGCTGAATTAACCGTAGTTGGTACTGGTTCTGGTTTAGATGTATTAGATGATTTTTTGGCAGATCAAAATGCTGGAGACGATTTGTTAATTGACGTGGATGATAATGCACAGGTAAATATTAGTGACGATTGTAATTTTTTGCAAGATGGTGGTGATGATTTAGAATTGAATATGAATCAAAATTCAGGAACTCAGGGGCATTGGAATGTTATTGGTAATTTCACTTTAGATCATGATGGTGGTGATGATATTCGTTTACGAAATGACGCAACCTCTAGTTTGATAGATGTGGATGGGGATGTGATTGTAAATATGAACACGGGTTTAGATGATGATTTTACGTTTAACTTGGATGCCGGTGAAATGAATGTGGCTGGCGATATTTTAATAACTCGTTCAGACAATTATGGTCCAGTCGATTTTGATATGGATGGGGGGAATTTAACGTGTAATGATATTGTTATTAATTCTAGTGGAGCCTTGTTTACATTAGGTGCTGTTCGTTTTTTTATTGATGAAGATTCTGAGGTCAATTGTAATTCCGTTGATGTAACATTTACGGGTGCGGATGATTTTTATGTCCACATTAATCAAAATGCGGGAACATCTGCTGAAATGAATGTTGCCAATGATTTTACCGTTTTAAGAACAGACGGTGACGATATTGAGATTTTCTTAGATGATGATGATTCTGAGTTTACTGTTGGTGGAAATATGACTATCACGTCTACAGATGGTGAAGAATTCGATATTCAATTGGATAATAATTCTACACTTGCTATTACGGGTGATTTGACAATAATAACGACCATTGCAGAATCTGCTCAAATCGATTTGGCTGGTACTGGAGATGATCCTACATTAAGTGTGGGAGATGATTTTTTATGGCTCAATCAAACAGGAAATGTAGATTGTTTAATTGATATAAACGGTGGAACATTTTCAATTGTTGATGATTTTACATTGACCAATGCCACTGGAGGGGACGATATGGATATTGATTTGGATGAGGATGGACAGATTACGGTTGGAGGAGATTTTCTGGCACAAATTACTGGCGGAGACGATTTACGAATAGATATTGGCGATAATGCCGCAGGAAGTACGGCGATTTTAGATATCGCTGGTAATGCAAGTATTCTACTATTAAGTGCGACTGCGCCTAATCCCGTGTGGAGACTAAGAATTTATGAAAACACACGTGTTCGTGTAGGGGGTGTAATGAACTTTACAACGGATTTTACAACAACTGGACTTTGCTTGGTTGATATTATTAATACGGCTGAGTTAGATGTAGACGGAGATATTGAATTAAATGCAATTGGTTCAGGCGAATTAGAGGTTCGGTTAAGTAATACTAGTTTTTTAAGAATTGGAGGAGATTTTATAAGAGCTGCTGAACCAAATCATTTTGGTGAATTTGATGCTTCGGGAGGAAACGGGACTGTAGAATATAAAGGAACTGGAACACAAGTTCTAGCGCAAGATGATGGTGGTGGCGGTGATAGTTTCCAATATATGAATGTTGAAATAGACAATTCATTTGGTACTGCGCCACAATTAACCATGGAGGGTGATGCAACAGTATTTGGCGATTTAACCATGAATGATGGAGTTATTGCTTCTGATGTTACAGACATTTTAATTGTTGCGGATAATGGAACAACTTCAAACGCTTCTGATGACAGTTATGTAGATGGTTATATGCGTAAAGTTGGAAATGATGCCTTTATATTTCCGTCAGGTAATGATGGGTTTTACGGCCCAATTGGAATTTCTGCACCAACTGGAACAACGCATCAATTTGAAGGACAATACATATTTACTAGACCAGATGATGACGGTTTTGATGAAACGAGTTTTGATGTTACATTGGGTCATATTTCATTTGTTGAATATTGGAAATTAAATAGAACATCTGGAGCCTCAACGCCAACTGTAACATTGTCGTGGGATACTCCACGAAGTGGTGGGGTAATTAACGAGGCCGATTTACGATTTGCCCGCTGGGATGGTTCTGTATGGCGTGATTTGGGTGCGGCAGCAATTATGGGTGCGCCTGCAGCTGGAACACTTGATAATAGCGTAGGGATCACGGCGTTTTCAGATTCTAACCCTTACACGTTTGGTTCCGTTGACGCTATTAATCCATTGCCAATTGAATTGACTGAGTTTACTGCAACTTTGCAAGATGGAGTAGTGGCTTTAAATTGGACTACAAAATCTGAAATCAACAATAATTATTTCACCCTTGAAAAAAGTATAGACGGTATCAACTGGACGGCATTTGCGAAAGTTGATGGAGCAGGAAATAGTAGTGTTGAACTCAATTATCATCAATTAGATGAACGCCCATATTTAGGAATTTCATACTACCGATTGAAGCAAACAGATTTTGATTTAACTGCGGTTTATTTTGGGCCAATTACGGTCCGGGTTAAGGATGATTTATCTGTTTTCCCGAATCCGACAAGTGGCGTAGTTTATATAGTTGGTGAATCAGAACCCTCAAGTATCAAACTCTTTAACATACAAGGACAAGAAATTCCAGTTCAATTCAATGCTTCAAATGGCCGTGTATTATTAAATACGAGAGACTTGGCAAACGGAACATACTATCTTCAATTTAGCACTGGTATAAAAAAATTAGTTGTTCAGCACTAGTTAAATGCCTTGAAAAATAATTTCAATTTGTTTCCCCCATTTGTATTTTGCATGATAACGTAAGGTTCCATCCTCGGCGTACATAAAGTGTTCACCACTTTGAAAACTCATGTCAAATTCTTTAGTTTCTTTTATCGTACCACTTTCATAATAAGTTGAGAAATCACCATGCACTTTTCCTTTATAGAAATTTTTAGAAAGAGCCACATTGCCATTGCTATAAAAGTTCTCACAAAGTCCCGTAAATCCTTCACGAGGTACTGTTAAGTAGAAGTTATTATATGGTAAATCAAAAGCTAAATCATTACAATCACAATAATTCGTTGTTTCATCAATCACCACTTCGTCAGAATCGTCTTCTGTTCCACTATTACATGATGCCATAAAAAACGATATAAAAAAGAACATGGAAAGTTGACGCATAGAAAGGTTTTTAGCAAATCAAAGGTAAGGAATTCTACCGCACAAAAAAAGGGACTGTCAATTTGGTAACAGCCCCTTTTTTAATATTAGTTTGTCTAGTCCTGAAATAGCGTTACACAAAAAGAACGTTATGGAAGAAGAAGAAAAAAAGAATTACGTTAAACGAAGTCAAAAAGACTATTCAATGTCTTTTAAACTGTCGGTTGTAGAGGAAATC
>JBLHOW010000091.1:0-23355 GCA_047623705.1 Crocinitomix sp.
TATTAAGCTTTAAAGCGTGTGCAACATAATTAGAAGTGATTTTTATAATATATGTGCCTGACGGATAGTTGGATAAATCAATCTCAAAAGTGCGTTTATTGTTTTCAATAACACCAGCAAATACAGTACTTATCTTTTTTCCTTGAAAGTTGTATAACTCTATGGCATAATATTCTGCTTCCGTGACGTTAACTTTCAATCTTGCTATATCCGTTGTGGGATTAGGGTAAACCATTGCGCTGATTCCAGCAGTTTTTATCCTTTCAAGAATAGTTTCTACTTTAACAGTGTCTTCTAAATAATCATTGAAACGAGGAGGTGGAGCAATTTTCCCCATGGTGTACCTAAATTTTTCTGGTTGAATAACTGGGGCATTGCCGCTTGCGTTTTTCGTACTATCTTCAGTTGTCGAAGTACAAACGTTTTCATCAATTTCGTCAATTTCATCAATTGTGTCAATTTCGGAAACAAATTCGCCCAACATCATTATTTCTGGTACGGCTTCAATATCACCTTTAACAAAGTCAGTGTAATCAATATACCCATTGATTGTAGTATCTATGTTTTGAGTCATTTGAGTAGAATCTGTTTTAGTTGAATCTTCAATTGCCAGTGTAATTTGATTCGGGTTAAATGACTTAAACGAATCACTTTGCGCTATTGAATTTTCACAACCTGTAAACAAAGTCAAGCCAAAGGCCATCACGCAAGCCAACAAAAACTTACTCTGAAATGTTCTGGTTGATTGATTTTCCCAAACTTGATAAGCATGCGACAAACCTGCTAATTGAGTTGTTGTAAACCTGCCACACATATGCTTACCAATATTGGCTTTTAAAGTTTCTTTAACTTCTTGTGCGTTTTTTTTACTAAAATCAATAACATCAACAGCGCATTTTTGGCAAAATGCACCACGTTGCGTTGTCGACATTTCATTCCAATTTTCGCTACATGGACTAGGTATATTAACTCTCATAATTGACTTGTTTTTCTATCGGTACACTTCTGGTTTAGATTGGTTCACTTTACTTTTAGAATGTGTTTTTGAATGCGGAAAATGAAAGGAATTATTGATTAGATAAAAAAAAAGTGTATTTTCAGTCAAATTAAAAGGTGATTATGCCTTTGAAAACCCAAACCTATGCCTAATGTTTTTACGAATAGCTTTAAGGATTTTATAGGAATAAACAGGGCTGTATTGTACAGAACGTTTATGAAATGGAAGTGGAAAACGCCTCAACCCATGTTTAACATCATGGAAATTAAACCTGGGACAGATGACATTTTTGATGAGTTTTTGAAAAAGAGTTTAGTGCTTAGCTTGAAAAAAAATACGCCTATTTCTTTTGGTCCATATAAGTCTGAAGAAACTAAAACGTATATCTATATCACGCATTATGCATCAACGCCAGCATTTATGGGTGTTTGTAACGGCCTATTATTTCATGGCCTTTCAAAATTGCGAGCAAAAGCAACGCAAAAAACAAGTTGGACTTATTCTTCAGCCACACATGCTGAAAATTATGAGTCTGTGGAATCTATCATTTTAATAGGATTAGAAATTCCTCAAGAATTTGAAAATTATCTTACCTCCAAGGAATTGAAACCCATCACAGAGATATATCCAATTAAGGACGTTAGAGGGAAATCATTGAAAAAATATTGGGCTTTTGAAGGCACAACAGCAAATACAGAATTACTAGATGCATTTACGCCTTCAACGGGTGCAATGCAAAAATATTCTGCAAATAAACTACCAAGCTAATTCAAAAGAAACTCCCTTAAAAAATTGTGATTTTGAACTAAAAAAAATGAAAGAATAAGTATAAAATTAACCACCTTTTTTAAAAGCAATATTAAACCTAACCTAATTTGAATAGCTATGAATACTTCACAACCTGAAACGGATGCGGGGTCTTTATTGAATCCGATACGATTTAATAAAGATTTCAAATATGCCCGAAAGGTGCCAACCCTTGCTTGTAACAGCGTAAGTGGTTTTTCTGAAATCGCTCGCTGGGTACTCGATAAAAACGAGATTTTGTATATTGAGGACAGACATGCACCTAGGATTTATCTAAAGAAAGTCAATAAATTAACTGGAACGAATGGTGTTGGAAATGCACCAGCACATGTCACAACAGATTCATTGGTTTACACAGCCGAAAGTATTATCCAATACTATGATCAACGGATTCCAATTGAACAACGATTAATACCAAGTGACGCGGCAAAGCGAGATGAGGTTATGAAACTGTATCACAGTTTTGTCAATGATTTGAATCAATATGTATGGCAATACATGTATACAGAATTGTTTCGTTCTCGGAAAAATGCAATTAAATTACTCAAGCGAGATGTTCCGTTTTTAGATCGATTAAAATACACCATATTTTATGGATCTTATAAGCACGCTTTAATTGACCAGTGGGATATAAAAGACAAAGAACCCGTTGAATTTTTAATTGAAATTAAAAAGATTTTAACCAAAGTTGAAGCCTTGCTGGGTGATGGGCGAAAGTATTTAACGGGTGATAATATGACCGCTGCAGATATTGCATTTGCTTCAATTATGGCACCACTTCTAGTTCCTGATGAGTTTGGCGGTTCAATAGTTGAGATCAATCAAATTTCGGAAGAGTTACGGCAAGAAATTTTTGACCTAAGAGCAACCGTTGCAGGGCAATATGTATTAGGGATTTATATCGAAGACCGTCCAATTAACTTGGATCTTGGACCAGTTCCTAAGAAGCCCAACTTTATCCAACGTGCGCTTTCACGTTTAGTCATAAAATTGACGAGCAATCAAGCTGGTTTATTTTATATGCTTCAAAAACGATTTCCTGTAATTAAATTGGGCTTGCTCAAAATTGCGGTAATTTGCAAAGGTGATTTGGTAATAGATGTTTTGGAACGGAACGGTGATTTTACTGTTGAAGAAATCAACGCGAAAAAAATGTCCAATCAAAAGGGGGCTTTTTTCTTAGGAATGGATCGTGCAAATCCTCAATTTGATCGTGAACGAAACTTTGTACGTAAATCAACCCATAAAGATGATTTAGATTTGATCAGAAAATATGTCCGTGAAAATGCAGATGCTGCGCTTGCTCAGGTTCAGCCCTATGGTAAAATGGATGTGGTTCAAACCTTAAATTATAAAGTCTTGATTGGTTTATTGGGACATTATTTTGGTGTTCCAGCTCCCGTTGAATCTGAAATGAAAAGATGGCAACGCGCCATGTTTTATGATTTGTTTCTGAACTTCACAAATAATGCGTCTAAACATAAATTGGCGGTTGATTCTGGTAAGGCCAGAACGGCATGGGTGCGCGGCTTAATTACTGAGCGTAAAGAAGCATTGGCAAAAGGAGAAGAAATTGGGGATAATTTATTGAATCGCTTAATTATTTTAGCTCAAGAAGAGGCGTATGATTGGGTAGATGATGATGTAATTCGTAGAAATATTGGAGGATTACTTACAGGAATTCAGGAAACAACAAGCAAGGCAGTTATTTTCGCTTTGCAAGATTTGTTTAAAAGACCACATGATTTAAAAGGAGCCATTGAAGCATCTAAAGCTTATGATATGGATCGTGTAAAAAATTATGTTTACGAGGCATTACGTTTCAATCCGGTTCAACCTGGTGTATTGCGATTTAATGAAACTAAACAATATATAAACGGAAAGAAAAAGAAATATAGCATTAAAGGCAACCGAAAAATGATGGTATTAACCTCTGGTGCTATGTTTGATCCAGAACTTTTCCCAGATCCTAAAAAATTCGATCCTACTAGAGGTTCTAGGTACATGAATTGGGGCTTTGGCCTGCATGAATGTTATGGAAAGTATATTAATTCAGTTACGATTCCAGAATTAGTTGCTGCTGTATTGCGATTAGAAAATGTTCGTTTAGTAAAAGGAAGTGTTTCGAGAGGAGCAGGACTAAAGGACGGACCTTTCCCTAATAATTATATGGTTGAATTTGATAGTAAATAGTTTCACAAGAAATCTTTAATAAAATGACAAAACAAAACGCTGTTTTTTTTCAAATATATGTCCTGCCAGATCAAGTTACTGCGGTAACGGACGTGCTTAACTCAGGAGGTAATCCTAATCCAAATGATAGTTTTTTTGCATTTAGCAAAATGGCAGATGTTCACTTTGCTAGGTGGCTAGTTGTACCCGCAAATGAAAAGTATGGAGCAAGTTTGATATATGCTGCGAACATAGATGGTACCGCAGATGATCATATCAATGATATAGTTGACAAATTACCAGATGGTTTGGATAAAATTCTTAGCCACTGTAAAGATTACCCAGTCGAAGGGCAACGTACTAGAGCAAGCCGTTTAGCTTATTTAATGAAGCATAAGCAAAAAACACCTGGCTTTTATGTTGGGGCTCCTAATCGATCAGTGAGCCAAATCAAAAACGAAAGAAAGATGCAAACTGCATTACAACAATTCGTTAAAGGCAATGGTCAAAACTGGAAAACTTCCAAAGAAGCTTATGCAGCAATTAAAAAACATGTAGCAGAAGATCCTGAATTTGATTGGGCAAGAGAAAAATATCATTTACCAAGAAAGCGCTTCGTTAAAATGTTCTTTTTTGTGATTCTTCTGCTTATGATTCTGCCATTTTTGGCAATTTATGTGGTCATAATCCACTTCTTTTATGAATCGAAGGCAAAATCGTTTGGCAAAAGTGTCAATCAAATTGATCCGAAACATATGGCTCCGCTCAAAGAACAGGAGGATAAAATATATCAGAACCAACTTTCGCAAGTATTTGAAACAAAAAGTGGCTTAAGAAAAGTTGGCTTGAAATTTTTCTTGTGGTTTACCAGTTTTACCGCTTCCAATTGGTTTGTAGGCGGACAATTATTGGGTACTCCAACGATTCATTTTGCGCGTTGGGTCTATATTGATAATGGTTCCCGATTTGTATTCTTCAGTAATTTTGATGGAAGTTTTGACGAATATTTAGGTGATTTTGTGGACAATAGTGGTTGGGGATTAAACGCCATTTATGGTGCATCAGTCGGCTATCCAAAAACTGTCTATGTATTTGGAGGTGGAGCTTATAAAATTTCTGAATTTATGGGCTGGGGACGTTTAACGCAAGTTCCTACTCAAATTTGGTATTCGGCCTATCCTTGGACAGGACTGCAGCAGGTGGTGAGTAATTCGCATTTGCGCGCATCATTGTTTAATTCTGGAGAATTGAACGATAAAGAAATCAAAGAAGTGTTAAGAAGAATTTAAAGAACGATAAAAGAAATTAATATGGCAATTGTAGATAATCCTAAAACACTCGATTTAGATGACGTTCAAGGAATGATCATTCGAGGATATGGTAAATTATACCAAACCGCTTATTTTTTACTAAAAGTAAAAGATGCCACTGAAGCAAAAAAATGGCTCAAGGACACACATCCTAAAGTAGATTCGGCGGACTTAAACACGCATCCAGAGCAAACATTGCATTTGGCGTTTACGTCGGTTGGTTTGGCAGCTTTAGGTATGGAAAAAGACAATATCATGGCTTTTCCAATTCCTTTTAGAGAAGGAATGGTAACAGATGATCGCAGCAGAATTTTAGGCGATTATGCCGAGAATGCACCAAATAAATGGCGTTGGGGCGGAGATCAGAAGAATGACTTGCATATTATGCTCATTTTTCATGCGAAAACAGATGCCGATTTGGATGCATTTATGGCAACTGAAAGGGCCACAATAGAAGAAGGGTCGGCCTTGGAAATCACCACTGAAATGAAAGGTCATTTGCCCATAGATGGTAAGGAACCATTTGGCTTTCATGATGGGATTTCACAGCCCGTTGTAAAGGGAAGTGGCCGCGAAGGACCAGAGAATGATTTTGTTGAAACGGGAGAATTTTTACTCGGTTATAAAAATGAGCACGGACAATATCCATTTTCACCATTATTAGAAAATAATCAAGGTAATATTTCACTTTTAGCTGATGATGCAGAAGGGTCTGAGAAAAAAGATTTAGGTAAAAATGGATCATTCATGGTCTATCGCCAGATCGAACAACACGTTGACAAGTTTTGGGCTTATATGGCCGAAAAAACGAAAAATGAAGACGGTACGTTCAATGATGATGCAAAAACTAAGTTGGCTTCAAAGTGCATTGGGCGCTGGCCAAGTGGTGCTTCTTTAGCCCTTTTTCCTGATAAAGATCCAGGCGGAAATCCATCTAATGATGATTTCGGTTATGCGGAACATGACCCTGATGGGTTAAAGTGTCCGTTTGGTTCGCACTTACGTCGTAACAATCCAAGAGATTCTTTTAGATGGTATAACCCTAAGCAATCATTAAAAATAAGCAGAAGGCACCGTATAATTAGACGTGGAAGAAATTATCAATTGCCGCCAAAAAACGGTGAAGAAAAAGGCGAAATTGGTTTGCATTTCATTTGCTTCAATACTAATATTCAACTGCAATTTGAATTTATTCAGCATGCTTGGTGTAACAATAATCAATTGCGCGGTTTGTCAAATGATATTGATATTATTATTGGTGTACCACCAGAAGGTGATCCGCACTCAGAAAATGGTCAATTTACGATTCAAAACGAACCTACAAACCAGTTTGTAGACAGTTGGGAACGCTTTGTAACGATTAAAGGCGGAGAGTATTTTTTCTTTCCTTCAATGTCGGTGTTGAATTACTTGTCGACTATTTAGGCTTTAGTCGTTGGTAATTAGTCGCTAGTCATTAATACTTTTATAATTCAAGTATTGCGGTGCAGGGTTTATAGCCCTGCACTATTTGCGTTATGTAGTTTTGTTGTGAAGGGGTTGCGACCTGATCCTGCGCTTACGGTTTGATTTTGGAAGACTTAATACTAATTAATTAGCCTCACCAATAAAACAACTCAATAGCTTTAGCGCTTTGTTCACCTTCAACAGTTACGATATAAGCACCATTGTCGAAACCATCAAGTGAGAAAATGGCTTCGTTTTTACCTCGTTCAATTTGAATAGGATTGAAGTAAAACGGGATTATTTCTCCTCTTTTTGTGATTTTTATTCGAATGCTTTCAGGTTCCATGGCATAGGACATGAAACGAAGAGTGTTTCCTTCTATATAAAAAGAAAAACGACTATTGTCTAAAAGCAGAAAATTCGAGTTTTTAATTAGTTCCAATGGTTCTGAATTATTTTCTAAAAATGGAGAATGCGTAACAACAGGGACACCGGGTGGAGGGCAATAAGTAGCAAAGCCTGTCAATGGTGAGGATATATAATCTCCCATTAAGAATGGCTCATAGTCGATAGTCCCAAGAGTTACCTCTAGGGTTTCAATGGGGTAGACTAGGAGTTCTTCTTCTTTATTTGGTTTAATTTCTAAAACGGCCGAACTATCAATGGTTTGAGTGGTGCTGTCAATTAAGGCTTCATTTATCACTGTTTCAGTTAAGGAATCCAACTCAATGATAGGGTTTTCAATTATAAAGGTATCGGAATTAATGTGTTTGCTAGAATCGTCTAGCGTAACATTTAATTCTACATTTTCTGGAATTAGCCTAGTTGAGTCTTGAGCATTTATATTAGAATTAAACACGGTCAAAAATGCAAAGAAGAAAGCGTATTTCAATTGTATTTTCAGCGTCAATGATTTGAACCATTCTAAAAAATTCATTTCATCAATTTGATCTGAAAAAATTCTAACACAAGGATCCTTTTTATCAGCTAAAGTTGAACCAATCTCCGAATTTTTGATTGTAGTGCAATCAATAACTTCTTTTGTGCATTTAGAGCAGAAGGCACCTTGAGCCGTCGCATCCATTTCATTCCAATTTTCGGAACAGGGTTTTGGTATAGAAAAAAAAGCTGTCATTTATTATAAATAAACGCAGATTTTGAAATAGTTGGAATTTAAAAAACTAAATCTCAAATCGGTCACTTCGAGTAACGTAACGTATTAAGAAGCTAAAGACTCAATACTAATATTCTATAAATAAATCACTTTTGTTGATCCATTATTAATTTCCGATTCCAATATGATTGTATAATGTCCAAATTTAAATTTGTCAATCACGTAACTGATTGTATTTTCTCCAATACCCACTTCAATTGGTGCAAAATACACGACTTCTCCACTTTCATCTGTGATTTTAATTCGCACTTTTTGGTATTCAATTGACTTATAGGTGAAATGTAATTGATTTTCAATGATTTTGAATTCATAAACATTTTGATCGAGAATAATTTGATTCTTAATCGGAGTTTCTGTTGGTATTTCTGTGAGCATATATCCTCCCACCACTGCAATATCGTATTCAAAAATGTCTAATTCACCCCAAGGAACAAAAGGAGTAATAGGTGGGACTCCCATCCAACCTTCTTCCATTGGAGGCCAATAACCAGTCTCTGGAAATGGATATGGAATAACGGTGAAAAATGCAGTGCTATCTATAGCGTTTTCATTATCCGATTTATTTGTTTCGGTAACTTCTTCGGCGTTTTTCTCTACAATTGCAGCATTTTCAATTTCATCCAAATATTCATTGGAATAGGGGATGAAAGTAGTATCTGTTTCTTGCGCTTGGCTCTTATACTGAAAAACGAGTATTAGGGTGAAAAGAAAAAGATAACGCAATTGTTTCACCAAATTGAGCGACCTGAACCATTCCGTAAAGTTCATTTCATCAATTTGGCTTTGTAAGATTCTAATGCAAGGATTATTTTTTGAGGCAATCGTTTTTTTAATCTGATCAGAAGGAACGGGGTATAGATCGACAACTTCTTTATTGCATTGTGTACAAAAAGCTCCTTGTTCAGTTGGCGTCATTTTATTCCAATCTGCGGAACACGGTTTTGGTATTGAGAAATAGCTAGGTTTCATACCTTTAATTAACGCAAAATCCGCTTGGTTTAAGGTGTTTTCAATACTAGAATGAGTGAAGATGTCGTTTCAATGAGGGAAAGTGGCTTTTTCAATTATCAATAAATCTCAAAATGGAATAAAATGACATATGTTCCATAATGAATGACATTTGTTTCATGCGTTATTCCCCATTATTCGGAATTTTGAGATGATTTAGTTCAAATGAATTAAGTTGTTTTATTAACTTGGAGTAAGCCGAAAATCCCAAATAGAGTAGGTAATCTTATACATAAATTTATCATGAAAACTCAAAACTTAATAATGACACTTCTATTGTCATTGCTTTGGACGGGCACTAATTTTGCTCAGTCTTTTCAGCAAACCATTTATCAAGCAGGTATAGATTTTAATCATTATTCCATTGAACAAACATCTGCTGGCGGAATAATTTGTGCTGGGACCATTTTCGATAGTTCTACTGGATATTCTGATATGCATGTAATGCACATGAATGCTTTTGGCGGAGTTATTTGGCAGAAGACAATAAGTATAACTAATTATGACCGCATTTTGGATGTTGTTGTTAGTCCTACTTATGAAATTGCAATAACAGGTTATGTTGGCACAACAATTGGCGGAGTGCTTACTGAAAAACTATATATCGCTCGATTAAATCCAAGTGGTAATATTATAGCTGACAATATTCTTTCATTGAATACAGTTACTGTTGGTACAAATATCATTTATTCGACATTAACAGGGAATTATATTGTGGGTGGTTTTTATTCCGGTCCTCTGTCCAACCCTTTAGTTGGTAATAAGGCGATTCTGGTAGAATTTGATATGAGCCTTAATGTTGTTAATTGCATGTCTTATGCTACTGGTAATACATCACATTCGTCGATCAATGACATTATTGAAATTCCTGGGGGATATTTTGCAACGGGTAGTGTAGGATTAACCTCTGGAGGTGAGCAAGGTGTTTTAGCTATTTTTACTGATGATTCATTCAACATTACTGCCGATATATCATTTGAGTCTACAAATATATGGCATGTTGGTGTTTCTGCTGTTTATGACACTGGTAATGATGAAGTCTTTTTAATGTCAAATAACTCTGTAACGCATAATCCTGAAATCGCCAAAATTGTAGATATTGCGAGTGGGTCACCGTATATTTCGATATATAATACTCTTCTTTTAGATCCAACTTTAGGTGGGACCGAGGCTTCTGGTTATCAATTAATGATATGTCCCTGGGATCCAACTACCTTGGTGGCTTGTGGCTATTTTAAGCATGTTTGGAGTGGCCCTACTCCGAATAATTCATTCCCTTGGATGGTCCAATTTGATCCAAATACAGGCGCTCAGTTAGCAGGTTTGCTTTGGACAACTAATTCTCAAAATTATGCGTCGCATGGAGGAAGTGTATTTAGCAATTTTAATGGGGTTAATCCGCACGGATATATTTTTAATCAAGAAATTTTGATTGAACGTGGAGATGGACTGGGTTTAATTTTTGTTGGGCCAAGAAAAGTTGGGCCGAATTTTGGAATTGATTTGTCCACTACCAACTATATGTCCCCTGGTACTTGTTTATCCATGCTGGGTTATACACCTGCACCTAAAACATGGGTTGATATTTCTGTGACAGAGACTGTTGAGAGTCCGACATTGATACCGGTATCGGTAGCTGCTAATAATTGGATGAATTCTCAAAATGTCTATTGTGCCCCTGAAGGAATGGCTCCGTTACTAAGTGCCGAAGAGACATTAATTATTGATGAACTACTTACAGTTTCACCTAATCCTTTCAATAACAATTTCACAGTAGTTATTAAGGGAGAAAATATTCAAGGTAGTTTTACAATAAGCAATACTATGGGTCAAATAGTTTATGAATCTGTTACAATTGTAGGTTCATTTGTTTCAACTGAAATTAACGCTGAGCAATTTGAAAACGGGATTTACATTATTTCTTATACAAATTCAGAAGGTATTTCAAAAACCCAAAAAGTGGTAAAAGTTTAAATATTATTAGGGAAGAAATTATGAACCTCTAATAAGTAGTAGAAACTAAAACTGATTAGTCAAGGAGAGAAAATGAGGCGTGCTTTTGAGGACCTATAGAAGAGTTCCTTGCCAAGAGATTGGTGTAGTTCGCAAAAACATCCTTGATAATCGGACTTTATTAAGAACCGTTGAACATTTGTTTGGCGGTTCTTTTTCATTCAATTGTACTGCGTAAAAGTGCAGTATTAGTTGGATATTAATTTCCGCATTATAAAATCAATAACAACGTGCAATTATCAAATCTCAAAACTCCACATGCGTCATCCTTATTGCAAGGAAGGGCTAAATTCTAAGATTTAATATATGAATGATTTAATTGATAAATGCAAGCTCATGTTATGGAGAGTGGATCAACTAAATACTAAAGCGCCTTCAAATCAGCAATTGTCGCTGCAGGATTTTCCGATTTGAAAACGAAACTACCCGCAACTAGAGCATCAGCACCAGCTTCAACTAAGCGTGCGCCAGTCTCCGTATTTACGCCACCATCAATTTCAATTAAGGTTGAGGCACCTTTTTCAGTGATCAATGCTTTTAATTTCCGTGTTTTTTCAATTGCAGCTTCAATAAAACTTTGACCGCCGAATCCAGGATTAACCGACATAATCAAAACCAAATCTAAGTCGTTAATTACTTCTTCTAACACATTAACAGGCGTGTGGGGATTTAATGCAACGCCTGCCTTCATTCCTTCCGCTTTGATTGCTTGGATTGTGCGGTGTAAATGTGTGCAAGCTTCGTAATGAACCGTTAAATAATCTGCTCCAGCAGCTTTAAACGCTGAGATATATTGATCGGGATTAACAATCATTAAATGTACGTCTAATGGTTTGGTAGCATGTTTAGCAACTGCCTTAATAGAAGGTAAGCCAAATGAAATGTTTGGAACGAAACTACCGTCCATTACATCAACATGGAACCAATCCGCCGTGCTATTATTAATCATTTCAACTTCGCTTTGTAAATTAGCGAAATCACTTGCTAGTAATGATGGTGATATTAAAGGCATTTTTTTTTGTGTTTAAACCGTTGACTTTGCAATCGGTTAGATTAATTATTTCCTTTTTTTTCTAAAGACTCGTACAAAGTACGCTGAAGCACTCGCTTTGCTATGCTGAAGCTTCGCGAAAGCAAAAAAGTGCTCTTTGTACTTGCGCACAGCGTATTCTAACCCAGTAAATCAGCAATTTGTTCCGCTAATTCTAAACCAATTCTTGTTTGTGCTTCCGTTGTTGCGGCGCCAATATGTGGTGTAGCAGCAATTTTTTCATTTTCTAAAAGATCTTTTCGTGGATTTGGTTCGTTTTCAAAAACGTCTAAACCAGCTGCTCTAATTTTGCCAGAAGCTAATCCTCTTAATAAAGCGTCTTCATCAATAACGCCGCCTCTTGCTGCATTAACAATGATTGCTCCGTCCTTCATTTTCGCAATTAAATCATCACCAATTACAGCGGCACCATTATTTTGTTTTGGCACATGCAATGAAATATAATCTAGCTCACTGATAATGTCTAGCAAGTTATTGGTTGGTGTAATTGTTACTTTTAAATCTCCAATGCCATTAATCGCTAAAGAAATTTCAATAGGATTAGTCTGCATGTCAATAGCGCGAACTACCATACCAACGCCCAAAGCGTAAGAGGCTAATGATTGACCAATTCTACCAAAACCAACAATACCGATTGTTTTACCACGTAATTCTTGACCTTTTCCGTATTTCTTTTTTAAAGCTTTAAAATTTGTATCACCAGATGCTGGCATTTGTTGATAGGAATCATGCAAAGACCTTGAAAGAGCAAATAAGTTACCCATTACCATTTCAGCAACAGATTGTGAGGATGCACCTGGCGTATTAATTACATGTAATCCTTTTGAACGTGCGTAAGCAACATCTATATTGTCCATTCCTACACCGCCGCGCCCAATAAGTTTTAAACCTGGACATGCATCTACAACTTCCGCTCTAACGGTTGTCGCACTTCTAACCAATACACCAACGTAATTCTCAGTGTTAATGGCGTCAATTAATTTATCTTGAGGAATATTTACAGTACTTACCTCAAATCCGCTTGCTTCTAAAGCTGCAACTCCTTCTGGGGAAATGCCGTCGTTTGCTAAAATTTTCATTTTCTCTTTTATTATTCCTTTAATTAGTAAAGGAAGTTTATAGTTATGCGTTTTTTATTGCAAAATCATGCATTACTTGGGTTAATACTTTTACTGAATCAATTTCTAATGCATTGTACATGGAAGCTCTGAATCCACCGACACTTCTATGTCCTTTTAAACCAACAATGCCCGCTTCATTCCATACTTTATTAAAGGCATCTGTTTGCGATTCATCTTTTAAGACGAAAGTAATATTCATATTTGAACGATCTTCGATTGCCGCTGTTCCTTCAAATAAAGGATTCGAATCAATTTCATTGTATAATAAATCTGCCTTTGCTTGATTTCTTTTTTCCATTTCTACAACGCCGCCATTTTTCTTTAAATGACGTAAGTTGAGCATAGATACATATATAGCAAATACAGGTGGTGTATTGAACATTGAATCTTTTTCATGATGTGTGTTCAAATCCAAATAAGTTGGTATACCTGCATGTGTTGATTGTCCTAAAATGGATTCTTTAACAATATAAACAGCAGTTCCTGCAGGACCCAAATTCTTTTGAGCGCCGGCATAAATAATATCGAAATCTGCTACGTTGATTGTTCTCGAAAAAATATCCGAAGACATGTCGCAAACTAATGGAGAGTTTGTAGTTGGGAACGATTTCATTTGCGTTCCAAAAATAGTGTTGTTGGATGTTAAGTGCAAAAAATCATAATCATCAGCTGCATAACCTTTTGGCACGTAGTTAAAATTTTGATCTTTTGAACTAGCTACTTCAACAGCTTCTAATCCAGCATTTTTGCCTTCTTTAATCGCCTTGTTTGACCAAGCTCCAGTATTAACATAAGCTGCTTTTTTCTTCGCACCAGACATATTCATGGCGGTGATTAGAAAACCTAGACTTGCGCCACCTTGCAAAAATATAACTGAGTATCCATCAGGAACATTCAGCAATTCTTTTACCAAAGCTCTTGCCTCATCCATAACTGCCACAAAATCGGGACTACGGTGAGAAACTTCTAAAATGGATAATCCGTTAAAATTTAAGACCGCTTTTGAAGCTTCTTCAAATACTTCTTGCGGCAAGATGCATGGGCCTGCGCCGAAATTAAGTTTTTTTGGCATGTTTTTCTTTTATAAGAATTCAATGCAAATGTCAGTCTTTTTAAGCGAAAAAAAGGCAAAGTTTTAAATTAATCATTAACGGTTTTTCAACAATTTAAAATCGTCTTGAGATTATCATTAATTTAGTAAAAAATATTAGTGTGAATATATTAGAAATTGTCTGGAATTTTGAACCGCGTATTATCCCTTCTTGGAGCATGCCTGTTTGGTATGGTATTATGTGGGCCATGGGCTTTTTAGTTGGCTATCGAATAATGGATAAGATGCTAAAGTTCGAGAAAGCACCGCAAGAGTGGATGGACAAAGTGTTGATTTATTGTTTGTTGGGCGGAATTTTAGGGGCACGTTTTGGGCATGTGTTTTTCTATGATTGGGCGGACTATAAAGATAACCCAATTGATATTTTGAAAATTTGGGAAGGCGGACTCGCCAGTCATGGCGGCGCAATAGGGATTATCATTGCTGCATATTTACTTTCGCGTTTTGTAACGAAGAAGTCTATTTTGTACATTTTAGATCGATTGGTAGTGCCAACTGCCTTAGCTGCGTTTTTTATTCGAATAGGAAATTTATTTAATCATGAAATTGTTGGGAAACCAACAGGGACCGATTTTGGATTTAAATTTTTGCGACATGATATTCATAGTTCAACCGCATCAAGTGTCACAAAAACCGACTATTTGCATGACGCATATGGAAAGATTGCAAATGATCCAAATTTCGCTTATTTATTAGAACAGGTGCCAAATCGTTATCCTGCACAATTGTATGAAGCGCTGTGTTATATTGTCATTTTTGGTGTGCTCATGTGGTTATATTGGAGAACCAATGCCTCTTTATTAAAAGGGTTTTTATTAGGCGTATTCTTTGCCTTATTGTTTAGTGCACGTTTTTTCATAGAATACTTGAAAGAAAGTCAAGGAGGGTCGGATGACGCTGGTCTAATTATGGATTATGGAATTAATATGGGGCAAATGCTAAGTTTGCCGCTTGTGCTACTTGGCTTATTCCTGGTTTTCCGTAAAATTGGTCAATTCAAAAAAGGGAAAATAAAAGCCTAGTCGTTCAGAATAGGATTCTGTATCTCTTGCTTTTTACAGTATGAAAGGATTAATGGGCTTCGTACTCTTTTCTCTGTTTATTGCTTGTGTCAATGAGCAAGATAAACCCTTGCGTTCTGAATTAAAAGTAGATCCAGATGTAAATTTTTTAGATTCATTTGCTAATTATTTAGAAAAGGAAGAGGATGCTCGATTTGAAGAGCAAATCAACGACGGAAATTTCTTTGTTTTAGAAACAATAATTGATAAAGACATTACGGGTAATGTTCGGCCACAAGCTAGTTCCCGAGGAGAAACCTCTTATGCTTTTGATTTTCATAATTTTCCTGACTCAAGTTTTAAGAGAGGATATTTTAAGCTAGAGCCACAGGCAAAACTTACAGACGTAATGAGCGACGATATCTCAGCTACGGGTCTCTTGATTTCTCAGAAAGCGAAAACAGTATTTGAAAGCTTTAATTTGGGTAGACATCAGTTTTTCCCATGTTCCATTACTGATCAAGGAGGGGAAACGCTTGTGTATTATTATTTGCAATTTATCCCAAATCTAGATCCAAGTCAACATATTAATTTTGATCAATCTGAGTTTTTACTTGACAGTAGAGCAATTCCTGTAGATTCAAATCAGATCGTACAATTTAATTCCTTTGATGCCTATGAAACGTTTAAAAACGAAAAACATCAAGCATGGTTGAATAATACTGATGAAGCTTTGGTACAGGTAGATGTAAAACAGTTGCATTTGGAAAATTTGGATACAACTTTAGGCATTTTCATGTTTTCTAGAATGACGGATGAAATTTACGTTTCAAAATCACTGGCGGAAGCATTGAAAAATAGTGGTGTAACGGGACTTTAAATAAAGGGCACAAGTCGAATGAGAATGAACTAGGACTCTGGATCCCAAACTTCGTCTTCTGCGTTTATAACATCATCTAAAAAGGCATCCGTTACATTATCGTCATTTGGCTTTTTATTCGCTCTGCTCAGGGCTAAAAATACGATTGACACCACTGTTGCAACAATAATAATCCCAATATGGCTATCGCTACTGTTGGATAGAAAATAATATTCTGCATTTGCTATAATACCAAAAATTACAAGCAAAGTACAACCTAATCCAAACCAAAAAAACATATCATTTTTTCTCGTATGAGCAAGAACGCTAAATAGAGCCCCCGCTGTGACAATAATTAACCCAAAAAAATGGATGAAGAGTACGCTAATCATGAATCAAAAATAACCTTTTCTATCGATTATGAAAATGAACAGAAAATCATTACTAATTTAAAGAAGCGTAATAGATACTATAACGTGTAGGATAGTACAAGTAGACAATTGTTTTTCCATTATCCAATGTATGCCATCCTAAATCCCATTTCACGGATGGATTAAATACATAGTCGATCTTCTCCAAACCATACGTTAGTTTTTCTCCAAATCGATTCAGTTTTGCATCTAAATTATCTGATTTTTGCTGAATGTTATCCAGTTTAGTCAATATCTTGCTATCCGCCGTGCGTTCATCTGTAATCGTTACTTCTTTAACAATAACAGGCTCTAAAATAATAGAAGCTCCATTGGTAACTACTCCGGTTGCAATGTCTATTTCAGCCAAAGTTCCTTGTTTATTTCTGTAGTTAATAAAGGTGATTTTGTTGTCTTTTACACTTTGAAAAGGAAATGCTTTGTGACGCTTGAGCTGATTTTCAAGGGCTAAACCTCTTAAATAACTCGCTCCGCCTTTCACCTCAATGTTCATTGGTTCTTTCTCTAAAATACTTACTGTTGTCAATTCACCACTTCCGCTGGTTTCAAAAATGACAAAATCAAATACAGAAATAACATTACGTTTGTCACCTGATTCACCCAACAAAACTTCACCGGCCGTAACACCAGAATTGCTTGAATAACTTTCTCCAATTAATTGAAAGCCAACATCTGTTGGAATGATCTTTTCAATTAATACGGTTTTCTTACCATTAAAAATGAAATCTCCACGGCCCGTGTTTTTTAATTCCGTTTTTAATTGATCCCAGCTGTATTCACTTGTATTTTTAACTGTTCCGTCTATATTTAAAATCCGAACGAAAATTCCTTCGGTTTTTTCACTGTCAAAAATGGTGTTTTTCATATTATAACCCGCCATAATTATTTCATTATTATGCGAGATTATTTCAGATGGAAAGAAAGAACCATTATCTGTCAATAAATGTTTCCCTTTTAAGGTTAATGCATTGTTAAAAATAAAGAGTTCAAGGTTGTATTTTTTTTCTTTTGGAACTTTCGTTTCATAACTAATTACAATTCCTTTTTCTATAGGGCTTGCTGCAATAAAACTGCCAATCCCTTCTAAACGATACTTTCCCGTTTGAGCCAATTCAGCATTATAACTTAATACTTCACTTCCACGCTCAATAACAATAGTCTTGCCTTTATCATCTAAGCCTAAAACAGTATAGTTACTCATGATAAACAATTGGCCATCCTGATTGGTTTCAATTCCAATAGCATTGCCACGGAAATCTAATGCCTCTTTACGAGTAAATTCACCATACGCTAATTGTCTCGCTTGATTTAAACGAACGATTTGCACATTTTGCAGTTGCTTATGTTCAAATACAAAAAAGGTATTACCGTTTGAACTAGAAGCTCCAACAAACCTACTTCCGCGTGTTGCTACAACTTCTAATTGACTTTGCGTATCGTCGAAATAAGAAACGAGATAGACATCTTTATTGTCAATTGTTCGGTAATCGATTAAGGAAAGGCTAATGGCGTCACCTCCCGTATTATAAATGCCAATAACTTGATTCGCATTTAAGTATGGAAATTCAGTTGGTTCTTGTGCTGAGCAAAGATTTACCGCTAACAACTGTATTGTTAAATAGATTAGTATTTTTTTCATTATGGGTTATTTTATAACAGTAAATTGAAGGTTCGCAGTTGGACTATGAAATCGGTATAATACAAGATGATCATTCGATTGAATGAATCCGCTTAATCCCATACCTGGAATTGGGCCAATACCGCTTTTACGTGCAAAACTTTGTACAGATCCGCGTGAATTAAAGACATCATTTATTGGACGTCCAAAATAAGTTCGAGTACTTACATTCTCCCAATTAACGTCAAAAGGAATCGTGTTGAAATATTCATGATTTTGGCTAAATCCACGGATCAAAAGTTGATCTTCGGTTATACCTTGGTATCCAAACATGTTCTTCTTTTCAATTAAATTACAAAAGTCTGTGGCGTCATAATATTTAATTCCTTTAACAGAAATGGCGCGTGCAGGTTTCCAAATTCGCTCCATGTTTTCAGCTAGATTATCCATATCTAAAAGATATAAATCAAGCATGGTTAGTATTTTAGTAACTACAGTAGTTGGTTGTGCCTGAGGCGAACTAGCTTTAACTGTTTCTGAACGTTCGGTTAGATAATAACTTTCAGCAATTAAGGTACTTCTGCCATTTATTGTTTGAATATCGACTACACGGAGAGATGGAGTAGGTTCTGCAACTAATTCGCCACCTATAGCTCTATTTCCCCATTGTTCGCGCACGGCATCAAATTCTAAGTTTTGATTGGAAATTTCTTCCGCTGACTTATTAAAATGTTTAATATTTAAACCGATTGGTGTTGTCATGAACGGCGCTTCATTATACGTTCCGTAATCAGCAAATACTAATAATTCATCAGCTGATTTAAAATGCATTTTATAAGGGGCATAATGTTTCACTTCATCTTTGTTCAATTGTTGATCTCCTGTTTCATTTCCATTGGCGTCAATGAATAAAATGTGATCATCAACACTTTTTATACTGTAGATGATAGCAACGTCTCCATTTGAATTTACGGCAGAGTTAGTATAGAAATATTTACTTTTCTCTGGTATTTTCGAATAGTTCCATTGAGATTCTAAACTCAAATTGAAACATTCGACAGAAACACCTTGCTTTTTGTTTTTAACACCTGCAACTAAATAAAACTTATCAGTGCCAGCAGATTTTAAATCAGTACCAAACACTTTTAAGTACTCAATTGTTTTTCTTGAAACTTCTTGTCCTTTATTATCAACAACGAGTAGTAAAATATCTTTGCTATAACTAAAACTGAAATAGAAAACTGTGTTTTCTCCAACACTAATACAATCCTCTAATTCTGGAAATTGCTTAAAAGGGATTTCTATTTTGGAAAGTTGTTTCCCTGTGATATCGAATGTGGTTAAGGTTTTACTTAACACTTTAGGACTCTCTTGGTGTATCGTATAGGCAAGCGCATTACTATTTCCAATTTTTTCAATGAAATTATAGCGATAGGATTCATTTACTTCAATTTGTCCAAAAACAAATGTCGATAGAAAAATCAAACTGCAGAACAGGAAAATCTTAGAATGGGTTAACTTTTTCATGTCGCTAAGATAATCGTTTATCGACCCTAGCGAATTTTATACTGTTAATTCTTTGTTATTAGCACATTAGGCCAGAAGTTAATCGAAATTCGATTTAAAATAAATTCATTTTGAAGCTTCTTTCCTGCGAATTTTTAGTGTTAGGAAAATTATATTGTAATATAAATTCTTGACTCGTTCCAGTGACTGTTGTTAAAGGGCTATGATTAATTCCTGTTACGGCTTTAATGCTAAATTTATCAAATTGATAGCCTGCAAAAATAGTAGCGTATGCGCCGGGAACATAAGAGCCTCCAAACGCGAAGCGCTTCGTGTTAAAGGAGGCCTGATAAATGAACTGTTGAAATCCATCTTGATAACTGTATCGCAAAACAGGTGTGAAGGAAAGTGTCTTATTTTTGAACGGGGTTAGATTATACCCAACGGAACCTGAAAAGGTACCTACTCTTTCAACTTCGCCTTCGAAGCTTTGATAAATTAACGGCTTATATACAGCCCCCACGAAGAATTTATCACCATAGAGTAATCCACCAATTGTATAATTCAAATGAGTCGTAGTGCGAACTGAATCAACTGTATTATTTACTCCAAAAAATTGATTTACGTTAAGTTCTTGATGCGAAAATTCAAGCCGAGTGCCAATTGAAAGACATAATTTTTCTGAGATATTTTGCTGAAAGCTATAATTTAAATTGAATCCAGTTTGATAGTTTTGATATTGTAAAATCTTGCTATGCATAATTTCAGCTCCAATACCGCCATGCAAAGCATCAACTCGTTGATCGTAGGAAACATAATTTTTAACGAATTTTGATGTAAAACCAAAGTTTGATACCGAAATACCATAATTTAATCGTGGACAGGCATTCGTACCAGTAAAAGCGGGGTTATTTACAATCGGAAGTGCATTCAGAGATTTGAAAGAATTGTTTTGACCATAACTAAACTGAACAAGGATTAGGCTTATAATAAGAAGAGGATATTTCATCTGACTAGGTTTTGTTTAAGTTTATCAGTCAAACAAAGTCACGGATCAAAAGTTACAGTTGTTTATAAAAGTGTTAAACTTTTCGGCTGAATTTGAATTTTAAAATTACCATCCCCACGTAAAGATTCACCGTCTATATGATAGGAAACTGAATCACTTTTGGGAACGGTAATATTCAATTCCTCCTTAAAAGCAATGCTTGAAAAATACTTTGAAGATTGAATTGATTTTGAAAAAAACTTGCGTGAAACCGAAGGTGCTTTCAACCATCCAAAACGATCCAATAATACGAGTTCAAAAATTCCATCTTGAATGTCTGAATTGGGTGAAATTGTAAAACCATTGCCGAATTGTGATGAATTAGCAATACTGCACATTACCACTTCTTTTTCAATGCTAATGTCTTTACCAGTAATTTTAAATGTAGGCGCTTGGTAGCGGTTATATTCGCTTATCACAAGCCGTGCATAACTAAAGAAGCCACGTTTACCGAAAGAATCAAATTTTTCAGCAATATGGGCATCAAAACCAAAGCCACAGGTTCCTAAAAAAGGTTTGTCATTAACTAGGCCTGTGTCAATTGAGAATGGTTTGAATTCTGCAATGCGTTGCAAAGCGCCCTTTACTTTTAGGGGAATACTTAAATGCCTTGCAAGGCCGTTGCCAGATCCGCATGGAATAATGCCTAATGCACATTTTTGACCAATGAGTTCACTACCAATTTCATTAACCGAACCGTCTCCGCCGACAGCAATTATGGCATCATAATTTTCTTTTTCTACGGATGCTATTTCAGCGCCATGGTTGCGTTTTTCGGTATACTTAATGTCCCAGCTAAATTTATCTGCGGACAAAAAATTAGTAATTAATGGGGGAATTGTTTTTTTTTTACCCACTCCAGAAATGGGATTAATAATGAACAATATTTTTTTTATCGTAGACACAACGCGTTTATTCAACTGTCATTTCATTATTGATTAAGGCATGATTGTAGGATTGAATCATTGCTTTAAGTTGTCTTTCCAAGTCTTTTGAAAGTGACAAATCAGTCATCAAATTTTTTGTATGCAGTTGATCTTCTAAATTAAAGATACCTAATATTTTTTCATCTTGATATTGAAGTAGGTAATGTTCACCCATATAAGAACCAAAATAGAGAAATTTATCACCAATATAACTTGCACTAAATCCGGAACTATTTTCAAAAATTGATTTACCAAAAGCAAAAAATGGATCTTTATGTCCTATTAAGTTTAATAATGTTGGCATTATGTCTGTCTGGCTCACAATTTTATCCTCTCTACCACGGAAGAATGGATTAGTAGGATGGAAGAACACAAGTGGAATATGCATATTCCCCATATCCTTAAAATAAATTGGTGTGCCTGAAGCGGGGGTATGATCAGCTACAATTACGAATAGCGTATTCTCGTACCAATCAGTTTGTTTTGCTTTTTCAAAAAAGGTAGACAAGGCATAATCGGCATAAGCAACTGAATTGTGCATTTCAGAAGGTCCTTTTGTAAACGTATTCTTATGTTTTTCGGGAATGGTGTAGGGTGGGTGAGATGAGATTGTGAAAATGGTTGAAAAGAAAGGACGTTTCATTTTCGAAATTTCATCCGCTGACCAATCTAAAAAAGGTTCATCAAAAATGCCCCATGTACCGTCAAAGTCTTCATCATTATTATATTCGGATCTACCGAAATAATGGTCAAAACCGCTGACATCTGCAAATACATCAAAATTCATTGATCCGTTGGTGGCGCCGTGAAAAAATCCAGTTTCATATCCTTTTTTTGAAAGTATTTTAGGAATGGATTCAATTTGATTGGCGGCATATGAAGATGTTAGGTATTCAATTTCCATTAATTTGGGAATGGATGAAATTACCGAAGGCATAGCATCCATTGATTTTTTTCCGTTCGCATAACAATTTGTGAATACTAAGGAACTATCAATCAAATCATCTAAAAAAGGCGTTTGACCATGATCGTCTCCATTAATTGCTGAAATGTATTCTACAGAAAAACTTTCCATCAATAAAATAACAATATTAGGCTGCTCAAGAATTGGAGCGTCATCATATTGCCGAATTGGATTGTAAATGGCGTTGAGTTCATTCTGTTCAAAATAGGTCTTCTCTTTTAGTTCGATATTCCCCCAGGTTTTAATAATGGTAAAGGCCGAGTTTAATACCAGTTGAATGTTTTGATCTATGGTGTAACTAGCGGCTTTTGGTGCAGCGATTGGACGTACACCAAAACCTCCACGACCAACAATAATGAATAGAGCAGCCGTAACTGGAAAAAGTATGATTTGTCGCCACCACGAAACAGTAGGACTGTCATCTGCTATTCGATTTATGCGGCGATAAAGCCAAATGCCTAAAATTTGAAGTAATATCAGAATCACCAATAAATACCAATAATCACCAATGAATGAAGGGATTTGCTGTTGTAAATCTTCACCAAAGCCGAGCATTTTAATTAAAGATGCCGTTGAACGGGAAGAGGTATGTTTGAAATATTCAATATCAATTAAATTGATCAGTGTTGTTAAGAACAAAATGACATTAAAGACGATCAATAAAATCCATTGATACCACGTTTTTCCACGAAACTTATTGGGAAACATTTCTAGGGCGACCAAAGGTAAAAATACAATAGCTACGGTAACAAGGTCAAACCAAAATCCAGCTAAAAAGTCAGTAAAATAAAC
>JBLHOW010000092.1:0-23321 GCA_047623705.1 Crocinitomix sp.
TCGGCATTAATTAATGAAGAACAATTGATTTCGTATGAAAAGCGCTCTCCTAAGCGTAAAACTTCCAAATCTAAATAAAGTGTGATGGTATCTATTTCATCCGAGAGTAAAACGGAATGAAGTTTATCATTATGCAAAATTCGGCGCATTAGCATTGAAAAATTAGCCAAATGAATTACGCCGTTTTCCGTGTTTTTGGTTTGAATTAAGTTTTGAATTGAATTGAATTCAATGAATTGAACAAGAAGTGAGGGGTGATTTGAGAACTTAACGCCTCTTGTTCAGCCTGTAATGATTTTGTTAATAAGAAGTTTTCTCTCTGCTTGATCTTGAACCTGCGGTTAATAATGAAGCCAATTAGCGTGATTAAAGCAAGTATAATGCACGTTCGAAACCACCATGTTTGCCAAAATAAAGGACTTACGATAATTGTTTTTTTTACTGAATTACTGCTGATTACACCACTAGCGTTTACGGCGTAAACTTCTAATTCATACGTTCCAGGAGTAAATAGTTTAAATTCTAAAAAACGGTTATCTAATTTAGCCCAATTATCAGCCAATCCTTTCACTCTATACTGATAGCTCATATTTCCTTTGCTACTCATAGAAATTCCGTTAAAATGAATTTTAACAAAAGCCTTACTTGAAACGAAAATTTCATCCGTTTTTGGTTGTAATTCTGAATTAACATAAATTGCAGTTGTATGAATCAAGGGTTTTTTTCTTAATCCTGTCAGATTGTTTACGTCAACTAGTGTGATTCCTCTTGATGTACCTACCCATAATTTATCTTGCACAAAGTCAATCTTTAAAACGTCATTACTCCTTAGTCCATTGAAAACGGTTAGGTTAAAAATTTCATCATGACTTCCTCCATTTTGAGTCCATTTTATGCGCGATAAACCTTTATTTGATCCAACCCAAGTAATCGTGTCCCCAGGTAGCGTGTAGGTGCAATTATATAAATCGCTTAATAAACCATCATTTTCTGTCACTTGAATTATTTTTTCCAATGAATTTAAACGAATGATTCCAGCGCCCATAGTTGCAAGAATTAAATCACCATTGGACAAAACTTCTAAATCATTAATTCGATTTTCTAGAATAGGTTGGTGATTAGGGTGGCGCTTAATTTCACCTTCACTTAATATCCATAACCCGTTATGCGAACCTATCACAAGCATATCTTGTGACAGAGGTTTTATAACATTAATGTTTTTTAATTTTTCGGGATATTGTATGGTATCTATTTTCTCCATATGTGGCCAGGTCACACAAATCAAACTTCTGTGAACTTTAAGCCAGATAGTGGAATCATTTGGCCAAATTAGCTTAGAAAATGTAAAGTTAAAAGGCGAATGAGTTGTAACAAATGTATCCTTCTTTTCCACCATAATATCGGAGAATGAAATCCAAACATTTTTGTAAGAATCAGCGTACAATTTTAGGTAGACATCAGGAACTGAAAATATTTCTTTTTGAACATACTTTTCCGCCTTTTTGCTTACCTCATTAACCGCTCCATCCGAGGTGCTTATCCAGATTGTCGAGTCAATATGACAAATGTCAATAATTTTTTTATCGAGCAATTCAATCGTTTCAACCTTAAGAGAAGGGCAATAAAATGTTCCGGCCTCAGCAGTACTAAACCAAAATCCATCTTCTCTATCCTGACAAATAGAAGTAACAGTTAAATCCCTGAATAAATGATGAATCGGACGTTCCATATTATCAAGTGAAAAGCAGGATACCCCCCCAATTGAATTCCCTGCCCACATCAATCCTTCATGGTCTTTGAAAATTGAAGCAGTATAAACTTTCCCCTGTCTTTCAACAAAATCTGAAGAAGATGTATCGCTTAATTGATAGAGATTATTTGCATTGGTTAAATATGTGGCGTCTTCTTGTTTTAAGATGGAAATTACCGATCGATTTGTTGGGTTAATTCTAAACTTTTTTTGTAAATCTCCGTCTCGATCATGTTGTAAAACAGTATTAAAACGGCCTTGTTTGGCGCCATTCATAAGCTTCCCGAAAACTAAGTTTGATTCATTTATTTTAAAAATGACAATATCTCCGTTTTTTACATTATCAGATTTGAATTTTTTGATAGTTCCATTAGGGTCCAATCTAATAATCGTATTCATGCCGCCAACACCAAGCCAAACGGTTTCATTTGGTTCAACATAAATTGAATAGATTATTTTGATTGATTCCTGTTTTAGTTGTTCCGAAGCAGGGTGGATATGAATTGATCCTTGGTCATAAAAACAAATCGTATTGTCTAAACAGCTAAACCATATTCGTCCTTTGTCATCTTCATGAATCCAAAAGACAACGTTATTACTCAATCCATCCTTAGTTGTGAATATTTCACAATCATACCCATCATATCGCACAACTCCTCGATCAGTAGCCATCCAAATATAGCCATTTCTATCTTCTATAACTTTATACACTTCGTTACTCGGTAATCCATTATCGGCAGTAAATTGTCTGTAAGAAGGTGTTTGTGCCGTACCAATAAATGGAGTCGTTGAAAGGAAACTACCTAAAAATATTAAACGTAAAATTATAGCATACTTTTTCAAATAGTTTAATGAGCCATTATCGAAAAGTTGGGTTCGCATATTCTTTGGGTGTGGGATTATAAGAATAACGTAGAATAGCATTAAAAGGTTGAAATCGCCTTTTATTGGAGATTAAAGCGTCATTTTAAATCTATTGCATAAATTTTCAGTTTGAGTTGGCATCTCGTCGGTCGTTCGACGTATTAGTTTTCTGGGAGCTCTGTTTTCCAAGCTTGCTTCTCTTAGTCAAAACTGATATTTGCTCCTGTAAAAATTTAACTTATTGTTTAATACGTTGCGATTTAAAGCCGATTTTAAACCCGAACTTGAAGTTGGGACGTGCATTTCATATGAACCATTTGCCAAATGAGAAATGTTTAGTTGGCATTCATCACTCGTTATGTTTTCTTGAAAGATGCTTACTAAATTGAAATGATTAAGTACTAGCACGTAACCCGTCATGTGGCTGCCACTGAATGAAAAGACATTCAACTCACTTACATTTGAGGTTAGGAAAAAACCGCCCATAATCGCCTCTAGCTCAAACTTAATTGAAGGGTGAATTAGAATACGGAAAAAATCAAATTTATGGGGATTAAAAAAACGATAATAATGCTAAAAAAAGCCATTTTTACCATCTTAACTTTTCTTGCTTGCGGAGTAAGTAGTATAAGTATTGCACAAACCGATTCTACCGATCTTTCATTATCCATGACGGATGCCACTTTGCTTACTGCAATGGACTCCATATTGTATGGCAATGGAACCTTTGACGAACTCAATTTGGGTTTTGCGGTAAGCGATACCGTCACTTTTAGCAAAATACATGTAGAAATTTTAGAGGTAGGTACGAACGCAATCATTTTCAAAAAGATCTTCGAACTCTCTTATTTAGAAGCGCAAAGTTTTATCGACAATTGGAATGTGTCCATCCCTTTTGGAAATCTAGTCAATACAAGTTCTTATAGGACGTCAATAATTGTCGAGCAGTATGATGGCTCTTTAGGTTTAACTATTACAAAGACTCTTAATCCATGATAAAGAACGTTTTGAATAAATTAATGCTTTTGGGTATAATAGCGTTTAGTTATTTGCCCACACAAACTTTTGCACAAACCACGGTAAATTACACCTCGGATAGCACAATGAGTGACGCAATGGTCGCAAATGGTGGAGTTGAAAATTCGAATTTTGGTGCGCAAGATCAAATCAGAGTCTATCACCACTTGAATCGACAAATTCCAATGGCCTTTAGAACGTATATTCAATACGATTTAAGTGCTATTCCTACAGGTGCGCTCATTACCGAAGCCAAATTAAAATTAACGACACACTCTGTCATTAACACCATTAATCATCCCATTTATATTGAACGTGTTGGAAGTGCGGCATGGACAGAAAATGCAATTACATGGAATAATCAGTCCGCCGTTGTGACTTCAGATCAATTGAGTTTTACACATGCGGAAACTTCAAGTTTGGGTCTTCAAGAATTTTTGGTAACCGAACATGTTCAAAAAATGATTGCGAATCCAAATTCTAACAACGGTTGGCGGATAAGGCTACAAAGTGAAACTGGAGTTAACGATTTTGGGATTAATTATTATTCTTCAGAAGCCAGTAATTCAGCAAATCGACCTGTTTTAACAATAGAATATATTTTACCAGTTGAAATGACCTCAACGGTAAGTCATTGTACCTCTGGCGCTACAGATGGAACCATGAGTGTCATGGTTTCTGGCGGAAACACCTATGGTTTATCCAATATGTATTTATATAAAACCAATAGAGATACAAGCCATGTTGGTAAGGCGACATTGTCTAATGCTAAAGTCACAAACAACCTTCAATACAATACAGGAACAGGAGAAGTCACTGCCGATAACCTTGAACCAGGTATCTACATCTTAAGAGTTTTAGATTCACCCTATTATACAAATTCAGATTTACGCTTTGCCTACTATAAGCACATTTTAGTAGGACGAGAAGGAGAGATGACAAGTGGCATTTTAATGCCGAATTACCAATATCAAGAAAACGTCACCATAGAATATGATAAACCTACCAACTTGAATCCATTAGATCGGGCCAACACAAATTACCATACGCAATCATCTAGTATTCCTTTGCGAATTTCAGATTCACCCAATAATTATGAAAAAGCCGCTTTAATTAAATACGAGTTGGACTTTGATGATCAATTAGAATTTACAACGGCCGAGTTAAAAATCTCCGCTTGGAGCAGTTTTTTCAGACATAATAATTCATCCAACGCTACCAATTACACGTTGCTTACAGAAGATTGGCAAGAGTCGGATGTTATGTGGAATACTCGTCCAGAAACAGACACGAACTACCGCGTTAATGTTCCTACCACAACCTATATAGGTTATGATCCTGTCCATAATTTGGATACAGTTGACATTTTAACTTTGGTTGAATATTGGCAAGACAATCCCGCCAATAATTATGGATTCGAAATGGCTTTGGAAACTTATGGCGCCACACAATATGCTTCGCGTGATTATAAGTCGGGCAATACCAATCAGAACTATGTTTATTTTGAGTGGAGTGTGATAATGGATGTTTCTGCAACTTATGATGCCGAAACACAACTGGGTGCAATCGAGGTGAATGCACCAGATGGAAGTCCGCTTCCCTATAAATATTTAATAAGTTATAATCCACTTCCTGAATTATCAACTATTTGGACGGCAATTAAAGATTCAATTCCGGTCGATAGCGCTACTTTTTATGCAGGAGATGTACAATCAACTTCTTTCACATTCGAAGGTCTTGATGCAGAGCGTTACTATATAGGCGTATATGATAATAATGGGGTGAAAATTTTAGATGGTCAAGCGAATGTAACACCAGAATTGACTTTGCTTGACAATTCCAATATTGATTTGACGAATGGCACTTTAAAAAGAGGTGCAAGTCAAGGAAATGGCAGCGCAATTATTGATGGAATGCTGCAAGCCAATCAAAGTGGTGGTTTTGAATTTGAAGTTACCGCAATTGGCGGAAACATGGTGATTGGATTCAATGATCAAAGTGAAACCAAACCATTGACAACTGCAGATTTTGAATATAGCTTTGAGTTATTTACAGATAATACCTTCAATGTGCTAAAGTCCGATTCGGTATTGTTTACGGATACTGTAGAAGTAGGAGATATTTTCAGAATCACAAAACGAAACAACGAAATTGTTTATAACCTGAATGAGTTTGAATTACACCGCACAGCAATATTAGCTGATGAACGTGTTAGTTTGAATGGTGGGGTATTGGTTCGAACGCCAACAATTGAAATCTCACATGCTGTTAAACTGGAGCATTTCAAACCGATAATACTGCCTTTGACTACTATACCCTTTCAGTTGGAATGTGGCGATCAAACAGGGAGTGTTAGAGCGGCAATATCAGCTTCCGAATACTATGGCGGAATAGGAGTTTATATAATTACTGACCTGAACACAGAAGCAACAATTGGTGGACCAATTTCAGATTTATGGGTTGACGGGGTAGATTTGCCGGTAGGTGAATATCGCATTGCTTATACTTATACGGTTGGTGGAGTCACATATACTTTTACCGAGTATTTCTCAATTGGATTCCCTATTCATTGGAATATCTTGAATCCAGATTTTATAGCAATAGATGGAACAGTAAATACAATTGAAGCGAGTGGATCTTTAGATGAAGGTTTGACGGTAAGCCAGAATAATTTTGGAGACACGGAGGAGTGGGCATATATCAATACACGCTTAATTCGTTATTATTTTTCTTGGGGAGACGACCCAATGACATATTCTCCATCTCAAGCGCACATGCAAATGATTAATGAAGATTTGGGAGTACAGATACAAGTTAATGTCTTCCAATATGGATGGGGTATTCTTAATAAACATATCTGGGCGGAGGATCCGTTTGGAACATTAGTTGGTTCAGTTTTTAATACTTATTTGGATGGAGAGATAAAAATTAAACGAACTGAAGACCCTATTTGGGTCTATGAGGCCAGTTTTAATAATAGTCCATCACCATTTGCAACAATTGCTGAGGTTGGTGCGCCATTTAATAATTATTATGTTTTTGCCAAAGGAACTAACGTTTCCATCTATAATTCCTACGCTTCGTTTTGCGGATTCGAGAGTATGCGCAGCTATGCCGATTTAACTAAAAAATTGGATGGCGGTTATTATCTCGCTCAAAACGGAATTGTAAAATTCATTTATAATGAAGAATATAACGATCAAGATGATCAGTTAACCTATACCATTTTTGATGCGGAACGTGAACTTGCAGTTACGGATATAACCTTAGCACAAACCGTCGTTTATGGCGATAATCGTTACGATCTCGATTTCTCAACATTTACAGGAGATATTGTTTTAGAAAACGGTGTATACGTCCTTGAAGTAAAAAACGAGAAAAACGAAAAATGGTACCTCAGATTTAAAATTATCAATAACTAATTATGCGAAAATTACAATTCATACTCCCTTTATTTATACTAATTTCTTGTGGCGAAAGCAAAGATTCAGACGGAATCGTTTACGTGCAAAACATGAAACTTTATAGCGAATTTGATTTAGCCATTGAGTTAGATTCTGAATTACAAGCATTTTCAAAAGAACGTACCAGAGAATTAGACAGTTTAATGATGGCCTTGGAGAACCTAACCGCACAACTAGAGCGAATGGAAGAAATTCCAACGGAGACCTATCAAAGCTATAATGACTTGCGGAATTCAGTGATGTACCGCGAGAAAAATTATGAGGAAGAACTCACAGGATTAACGCAAAAATACGACCAACAAATTTGGGAGCGAATTAACGGTTTTACCAAGATTTTTGCCGAAGAAAATGATTACGATATGATTCTTGGCGCTTCTGGTGATGGAAGTTTGATGTACGCCAAAGACACCTTGGATGTAACAGATCAATTAATTCTTTTTTGCAATAATAATTACAACGGAACAGAATGATAAATACACGCAACATATTAACCCTATTCGTTTTGGCATTCATAATTATTTCTTGTAATAAAGAAAAGCTAAAACCATCTGATTTGATTCATTGGGTTGAGAACGAAGAAAATGGACTCGTCGAACGGCAAGAATTTGAGCATTACTTTTTTGAAGCCAAATACAAACCCATTGATTATGTCATAGCCATTGAAGGACGAACAGACGAACTAAAACAGGATGATTATTCCAACTTGAAATCAGAACTAGAAGGTTTGCAATATGTTGATTTAAATATAGGGCCATTAACGACACAAGGCAATGTTTTGTCTGCCGGAATCCAAGACAATGAAGAATACTTTGAGCGCTTAGATTATTTTGTAACCTACGCCAATCAAGACATATTTATGGTGCAAGGGCAAGATACCCTTTTACCCAAACTTTACCATTTTGAACGAAACTATGGTTTAGCCCCAAAAAACACATTATTACTCGGCTTTGACCAAGGCGAAAAAGCACAAGACAGAGCAGTTTATATCGACGACCAAGTTTTGGGCGTTGGCAGAGTGAAATTTCTATTCAAGAACAGTGATATTCAATCCACTCCAACTTTAAAAATTAATTAAGATGTTATTAAGGAGATACAGCAAAGGCATAGCAATTATACTATTGATGACATTTGGGCAAGAGCTCATTTTACCCAGTGCTCTTTGGGCACTAACGGGCGGTCCAAGTCAACCAGAGGTGAATAGTTTTGAACCTGTTGGCACCAACCAAATGGTTGATTTAACTACTGGTGATTTTAACTATAATATTCCGTTGATGGTTGTGCCAGGACCTAATGGTGGCTATCCTATAAACTTGGCTTACCATGCTGGAATTGGAATGGAACAAGAGGCTTCTTGGGTAGGCTTGGGTTGGAATATTAATCCAGGGGCAATTACAAGAAATTTGAGAGGTGTACCGGATGATTTTAGTGGAGATACTATTGTTCAGAAGATGAATTTGAAATCAAATATTACTTCCGGTTTGACTTTTGATTTTGGACAACTTAGAGGAGATAGAAAGGAAACATTTGGCATTGAAAGAGATGCATACAGACCAAAATGGCATTTAGATACTTACTTTAATAATTACCGAGGAATTGGATTTGGCGTAACACCTACTCCAATTCGACTTTTAGGGAATAGTGTTAAAAAGGATAAAGAGCGTAGCTTTATTGTGGGGCTTCAATTTAGTTTTGATAGTCAAACAGGTATGGGAGCAAACCTTAACGCAAGGTTTGGAATTAATTCGATTGCCAATGAACACGCTTCTGAAAGAAATTTCGGGATGTTTGGTGCTGGAATAGGCTGGAATAGTCAACAGGGACTTACGTCATTGCGATTTAATAGATATCATGACGTAGATGTGAGCTTTGCTTCTTCATCATATTTCCCAGGGCACACTTTTAATATGAAAGGATTTAATACATCTGCAGGTTATACTTTAACTCATAAAGATTCGCTTGGTGAATTGAATAAAGCTTTTAAAATTGATGGAAGATATATCCAAAACCGTTTGGATGAAAAAGAAAAAGTAATGACTGCATATGGCACGTTGTATTCACAAAACAGCGAAGTAGCTGAAAATAGTAACATGGATGCCAATTATTTACAAGACGTAAATATCTATAATGATGTATCAGTTACTAAGCGATCTAAAAACATGGGAGTGCCAGTTGGTACTAGTGATATTTATTCAATTTCTGGACAAGGCATTGGAGGAAGCTTTAGTGCGCATAGAAATGATATCGGACGTTTTCATCCTTCACAATCCACGACTGAAAACATCTCCATACCTAGTGCATTTGAAGTAGGTGTTGGACAAGATGCACGTAACCCAACAGCCACAGATTTCCATATTGGAGCTGACGTTGGAACTACGCTTGGAGGGGCCTGGTCTTATTCTGGCAAGTTAAAAAAGGGCAACCAGCAAATATCAAATTTAGATTTTGATGGCAAACAGAATTCAGCTCCACGATACGAACCCGTATATTTTAAAATCATTGGTGAAATGACAGCTGTTCCCAAGAACCAATGGGACTACATGAATAATTTAGACACTACTGCATTTGAAATGGGCTTGAAAATGTTTGAGGGTGGGATAGCTCCAACACCATCTTTTAAAAACCGTGTTGTAGGAGAAGTCGGGGCATCTCCTCATATTTCAAATAGTGGTTATGAAAAAGATCGTATTAAAAAAATGCAAAACGTTCAGTATAAAACTAAAGAAGATATTACGACAGATGAACTTTACGCAGAGCGAGGAAAACATTTATTCTATGATGGAGAAATGCCATCCAGTGAAAGTGTTACGGGTAGCGCTATAGATTACAAAGAAACAGGGGATCTTGGAACAAATGATGGTTTGTCACACATCCACGAGTATGAAATTTTACAAGCAGATGGTTCAAAATACTACTATGGCTTGCCAGCATATAATACAACACAAAACACACATGTGTTTGCAAATACAAGCGCGGCTGACATTCCAACAGAATATAATGATGGTGATTTAGTGAGTTATGATGAGGATGATGCATCCATAGAAAATGACGAAGGTATAGATCATTATTATTCGGGAAATGAATTACCCGCTTACGTTCATGCGCATTTATTGACTCAAATTACTTCAGCAGATTATGTAGATGTGACTGGAAATGGAGCCACTGAAGATGATTTGGGTTATTATACTAAATTTAATTACCATAACGCAATAGAGTATAACTGGAGAGAACCATTTTACAACGCAGATTACATTAAAGGTTATTATTCAAATGAGTCTGATGATAAAGCAACGTTCACTTATGGCGAAAAAGAATTGTACTATGTGCACTCGATTGAAACCAAAACCCATATTGCCGTATTCGAATTGGGGGATCGCGCGGATGGAGTTGGTGTAAGTTTAGAACATCAAAAAGAAACACCTGACAGTAGTGCATTCGGGGCCAACCAAAAATATTTAAAAACAATTAAACTTTATAGCAAGGCAGATATTCTTGAAGAAGGTGGAGTTAGCTTTACTGAGCCTCTTCAGATTGTACATTTAAAATATAATTATGAATTATGCCAAGGGGTACTTAATCATGACACCTCAGTATCAATAGATAGTGATCATTTCGTATCCCCAGTTGAACCAACTGATGACTATGGTAAACTTACCCTCAAAGAAGTTTCTATTTCATACAACGGTAATGGAAAAGGTCGGCTTAGTCCTTATTTGTTCGATTATACTTCTAATCAAGACTATTCAAGATTAAAGATGGATCGATGGGGGAATTATCAAGAGTCAGAAGACGTTAATGAGCATGAAGTTAATCCCTACACACGTCAAGATTTGTCTGAGGAGGATCGAATTAAGAATGCCTCAGCATGGTGTTTGTCTGAAATTAATTTACCCTCTGGAGGAAGTGTAAATGTGAGATATGAAGCGGATGATTATGGCTATGTTCAGGATGTGAGAGCCGCAGAAATGGTGAATATTTTAGGGTTTACTGATTCTGAAACAACAGAATCTCCAGATGACTATTATGAAAAATATAAATTCTCTAAAAAGAAATTGCGTTTGTGGTTCGAAGCAGATGCGCTAGAAGGAGAAGAAGGTGATGATCGAGATGCTGTGATTGCGGATTACATAAAAGATTTAGATCAAATTTATTTCAAAGTATTTACAGAGTTAAAGCGACCTGAAGGTGAAACTGAATATGCCAAGGACTATGTTGTTGGCTATGCAGAAATAGCTATTGAAAAACCAGATTATTACGGAGCTGATGATGATGAAAACTATGGATATGTGGATCTTGTGGCAGAAGAATATAGATCCGTCGGCCTTGAACTCTTTAAAACGCACCCAATGCGCAAAGCAGCTTGGCAATACTTACGCTATAGTAGAACAGATTTATTTAATAATTTGTCTGATTTATCCCACACTGATTTTGAAGAGGAATTTTGGAGTTCATTTGACATGCTATTTGATTCAGTTGAAGAAGCTATGGCTATGCTAGCTTTGGGGCAATACAATCGTTACGCAATTTGGAATTATTGCAAGAGATTTTCTGGCAATAAAGATTCTTTTATTCGATTGAATAGCCCGAATAAACATAAATACGGCGGTGGACACAGAGTTCAAGGGATTTACTTATCAGATAATTGGTCAGATGAGGATGGAGGTCGCACATTTGGTACTACATATACTTATGAAAATGAAAATGGATCAACAAGTGGCGTAGCTGATTACGAACCAATCGTTGGAGGAGAAGAGAATGCTTTGAAATCACCGAAGTGGTATAACCCCAATGATCAAATAATAAATTTTCAGCACCAAGATTTGTTTTTAGAAACCCCTTTAATGGAAGCCTTATATCCTGCTCCTAGGATTGTTTATAGAAGAATTGAAGAGCGGAGAACAGGACATTTTCCTGAGGATCTTTTTGAAGGTTTTTCTACTGAAGATTCTGAAGTTGGAATTACAGTGACAGAGCACTTTACGGCGAAAGAATTTCCAGTTTTTGAAAGCCATACAAAGTTAAATCATAAGGGCTATAATGTACCTTTATTTATTCCGTTTGTCGGATCCATGAGCTACAACAATAACGGATTCTCTCAAGGTTATAAATTAGAATTAAATGATATGAGCGGTCGGCTTAAGTCGATAGCTTTGTATCCATTTGGGTCAAATTTCGAATTGGATGAACCGATAGCCAAAACGGAATATAAATATAAATCTGTGGAAGTTTCAAGGAGAGGCGAAAGACGTTTGGAAAACAATGTTAAAGTATTAGACGGACATGGAGAAATTCGGGAAGCCCTGATTGGTGTACAAATGGATTTTACTGTTTACGAAGAAGAAAATTCTTCTTACACAGAGAGTATTATAGCAGAAACCAATATCGATATTTTAAGCGATCCTTCAAAACCGATATTTATTCCAGTACCAACGGTATGGCCAAAAATCAATCATTCACAATTTGTTTACCGTGGGCTCTCAACAAGTAAAGTGATTTATCGCACTGGTATTCTTGAAGAGGTAGTTATAACAACTGATGGATCAGCCGTATCTACGCGGAACGAATTATATGATGCAGAAACAGGTCAAGCCCTTTTGACGACTGTCAATAACGAATGGGATAAACCAGTTTATAATTATCAATATGCTGCACATTGGAATTACGAGCAAATGGGAGGCGCATATGAAAATTATGGGGCAAAAGTTTTTATAGAAGGAACTTCTGATGCACTTTATTTAGCAGAGAGTGATGATGAAGCTATTATTCCATACCAAGACGTATTAAAAGTTGGAGACGAAATAACTGTAGAAGAAAGTGGCGTTCTTCTAACCTATTACGTTTCTGAGTTTATTTCTGCAGACTATTTCAAATTAGAAGACAGAGATGGAACGAGTATTGGTTTTGGACCTAGTGGAAAAGAAGGAGTCATTACACGCTCTGGAAATCGAAATTTACAAGCTGTCAAGAGTGGATCTATTGTTGCTTTGAGTGATAATTTTTTACAAGTTCACGGAGGTCTGTCTCCGTTCGCTCTCGCATGGAATAATTCGATAACAGGCGCTGATCCGCAAAAAGGGGAGGATTATATTTTACCTGGGTTTGACACTTACGAAAATTTAAACTCAGGTGCATCAGAACTTTATGATTGGCATGCCGAGAAAATATTTCTGCCAAATATATATGATTGCGAATTAGATTCTTTCGCTAATTTTTACACTGACATTAACTTCGATCTTTTTACAAATGATGAAATTCGAATCACCAGTGAATCAGCTGTTGAATATTGGTTCGAGTTTGCATTTATAGGGACAAGTCCTATGGATGAGGGCTATATTTCGGAATCGATTTTAGATGGCCCAACATCTTCTTATACAGAACAATTGGTGGATTTCAAAATAATATCTGAAACTTACGACCTCGCAGGAAACGTTGAAACTGTAACATTTCTCCATATACCTTTTGGAGAAGAATTTGTAGCGAATGTTAACACTCATGGCGTGTCATTAACTAGATGCGAACTAAAAAACATACTTCATGCTGATGCTGTTGAGTTCTCAGATGACTGGACTTATCCATATGCAGATGTAGGAAATCCAGAAGTTGAACTCGGAACAAATATTTCAAGTTTAGGTATTAATGCATACCGATATGGAAAAAAAGGAATCTGGAGAGCTAAAAAAACGTACCTCTATCAAACCGATAGACAACAATCTGGACCAATTACACAAACTAGAAATAATATTGATGGTGAATATGAACCTTGGGAACCTTATAGTTGGTTAGATGGTTCATTGAATCCGAAATGGGACTGGGTTTCTGAAATAACACGGTATAATCCTTATGGATTTGGGCTAGAAGAAAAAAGTCGACTAAGTTATATTGAGGAGGACGGATCGCCAGGAGTTTATAATGAATCCGCAATTTTTAGCAGCCAATTGTATGGCTATCATAATTCTGTAGTTATTGCTACTTCGGCTCTTGCAAATTATTATGAGGTTGGTTTCAATGGTTTTGAACAAGAATATTCAACTGCTTTAATAAACTCCGGACATATTGATCTTGACGCTGAAGTTGTAGATATTTCAAATCTTAAAGCACATACCGGCGATCATTCATTATTACTTGCGAATGGAGAAGAAGTGAGCTTTACTTCGGAATTCTTTGCCGTAGATGGTGGAGGAGAACTGATAGAAGATGATGGAGCAGGCTTGCAAGGGATTGTTGGTAAAGAATATGTCGTATCACTCTGGGTAAATGTTGAGGAAGAAGATGCCTATGGAGAACTTATCATTGACGGTGTAATATTATCAACTGTTGAATCTCGTGAAGTAATTGATGGTTGGAAAAAACTAGAACTGAAATTTACTATGCCTTCTGCTGACCTTGAGATTAAATACATATCATCAGGTAAAACTTATATCGACGACATACGAATTGGTCCATATGAAGGAGGAATGATGACTTATGTATATGATCGAAGTAACCTATGGTTGGTTGCTGAATTAGACGGTTTGAATTACGCAACCTTTTATAATTATGATTCCGAAGGGAATCTTGTACAAGTGAAAAAAGAAACGGAAAAAGGGATAGTTACGGTGAGCACCGCAAGAAGTAATACCCTCCAGCAATTACCATAAACAGTAACATTATGAAACGCAATATTAACCTATTTCTCTTGTTTTTTTTAATTGTGTCATTTCAGCATTCGCATGCCATTGATATTGTTAAAGAACTCAAAGAATTAAATATGCATTATTTAGAACTAGAGGATTTTCAGCTCAACTTTGAAATTGAGTATGTAGATGAATTAGGTAATGTCGTGACAAAAAGATCTGGAGAAGTTGTGCATTCTAAAAAGATTCACTTCATAGATTTAAATGGAAACATTACGCTAATAAATGATGATCAATATTTATCTGTAAATAAAGAATTTGAAACAATGATTTACAGTAAATGGGACAATACAAATGCACCAGCCACTGATGTAGATAATTTAACTGAAATGATTGATTCATTGTGGCAAAATAAAGGCAATATTGATTATGAGGTTATCAATCTATCAAAAAACAAACTCCGTGTTTTAATAAATGAGAATTCAGATCCTAGCATAAATGCATATGAATTGCTGGTTGACATTAATGATAATAAACTGTTAGAATTTAAATACTATCTCAAGAAAAATGATCCATTTGGAGATGATCCTATTGCTGAAGTGATAATTCGCTATACAAACGAGTCCTCAAAAGTTAAACTAAAAGGTTCTAAATACAAAATAGCGCATTATATACAGGATAAAGGAAATGAATTAAAGCCCACATCATTATTTATGGGGTATGAAATTATTAGTCAAAGTCAAATAAACAAAGAGCATGAATAAGTTAAGTCATCTATTATTTACTAGCATAGTCATTGCACTAAGCGTAAATTGCTTTGCAGCTAAAGATAATCTTTACAGTGGACTTTCGGGTGATCAAATCACCGAATCCGAAGCAACTATTGGTGTAAGAGATTCTTGGTATATGCAATATATCCTTGATCAAGATGAGGAGTATTTTTCAACAGAAAGCGCAGTAGCTTCTGTAAAGTTATGGTTTGATGACTCAGAACGTAAACTATACAGTGGGAATTGGCAAATGGACATCTTATATGATGTTGAATTGACCAATGCTATCGGAGAGGTGTCAACTGAATTAGATGAAGCACTCTCTATTGATTTTGACGCGACAGGTGCATATAGAGATATTCAGCTTAAACGATATTCAGATCAGCAATACATTAAAATTGTTGTTACAAATATCCGCACAACTGTTATAGGATTAGATATTGAAGATTTACCAATTGATATTCATTTAGATGCTGAAATTGACATTGTTCGCTATTATAATTTGGACAAGGAAGAAGAAGCTATTCTGCGTTCTGATTGGGTGGATTTAGATGGTGACGTATCCAAATTTGAAGAAATTGAATTAACATGGTCTTATGTTCAAGGGGCAGAAAGTTATGACGTGGAGTGGCTATTTATTGACCATCCAGATGTAATAGATGCGCTAGATCTATTGTCCATACCTGGTCCATTTAACTTTAAAGATGCAACACGTGTAAACGTTTTAACTAACCTTTACAATATTAGTTTAGCTTATCCTAGAGGTTTATTTTTATTTAGAGTGCGCCCTGTTGGAAAAAAAGTAGTGGATTCGGAAATTGTACGCATAGAAGGTAAATGGTCTTTGCCAACACTAATGACTGACCTTACATTGGCAAATGGTGACGAAAAATTGCCTTATGAAGGTCTACTAACAAACGGGAATTGGCAATATCAAGCCAGTTTTTCATCCGAAGGTAAAAAAGGAGAAAGCTTTGGAATTTATGACGGCGCATTAAAACCACGTCAAAGTATGGTCACTAATCATTCGGACAGTACAGTAGTTTTAAACGAGATAGTGTACGATTATATGGGGAGACCTGCATTGAGCTTATTGCCCTCACCAACTGAAAATAAAGGACTGGGTTATTATGAAGGTAGACTAGATTTACTCTCTGGAGAACAATACAATTTTACAAATTTTGATATTGTTGAAGATGGCGTTGGTGGCAATAAGATTGAAAATCCCGATATGATGACATCACTAGAAGTGAATGATTTTTACAATTCTGGTGGTTCATTTGGTGTTGGTGCGGATTATATTGCAGACGCTGGGGATTACCCTTTTGCAAGAACAACATTCACTAAAGACGGAACGGGACGTGTAAAAACCCAAACTGGAGTTGGAGCATCTGTAATTGGAGCGAGTGATATGTCGAGTGTTGACGCAAAATTAACGCATTATATGTACGGAACTCCAACACAAGAGGAGCTTTACAGACTCTTTGGCAACGAAGTTGGAAATGCGATTCATTATAAAAAAAATGCAGTAATTGACCAAAATGGTCAAGCGCATATTCAATATATAGATATGTCTGGGAGAGTAATTGCAACGGCTTTAGCCGGAGATGCACCGGGAAATCTATTAGAAATTGACTCCTACCCAGAAGAGTTTGATGAGATTACGGCAGATCTCACAGCCAATAATTTACCATTTGAACCGACTGATAAATATTATGTAACTAAAACAATCAATGTTCTTTACCAAACCAATTATACTTTCACTTATTCACTGGATAATATTGCATACATGGATGAGTGTTATCCTGAATTAGACGTGCTTTATGATTTAACTATCTACATTAAAGATGAGAATAACAATTTGTTTGACCTCACAGGTGGCGGAATTTATGAATATACTTACCCAGCAATAACTGAACAAAGTGAAATTAGCTGGACTTCTAGCTTACCCATTGGGACTTATACAATCACAAAAGTACTTTCCTTAAACGAAGAATTTTTAGATGGTATAATAACTAATTTTAAGGATAATGAAACTTGCTTATCTGAACCTGTTGAGGAGGATATTCCCTGTAATGAAAGTTGCGAGGACATTTGTTTTTCTGGAAATGGATATTACAATGTAGCAGGTAATCGGGTTTTTACAGATGATGACGGAAACGATATCGCAGAAGAAATTATTGATGGAGAAACTATAACCTATAATTATTTTGGTGCCATTTTAATTTATGAACCGTTATTGATAGAGATTGAAAGCAAAATCGCAGATTGTATTGATGAATGTAACAATATTGGCAATCCAATTAAAGAAGACCCTTGCGAAAGAAAGTATGCGGAACTTTTGGCTGATGTGAGTCCAGGTGGGCAGTATTTTGAAAATACTCCTTATTACGCAGATGAACCCTTAGTTGGCGGAAATAACGGTTGGTTTACATCTGAAATTGGATTCCCTGATGATGTAACAGATGACATAATTGACCCGTTAGGTGCTTTTGCAACATGGGATGATTTACGTGAGAATTGGATTGATGATTATGCAAGTGAATTAGTTGTTAGACATCCAGAGTATTGCATGTACCGCTTAAATTGTGATGCACAAAATATGTGTACGGTTTATTATAATGGTGAGGAAGTTGGAGCAATTCCAGATTGTACTGCAGATCCCTTTGTAATTTCAGAAGAAGATTACAATAACTTAATATTAACAACTTTAGAGGCAGAGGGAACGGATGAAGAATACCTTTTTAATCCCTTAAATTTGACGCAAAGTCTCGCCTATGATGATCCTACTGATGTTGGAGACCCTGATGGACCACTTGACAATGAAAATTACCAACCTTGGGATGGTGCATTGGCTGATGCAGAAATGGATCCTTTTGTAGCTTGTAGACCTCACTTAAAAGATGAAATTGAAACTTTGATGCGTCAATTTGTCCAAGTAAACAATTTAGGCGATCCAGAAGAGTATCATTCTATTTGGATGGTGATAAATAATCCAATTGAAATAAATGATCTTGATGGTCACGGGTATCCAATAGAAGTTGTCGAACTCTATGAATCCTTGCATGGAACAGATGGGTTAATTCGAGAATTCGGAGAAGATCCAGCACTTCACCCTGAAAAAGTATCAAAATATCAGTTTTTTAGAGGAGTTTATGAGTTCTTTAGAAATTACGTGGCTTATCATGCAATGGATAATTTCAGCACGGATATTGCCTGTTTAGAGGGATGTTTAGCAACTGTTACACGCCTAACGGGAACTGATGGTAACCCTTCATTAACTTCACAAGGGTTTTATATCCACTACCCAACTAATCCCGTATTTGACGTATATGCTTCTGGTACGCCAGAAATTTTGATTACCGAAGAAATGGGAGATCTCTGTCAAACGCAATGCGAAGGTTTTGCTGAAACTTGGTTAGCAAATTTAGGGACCTGTGCAGATGAAGCCAATCGCCAAATTGCCATAGATTATATGATTGAAATATGTGCTTCTGGGTGCGACGAAGATAATCCTCTTGGGGTTGACGATATTTCATTGAATACACCATCAGAAACAGCAACAGATCATGGTTGGGGGCCAGGGATTTATTTTTCTACTTTTAATGAAGTTTCAACTTATTTGAATGATCTTTCACTTGTAGATGTTGACTGTCCGTTTACCACACATCCTTCAGCTACTTTTGATGCGTTTAACTTGGAATGTGATTGTGCGGTTTTTGAAGAATACTTAACTGATTTCTATAATGAATTTGATATCACTATTCCTGGTACTGGGTTCGATTTAACAGCAATTAGCCCTACAGATCAAGTAGAGTTACTTGAACGATTAGAAGAGTTGGAGGGTGAAGGAGAAACTTTTGATAAATCGATTTCAGCTATTCAAACAGATTGGGTGGAAAACTGTGAAATTGATCTTGCTCCATTTGAATTACTGAATGCCATATCTTGTAATGATGAAATGCCCGACTTTACAATCGATAATTGGGAAGAAGACTGTGAGGATCAGTTGTCAGACATTGAGTATGGAAATGATTGGTTGGCGTATCTTTATCAACTAGAAGTACTGAAAGCAAACTTCTTAAACGGCTACACCACCGCCGCTTGGGAAAACATCAAAACCCGCGAAGTATTTACAATGTCGTACGACTTGCACGAATATCACTATACCCTATTCTATTATGATCAAGCAGGAAACCTAATTAAAACCGTGCCACCCGCAGGAGTTTACCGAAAGATAAATGGAACCGAAACAGCGCATTCTTCAACATTGGATGCTACCAAAATTCAAAATTGTAAAGATCATCTAGAAGATCCGACAACCAACTTATATGTGCATCCTCCGCATGAACTAGTAACAAACTACAAATACAATAGCCTACAACAACTCAACGAACAAACCACACCAGATGGTGGCAAAACAACTTATTGGTATGACGCATTAGGACGATTAATCGTCTCGCAAAACGCAAGACAATTGGCTTTGGCTGCAGATGTTTATTCATATACGATATATGACTACCTCGGTCGTGTAGTTGAAGCAGGTGAAATTGATGCAATTGAAGCAATTGATAATGATATTGCAAAAGACGCTGGTGATTATTACGATTGGCTAACAATTAGTGCTATAAAATCAGAAGTCATGCGCACCGTCTACAACGGCTATCAAGAAACAGTGCTAGAAGAAATCACCGTTCAAATGGGGCATGATACCGAAGCAGAACTATTGAATTTACGAGGTAGAATTGGCAGTGTAATCTATTATAGTGGAACCTTTGTAACAGAAGACGATTTCACCCATGCTAGTCATTATGACTATGATTACGCAGGTAATGTTAAAACAGTAATTCATGAAAACGGATTACTATATACCGATTTAGAACCAACAGATGCAGAAGATGAATTACAATACGTCCGTACCGATTATACCTATGATTTAATCAGTGGTAATGTTGAACAAGTTGATTATCAAAAAAACAGACCGGATCAGTTTCACTATAAATATGAATATGATGACAACAACCGTTTAACCGCTAGTTATTCAAGTCATGACGGTGAAATTTGGGAAAAAGAATCCAAGAACTTTTATTATGCTCACGGACCTTTGGCGCGACAAGAAATTGGAGACCAAATTGTGCAGGCTTGTGATTATGTCTATACCGTTAATGGATGGTTGAAGACTGTAAATTCTTCGGTGAATGATGTAGATGATTTTACAGGAGATCGAAATGATGCTGGAAGAGATGGACAGATAGCAGGATTGAATCAAAATATAGCGCAAGATGCTATGGGCTTTAGTTTGCATTATTACAAAAATGATTATATTGCAGTCAACGAATCGGCTGCTGCCAACCTAACATTACAAATTAACCCAGGTTCAGCCTTCGAGGAAACCGATCATGATTTATATAACGGAAATATTCACCAGATGGTAACCTCTCTCAATGATATTGATGAGATTGGAATGGACGTTTTGGCCAATACTTACCGTTATGACCAATTGCAGCGTATAAAATCATCCAACGTTTTTGAAGGTGCTGGACTTAGAACTGCGAATAGCAGTGCAGGAGCCGCAGACGAGGGTAATTACAGCACCGCATATACTTTTGATGGTAATGGAAATCTATTAACATTAGACAGAACAGATGGTAGCGCAACCAATATGGATGCATTGGAATATCATTATACCTATGATCCAGGAACTAAAACAACGAATCAATTAGAATGGGTTTACGACGGAGTATCTCCAGGAGTGTCACCAGTCGATATTGATGCGCATGCTACAACCGATAATTATATTTATGATGAAATAGGTCAGTTGACTCAAGACAAGGCCAGTGACATCTCATCCATTGAATGGACAGTTACAGGAAAAATTAGAAAAATAAGTTACGATAATTCTTTAAACCCAGCGCTTGAAACAACTATTAGCTGGGTAGAATTTGAATATGATGCAATGGGAATTCGCGTGAGTAAAACCGTTTTTGCCCCTATTTCTATACCGCCTGTTGGAGTTCCTGAAGATGGAGACGATTATGAACCTGGTTATTCAACCTATGCTACAACAGCTACCTATTATATGCATGATGCTTCGGGTAATGTTTTAGCTACCTATGATTATGTTGATAATTTACTAGATGAAATTCAGACGGTAACACTCAATGAAAACCATTTATATGGTAGTAAAAGACTTGGGGTGGCTAATCGTGGAGTAGATATGAATTTGGCCGGAGCGTATATCGGTAGTAATACTAAACAGCGCGTTTTAGGTGAGAAAACCTATGAACTTTCTAACCACTTAGGAAATGTGTTGGCTACCGTGAGTGACAGGCGACTAGTCGCTTCTACTGATGGGACTAATGTTGATTATTATGATGCGGATGTTACTAGTACTACTGAGTATTATCCTTATGGGATGACGCTTAGAAGTGAGACGGATGGCTCAGGTTATCGTTATGGTTTTCAAGGGCAGGAGATGGATGATGAAGTTAAGGGAGAGGGGAATTCTGTAAATTATAAGTACAGGATGCATGACCCTAGGATTGGGAGATTTTTTGCTGTTGATCCGTTAGTTCATGAATATCCACATAATAGCCCATATGCTTTTAGTGAAAACATGGTCATTCACATGATAGAACTTGAAGGGTTGGAGGCATATGGTGTTGCAGAGATATTTGTTCCTAGAGGTTATTGGTCTCCAAAGTTAGAATTGGCTAATTTCAGATCTATGATCGATATTGGATTGGCTAGGTTGGGTCCTATGCCTCAACTCCCAACATTTCCTATTGCATATCCAATGCCTTATGGAGAAATTACCGCCCCGAGAACTTTAAATGTTGATGGACTTGATTTAGAAAACATGCCTAAGATTGAGGATTTGGGTGCAGAGTGGGAAGAGGTCTCAAATCCAAAAGCTGCAGAAAACGGACATAGGTCGTATAAAAACAAAGAATCAGGTAATAAGTTAGAATATGATGTTGGGAAGGTTGGAGAGCCTGGTCATAAAGGGAGAGATCATTATCACCTTAAAAATCCAAATAGTACTAATAGACATGACTATTACTTAGATAAGTTTGGCAATCCATGTCGTAAAGGCTCTCATGAGTCTCATTTATACAGTGGGATTATGCTTTCTACCGTTGATGTTTCGAGTACTAAAAAAGGGATGTTTGTGACCAGAAGTCAAGTTAATAACATGATAAGAGCGGCTAAAAAAGAGTATCGTAATAATCCTGATATACGAAATGATATGAATCAATATTTGCATAGAGTAAATCAATTGAAACAGTATCGTAAAAAGCTAAAACAATATAACAAAGACTTGAAGGAATATAACAAAGCACTTATTGAAAATTGTAAAAATGATCCAAACTGTGCTTAAAATTCTATTATGAAAAAAAAAATAAAAGACCTAGAATTTCATGATTCAGGCTTAGAAAGAATTGATATTGATTTCGACACAAAATGCATTAAATTTGAGATTGAAGTTTATAATGAAGAAAAAGACGATTATTTTTATTACAGATTGACTTGTAAAAATTCTTTTGACTTTGAAATTATAGACAAACTTCCAATAATAGATTATTCGGCTGTAATCAAAGATTTAACAATTAATCAAATAGTTGGAGGAGGGGAAGAGTTAGCAATGAATGTAAGCACAGATGAGAATGGTTATGTTGAAATAAGATTGAAATCAGAGGGAATTCTTATGGAAGAAATAAGGTCTTCGGAAAATCCCACAGATAAATAAAAATCAAACGCCAACCCAAAAAAAGGGTTGGCTTTTTGCTTTTTATTTCCCGCCCTTCTATTTTCCTCAGTAGTAGCTTACTTTATTTTTCTTTCC
>JBLHOW010000093.1:0-22222 GCA_047623705.1 Crocinitomix sp.
ACAACCGACAGTTTAAAAGACATTGAATAGTCTTTTTGACTTCGTTTAACGTAATTCTTTTTTTCTTCTTCTTCCATAACGTTCTTTTTGTGTAACGCTATTTCAGGACTAGACAAGGATTAAAAATAATAAGTACTCGAAACGTACAAAACTATGAATTGAAGTTTAGTTAATGGAACACCGACCCCATGTTGGCTCAAGCTTTTCACGGACGGTCGTAGTCTTTTGAGAAGGAATATCTCTGATTTTTAATTAATGATGGATCGCAGAAACTCGAAATTGTCGACTGTGTACGATTTGACGTCCCACACTATTACATCCCAACAATACAAACTAATGACTAATGACAAAACTACTGCATTTGAAATTGATCACTTTGCGATTGACCATCCACACTGAAAACTTTTGGACAACCAGATTTTGGCCATAACCATGCTAATTTTACAGTGAAAATTACGGGCTGATAACGGCTATTAAACCATTTGTGCGAAGGATTAAAGTTGTTGAATTGGAATAAGGTTAAAATTGGCGTTTGTATCGTTGGTACTAAAAACAACCCATCCTTCATTTTAATGCCCCAACCTAATGCATAATACAATTGCGCCACTAACTTACTTTGATTGTCTGACGCAAGCGGAGAAAGGTATTTACCATCCGCCTGCTTATCCTTTCCGCCATAAATGCGGTAATCTAAATTAAAACCTATTGATTGGTCTATGAAATTGAATTTAGCCGTTTGCCATACATTGTGAATTCCTGCGCGTAAAAAAGCCGAACCAAAATTAAAACTTCCGCGATCTTCTAATGGATCAAGTTTATATTTTTCTTGTCCGCCAAAATGTTTCACACCTAATCCCCAGTCAAAATAATGTACAAAAGGTTGTCTTTTCTTAAAAAGATGTTCCATACCACCTTCTAAATAATAACCTGGAAGCCCACTTGGAGTCAATTCATATTCTTGCCCCTCATCATTGGCATTATTTCCAGCCATATATGTTGCGCCTAAACTAACATGCCAACCAATTGGACGGTAATGACTCGCGTTTTCACTCCACAATAAATAACCCCAACTTTTCTCTTCAGAAAATGGGTTGTCCTTTTGCCTTTTGGTATTCCGTTTTTCAAAGTCGGTACCAATTTGAGCCGAAGCTTCCATTGCGAAAAACGCACATAAAATGAGCACTAAATACTTCATATCTCGAGAAATTAGTTTCGCGTTTAATGACTTAATTTACAGCAATTAAACGTAATATATTATCTTCAATTTCCTTTGAGTCCCAAACGGCCTCAATATCCGGTCTGTCCATCACTTTTTTCATAATATCGTCCTGACGAACTCCTGCATTCCAAGCTTCAGAATAACGAATATTTGAAAAAGACACTTGGCTATATAACGGCATCCACTTGTCGGGGTACAGTTTACTAAAACGGCCTTCGATCTTTTTCTGTAATAAAAACATAGGATCAGCTACATAATCACGCATCACATGATAATTGTGAACGGATAAATCTTGCAAAGCATCACCATCTGGTTTTCTTAACGTTTGATATTCAGCAAATACCTTTGGCCAATCCTCTTCATATTTTTCCATTAAGTTAGCCATAACTGTGCAATCTTCAAAACCGCCGTTCATACCTTGCCCGTAAAATGGAACTGTAGCATGTGCAGCATCACCCATTAAAGCAAACTTTCCTTTTGTCCAAGGATAGCATCTAACAATCGACAATGAAGCCAATGGATTTTCATGCCAACTCTCCAATAAATTAGGACACATATCATAAAAATCAGGGAAAATATTTTTAAAGAAAGTTTCTACCGCCGTATCATTTGTTAACGTTTCAAAGGAGTTTTCTCCTTCAAATGGCATAAAGAGTGTACATGTAAATGATCCATCTTCATTTGCCAAGGCGATTAACATAAAACGACCACGTGGCCATATATGCAAAGCATTTTTATCTAATTTATAAGATCCATCTGGATTAGCTGGAAGTAGTAATTCGCGATAGCCGTCATCAATATAATCTTGACTAAAATCAAAGCGATCTGTTTTTTGCATTGCTTCGTATCTCACTGCTGAAAACGCTCCATCACAAGCAAAAACCACGTCTGCCTTATCCTCAATTTCTTCGCCTGTTTGACTGTCTTTCAAATAAACAACTCCTTCTTCTAAATTCGCGCCGGTGCATTGCTTATTATAATGAATCGTTGCTCCACCTTTCTCCTCAGCAATATCCATCATTTTGGCATTTAAACCACCTCTTGAAATGGAATAAATGGCCTGACCTTCTTCACCGTAAGGTTGATAAGTTTTTTCGCCAGATTCACTATGCATAATACGACCTGACATTGGAATCGCAATTGAATCCACATCCTTATCTACGCCAGCTCCTTTTAAAGCCGTCCATCCTCTAACAGATAAAGCCAAATTAATAGATTTTCCAGCAGATATTTCTGCTTTCCGAATGTCTGAACGACGTTCATAAATGGTTACTTTATAACCTGCTCTTGAAAGGTAAACAGCCCATAGGGTACCTACTAGCCCTGCTCCAACAATAATAGCACTCTTTTCCATGCGATATTTTTTTATTTTCTTCTCCAATGTTTTTGAAAGCGTGATTCGCTAAAAACACTTTTATGACGGTTCTTTTTCTTACGTCCAAAAGAGGCGCTTATACGCCATAGGACAATTCCTACAATCAGAATAACAACTACCTGCATCATTAGTTTCATCATGGGCACACTTTCACTTGCGGCACCATTCAAATACTGGCTTATTATTTCCGGATCATACGTCTCTATCATTGGTCAATTACTTTTTCTAAAGCAGCACAAAAACCGTAACAATCTTCAAAAGAATTGTATAAAGGTACCGGTGCTATTCGAATCACATTAGGCTCTCGCCAATCTGCAATAACGCCTAACTTAGTAATTGCATCAAATAAAGTCTTGCCCATTCCATGTGCTAAAATTGAGAGTTGTGCTCCCCTTTTTGCTGGATCTTTTGGTGTAATAATTTCAAATGAACATTTATCGCCTTTTCTTGCGGATAGATCATTTATCAAATACTCCAGATAATTCGTTAATTCAATGCGTTTTTCAATTAAAGCATCCATACCTACGGCATCAAAAAGATCTAAAGAAGCTTGATGAGCAGCCATACCTAAAACAGGTGCATTACTCAATTGCCATCCCTCGGCCCCAGCCATTGGGTTAAATCCCGGTTCCATTAAAAAACGAGTTTCTTTATCATGACCCCACCAACCTGCAAAACGCGGAAGGGTTTTATCATTTGCATGACGCTCGTGAACGAATAATCCAGCCACACCACCTGGGCTCGAATTCAAATATTTATAAGAACACCAAGCCGCGAAATCTACACCCCACTTGTTGAGTTCTAACTTTACATTTCCTGCAGCGTGCGCCAAGTCAAATCCAACTGTTGCTCCAACAGCATGTCCTGCTTTGGTAATGGATTCCATATCGAATAATTGACCGGTATAATAGTTTACACCACCAATCATGACCATAGCCAATTCATCTCCAACTTCAGCAATTGTTGCTAAAATATCGGCTTCTGTAATTAAATGCTCACCGTCTCTTGGTCCAACCTCAACAATAACATCCGAAGGATCAAATCCATGAAAACGCGCTTGCGTCTCTAAGGCATATTGATCAGATGGAAATGCTTTTTTCTCGCAAATAATCTTATTCCGTTTACCACTTGGCCTATAAAATGAAACCATTAATAAATGCAAGTTCGTTGTTAAACTGTGGGTAACAACAACCTCAATTGGCTTTGCTCCAACAATTTTGGCCGCTTTTTCAGTTAAAAATTCGTGATAAGCAAACCACGGTTTTTTTGCCTCAAAATGACCTTCAACTCCCCAATTTTTCCAAGCTTCAAGCTCAGCATCAATATATGATTTAGTGCTTATTGGCTGTAATCCAAGTGAATTACCAGTAAAGTAAATTGTCTTAATTCCATTAATAACTGGAATGTAAAATTTCTCTCGATAGGACTTTAAAGAATCCTTTGCATCTTTTTCTTTAGCAAAATCGTGTGAATTATTGTATGCTACCATTGTTTGTTTTAGTTTTGCAAACGCAATTTATTCAAAGATACTAACATTGATAAAAAAGCTATGATATCACGGAACAAATCTGAACAACTATTTGAAAAAGCGAAAAAACTATTCCCAGGTGGAGTTAATTCACCCGTTCGCGCCTTTAAGTCGGTAGATGGGGCACCATTATTTATAAGTAAAGGAGATGGATGCCATATATGGGATGAAGACGGCAACCAATTTGTTGACTTTTGTTGCAGTTGGGGACCCTTAATTTTAGGACATAACTCAAGTGTTGTTCGCGAAAGTATTACTGCAGCTTTACAAAACGGAACATCATTTGGTGCGCCAACCGTTTTAGAAAATGAATTGGGACAATTGATCATTGATAATAATCCATTCATTGATAAAATTCGATTTGTCAGTTCTGGAACTGAAGCCGTAATGTCTGGTCTTCGTTTAGCAAGAGGTTTTACAAAGAAGAATAAAGTAATAAAGTTTGAAGGATGTTACCACGGTCATGTAGATTCTATGTTGGTAAAAGCAGGATCGGGATTAGTAACATTCGGCACTTCTTCATCTGCTGGGGTTCCTGAAAGTTTTTCGAAAGAAACACTCGTACTTCCGTTGAATGATGAAGCAGCTGTTTTGGCTTGTATTGAAGAACATGGACACGACATTGCGTGTATTATTATAGAACCTATACCTGCCAATAATGGCCTGTTATTACAGAAAAAAACTTATTTAGAATTCTTACGAAAAGTCTGTACAGAAAATAATATTTTACTCTTTTTTGACGAAGTTATATCAGGATTTAGAGTGGCATTTGCTGGTGCGGCTGAATTGTATGATATTAAACCAGATATTGTAACCTATGGGAAAATTATTGGAGGTGGATTGCCAGTAGGAGCCTATGGCGCATCAGACGAATTAATGGAGTGTATTGCACCATTGGGAGATGTTTACCAAGCTGGAACATTAAGTGGGAATCCAGTTGCTATGTCCGCCGGAATTGCACAAATTAGCGCCTGTTTGGCGGATGGCTTTTATGCCGATCAAGAAACGAGAACGCAATTTTTTGTAGACAAAATAAATGCCTACGCCAACGAAAAGGCATACGCTTTTGAAATGGTCACAATTGGTTCTATTTTCTGGCTAACTTTTGGCGAACATGACGCCATTCGTAGTGCGAATGAGGTAGACTCTAATAGCATGGTGGATTTCAAACATATGTATGCTGAACTCCTAGATAATGGTATCTATATTGGCCCAAGTGGTTATGAGGTTGGATTTATTTCTAAAGCCCATACCATAGAAATTTTAACTGAAGTTTCGGATCGTTTTTGTGCGGTTTTAGATCGCGTGTTTCAAAGCTGATAAATCCACAAAAAGGAATAAAGGTTGCAAAATTAATAGTCCGTCTATAAAAAACGAAAAGTAGATGTCTGGGGAATCTTTTGTACTTGCGCGTACAAAAATAACAGATAGTGACAAGCAAGTTAAGGTCAATACTAAAAGTGAATCAACCACCAATATTAGCAAGGTGTAATTTACAAGCAACATTATTACAGCAATCCACAGCGCTTTCGTTTCGCCCAATAATTGGGGGATTGTCTTCTTGTCTGATTCATCCAAAATAATGTCTCTAATATCAAACGGAATTGTAATTGCGACCACAAAAACAAAATCTGCTATAAATAAAAGCCATGGTATTTCAACCGTACCAGCAGGTTCATTTAAATAAGGAAGAAAAGTACTGGTCGCCGCCCAAACTATCCCAATTAAAAATATTTTCAATGACGGAATGTCTCTTAAATTTCGTCCTATTTTACCTGGAATCTTAATCACATAAAAAAGGGACAATAAGCCGCATGTAAAAAGCAGGAATAACGAGGACAATGTCATTCCAAGCAGAAAGGGTAAACAACCTATACCAGACACCAACATAATACCTTTGATCAGGTTAGGGTTTTCCTTCATCCATACCATTCGCAAACCACCTTGTTTTGTATCGCTAATAATTTTATAATACCGTTGAAAAGTGTAGGTTAATACTGTTGCAAAGAATGCAAAGGTGATTAGCTGCCAATTGCAAGCCAAGTCATAAATTAAGTAGTATTGCCAAATGAAAGCGGCTGCCCCAAATCCAATCCAGCTATTAGAATAAGCTAAAAATGATATAAAACGGAGCAGGAAAGTCAAGGTGATTATGGTTTAAATACAGCATAGGTAATTAAACCTGCGCCAATTCCAATTAAACTTCCTTTTAAAGCACTAAAAATTCGTTTTTGGCGTGCAACTCTATGATACCCCCGATAATAACTTTCGTCATTTAATAAGTGGGTTTGAATCATTTGCTTTTCTTTCAGTTTAAAACTTGGAAACGACCAAGAAGCTGAAAGAACTAAGGGTATAAACATGGGTACAAAAGTTGGTTGTGATTTGAATAAGCCACCCTCTGTAAATGACCCAATATAATTTTCATGATCAATTGTGCTTTGCAATAAGTAAGTATCATACAATGACATTCCATAACCTAAAGCAAAGCTTGACCAAAACACAAAACGTGGTTTAAATGTTTGCCTAGCGTCGTAACTCCCTAATGTCGCGTTTCGCGCTTCATCTACCGACAAATAATTATCTGCGGCCTCGTCCTGTTTATATAGAATAGTTTCTGTTCCTTTTTGTGTATAGGAGAACACTCTGTATGTGGCAAATTCACCCGTAAAAGTTTCACCCTTTTTTGTCTTTTCTTGATATTTTAAAATTCCATTTTCAATCGAAGTAACTGGGCCATGAAATACACGGCCATTTAATAGTATAATGGAATCTTGTTCTCCTTGTGCTGTTGACACAATGGATACCAAAATCATAAGAGTACTTGCAAGCAGTGATTTAACATTCATTTGAGGCCAATTTAAGCGTTGATCCCTTAAAGTTGGTGATTTATTTCGAGAGTAATTTAGTCCTCTCTGCTTTTTATCGAAAACGGAATGTTGATGGATGTTGCACAACAACTATTGTAATTCATACAACATACTTAAGCTAAACACATATTGCAAGCCTATTTTTGGTTGATTGGCATTGATAATTTTATCAAATGTTCCAGTAGGAACGCCCTCGTAATAAAACGTATTCTTTTTACGTGATTCCTTTTGAATATAGGTTTTCGAATTGTCATAATTCCTGTAAACATCTAACTGTGAAGATTCAAAAGCTTGGTATTTTCTATACTGAGTTTTAGGCGAAACTGCATAAAAATTATCCCCTAAAATGCGTGAAGTACCAGTCAATTCAAAGTCATTCATTTCGCCATATAATTTTAAGCGAGATTTCACCAGTGCCATGGCTTCCTTATACATTTTACTATAAGTATCTTCAACATCCTCATCTATATATTCAATTTTAATAATATCATAAATCTCTTGTTCAGACGCCATCTCTATCAGTTGATCGATATAATCAATTTCCTTCATTCTAATATTGATATTTTTTTTGATTTCATATCCGCTTTGAAATTGATCCGCTCGATCTTCTGTAACCACATAATCAAAAACCTTTGTTTGCGAGATAAAGTCAACATAAATATCCTCCTCTTCAACACCAAAAGCAGCTAATTGTCCAATTAGTTTACTAATTCTATCATTAATGGCTTTATTACAATCAAGCACTGTTTCCGCTTCTTGGTTTGTACCGACCGTAATTAAATAACCATCTGCCTCTTTATTAAACAATAAATTAACGTTGATATTTAATGTAGAATCCGTGGTTGTAATTCCTCTTTTTTGAATAGTTGCTAATTGCGCATAATGGTTATTGTTATATCCATTATTGTTTCCGTATACTTGATTTCCGGATGCCTGCGCAAGTACTATTCCAGTTGTAATTACCAATGTAATTACGAGAAGGTTCTTAAGGTTTTTCATTTTAAATGTTTTCAGCGAAATAATATTAACAGGATAATTCTATGGATTTTTGAACTATGGCTTACTGCACAACACTTGCACACTTTTTGCAAATTGTTTTGCAACGCAAAAAATCATTCAACTTCACTATTCTAGCGCTTCTTTTCTTATTTTTGAAGTCATGGGGAAGGATAATGCAATCGCATTTTTTTATTTACTGAAAAAAGAGGTGGCGAAAGTGTATCACGAAAAAAATCCCTCACTCAATAAAAGCATTCATGATTGGACTGGAAATGAAATTCGAAATTTCCAAGATGATTTGTCTCAAGAATTGAATGAACGCATTAGCGAACGTTGGTTTTACAGTCATATAAAACCCCTTGAGAATGAAAAATTGCCGCGTATTGATATGCTCAATATTTTGAGCAAGTATGCGGGACATAAAAATTGGGAAGAATTTCAATCAAAAAATGCTATTTTTTTACCAAAAGAACCAAAAAACGCATCAAAAACTGCTAAAAATGGTCGAAAATGGTTCGTTTTATTCGGAATTGCACTAATAATTGCCCTTGTTCTAATATTTCTAAATAAAGAAAATGCACGCGCTTATAATTTTTGCTTTTATGATCAAGATACACACGAATCTATTGTGGATTCAACCGTAGAAGTAACTGTGCTGAATGAAAACGAATCGCCCTTGAAATTATTCAGCAATGAAGTGGGTTGTGTAAGCATAAACACGAATGAAACATTTATAAAGTTCATTGTTAAGGCCCCGTATTATAAAACCGACACCATTGAACGCAAACTGTGGGACGGAGACAAGGCCGAGAAGATTGAATTACGCAGAGATGATTATGCACTCATGATTTTATTGTTTGCAACATCTGATGTGCAGGATTGGGAAAAAAGAAGAATACAATTGGATAAAATGATTAGTGAAGACGTCATTGTTTTTCAAATTACTCCTAATAATACAGGAATGGAAATGTTTAATAAAACCGAATTTATTGACAAGCTCACCACACCGCTTAAAAGTTTAGGAGACATTGAGATTATAGAAACCGTTTACAAAAATGACCAAATTATAAACCTACGCTTCATTCAAAAATAAACGAATTAATATGAAAGTTATAGTAACCATAGCACTCGTAATAAGCACAGTATTCTGTTTTGGACAATCAAGCCAAAACATGGGAACTAACTTAGAGAATGACTTTAGCAAATCTATTTTAGGTGAAGAAAATGTAGCAGCTTTTGAAGCGCGCGCCAAACAAAAAGTAGAAGATTTTTGCAATTATATTCAGTTGGTATCCAATAAGGGCTTTGATGAAAAATTTCGCCAACATTCACATAAATCAGCGCTTTCCTTATTCAATTCCGACCAGTGTTTAATTAATGATAGCATAGTTACAGGCGTTGACAGCCTTGTTACAATTTCCAATTTCTTGGATGCCGTTTTCGAAACGCAATTTCATCAAATAGAAGGTCAAGCAAGTCAAATTATTTTGCAAGACGAATTAACGCTATCAGAAGATGGCAATTATGCTGGCACAATATCCTATGTACAAACATTAACCTGTTTTGATAAAGCCGGGATAGTGATTGAAAAGGTGGTTGAGAATAAAACGGTTGGTGTAACCTTAAACCGTAAAACAAAATCATTTGGCACCACAGAAAAAATCATTTGGGTGGTTGAGTTATGTGATATTAATTAAAATAGGACAAAGTACAGGATTGTAAATCCTGCAATTGCAGCGTTTTTAAATTTTGTCCCCTTTCGAATAGCATTTCACATGCACAACATTTAAACAAAACCCACCTTTTTATAACATTCCAAGAGTATTCAGTTAATATCAACGCATATTTGAACAATTTTCGTTTCAATCTATTTATATTTGTGAGGCTTTTTGCACACCTTTAAAAATTAGAACAGATGAAATTTCAAGACAGACACGTTGGTCCAAACACTTCTGAAAAAACGGAAATGTTAGCGGCGGTAGGAGTAAATTCAATTAATGAATTGATTGACAAAACGGTTCCTAGTCAAATTCGACTAGCCAATCCGTTAAACCTAAAACCGGCCATGTCCGAAAGTGAATATTTGGCACACATGAAAACCATGGGGGCGCAAAACAAATTGTTCACTAACTTTTTAGGACAGGGATATTACGGAACTACTGTTCCTTCTGTCAACTTGAGAAACATCTTTGAAAATCCGGGTTGGTATACAGCCTATACACCTTACCAAGCAGAAATTGCACAAGGAAGATTGGAAGCGCTTTTGAACTTTCAAACAATGGTTGCCGATCTATGCAAAATGGATTTGGCTAATGCTTCATTATTAGATGAAGGTACAGCTGCCGCAGAAGCAATGATCATGTTCTTTAACTTAAGAAGCCGTGATCAAAAGAAAGCAGGAATCAATAAATTTTTCCTTTCTAAAAACAGCTATGCACAGACCATTGATGTGGTTATTGGCCGAGCTGAAGGAATGGGAATCGAAATCGTATTAGACAGCCCCGAAAATTTCACGCCAAGCAATGAATATTTTGGAGCTTCACTACAATACCCTGATACTTTTGGTAAAGTTGCTGATTTATCGGATTTTATTGAAAATGCGCATGCATTTGACATTAAAGTAGGTGTTGCAGCAGATATTATGGCTTTAGTTGTATTAACCCCTCCGGGACAATGCGGTGCTGATGCGGTTTATGGAAATACGCAACGTTTTGGTGTACCTATGGGAATGGGCGGACCACATGCAGCATATTTTGCAACTAGAGAAGATTTTAAAAGACATATTCCGGGAAGAATTATCGGAATTTCAGTTGACGTTGAAGGGAATCAAGCCTTGAGAATGGCTTTGCAAACTAGAGAGCAACACATTAAGAGAGATAAAGCAACTTCAAATATTTGCACGGCGCAAGCATTATTAGCTATTATGGCCAGTATGTATGCTGTGTATCATGGACCAAAAAACTTAAAACGCATTGCTGTTAACATGCATTTAAAAGCGGTACATGCCGAAAGTAAATTAACTGAACTCGGTTATACTTCATTGAACGGAAGTTATTTCGACACCTTGCACATTCAAATGCCAAGTGGTTTAACAACAACTGATTTAAGAAATACCGCTGAAATGGCGTCAATTAATTTACGTTATGTAAATGAAAGTGAAGTTACCATTTCAATAGACGAATCAATTACAGAAGGGAATTTAGAAGCTTTAATTAATGTATTTGCCGCGGCAAATAATAAAGGTGCAATTGAAGTAGGATCGAGTTGGAAATCAGAAAAATGTCCATTAGCAGCAGGTTTACACCGCTCTGATAAAATTTTAGACTTCCCTGTATTTCAAGCACATCATTCTGAAACAAAAATGATGCGTTATATTAAAGGTTTAGAGAATAAAGACATTTCATTGGTACATTCAATGATTGCTTTAGGATCTTGTACAATGAAATTGAACGCCGCTTCAGAATTGATTCCTTTATCATGGCCTGAATTTGCGAATATTCACCCACATACACCCGTTAATCAAGTAGGTGGTTATGAAGGTATTATTTCCGAATTAGCGACTGATTTATGTGAAATCACAGGTTTTGCTGGCATGTCAATGCAACCAAACTCTGGTGCACAGGGTGAGTATGCTGGATTGATGGTTATCCGCGCTTATCACGAATCAAATGGCGATCATCAACGAAATATTTGTTTAATTCCTTCATCTGCTCATGGTACCAATCCTGCATCTGCAGTAATGGCTGGCATGAAAGTAGTAGTTACTAAATGTGATGAAAACGGAAATATTGATGTTGCTGATTTACGTGAAAAAGCTGAATTACATAAAGAAAATTTATCTGCCTTAATGGTCACTTATCCATCAACTCATGGTGTATATGAAGAGTCAATTATAGAAATCACTTCTATTATGCATGACAATGGTGGACAGGTATATATGGATGGAGCAAATATGAATGCGCAAGTTGGTTTAACCAACCCTGGAAATATTGGCGCAGATGTATGTCACTTAAACTTACACAAAACATTTGCTATTCCACATGGTGGTGGAGGCCCTGGAATGGGACCAATCGGTGTTGCAAAGCACTTAGTTCCATTTTTACCTGGAAATCCAAATGCTGATCCAGCAGATGCTGATAAAGAAATTAGATCAATTTCTGCCGCAAAATACGGCAGTGCATTAGTTTCATTAATCTCTTATGGATATATTAAAATGTTAGGAGCAGACGGATTGAAAGATTCAACTGAAACTGCCATTTTAAATGCCAACTATTTACGCGTTAAATTAGCGCCTCATTATCCAATTTTATATACAGGCGCTAATGGTACTGTTGCGCATGAGATGATCGCAGATTGTCGTGATTTCAAAAAACACACTGGTGTTGAAGCTGGTGATATTGCAAAACGATTAATTGATTATGGTTTCCATGCTCCTACAGTCTCTTTTCCTGTTGCAAACACATTGATGATTGAACCAACAGAAAGTGAAGACAAAGCGGAATTAGATCGTTTTATCCAAGCCATGATTTCAATTCGTAAAGAAATTGAAAATATCGAAACACTTGATTTGGATCATGAAAACAATTTATTGCATAATGCACCACATACCGCGGCATGTCTAATTGCAGACGATTGGGACTTTCCATACTCTAGAAAAGAGGCTGCTTATCCAGCTAATTATTTAGAATCTTCAAAGTATTTTTCACCAGTTAGAAGAGTTGATAATGCCTATGGAGATCGTAATTTAGTGTGCAGTTGTTTACCAATTGAAGCTTATTTAGAAACAACTGTTTAGATAGTTAACTCATTCCCACCGTTTAATCAAGTGTTTTAGCCGTTAAAGAGTTAGGCCTATTTTGTCATGCCATTTATTTTGCTCGACTGATTCAATTTTCATACCTTTAACCGAATTTTAAATAAAACTTCATGGAAAAATTATACACTTTGGCGGGTGCACTCCTTTTGGCGGGGAGCTCATTTGCACAGGCTCCTTTTATGAGTCACGATTATACTTATGCGCCAAATGACAAGCATGCACCAAATGCTATAACTACTATTGATGGTAGAACGATTAATCTTGATACGGATCGCCTAACCTATTATTCAGAGGACTTTGATACTGGTTTCGGCGGATGGGAAGACGCAATCGAAACAGGTCCTGCAGGATTCAAATTAACTGACATTGGTCACGAAAATGATCCAGAAAATACATTTCAAATTCCAACATTAGTGAGTTCTACTCCAACACAATGGGTAATTCTTGATTCTGATGGTGATGGTGTAAGTTATGATATTGCTGAACAAGCAACTTTAACCTCTCCAATGTTAGATTTAACTCCTGCAACTGGTGCTTTTGTTGCTTTAACGTTTGAGCAGTTTTTTGCTGAATGGCAACCGGCTGAAACTTCTGACCATTGTTACGTCGCTATTTCTACCGACGGAACTGAATGGACTGAAGTTGAGATTAACGAAGGTGTTGGACGTGAAGCACGTGCAAATCCGGAATTAATGTCTTGGGATATTACGGATATCATTGCAGGTGAAGAATCTACTGTATGGATTCGTTTCCGTTGGGATGGCGCTTGGAATTACGGATGGCAACTTGACAACGTTCAGATTGAAGATATCAATGAATCTGATATTCAAATGACAACTTCATATAGAACATATGATGGTGGAATCGTATTTTCTCAATTACCTGAATTACACGCAAGAGAATTTATTGTAGGTGGGATCATCAAAAATATTGGTCATATTGAGCAAACAAATGTTCGTTTTGATTACGAAATTGTTGGACCTGATGGAAGTATTGTTGCTTCTGGAACATCTGATGAGGTTATTCCTTCTTTACTGAACGGACAGCAAGACACAATTTTCATGGCTACGGGATATAGTCCTGATGCAATAGGAAATTATACTGTTTCTTGGATGGCATTAGCTGATGACGAAGATGATGACGAAACTGACAATTCAGCTGAAGACGATCATTTCTGGTTGACTGAATTTACAATGGCATTGGATTATGACGGCGGACCAGTAACTGAAACAACTAACTGGCCACTTAAAACGGGTGAAGGATATTTCGGTAACTTAATGACATTCGTGACTGAAGATGTTGTAACAGCGATAGAAATTAAATTAGCTAATCATTCTGAAAATGAAGGAGAAGTAATTTTAGGTGCAGTTTGGGAATTTCCTGAAGGTGGCGCTGCATGGGGATTAGTATATCAAACGGATGATTATTCAATTCAACCAGGTGATATCGGAAACTTTGTAACATTGGACATGGAAGAATTTAATGTTGATCCTACTTCAACTTACGCGTTTTGTTCTTACCAGTATTCTGATGGACCTATGCCAATTTTTGAGCGTCAAGGTGATATTGGATTCAACAATGTTCAGGGATTTGATGATGAATTCTTAGCACGTGGATTCTTTGATCGTTTAGCACCAATAGTGCGCATAAGATTAAATGAAGGTGAAGTAAGTATTGATGAGGATAATAATACAGAATTCTTCGCATTCTATCCAAATCCTGCGACTGACGTATTGAACGTAAGTTTAGCTTTAAACAATTCTGAAAACACAGTTATTAATGTTGTTGATATTTCCGGTAAAATCGTAAATACCATTCAACTAGGTACAGTAAATGGAACAAGTCAAGTTTCTGTTTCATTGGACAATATGACTGCTGGGATTTACTTTATTGAATTAGTAAACTCTAACGGAAAACAAGTGAAAAAATTCGTTAAGAAATAAGGATTTATATAAAAATAAAAAAGGCGTCTGGGTGAAAACCTAGACGCCTTTTTTTTTGAGGAAGAACTTTGTCGTTTGAACTGTTTGGTCGTTAAATGGTAAATTGTTAGACTTAAATTTGTTTAAACACTTTTAGCTCTTCCGTATCAATTGTTATTCAAAATTTTTATCAAGAATTCTGAATTGAGATCAGGCTCCTCCCACTTTGAGATTCTACCCAATCATTTTGCTTATATCATCTCTATATGTCAGAATAGAAAAAAGGTAACCTTTTTCCTGAAAAATATTTTTATTATTTGTAGGTTGCATGAGATTACGCATGTTTACTAACCCGAAACAAACTTACCCAGAGCTATGGAAAAAGAACTTTTACAACATTTAGAATTCCTCACTGCAATTCGACCCTTTAGAAATTGGAGAAATTTAGCTTCGCTAAAAATTGCCTCCGACTATATTGGAAACGAATTCGAAAAGTATGGTTTCACGATTGAACACCAAAAATGGAATTATGGCAAGTTTGAATATACAAACGTTATTGCACGCTATCAGCCTGAATTAAAAAAACGCCTAGTTGTTGGCGCACATTATGATGTTTATGATGATCAGTCTGGTGCAGATGATAATACAAGCGGTGTAGCGGGACTTTTATATTTGGCCAAGTCAATTGCCGAAAACAAACCAGAACTGCCTTACGGAATCGATTTTATATCTTATTGCTTAGAAGAGCCACCACATTTTGGCACCAAAAACATGGGTAGCTTTGTTCATGCCGAATCATTGTGCAAAGAAAAAACAGAATTGGTTGGAATGATTTGTTTAGATATGATTGGTTATTTTAGTGATGAACCAAATTCACAACACTACCCCGCCGAATACTTAACAAAACGCTTTCCAACAACTGGAGATTATATTGCCGTGGTTGGTTTAGAAAAACACGCCCAATTTGCAACAGCAATTTACGAACGAATGACGCAAGCAGGAGGCGTTGATGTGCAAACAATAAATTTCCCTACAAATGATGGCATTGCCGGATTGTCTGATCACCGTAATTATTGGTATTTCGGTTATGATGCCGTAATGATTAATAATACCGCCAAGTTTAGGAATCCAAATTATCATGAAGTTACTGACACGATTGAGACCTTAGATTTAAAAAGAATGGCTGCTGTTGTTAATGGTGTTTTACAAGCTATCTCAACTCCATTAGATTTTAGTTCACATGGTGTAGCACCTAAAAAAGATGCGCCCGTTGCCACTAAAGAGGAGCTGAGTTTTTTCCAGCGTTTGATACGGAAAATTCGTTCCCTTTTTAAGAAAAATTAATCAAAATGTGCATATTTCAGATGAGGTAAAGCGTACAATTCGATATTACAAAATTGCCTAACCTTTCTCCTGTTTAGCTGCTTTGTTCTGGGTCTTTTTTAATTTTTTCGCCGCTTTTTTCGCGCGTCTTTCTTCTTTATTACTACCTAATCGAAAATGAATAGGTAATGTAAAATTTACGGAAACAGCTTTACCAGCTTGTTTACCCGGAATCCAATTGGGCATGCTCGAAATTACACGCATTGCCTCAGCATCCAAAGCGGCCGATACTCCTTTACGAATACGAACATCCTTAATAGCACCGTCCTTCGCTACAATAAATTTTACATACACAATCCCCTGGTCTCCCATTTCCCTTGACATTTTTGGGTATTCTACATTCTGCTGAATATATTGTACCATAGCATCAGTTCCTCCCGGATAAACGGGGTCCACTTCAACAAAATCATAGACTTTTTCCTCAGATTTTTCCTGCGCAAATGAAAAAATTGGCAATAATAAAAGAATAAATATAAATTTCATGGCTTAAATATTTTGGTAATAAAATTGCGCAGCCTATCCCCTAAAGTTTCACATTTAAGAATGGAACTGCTTATAGCTGAATAATTTTTTTATTCAGCTTTCTCCAGTCTTTTCTGTTCTTTCAACATGGATTTGGCCCATGCCTTTGCATCTTTCTTCCTTTTTTTCGCGCTCTTCTTCGCTTCTTTATCGGCTATCTTTTGTTCCTCTTTAGTAAGCGGACGTTTCGGCGGTGCCGGAGTTTCTTCTGAATTATTAGTGCCTCCTAGTCTAAAATGAATAGGTAATGTAAAATAAACCGAAACAGGTTTGCCATTCTGTTCGCCAGGAATCCAGTTCGGCATCTTTTTAACTACACGCATTGCTTCGTTATTTAACGCGTCATACACTCCTTTACGAATATTCACTTTCGTTATTGCACCATCTTTTTCAACAACAAATTTTACATATACAATTCCTTCTTCATTATTTTTTCTGGCTTCTTCCGGATACTCAATATTGTTAACAATAAATTGCGTCATTGCTTCCCTTCCTCCAGGAAATTCTGGTTCTTCTTCTACAAAATCAAAAACATCTTCGTCAGTTGAATCTGCGGGTGCTGGCTCTGCTACAACATCAGAAATTTCAAATTCAATCTCTTCGTTATTTGGTTTTTTATATGAATTCGACAACCTAAAATGAACAGGGATAGTGAAATTAACAGCTACTATTTCGCCATTATTTTCGCCAGGTTTCCATTTCGGCATTCCAGCAATTACTCGCTTTGCTTCAGTATCTAATGCTGTTGATACTCCTTTTCGAATGCCAACATTTGACACAGAGCCATCTTTGCCTACAACGAACTTTACATAAACAATTCCTTGCTCATCTCTTTCAATTGACGCTGCCGGGTATTCAATATTGTTAGCAATATACACGGTCATTGCATCCATTCCTCCTGGAAATTCTGGCTCTTCTTCTACAAAATCATAGACTTGACTGCTTGGTACTATTTCTTGTGGTACATCAGGAACTTCCTCTTGGGCAAATGAAAAAATTGGCCAAATTAAAAGGAGATACAGAAATTTCATAGCTTTAAGTTTTTGTGGAATAAATATAGCATCTTTTCTGCGAAGAATGACCATTTTTAAAATTGGATTTAACGACTTATTTAATCAATCTCTTTTCTTCTAAACGCATAAATTCCAATAATCGCTTTGTAAAAATCTTTCTCATTGTTAAACTTAAGACGTTGTAGTTTATCATGTGATTTTCTCGGATTATCAAATATTAAATGTACTTCTTCTCCCACTCTATCCACCTTTTTAATAATAACATAATGTTGTTCCAACAATTTAAATTTACCTCCAGAATTTTTCATTTGATTCCAAGAAGTCCATGCCATAAGCATGGTTGGTTTTTTCAATAATTCTTGAATTTCTTCAACTGAATGCCGAAAGGTGCGCGCTGGAATTTGTTTAATATTAAAATACGCTTTTAAAAAACGCTTGAGTTGATAAGGAAAGGTAATTCCTTGCCATTCGTTATATTTTGTTCCAGGCTTATTATTATAACCTGTTATTGGATTATAAAAGGCCTTAACTGTTGTTTGTAAAACATGACTTGCAGCTGATAAGCCAGCTGTCGGCTCCATTTCTTTTAATTTATTGGGCACCTTAATTGATTTTTCTAAGAAAGAACGAGACTCATACTTGCCATTGGCGAAAAAATAAGCCCCCATTCTAACTAAACCAACGGGGTCAAGCTCGGCGGCCACTTTTAAGGCACAAGCAATTCCACATAAAGGATGTACTCCTTGATTTATACTGGACGGATTGGCCACTAATTGTTTTAGAGATTCTAAAAATTCAGACTTTTCAATTTTAGGAAAAGCCCAATTTTCTTTCACGCATTTTGGATTGAAACGCTCAATTAATTTGAGCGCTTTAAGCTGTTGAAGATTCATAGTTTTTTGCATACTGACTACGCTATTACAAAAACAATGCTAGGTTTTATCTAATTACCAGTTGTTCAGGCTGAACTTTTGAATTAAGGCTTGAACTGCCTCTGGTTTGCCAAAAAGAAATTGGGCTGTTTGATCGCCTGTATCCAAAAATATAAATTGTTCCTCAAACTCATTATATTCAAGGATATAATTCAAGAAATAAGTGAGATAATCCACATCATACCAGTCGCCAATATCCTCCGGTTCAATTGAAAATGCCACACCTTTGTATATTACAGTTACTTCATACTCAATGTTTTCATAATCATCAAAGGCTTCCCAATCCATCCAAACTTCCATATCATCCAGCACACCACTGCTAATTGCTGCATAATCACTTATTAACTCAGCATAATCAACAGGCAAAAACCCAGTTTCAGTATCAAACCATAGCTGAATTTTCGCCAATTCTAATATTTCGTAAATACAGCTTTTACCATGTTTAAATTCTAGGTCATTCAATTTATTCTCACCAAATTCTTCGGAGATAAATTCCCCCTCGATTAAGTAATCGACTATCTCACTTGCTGTAATTTGCTCTAATTCATAAACCTTTTCAATTCGACTTAAGAGTGATTTACTTGAAATATTCTCTTCTATAATTTCCCAAACATTGGCCGAATCAACTTTTATAACAGTTTCTATTATATTAGAAATCAAATGCTCTTGTACTTCTTCACCTTCAAACTTTTCGAAATTTTGAACTGCCAGTGGAAGTAAGGCTTTTCCCTCCTCTTTATTATAGTGCACTTTTAACGCTCTAATGCCATCCATAAAGTCTTCTTCATCATTCAATAATTCAACCATTTTTGGTTGATGTTTTTCTCCTTCTAGACGTAAAAGACATTCCAGAGCTAATCCACGTCCTAAGTCTTCTTCATAAAATTCTTCAGCAATAGGTAACACACGCTCATCTCCATAATTAAATAAAATGGACATTAAATCTATTGCCGGATTGGCAGAGGAATAACTTGTTCTTGTTTCTTCAAACTGTTCTTCTGTTACAATTTTTTCATCATAAATCTTTAAAGCTGTCGTCATTATTTTTTCAATAATATTTGGTTCTCCATTTTGACAAAAATTATACAATCCACCCAATCTGCTAGTTGGTTCATGTGAGTCATCTGGACTTTCAAAAATTCCATTACAGACATATTCCACCACTTCCATACTCACTTTCTCTTTACCTAACCAGAAAATAATTCGCGCTTCTTCGTCAGATTTCCCACTCAAAAGACGCTTTTCAAAAACCGTTTGAAACCCTGTCAACTTATTGTAACCTGCTAATTGCACCGCTCTGTCTTCCTCGTCTCCTCCACGATAAATGTTTTCAAAAATAACGTTCAACAATGGTTGATTAGAAATTATAAATTCAGGTTCATCATAATTTGGACTCAGTTCATAAAACGCCGTTCTTTTCTCGTCATTCCAAGGCCCTTTTAACTGTTTTATTAATTCCGTTAACACCGATTCATCCCCCTCCTTATATTTTGTTGCAAGGCTTTTTTCAACTCCCGATATTTCATTTTCAAGGGCTTCTTTTTTTCGTTTTCTGTCAATCCCCGCTTTTATTTTGGCAACTTCATTAACATCAGCCTCCACGCCAACATCATACATTCCTGCACCGTATTTTGCGCGATCTTCATTTAGCTTTTCCTGAGCAATTAGATCCTCAATTGTCATTTCAATATCGTCGTGCATAGGAGTTTGCTCAACACAGGACAATAAGAAAAGAATGAGCGAGAAAGAAATTAGATAACGCATGATTTAGCTTTAAATAGAAAATAAAACAAAATTAATCGATTTTAACTGAACGTAGCTGTCTTCGAATAAAATACTGAACATTAGATTCATACCTAAAAAATAGCCCTACTAATTGATAGATTATTACTATATTCAAGTCAAACAAACCTAAACTTATGGAATCTAAATACGGATTTAAGAAATTTACAATTGCCGAATTTGAAACGTGGATTGCGCAAATAAAAGTGGCAAGAACCGTTCGCACGGTACAGCAGCATCACACCTATTTACCCAATTATAGTCATTTTGATGGCGACAATCATTTTAAAGTGCAACGCGGAATGAAAAACCATCACGTGAACTCGAATGGTTGGCAAGATATTGGACAACACTTTACGAGTTTTCCAGACGGTACGATTGTTACGGGGCGAAGTTTAGAAAAAACGCCAGCCTGCATTTACGGCTTTAATTCTAACTCTATTTGCATTGAGCATTTAGGGCATTTTGATATAGGTGGAGACGATATGTCGGCCGCGCATCAGGACACAGCCATTCGAATGACTGCAGCCATATGTCGTAAATTTAGCATTGCTGCTAATACAGATAAAATAGTCTATCATCATTGGTTTAATTTGGCAACAGGTAAACGGAATGACGGAACAGGAAAAAACAAATCTTGCCCAGGCACCAATTTTTTCGGTGGCAATAAAGTGGCAGACGCAAACGCGAATTTTATTCCAAAAGTACAGGCTGTTTTAGGTGGTGATCCTCCAAAAGAACCAAAAACTGAATTAATTAAATATGTGGCTGTTTTAGCTAGCCGATTAAACATTCGTAAAGGACCAGGCACAAATCATAGCAAAGTTTCTGATCGGCAACCAGCAGTTCTTGGCTCAAATCTTCGCGTTTATAAAATCAAAAATGGTTGGTATAAAATATCGAGTTCTACTGAACATTGGGTATATGGCCATTATACACAAGATGTATATCGTACAACAGTTACTGCAAGTAAATTGAACGCGCGCTCAGGTCCAAGTACCAATTTCAACCGTGTAGGTTCATTCCCTAAAAACCGTGAATTATGGATTGAGGAAATTGACGGTGGATGGGCAAAAGTTATTTTTGAAAATAGCTGGGTAAGCAAGCAGTACTTGAAGTTTGAATAAGAAAATTCGGAGCAAATTTATACGAAAACAAGAATTGAAACACTTTCTTTAACAATTAGTTAGCTTGTGTACTTTTAAATGCGTTTAACTAATCTTAACTTACAATATGGTGTAAGTGATCCAAACCAAGTGGTACAAATCAAACACTGGGTAAATACTGGTGCTGGATATGTTTATTTTGGACAAGACAATATCACTACTTCATATACAACTTGTACTGCTAAAAGTGTAAATATGGGAAACAACCACATTCCTTTTGGAACAAGAGGTTCTTATTGTGGAGGAAGTAAAATCTTAACTTGGACTAAATAATAGTCTCAACTTTAACCGCATAATTTTATTACGCATTTGTAATTACAAGAGAGGGTATTTTAATTTTTTAGATGTCCTTTCTTCATTTTATAAACATCCTAAGGCGAAAGGCGTTTAACTGTGCAGGAAACCAAGTCAATTCTATAAGTCATGGGTCTGCGTCAATTCATGGTATGTAATACTTCGTATGGTTGAACAGTTATTATAAGTTTAAGCAGGTTATTCTAATTATACTCCTTATCAAAATTGGGAATCCTATGTCCCTAAATGTTACGGCATAAAAAAAGCCCTAATCTGCATTATACAGATTAGGGCTTTTTATTAATTTTTAATTCTCTTATTTGAGGATTGTAACGTGTCCTTTATGTTCGTGACGTTTGTCTGAATGAAGTTCTTTGAAGTCAATAGACCAAATATAAACA
>JBLHOW010000094.1:0-22095 GCA_047623705.1 Crocinitomix sp.
TAGGCAATGGTCAACATTAACTCATGATGGAAATAGGACATTAAATCCCTCAACATCAGCTCGTTTCGATATGGTGTTTCTATAAAAAGTTGCGCATACCCTGGTTTTATAACAGTTTGATTAATTTCCTTAATTTTTGAAGCACGCTCGGGGTCTTTTTTTGGTAAATACCCATTAAATGTGAATCCTTGTCCGTTCATGCCGCTTGCTGCCAATGCCAATAACAATGAACTTGGACCCGTTAATGGAATAACTTCTACATTATTTCGGTGCGCCAACGCTACAAATTCACTTCCCGGATCAGCAACCCCTGGATATCCAGCTTCTGACATTAAGCCAACATCATGCCCATTCTTCAACGCTTCAATAGCTTCCATTTGAAAAGCATAACCTTCGTGTTTGTTCAATTCGTAAAACTCTGAAGCATCAATAGGGAATTCACGATCCATTTTTCGCAAAAATTGACGCGCCGTTTTAATGCGCTCCACAACAAAATATCGTAATTCTTTAACTATTTCGTGATTATAATCGGGTAATACGTGTTCCAATGGGTTTTCACTAATTGGAATTGGAATAATATAGAGTTTAGCCATTTGCCTTAATTCTTTCAATTACTTTATCAACTGCAATATTTAATAAATCAATAACATCTTGAAACCCTTGATCACCTCCGTAATAGGGATCGGGCACCTCAGCATTTGAACCAGGATTTGATTCGTTTAAAATCAGCACAACTTTTTCACGTTCCTCATCCGTAGCCGCTAATCGAATCATATTGTCATAATTAGATTCATCCATGGCGTAGATTAGATCAAAATTCTGATAATCTGCCTTGTTAAATTGCCGTGCACTTAAATCAGAAATTTCAATTCCGTTTGCACGTGCAGTAACAATCATTCGTGCATCTGGCGAATCTCCAATGTGGTAGGCAGAAGTTCCAGCTGAATCTGTTATAATTTCTAATCCTTGCTCTGTCGCTTTATGTCTTAAAATACCTTCAGCTATTGGCGAACGGCAAATATTCCCCAAACAAACCATCAATACTCTCATGCGCTAATTCTTTTAATCAAAAAAAATGCTTTCAAAATTTGAAAGCACTTTTAGTTTTAATTTACATTTAATTTTTTCTCTAAATCTTCAAGATAACCTCTAAACTGTTTATCGGTTTCGGCTAAGTTATTAACGGTACGGCAAGCATGCAATACTGTTGCGTGATCTTTACCCCCACATTGTGCACCAATGCTAGCCAATGACCATTTTGTCATTTTCTTAGCAAAATACATTGCAATTTGTCGGGCTTGAACCACTTCTCTTTTCCTAGTTTTCGATTTTAATAATTCAATCGGTAGATTGAAATAGTCACAAACAATTTTGTGGATATAGTCCATTGATACTTCGCGAGCTGTATTCTTGACAAATTTGTCAATCATTTTCTTAGCGAGTTCAATTGTAATTGATTTCTTATTTAAAGACCCTTGCGCGATTAGCGAAGTTAAGGCACCTTCCATTTCACGAATATTGGTGTTAATACTATAAGCCAAATATTCTAAAACATCTGCCGGTAAGTTTACACCATTACCATAAATTTTCTTTTCAAGAATCGCAATTCGCGTTTCTAGTCCAGGTGCTTGAACATCTGCCGATAATCCCCACTTAAAGCGAGATAATAAGCGTTGCTCAATTCCTTTCATTTCTACAGGCGCTTTATCTGCCGTAAGAACCAATTGTTTACCCGTTTGGTGTAAATGATTGAAAATGTGAAAGAAAGCATCCTGAGTCTTCTCTTTTCCAGCAAAAAATTGAACATCATCAATAATCAAAACATCCATCAACTTATAAAAGTTTATAAAGTCATTGGTAGTATTGTTCTTTATTGAATCAATAAATTGTCTGGTAAATGTTTCTGCTTGTGTATAAAGGACTGTTTTGTTTGGAAATTGGTTTTTAATGCCAATACCAATCGCATGCGCCAAGTGTGTTTTTCCTAATCCAACACCACCATATATTAATAGTGGATTAAATGCTGTACCGCCGGGTTTGTTTGAAACCGCGAATGCTGCCGAGCGTGCTAGACGATTACAATCTCCTTCAACAAAATTATCAAACGAATAAGTTGGATTCAAATTTGAATCAACGTTCACTTTTTTCAACCCTGGAATTACAAATGGATTCCGAATTGGATTTTCACCAATGTTCAATGGCATTGAAACTGGTGTGTTTGATAAATTCTTCTTACTTGAAGTAGGTAAATTAACAGTATATGGCGTTTTCTTGTCTACACTTTTATCCATGATAATGGAATATTCCAACTTCGCATCAGCGCCAATCTCCTTTTTAATTACCTTTTTTAGTAAATCAATGTAATGCTCTTCTAACCACTCATAAAAGAAATGAGATGGCACCTGCAATGTCAAAACCTTGGTTTTAAACCGAATGGGAACTATCGGCTCGAACCAAGTTTTGAAACTTTGCAAGCTGATATTGTCCTTGATTACTTTTAAGCAATCTTCCCAAATCAATTCATGGTTTTTTTTATTCTTCATCCAGGTAGGGGTATATTATATAAATAAAATTGGTTTTTTTTCCTCTTGTCTAATTGCTTATCGTCAATCTTATCAACATCTCAATAAACTTGTCAACAAATATTCACATAAAAAAGTTATAAAAAAAATGAAATTGATATTGTTTTTTCACTTTTTTTTACTGGTGCTTTTTTTTGAATTTTTTATCGATTTTTTTCTCCTCAATTCGGAAATTTCAATTAATTTATCACGGGAGCAAAATGACCGAATTACGAATATACGGAAAATGTATTTACATGAAACAAAAATACGAATAAGATACGCAGAAACCGACCAAATGGGTTACGTTTATTACGGAAATTATGCGCAATTTTTTGAAATTGGTCGTGTTGAAATGCTGCGTGCCTTGGGCGTTAGCTATGCATCTATGGAAAAAAGAGGTATTATGTTACCGGTTGTTGATTATAGTGTGAAATATATTAAACCAGCGTATTATGATGACTATATAACTGTCCGCACAATGATAGAAGAAATTCCTTCTGTGAAAATAAAGTTTAACTATGAAATTTATAACGAAAACAACCACTTATTAACAAGTGCAAAAACAACTTTAGTTTTCGTAAAAAAGGCTGATATGAAACCGACATTGCCGCCTCAAGAATTAGTTGCAGCATTGACAGTTAAACTACTGGAAAATAACTCTTAAAACTATCCGTAATTAGACCTAGCTATCTACGCATTCATACTGAAAATTATCCAAATTAGTTGTAGACTGTTCTAACAAATAATCATTTTGAATTGTAAAAGCATCACTCGGATCATCATAAATTTTATATTCTGACCGTTTGATACATTCCTGACCATTTTCAGTTCCGTCCTCATTTAACAAAATTAAATTCTCTTGCTCAATCTTCTGCTCTACTTCTCCATCCGGAGTTTCAACAATAATTGTTTCTGTATGTGAATAGCGGCAACTTTTACACCTTTCACAACTGATGTTGATAAATAATACTCCAAAAAGGGCAAACACTAATAAACGTGACATAGCTTTGTAATTTTCTTCAAAGATATAAAACTAATGAATAGAAAAATTATTGTAACGCAAGACAATTCTAAAACTTTGTTAAATTCTGAGTTGAATGAAACATATCATTCAACAAATGGCGCATTTAATGAAGCTATCCATGTTTTTATTGAAGCAGGTATAACCTTTTTCGATCAAAAAAAACACCTCTCTATATTTGAAATGGGCTTTGGCACAGGGCTTAACGCACTACTCACGGCAAATCATGCGCTAAAAAACAACTTACATATTGATTATACTGGTATTGAAAAACATCCACTTAATATTGAATTGGTCCAAGCATTAAATTATCCGCAATTAGTTGAAAACGAACAGGCCGAACAACAATTTAACCTGCTCCATACATCTGAATGGAATGTTAAAAATCAAATTAGCCCCAATTTCACTTTAACTAAGATCGCTACTGATTTACAAGATGACCTTTCTTTAACACAAAAGTTTGACATTGTTTTTTATGACGCTTTTGGACCGCGGGTGCAACCACATTTGTGGACAATTGAAAGTTTAAATAAAATGTACGACCTACTAGTGCCCGGTGGAATTTTAGTCACTTATTGCGCACAGGGACAATTTAAACGAAACTTAAAATCACTCGGCTTTATGGTTGAAAACTTACCGGGACCTCCTGGTAAACGAGAAATGACTCGTGCAATTAAACCAAAAGCATAACCACAGAATTGAAAAACTAACTATTTTTATTCCAAAATTAAATAACATCAAAAATAATGACTGACCTTTTTACCATAGAAAACCTCTTCACCTTATTAATGCTTGTGCTTTTGCAAGCGGTTTTGGGTTTTGATAACCTACTCTACATTTCATTAGAGTCTAAAAAAGCGCCAGAGGACAGAAGATCTTACGTTCGAAAAGTGGGAATTGGTTTGGCCATTGTATTGCGGATTGTTTTGCTTTTTATTTTAACCTCTTTAATAGGCATCTTTCAAGAACCTATTTTCGGTTTGAATCTTGGAGAAATCACAGCTGTAACAAATGGTCATAACGAAACGCATATGATACATGGCATACTTGACTCTTCTTTTAACATTCACAGTTTAATTGTCCTTTTGGGCGGTGGCTTTATAATTTATACAGCTATTAAGGAAATTTGGCATATGATTTCTCATGAGCATTTAGACACTGATAAGGCCAATGACAAAAACAAAAAATCGGCGGCTCAAGTAATAGCTATGATTGTTGTTATGAATCTTGTATTTTCTTTTGATTCTATTTTGAGCGCAATGGCTTTAACCAACCACATTGGAAACGCCACAACTGAATTAATTCTAATGTCATTAGCGATTGTTTTTAGTGGTATTTTAATGATTGTTTTAGCGGATAAGGTGGCCACCTTTTTGCAGAGAAATCGGATGTATGAAGTTTTAGGACTTTTTGTTTTATTAATTGTTGGAGTAATGCTCTTATCAGAAGGGGGACATTTAGCACATATCGAAATCTTAGGCAATCCTGTAGAACCAATGAGCAAGACAACATTCTACTTTGTTATTGTAGTATTAATAATAGTGGATATAATACAAGGTAAATACCAAAAGAAGATTATCAAAAGAGAGCAAGCAGAAGAAGAAGCAAATAGTTCGGCAAACAATGAATAAGACAGAAATTAAAGAAAGAATTGAGGAGTTGAGTACTTCTTTGCGGCAGCATAATTACAACTATTATGTATTAAGCGCTCCAACAATAAACGATTTTGATTTTGATCAAAGCTTAAAAGAATTAGAGAAGCTCGAAACAGAGCATCCTGAATTCGCTGAGGAAACTAGCCCTACTAAAAGAGTTGGTGGTGACATTACTAAAAAATTCGACACCGTTGCGCACGAATATCCTATGCTTTCTCTTTCTAATAGCTATTCAAGAGAAGAAATAGTTGAATGGGAAAATAGAATTCATAAACTTTCACCAACCACACCTACTTATGTGTGTGAATTAAAATATGACGGCGTTGCTATTGGAATTAGATATGAAGACGGCAAATTAAAAGAGGCCGTAACAAGAGGTGATGGCTCTAAAGGTGAGGTCGTCACCACAAATGTACGAACCATCAAAACCATTCCTCTTCAAATTAAAGGAGATTTTCCTGCTAAATTCGAAATTAGAGGAGAGATCTTTTTCCCATTAGAGAACTTCAATCGCTTAAATGAAATGCGTGAAGAGTTAGGTGAAGATTTATATGCCAATCCTAGAAACACGGCTTCTGGCACGCTAAAACTTCACAATTCTGGAGTTGTGGCGGAACGCGGATTGGATTGTTATTTATACGGTGTTTATGGTGAAAACTTAACCGCCCCAAGTCATTCTGAAGCAGTGAAAAAAGCTGGTGAATGGGGATTTAAAATACCTGACCCTGCTAAAAAAATGATTACCACTTGCACCAGCATAGATGAAATAATGACCTTTATCGACTATTGGGACAAAGAGCGTAACCAACTACCATTTGAAATAGACGGTATTGTAATAAAAGTGGATAATTATATTCAACAGGACGATTTGGGATTTACGGCTAAAAGTCCAAGATGGGCAATTGCTTATAAATTTAAAGCTGAGCGAGTTGAAACCTCATTGAATGAAGTCACCTATCAAGTTGGACGTACGGGCGCAATAACTCCTGTAGCGAATCTTGAACCTGTTCTATTAGCTGGTACAACTGTTAAAAGAGCTTCATTACACAACGCGGACCAAATTGCAAAACTAGACTTACATGAATACGATACTGTTTATGTAGAGAAGGGCGGTGAAATTATTCCAAAAATTATTGGTATTAATACAGACAAAAGACAGCAAGGTGCTAATCCTGTCGTCTTTATCAACAACTGTCCTGAATGCAATACCGAATTGGTTCGGAAAGAGGGTGAAGCGAAACATCATTGTCCAAATTTTGTGGGATGCGCAACACAAATCAAAGGTCGAATTGAGCATTTTATTTCAAGAAAAGCCATGGATATTGACGGTTTAGGACCGGAAACAATTGACTTACTTTTTAAACAAGGGTTAATCACCAATTATGCAGACCTTTATTTGCTCACATTTCATGACATAGTAGAATTAGAAAGAATGGCTGACAAATCGGCCAATAATGCTATAAAAAGCATTAAAGATTCAAAAGAAATACCATTTGAAAGTGTGCTTTTTGCACTTGGGATAAGATTTGTTGGTGAAACTGTTGCCAAAATATTAGCCAAGCACTTTAAAAATATTGACGCCTTAATAGCAGCGAATTTTGATGAATTGATTAATGTTGAGGAAATTGGCGATAAGATTGCGCAGAGCATTATCATATTCTTTGAATCAGAAACCAATCGTACTATTATTGTACGATTAAAAGAATATGGTTTGAGCTTTGAAATGGTCGTTGCCGAAGACGCTAGTGATGTTTTAGCGAATAATACCTTTGTGATTTCTGGTGTATTTGAGAAAGTAAGTCGAAAAGAGCTAAAAGAACTCATTGAAAAAAACGGCGGAAAAAATACAGGATCAATATCAGCAAAAACAAACTATTTGGTGGCTGGTGAAAACATGGGACCAGCAAAATTAGCTAAGGCGACCGATTTGGGCGTTAACATTATTTCTGAGGATGAATTTTTAGCAATGATTTCATAAATGGCAGGAGCAGATAACATAAAAAAGCTTTTTATAAAGCAAAAAAAAGTAGCACGCAATCCTAAACGTAAGCCTCTTTTAAGAGCTATTGATCAATACAATGAAATTCTATTCATTGCAGATACTGATCAATCAGAATTAACAAATGAATTAAGCGCGGCTTTTAGGCACGCCAAATTTTCCTTTTTATTCCCCCGAGAGAATAAAGAGGACAATACTATTCACGGCTGCTACAGCTACCAAATAAATGATTTGAATTTAACGGGAAAAATCAAAAATGATAAATTGAATCAATTGTTGCAAATCCAGTTTGATTTAATCTTAGATTTGTCTATTGATGAAACATTTAACCACTATTTACTAAAAAAGCTAAACGCTTCATTTATCGTTGGAAAAAAAGGAATGGAAAAATCAGGAATGTACGATTTATTGCTTTCAGAAACAGTAAACAAAGAAGAATTCATTCAGACAATTAAGAAACAAATTACAATATTAAGTCAAAATGGAACTAAATAAATTTAAAGGACTAGGCATTGCAATGGTAACTCCATTTAATGCCGAAGGAAATATTGATACGGCTGCATTAAAAAAATTAACCAATTTCTTAATTGAAGGCGGGGCAGATTATCTAGTAGTTCAGGGAACAACAGGGGAATCGCCTGTATTGTCTAAAGCGGAAAAACAACAAACGCTAGACCTTGTTGCCGACGTTAATAAGGGAAAACTACCAATTGTTTTTGGTATTGGTGGAAACAATACTGCGGCATTGGTCAATGATTTACAAACCTATGACCTAAGTAAGGTAGATGCAATACTTTCCGCTTCACCTTATTATAACAAACCAACCCAAGAAGGTATTTACCAACATTATAAAACGTTAGCTGAAGCTACGTCTTTATCTATCATCCTATATAATGTGCCTGGTAGAACAGCATCAAATGTTTTACCGAGCACCACTTTGCGATTGGCGAATGATTTTGAAAATATCATTGCTGTAAAAGAAGCCTCTGGTGATATGGAACAAATCATGACTATTATCCGGGACAAACCTGACGATTTTCTAGTAATATCTGGCGACGACGCACTAACTATGCCATTTATTGCTGCAGGGGGAAATGGTGTTATTTCGGTTGTTGGAAATGCGTTCCCTATTGAATTTAAAAATATGGTTGCGGCAAGCCTAAATGATGATATGCCGGCGGCGCGTGCATTGCATTATAACTTGCTCCCCATTATCCCCATGTTATTTGCAGAGGGAAATCCAGCAGGCGTAAAAGAAGTATTGAAGCTAAAGGGTATTTGTGACGCTCACGTAAGATTACCTTTAGTAAATATTTCAGACAATTTAAAAGCAGCCTTGCAAATAGAAACCGACCGCATAAACAATTTATAAGATATAACCTTTATGTTTAAGTTACCGTATGACCTAGCACACGACTGTGCATGTTAAATCATTGATTTTTTGTGTTATAAAAAAATAGTATATTTGACACGACTCGATTAACCATATATTGAATGAAAAGAAAAAAAATAATTATCAGTCTGTTTTGTGCAAGTGCTGCCTTACTAACAGTAAGCTGCGGAGGTTCAGGAGACGACGGTGAATTAAACAATGTTGATATTGTTGATACGACCGCGACAGAAATTGTTGAAAACAACGAAATCACAATTGAATATTCAGTTCCTACCCCTAATGAATTGTTTGAAATTATCAAACTTCAAGGTGGAGAGCAACAATTGAATTTAGTGAATCCACTGGAAAATTCGGAAAATTATGTTGATCAAAAATCAAAGTCAATCAACTTTGGAGTTTATTCTGCAGATATTGCATACCTAAGCTGTTTTGGCATTGGTGTTGATTTCCTAAAATACTTTAAGCAAATTGAAGAATTAGGTGAAGAACTCGGAATTTCTGGTGCATTTGACACTGAAATGATGGATAGAATTGAAAACAATGAAGGAGATTCAGATTCTTTATTTTCTATTTCAAACGACTCTTATTATAATAGTTATTTATACTTAGAGGAGAATGAAAAGGGTGTTGAACTTTCATTAATCATGGCCGGTGGTTATGTTGAAAGTTTATACATTATTTGCAACCTTGTTGAAACATATAGTGATGATAATCCAATCATCAATAAAATTGGAGATCAAAAATTAGTTTTAGAAAACTTAATCGACTTTATTTCTGAATACGCAGAGGATGCGTCTGTGAATGAAGTGATTGGTGATATGATGGATTTAAGTGATGTTTTTGAGTCTAGCATGGAATTTGAAGAGACAGAGTCATCAGTAGAGAATGATGCTGACGGAACATTACTTATTTCGGGTGGTGGATCATTCAATATGACAGCAGAAGCGTTTGATGCTATTAAAGCAAAAGCAAACGAATTAAGAGACACATACACAAAATAGAATAAAATGAGAAAAGTAGTTGGTATAGGAGTTTTATTGTTAAGTGCTATTATGATTCAAGCATATGCACAGTGTAACAAAACGCATTATTTATGCATGGGGCAGTTCTCTAAAGAAGACAAAAGCGCCTATTGGAATTTAAATAACCAGTCAAGAAGTGCTGCATTTGAAAAAGGTAAAGTTTATGAAATGAGCTTTGTTGGCTATGCAGGATTCGAATATAGACTGTCTACTTGCACAGATATTGAAAGCGCAACAGGAGTAAAATTTGAATTGGCTAAGGATATTGTTGTACGTGTTAAAGACGCAAACGGAAATACAAATATCAAACGTCAACGCGAGGTTATTTTTGATAATGAAGATGATGGCATGACACCTTTTGTATTATTTACATCTGATAAGACTAGAAAATTTTATCTTTCTGTAAACGTACCTGCAACTGGAAGTAGCGACAATAAAAAACTAACCAATACAGATAATGTTTGCGTTGGTGTATTAATAGAGCACAGAAGAACTGAAAAACTCGGATTTTAAACCGATTAACAATAAAAAAATGACGAACCGTCTGTCCGCCTAAGGCGGATAGGCGGTTTTATTTTACATTATGATTTTTACTGCAGAAAAAATTGAACAATTTAATGCCCTCTTAGCAGATGCGAAGAACGTGGTTATTACAGCACATAAATCTCCTGATGGAGATAGCATAGGCTCATCCCTAGCCCTTTATCATTACTTAACGAAAGAACATACGAATGTCACCATTTGTCATCCTGACGTTGCCCCCAACTTTTTACAATGGATGTTGGGCTTTGATTTGGTAATTCCACATCAAGAGCGCGAGGCAGAAGTAATCCAATTAATGGAAGAAGCAGATTTAATTTTTTGCTTAGACTATAATTCACCAGGACGAATAGGAAGAATGGATGACTTATTAGCGAAATCAACTGCAAAAAAAATCATGATTGATCATCACCGTGATCCTGCAGCAGATTTTGTGGATTTGATGTTTTCTGATCCGCAAACTTGTTCAACAGCCCAGCTCATTTATGAACTTATGGAAGCGCGTAACGATTTGGATAAAATTGATCGCGAAACTGCTGAGGCCATGTATACAGGAATAGTTACAGATACAGGTTCGTTCAGGTTTTCATCTGTTACGCCTAAAACACATGAAATTGCCGCGCATTTAATCAATAAAGGATTAAAGCATTCAACAATTCATGAAAACATATTTGACACCAATACTGAAAACCGCATAAAACTAACGAGTTTCGCATTATTGGAGAAATTGGTTGTTGTACGTGAACTGCAAGCGGCTTATATCTCTTTAACCCAAGCAGAACAAACGCGTTTTGATGCTCAAAAGGGTGACACAGAAGGTTTAGTGAACCAAGCATTATCATTAGAAGGTGTTAAAATGGCCGTATTCTTTAAAGAGTCTGACGGTATTATTAAAATCTCATTCAGATCTATTGCGTCAATTCCGGTTAATGATATGGCTCGGAATCATTTCCATGGCGGTGGACACAGAAACGCATCCGGAGGGAAATTCGTTGGAAAAATTGAAGACGCCATCTCAAAATTTGTAACTATTTTGCCTAATTTCGTTGAAGAAAACAAATCACATTTTGAATGAAATATCTCGTACCTATAGCTTTTATCTTCTTTTTATCATGTCAAGCTGAACAAGAGAATATGATTGTTCAAAATGTCAATTGGGATACAGATGAATCTAGTAATATGAATGCTCAATTTGCTACTGAGGAAAGTGAAGAAATTGACCTTTTCTTGGGCACTCATCCCGATTGGAACATGATTTCAACTGGTACTGGCTTGCGTTATATGGTTTATCATAAAAGCGAAAGCACAGATACGGCTAAAGTAGGCAATACAGTAACTGTGGATTTCGACATTGCATTGCTTTCAGGTGATGTATGCTATTCTTCGTCTGAAAATGGCCCAGAAAGTTTTATTGTTGAAAAATCCGATATAGAAAGTGGCTTGCATGAAGGAGTTCAATACATGTGTATTGGTGATAAGGCTAAATTTATTATTCCTAGTCACGCCGCACATGGTTTGGTTGGTGATACCGAAAAAATTCCACCACTCTCCCCTGTTATTTATGACATTGAACTTTTAAAAATTGAACTTTAATGAAATTATCCCTAATCTATATTGGCTTAGCGCTCCTTATTGTAAGTTGTGATTTTGATGGCGTAAAAACGACAGATAACAATGATACTGAAGTTGACACAAGCAATACTGTACTTGACTTGGTAATTGAAAATGGAATTGATTCTGCGGAATCGGAACAACCTTTTGCCCTTTTAAAAGACACGATTTTAGGCGAACCTAATTTAATGGTCTATAATGGCGAAGGTGGTCTGCGTGTAGAATGGACAGTAAAAAACGAAAATGATCCCATTAAGTTGAATGATGTGGTCTTGGTCAATTATACCGCGCGTGTTGCAGCAGGTGAAATATTTGATTCAAACGCGGAAATGAATGCCCCTGCCCCACTTAAAACCAATATTGGAATGATGGTTGAAGGATGGGAAAAGGGCTTATTAGAAATGAATATCGGTGATGTAGGTCGAATCATGATTCCAAATGCCCTTGCCTATGGTGAGGATGGTTATTCAACGATTGTTCCTCCCGGAGCCGACATTATTGTGGAAATTGAAATTATTAAACGTATTACACCCATTGTGTTGGACGAAGGTGTAAAGGTTTACACCTGGAGTCAAAATCCAAATGCAAATACGCCCAATAAAGACGACCTCATTACATTTGACTATTTTGCGTATACAAAAGGAAGTAAAGCTGGACTTTATGATAACTCTTTTAAAGACAGTCAACCTTTCAGTTTTAGATTTGAAAATGACAATGTAATCGACGGCTTACATCAAGGGATGAAAGTCATTCGATCAGGAGAAAATGCCTTTATTGAAATCCCGGCTAAACTGGCATATGGTAGTAAAGGTTTAGTTGATTTGGTCCAAAAAAATACTGACATTGTCTATGATGTTCGAATCTTGAGCATTGATTAATTTTTTTTCTTTTTTAGGCAACCTTCTTATATTTAACCTGTATTACCTATAGAAAGGGGAAATTTTACACTTCCCTTAAAACCTTATAAGATGAAAAAGTTAATTGTACTTTTATTTTTGGCTCCAATATCTTTAGTTGCACAACAAAATACAGCCGAATGGCACTTAGGTATCTCTACACGACTTGAAGTTTCTGCAATGAATATTCATAACATAAATGAATCGAGTGAGGCACAATACGGCTTTACCAGTGGTTTAACTATTGGTTACAATCTGAGCCCTAGACTCACATTGCTGACTGGAATATCTTATGGAATTAAAAACATTAGCCATACACAAGGAGGCTTAACTTTTGGATCAGACATTGACCCAACATATGGTTTTACAGGATCTTCTGACTTAATTACTGAAATTCAATTAGGTGATATAGAAATTCCACTACAAATGAAATACTTCCTTTTTAAGCAGTTCTATGTGAGAACCGGATTGGGAATTAATTTTTTAAATGAGCGTTCTGTTCAAAGAACACTGATGTATACTGATGGAACGAATACGACACTAACGTCAAATCCAGATTCCTACTTGAATTCTTCTGCTACACTAGGATTTGGCTACATGCAACCTATTGGAGAAAAATTCAATTTTAATATTGAACCTTTTATAAAATATTATTTTAGAGAAAATACTATCCCCGTAACTCACCTTTATAATATTGGCGTAAATGCTTCACTAACACTGAAACTATAGGCTAAAGATGATTTATTTACTAAAAAGGAAAAATTAGGGGACTAACTAAAGAAACAACAAACTTGAGTTTAGACAAACTTAAAAAGAAGTTTATTCGTGGGAATAAGAAAGCTTTCGACACAATCTATAAAGATTATTCGGCCGCTATGTTCACGATATGTCTAAGATATACGAAAAATCATGACAAGGCAGCTGATATTTTACAAGAAGCCTTTATTAAGATTTATGAAAAAAGAGAGTTGTTTAATCCCGAATATGATTTAGGCGGTTGGATTAAAAGAATTGTAATCAACGAAGCCATTAATCAATATCGCGCGGAAAAAAAGTTTGAGTTTGTTGAAGACGATTCTTATTTCGAAGCTGAAGAGGCTGAATTTATCATTGAAGAAGAAGGAATTAATTTAAAAGATGTATTACAAGAAATTCTGAATGATTTGCCAGATGGTTATCGCACAGTGTTTACCATGTACGTTTTTGACAACTTAAAACATCAAGAAATAGCAGATTATTTAAACGTTTCAATAAATACTTCAAAAACTCAATTGTCCAAAGCAAGGAGACTAATTAAGTTAAAACTTGAAGAAAAGAATATAACCAGAAGCACCGTGTTAAATGGGTAAAGAATTTAGAAATATCGACGATTTGTATCGTTCCGAACTTGGCGGAACAGTTACAGAAGCGCCAGGTTTTGTCAAAGGCAATATCGACAGTTCACTAGGATTTAGAAAGAGAAAAGCAGGTTTTTTATTACTTGGCTTAATCGCATTATTAACAACAGTTGGAATTACGACTGTGGTTCTCACCAATATGAATGGGTCTAACCAAGTGGCCCAATCAGACATTTCTGGAAGTGAGACAAATGAATCTACGATCAATATCACGAGCTCATTGAACAACCCTACTAATGGGGCAGCATTGCAAAATGAAACAGAAAACAGAACAGACCGAGCAAATGATGAAAATGGCGTAAATGACGCTAACACTGATGTAACAGAAGGAATTTCTGACGCAGTGAACAATAGCACAGCAAATGACAATTCAAACAACCTCAATGCAGGCAATACGAATCTAATTGGAAACAATCGTACAAGCGGAACAAATACAGTTGCAAATACTAGACGTGGAGATTTAACAGCAGCATCATCTAATGGATTTAGCCTAAATTCTAGTGGACCGAATAGTGCACTCAATGGCACTGGATCGAATAATCAAACTGGATCAGTTAATAATTCAGCAGTTGGAGACAATGGCGCATCAGATGGAACGACTAATGCAAACTCCAACACTGGAAGCAATAACACAAGTCAGGGCGATACGAATGATGCTAAAAACACAGGTGATAATGGTACAAATAACACAGGTGACCAAACAAACACCAGCAACGGGGATAACGATATCCCTTCAAATTCAACTGATCCTGCAAACAATGATCCTGATGCAAATGCAATTGCTGATACCCCGGATTCAGACGTTGATAATACAGAAATTGATACGACAAGTACAGAAACTGATACTACAGGTATTACATTGCCAGTTCCAGTACAAAACCCAGTGGTAATTAATCCTCCACCAAAAGATTCAATTAAACCACTTATGATATCACTTACTTCTGGCATCAATTTAGTGCGTTCTAGCTACACTTCAAACGACATGAATGAAGAAAACATCTATGATAATGGATTTAGCGACAAAATTGGTAATCAAACAAATTTAGACATTACTTATCGTCTAAAAAACGGGCTAACTTTTGGTACAGGTTTAGGCTTCAATAACTTTACTGAATCCTATGAATTTACAACTTACGAAACGTTTCTAGATACAACAGAAATTTTTGAAACCGTTATTAATGAATATGAATATGAGTATAGTTTTTATTATTCAGTAGACACTGCGACGGGATCTGTAGTTGACTCAATTGAATTCATATCAGATTCAACAGCAACTCCTGTTGATACGGTTTATACATACGCCTATAAAGAAAGCCAAAAAGGAACAACACATAATGGCCTAAATAAAGCAACTTACATTACGCTGCCAATACATCTAGGTACGCAAATTATGATGAAAAAATTCCAATTGGATTTATATGCGTCTGCAAGGTTTAACTTTTTAACACGCTCTTCTGGTGCTTATATCGGCGAGAATAATCTCCTAGTATTTGGAAAGGAAAATAGTATTTATAAGTCCTTTTACGTGGACGTATTATTTGCCTCAAAAATTCACTATAATTTCTATAAGAACTTATATTTAACGGGAACAGCGCAGTATCGACCCGCAATGGGTAATAGCCTTAAGGAAGTTTCTTTCAAAAAGTCACTTGACTATATGCACTTTGGTTTAGGATTAAGCATTCGCTTATAAAAATCCAGTGCGCTCTTTACCTTGCGTTTTCTTCTCATTCGCTTTCTTATGTCGGCGGCCAAAATAGTATCCAATCCCTAAACACACTGCTGCAACAATTGCGTGTGACCAGAACTTGGCCAAAATAATCAATACCACAACTATTGCAACTAGGGCAATTATACCATAGGCCAAAAGCTTATTATCTTTGAACCAGTTTTTCATATTTATTAAATTCCAGTTATTTCTTTTACCTTATCTATCGCTGTTTTTAAACCACTGCTATCTTTCCCACCTGCAGTTGCAAAAAATGGTTGTCCACCACCTCCACCTTGGATGTACTTGGCAGTTTCACGAACTAAATTACCCGCATGCCAGTCATTTGCTTTAGCCAACTCCTCAGAAATAACAATACTTAACGTTGCTTTACCGTCAGCCTTTCCGCCAATTACAGCAAACAAATTATTCAACTCCCCTTTTAATTGAAAGCATAAATCTTTAATCGATCCACCGTCTAAATCTAATATGTCTGCAATAAAATTAATATCTCCTTTAGTCTCTACTTTCGCTAAAACGGCAGCTTTAATTTGCTTCACCTGACCTTTCTTTAACTGCTCAATTTCTTTGCAAAGCTTATTATTCTTGTCAATTAATTCGTTGATCGTTTTAACTGCATCTTTCGGTTTTTTTAATAGTTGCGAAATGGCTTCAAACTGATCTGCGCGGTCTTTATAAAATGCTTGTGCTGTATCAGCAGTTATCGCCTCAATTCTTCTAATCCCAGATGCTACCGACCCTTCTGAGGTAATTTTAAATAATCGAATTTCTCCAGTTGATTTAACATGGGTTCCACCACAAAGTTCAACCGAATCTCCAAATTGGATAACCCGAACCAAATCGCCATATTTCTCTCCAAACAAAGCCATTGCACCTAATTCATGTGCTACTTCCATAGGAACAGCACGACGTTCGTTTAGCGCATGATTGCTCCGAATCGCTTCATTTACTTTGAACTCAATTTGTTCTAATTCCTCGTCAGATACTTTTGAAAAATGTGAAAAATCAAAACGTAAATATTTGGCATTTACTAATGATCCTTTTTGCTCTACATGTGTCCCTAATGTCTCGCGCAAAACGTGATGCAATATATGAGTTGCAGTATGATTGGCTTCAGATAATCGCCTTTTAGTCTTAGTAACATGGGCTCTAAAGTGCCCCATTGGTTCTTTTGGTAAGTCTTTTGCCAAGTGAACAATTAAGTTATTTTCTTTTTTTGTATCGAAAATCACAACTTTTTCACTTTCTGATTCAATCCACCCAGAATCGCCTACTTGCCCTCCACCCTCTGCATAGAATGGAGTAATATTAAATACCAATTGGTAAAATGTGTTTTTATTCTGAATGACTTTTCTGTACTTTATAATTGAAACGTTAGTTTCCAAAAAATCATATCCAATAAATTCCTCTACATCATCTTCTCGAATCTCCACCCAATCATCAGACTCTATACTGGTCGCTTGTCTTGCTATTTCCTTAGCCTTTTCTTTTGCCTTTTCAAACCCTTCATGATCAATTAATAAGTCATTTTCTTTCGCTATCAAACGTGTCAAATCCTCAGGAAAACCAAATGTATCACTCAATCGAAAGACTTCTTCACCTGGAATGGTACCCTTCCCTTGTGATTGAAGAGAGGCAACTAAGCTGTCAATTTTATTAATTCCTTTCGCTAAAGTTTGGAAAAAACTTACCTCTTCTTCATGAATTACCTTTTCAATTAAATTCGTTTGTTTTTCCAATTCTGGAAATGCTTCTTTCATTTCATTTACCAGCGGATCAACCATTTTATAAATAAATGGTTCTTTAATATCTAATTTCTGATAACCATAACGCACTGCTCTTCTTAAAATTCGACGAATCACATAACCAGCTGCATTATTTGAGGGCAATTGACCATCCGTAATTGAAAAAGCTATGGCTCTTATATGATCGGCAACAACGCGTAAAGCAATATCAGTTTCTTCGTTATCCTTATAAGTTTTTCCACTTATTTTTTCTAAACTAGAGATTAGCGTTTGAAATAAATCAATATCATAATTGGACTGTTTACTTTGTAAGACCATTGCTAGTCGCTCCAACCCCATCCCTGTATCAACATGCGACGCAGGCAGTGCTTCTAATGAACCATTTGCCCTACGGTTATATTGCATAAAAACAAGGTTCCAAATCTCAATCACTTGCGGATGATCTTGATTAACTAGAGACTTCCCGTCTACTAATTTTCGCTCGTCTTCGTTTCTTATATCCACATGGATTTCAGAACAAGGTCCACAAGGTCCTGTGTCGCCCATCTCCCAAAAATTATCGCATTTGTCGGCATAAATAATCCGATCTGTCGCAATATATTTCTTCCAGATATCCACAGCTTCTTGATCAACCGCAGTTCCATCTGTCTTGTCTCCTTCAAAAACGGTGACATAAATACGATCAATATCTAGTTTATAAACATCTGTCAACAATTCCCAGGCCCATCCAATTACTTCTTCTTTAAAATAATCTCCAAAAGACCAGTTGCCTAGCATTTCGAACATGGTGTGATGGTATGTATCAACACCAACTTCTTCTAAATCGTTTTGCTTGCCTGATACACGTAAACATTTTTGCGTATTTGTTACACGTTTATCCTTGGCCTCATTATAACCAAGAAAAAAATCTTTAAACTGATTCATTCCCGCGTTTGTAAACATTAACGTGGGGTCATTCTTTATCACCATTGGCGCTGATGAAACTATTTTATGTCCTTTATCCTCAAAAAAGTCCAAAAATGTCTGCCGTATCTCGTTGATTTTCATCACTATAATTTGTTAACGATTGTTAATTGCATTGCAAATTTATTCTTTATCCGTAAATTCGCGCTTTCGAAGGTAGATTTTTTATACAAAAAAAGCATTCGAAAATGTGAAAAAGGAACAACACAGTTATGAAAAAGCAAAAATTCAGATATAACCCAGAAACACTTTCATATGACAAAGTAGAACTGTCATGGAAAGAGCATTTGCTTAGAGCATTACTAGTTGTTGCACCTGCAGTGGTTCTAGGATTCGGATTCTACCTACTATTCTCATCTTTTTTAATATCTACAAATGAGCAGGCACTTGAACGCGAAAATGCTGATTTAAATAAGCAAATTAAAGAAATCAATGAAGAATTGCTTTTAATTACAGCAGTAGTTGATGATTTAGAAAAACGAGATAATGAAATTTACCGAGTAGTGTTTAACGCAGAGCCTTTTCCAGAGCAAATGCGTGAACTTGGAACTGGGGGGTCAGAAGAATATGAAGAAATTAAAGGATTCAATCATTCTGAAAGAATTATCGAAAATAAGAAATTGATTCAAGCCTTGGAAAAAAGAATTTACGCACAATCTATTTCATTTGACGAGGTGATTAAATTAGCCAAAGAAAAAGAACAAATGCTTGCGGCTATCCCAGCAATTCAACCCATTTCCAACATAGAATTAACAAGAATTTCTTCTGGTTATGGATGGCGTATTGATCCAATCTATAAAACAAAAAAAATGCATTGGGGTTTAGATTTTACAGCTGAAACAGGCTCTAATGTTTATTCAACGGGTAATGGTGTTGTTAAAGATATTGAGGAAAAACTTTGGGGATATGGTAATTGCATCATAATTGATCATGGTTTTGGATATGTTTCGCGCTATGCACATTTAAGTGGTTTTAAAGTCAAAAAAGGAGACAAAGTAGTGCGTGGTCAATTAATTGGTTTAGTCGGAAGTACTGGTAAATCTACTGCACCACACTTACATTACGAAATTGAAAAAAACGGTAAAAAAATTGATCCAGTCCACTTTTTCCATTCAGATATTAGCGGAGACGAATATGAACGCTTACTAGAAATGGCGAACAATGCCAATCAATCATTTGATTAGATATTAGACCAATGCGTTATTAGTCCCTTTAACAAGCTCAGGGTGACAGGTTAGATCACTTCGTTCCTAGATTTTGCATAAGATCACTGAACTAGATAAACCTCATAATTGACAATTCCACAATGATAATTGCACATTGATAATTGAATCGGTATCTTTACAAGAATTACACGACATTTCAATGAAAAAACTCTTCTACTCACTTTCACTCTTAATCTCTTTAGCAGGATTTGGACAAGTTCCCGCCTATTATAGCAGTATCGACTTTTCTTTAACAGGAACAGCCTTAAAGGCTGAATTAAGCGATCTAATTACTTCCACACATACATCACCCACAACATATTCTGAAGTTTGGGATGTTTTAAAAGCAGGGGATTTAGATCCAACAAATAGTTCAGTCGTTTTATTAATGTACGGTTATGATGATGATGACGGCAGTGTAATTAATGATAGAACAAGAGATAAAAATGCCAACGGAGGTTTAGTTGGAGAGTGGAATAGAGAACATGTATTTCCAAAATCATTAGGTTCACCAAATTTAGGGACATCTGGCCCAGGTTCTGACCCTCACAATTTAAGATCAAGCGACGTTCAAGCAAATGGAAATCGATCAAATAGAAAATTTGCAAGTGGCGGCGGTGATGCAGGAACTGCAGGTTCAAATTGGTACCCTGGTGACGAATGGATTGGTGATGCTGCACGAATTGTTATGTACATGTACGTGCGTTATGGCAACCGTTGTTTACCCAATGCGGTTACTGTAGGCTCTACCAATGCGGTAGATGGTAATATGATTGATTTATTGTTAGATTGGAACGCACTCGATCCTGTTTCTGATCTTGAAACGAATCGTAACAACACAATCTTTGCAGCTATTGGAAATCGTAATCCCTTCATTGATAATCCACATATTGCTAACCATATTTGGGGCGGTGCAGAAGCAGTTGACACCTGGGGTGATTTATCGGTTGATGTAGCAACTAACCAAATTGCACTTAACATTTATCCAAATCCAGTTACGGCTAATTTTCTATACGTTTCAAACGTGTCTAACCAGGGTTTAATGACAATTGTGCTAACGGATATGCAAGGTCGTACAGTTATTACAGTTCAACCTAATTTAGGAACATCCAATTATGAATTGGATCTCGGAGCTCTTCCAAACGGAACGTATGTACTCAACTTAATTTTTGTTGAGGCAGTTGAAACTAGAAAAATTATAGTACAGTGAATCGGAAAATTCGATTAATTTGGGACTTCTATGGTGAAACTGCTGAAGGTACAGCGCAGCACCATGTCATTCATTTAAAAGAGTTTATGGAACGTGAAAAATTGGAGTTTTTCAATGAAGGAACAGTTTCTAAAGCCGACTTGCATTCATCTGCCTACATGACTGTTCAAGAAAAAGACGTGAAAATTATACGAGACGCTTTACGTCCTAACCGAGCATTTGTTGAGAAAGAGGATTAATATAAGATTGGATTCGAAGTCTTTTCTTGCCCAATTGTAGTTTCAGGACCATGCCCACTTAAAACAACCGTTTCATCAGGTAGTGCAAACATTTTTTCTGTAATACTCTTTTTCAAGGTTTGATGATCGCCTCCAGGTAAATCCGTTCTACCATGACTTCCTAAAAATAAAACATCTCCATTCACTACAAACCCATCTTCGGCTGCATAAAAAACGACATGTCCAGGTGCATGTCCTGGCGTAAAAATCACATCTAATTTTGAATTACCAAAAGTCACTACATCTCCTTCTTCTAAAAAGATAGTCGGCTCAGGCGATAGTTCAAATTCTTTGATTCCATACATCATACAAGATTTTTCAACCATTTTCAATGTTGGCAAATCAAGTTTATGCGCCTCAAGGGGTAATTTGTATTTTTCACTAACGTAAAAATTCCCAAATACATGATCGACATGACAATGCGTATTCAATAGCCGTACTGGTGTTAATCCATGTTCGGTCATATAATTACTGAGGGTATCCTTTTCTGCCCTCGTCTGACAACCAGGATCAATGATGACACATTCGTTTGTTTCATCCGAAAGAATGAACGTGTTCTCTTGAAAAGGATTGAATGTAAACTTTGCTATTTGAATCATAATGGAATCACATTTGGAGGAACAAATTTACAAAGAGTTTTTTTAGCGGGAGGTGCTTTGCATAAGGAGCAAGATTAAAAATTGCTCAATTTGTCTTTCTATTTCAATAGTTAAAAACAGTTCTAATCAATCAACTAGAACCGTTAATCTTGGCATATAAATTATTCTACCGACTCCCAACCTTCAGACTTTCTAATGAATTCCTCCAGTTGACTTTCAATAGTTGTAAATAATTTCTCTAATTCATAAAACTCACGTTGGACGTTGT
>JBLHOW010000095.1:0-21955 GCA_047623705.1 Crocinitomix sp.
ATAATTAAGATCAGCATATGTATATGGCAATGTACTAATGTTAACTGCTTGGCCATAGCTAGTGCCATTCGCAATAAAGAAGAATGTTAAAAGACTTAATAGAAATTGATTTTTTTTTATCATCTGAATAGCGTTTTTTCTTTGGATTAATATTTACTATTACCAAAAATAAACTATATCCAACAAACATTTCGCAGTGTTACCCGTAATTGGGTTAAAAAACAGTCGGGCGATTTAATTTCCACCCGACTGTATTACATAAATGCTCAATTTAAAGCTTTACTATTTTTTTAGTGATTAAAATTCCTTCTGGACTTGTTAATACGACCAAATAAATTCCTTTTTCAAAGCTTGTTGTGTTTACTTCAGTAAAAAATTGGTTTTCGATAACCTGAGAAGATTCAAATACAATTTGACCCAAGGCATTTCTTACGGATAAGTGTCCGTTGATATTTTCACCACTTAAACGTACAGTAAAATTCTCATTGAATGGGTTCGGGGAAATATCTAGCGAAACTTCATTCAGTTCATTTAAACTAGTAACACCTTGCTCGGTTGTTACTTCTGAATCTGATTGAATTGGAGCCAAACTTCCTTTCATGGCAAGACAATTGACACTAAAAACAGTTGGTCCAAATCCATTTGCACTCGCAAAAACAGTGTAAGGAGAAATTGGTGTAACATTAGATACAATACCACTTATTGCCAACCTATTAACCGTTGTTGCGCTGTACGAATATGGATCATAACAAGGCATTCCACCCATTCCGTGAGTTGTTACAAGATCGATTCCAAAATAGCCATTATTTTTATGTGGCCCTACCAAGACAAATCCTTGTCCATCCATTCTTTCAGTCAAAATTTCTTGATTATAATGCGTGGGATGGACACCGTTAAAGGTTGAAAAAATACCATCACCATGTGCGGAAAACCCTTGAGAAGGTGCAGGCCAAGTATAAGCTTGCACAAGTGCACCGCTACTCTTTTCAATTTCTGTAATCCAAGGAATAGCATTCCCATTTGTAATACCATCAGAATATGTTCTAAAGTAACCGCAGACTGTCAAATGATTCTGGTTCCAAGCCGTTGCACGCAATTCAAAACCTGCCGCATTATGCCATCCGTATGTAGGATCTAAAGACAAGAGATAATTCGTTGTAATTGCTGGAGTTGAAGTCACGCCACCAATAATTGTAATTTGGGGGTTGTGATTAATACCACTGTTCGACATTAAGTAAATTTCATCTGCGCTGCTAGAATAAACGGCTGAAACCCCAACATGCGTGCTATTGGTAGATTCAAAAGACAAATCATTCTGGATACTCAAGCTGTAACTTAGAAACATAGCAAGCACTCCTTGATTTGCATAATGAGGAAAACCAAAAGGAATTCCTACACCGCCAGTCACAAAATATCCTTGTCCAGGAATTTCCACAATATCATTAATGGATGAATAGTCCATATCCGCCGTTGAAAGTTGTACATGATTCATATAATTTAGACTCGGATCAAACTCAATGACAAGTGCCTCATTACTTGTTAAAACAGTGCCGGCAAATTGATCCGCATATAATCCTCCAACAATAAAACTAGCGCCGTCATCCGTCACAATTATATTTGTTCCTGCGCTTGAAGAAAAACCAGAAACGGCTTGATCGTCAATCAAGTTTCCATAAAGGTCCAATGTAGCGACATATAATTCTCCAAAACCTACTCCGCCTGGACTGATGTAACCAGTTATTGCCAATTTCCCTAGATTATTAAAAACAATATCTAATCCGCGATCATCTGCAGATTCGTCAATGACTCTTTCCCACATCATATCTCCGTCCTGATTGACCATAAAAACATGGATATCATTGTTTCCGTTAGCCGCATCAAATAAAGTTCCTACGCAGGCATAACCGCTATCTGTCGTCTCAATTGAATAATGATTAAAATCTATTCCTGCAACAGAAAGACTTTGCTGAAATGCTTGTGCTATAGAAACACCTGAGAATAGTACTATTCCCAAAAACATTAAGATTAATTTTTTCATAAATTTTGGATTAATTTTTCACCTACTCTATTTGGGGATTTTCAGTTTCCTCCCAAAAAGCATCATTGCTTAATGCTGCTTTTTATAAAGTTCTGAATAGTAAAAGTTAATGAATGCGCCATTTGACAATTAGATTGAATCATTTCACATATTCAATGAACCATATGACAACTTTTATGAAACATTTGACAATTTCACTTTTAACAAAGCAATGAAAAACCTAGAACAAACAACCAGCAACCCTCTGATAAACGGGGATTAACAACAGTCTATTTAAAGAACTTAGTTCGATACTCTGATGGAGTACAAGCAAATTTATTTTTAAAGGCTTTATTGAATGATTGCGGACTATTAAAACCATTATCAACATATACTTCGGTCATATTAGCCTGTGTTTCAACTAACATTTTAACGGCTTTTTCTAGTCTAAAATTTTTGATATACGCCGCTGTAGATTGATTCGTTAATGCTTTTATTTTAGTATTAACACTTGTTCTATTCAAGGATATTTCCAAACATAAATGGCTGGCTGAAAAGTCACCATCTGTATAATTATTTTCCATTGTTTTTCGCACGCGATCAATAAAATCAGCATCAATTGGTGTGCAATTAACCTCCTTACTGTAAAGCAGTGGGTTTTCACTAAATAATTTATGCAAATGCAAGCGTTGTCTGAGTAAATTATTAATTCTTGCTTTTAATACATTTGGATCGAATGGTTTTGCTACATAGTCATCTGCATTTTTATTTAAACCTCTAATACGGCTATCAGTGTCTCCGCGAGCGGTCAATAATACAACTGGGATATGACTAGAATTAAAATTTTCTTTCAATGATTTCAATAACTCAAACCCATCTTTTTTTGGCATCATAATGTCACTTAAAACCAGATCGGGTTGTAGTTGATTGGCCAATTGCTCTCCTTTCACACCATTTTCAGCAAAACTTAATTTAAAATCAGCTTTGAGCACATTTGCCAGCAACTCTCTCATTTCAACATTATCCTCCACAACTAAAATATGCGGTAATTTGTCATTGACATTATCTAATGCTGAATCATTTATATGATCATTAAGCATTGATGTTATTGTAGAATTTTGACTGATTATTGTTGTTGCGTTTTTAAGTTCATCAACGATTGGAATGGTCACGGAAAAAGCCACGTGTTGCTTATTCGTATTATCTACACCAATTGTTCCTCCGTGTAATTCTACAATCTGTTTGCTCCATGCAAGCCCGATTCCTGTCCCTGAATAATCGCTATCATTTGCGCGATAAAATCGATCAAAAATATAAGGCAAATCGGTTTCACCTATTGGTTTTCCTTGATTAGAGACTGAAATTCTAAGATCTTGGTCCATTCTTACCTCACACTTTACCCAACCATTTACATTCGTATTGCTGTAAGCATTCTTAAGCAGATTACTCATGACAATATTTAGCCTATTTTCATCTCCATTAAAATGATCCTGATCAAGCGCTACAGACCAATCGAATTTAATGTTTTTTCCGGAAAATAGAGGTGCGAAATTGAGCTTAATTTGTGCTAAAAAACTGGCTATATTAAAATTGGATGGATGCAATTCAACATTATTGGTTTGCAGTTTAGATATTCCCAACAGTTCATCTAACATTTCCAGCAAATAATCTGTATTTCTAATGATAGAGTCTAGTGTTTTTTGATCTTTAGCTGCAGCATTGGCTCTAAAGGTTTGCAATGGAACCCGAATAAGAGTTAATGGTGTTTTAAACTCGTGGGAAATGTTGGCATATAAATTATTTTTAACTTCGGCCAATTCAGCTTTTTGGAGTGACATTAATCGTGCGATTTCCATCTCTTTTTCTTTTTTGGATTGAAAACGTTTAAAAAACAAATATGCAATTCCGCCAAGGACGATAAATGCAAAAGCCAGAAGGATAATGTACAGCTTTCTCAATGCTAATTTATTTTCTTGCTGTACCAATTGTAAATCAGAAATTTCTTGCTGTTGTTCCAGCCTCTCTATTTCAGATTCTTTCAAGGATAATTCATAATCCGATTGAATTTTTTGCACATTCCCTGTGACTTTACTTGCGCTTAAACTATCCTCTATTGTTTTGTAAGATTCAAAAGCGGCAAGAGCTTGCGTATTCTGCGCTAATGATTTATGTGTAAAGTACAGCAAATAGTACACTTCCTTTTTCTCTTCGGAAATATCATTATCTGCGTCCATTTCCAAATATGTATTCAAACTTTCTAACCCTCTTGAATATTTTTCCAACGCAATGAAAAGACGTCCTTCTTCAAGGTAGAAATCTGCTTTTTTTAAGACAATGGCAGTCGTTCCCCACGAAATAATTTGATGATGGATTGAATCTGCCTTTTCAATTTCATGCATGTCCAAAAACATTGACATTAAACCTATTTTGGGTTCAATTAATCTATTTAAATTCCCTTGCAGGTTGTCAACTGATAATTCATAACTGGACATGGATTTGTCATACTTTTTCTGACTTTGATAGAGTGTTGCCAAACTCATATAAGCATTACCCAACATTATTTTAACCACATAGAACTCCTGCTTTTCTTTTGCCCAATCAATTACTTCAAAATAAAGTTTCTCGGCCTTTTCATCCTCAGCAGTTAAAACATAAAGATCAGCCAACCTCCTTTTAATCGAGGTAAGCATATAATAATCTTCTAACTCTTCATGCAAGTCCATTGATTTTAAATAATACGCAATGGACAAATCGTACTCTTTTAAAATATAGTAGGATTCCCCTAAAACATGATAGTTTTGAGCTAATTTCATATTGTTTCCATACTTTTTATTAATCGCTACAGTTACTAGCAAGTTTTTTACCATTTGCTGTCGATCGTGAGCTTGCTGATAAGCGATAGATAGTAGCTCAATACTTGGCCAATAAACAGGTACTTTCACCATTTGAGCATCTAATTCATTTATTTGATTCACATAATAAATTGTGGAGTCTATATTACCCCGGACTGCAAAGGGATAACATTTCATTTTCATAATAATTCCCCATAACGAAGGATTGTCCCAACGACGCGCCATCACTTCCAACTTATTCACTTCATTTTTAGGAACATTTCCAGCCGATTTTTGGAAAAGGTTATTACAGAAAAAATTCATCAGTTTTAAAGAATCATTTGTTCTTTCGAAGTGATATAAAACAGAGTCCGCACTATTCGGATAATTGGCCTGGCTAAAAAATGGATTTTTCGATTTATTGATTTGCTCCCAAGCTTTTGCTTTTATTAAATGGTCATTCCAGTTTTCTACTTCTTTTAATAGCAATTCTGAATTTCGCAAAGCCTCAGCACTTCCTTCATTGCATAATACTTCGTTAATCCGACTCATTTCAGCGATTAAGCCATCCTTAACAAAATGGTTTTCTCTAAACCATTTTGCGCATTGCCCTTTTATGAACTTAACCTCCACAATGTGTTTTTTCCCTTGTCTTAATTGCACTTTTGATTCTAAAAAATAACTTTGACAAACGCCCCAAACATATTCTATTTTATGGGATTCATTTCTGGCCAAATCAACAAATAATTGGGCCGTATCAAGTTGAAAATAGCTATAGGCATCTGTCAGTTTCAAATATGTATTTATGCGATTGACTCCTTCTTGATTTATTAGCTCACTTTTCAAACTATCTAGATGACTTCGTTTATAAAATTGAGCCTGTGAAAAAGTTGTAAAGAAAAATAGGCCTACGAATATTAGTTGTTTCAGATACATTAGAGAATTGAGTTAAGTGGTCTTACTAGGAATACGAAAATTTATGGTGATGGGTTGAGTTAACAGTTGATTTGCTTTAAGAGGTCTTAGAAATTTTGAACCACCCCCCTCTCGCGCCCTAATTCCCAACAATTTAAAGCCGTCATTTTCCGCATTAATATCCCTCGATTCAATCATAAGTTTTGGTTTTCATTAAAAATAGCAATTAAGTTTAAAATTTCGCTTAGCAAATTTGAGCTTGGGTTGCATTCCAAAGGCGATAATTATTATCTTTAAAAGACCCAAAACAGATATTATGAAGGAAAAAGAGGCGCTAACAGCATTAATAGAAGAAATTGCAGGGCTTGAGAAGAAAACTTTTAAAGAAGTTGGTCCCTTTGTGCATAGGAACTTCGTAAAAACAAGTCATTACAAAAAGGCCGCAACCGCTGAAGTATTAACTAATTTTTGGACTTCTCAAATTCCAGTGAAATACTTTGAAGAATTAAAAAATCGTTTCTATTTTGATGCTTTTTTGTTTGCTTATTTTGACAATCCTGCCAATATAAATGCCGAGTTTTTGAACGCATTTATTCAATTAGACTGTCTTGATAATCTTATCCGAATCCTAAAAATATCTAAAGGTTTTTTAAATGATGAACATTGGAATAGTTTACAATTCCTCAGTAAAAAATCTAGTATAAAAAAAGATTTTCATGAACTTAATTTTATTCGGAAATTTTTGAAGGATTGGGATGAACAAGCATTGCTTTATAATGAACGATTGCTACAAGTTTCAAATGAAGACTTGCTCATTCAAACGTTGTCATACTTTGAATACTTCAAACGTTATTCGACAAAAACGCGAGACCATCAATCGCAACAAACGGCATATGAAACTCATTTCATTTCGGTTTTAAATGATTTATTGAATTATAAAAAAGTCCACCGTTTAAAAAACAAGAATGCAGCAGACGCGGGATTTACAACTTCAGAGTTTATTCAAAAAACGAAAGAAGAACTTCCTCCAATTCGTCCCAAGGACACTTTTATGGATGAAAATTACACCCCTAATGAAAAAATTTGCCCTACAAAAAAAGAAGTGCGCGAACTGATTGATTTCTTCTTACAGAAAGAAATTCAGATCTATCAAATTGATAATTATTTATGCGGTTTTAACGATTTTGAATATAAAGATGATGATGATCTAATCGCTGAATTTATAGTTCATAGAACACGCTTTAAAAATTATAGAAAAGGACTTGAAAGGAGTACTTATGAAGAAAATTATTTTGTCAGTCAGGTTGCTAATGACGCGGTAAAAAAAGCTCGAATTCTAAATCATCCGGATAGATGGGAAAGGCAATTTCAGCTAAACATTGAAAAAGCACATACTTATTTCGATTTTTTAAGTCTCCCAAAGGAAATTGAATTAAAAAGACTCAAGCAGCCCATTGACACGAAAAAAGTATTGCATCTACTCTACTCCTTCTCCAAACTGTTTTCACCACAAGGTAGAATTATAACTATAAAAGGAGAAGAAACGAATGTCATTCGTCCTGTTATTCAAGATAAATTTAAGGCTATTTTTAAAAGCGATTATTTAGTTTGCTATGATTATAAGGGATTTGTCCAGAAGTCTGCAGCATACTATGAATGGTCATTGGAAGAAACGGATAACATAATTGATTATTTAACAGCAGATTTAAATAGCAAGTGGCCTTCTAAGCTTAACCTATATACCCGTCCTTTCTTAAAATCTGGTGACAAAATAATTTGGTTATCTAGTTTTTTAAGGGATCGAAAATGGGAAACTTTGCTTCACAAAAGAATAGTCAACGAGAAAGTTGAAAATTATGATATGAATCTCCATGCAGCAGATATGGAGAAAGGCATTGCTGCATTGTTCAAAGCAGCTAACTTTGGAACCGTTGCGAGCCATATTTATCCCGGTGGTGAATTTGATGCGCTTGCATTTAAAGACAAGACGCTATTTATCGTAGAATTGAAATCAACCCACGTGGAAGAAGATATTTTGGCAAATATTAAATACGAAACTTTAAAATTTAACTCCCACGCCACCTATCAATTACAACTTGCAGAACTTTATGTGCGCGAAAATTTTGAAGAAATAGCTCAAATAACTGGCTTAAATATAAATTGTACACTAGCAGAACTTGAAATCAAACCTATAATTGTGTCAAACATATTTCAAGGGGATGGCCAATTACGCGATAATCCTTACCCAAAAATCAGCTTTTTAGAACTAGCTATTATTCTAAGGAATGATCGATACGATCTTTACATGGATAAGGAACCTCTATTATTGGCAAATGCAAGGGAGTATAATTCATTAAATAGCAAACTTAGAGCGAATAACCAAAGCAGCAGTGATCAGACTGTTGTTGACCCAAAGCCTTTTGAATATAAGCTGTGGCTGACTAATGATTCTTGTTCAGCCGAAAATTTAATCTCAGCTATTGAGAACAACTCCGTTTGGCAATTTCAAAGAATTCCTTTTTTAGGCAATTTAGAAAAAATGACTTGTCAAACTTGGGATTAGTGGAGTTTTTTATGATTTCATGGTGTATGTGCTATCTATCTGCTAATCTCTGCTCAAAGGCATGCTCATGCAGTGAGACCCGCCCCTTGCCCTTGAGAGTTCACTTGATGGCAAAAGAATAAGCATATTTTTCATACAATCTAAAAGTTCGTTTGTTTCTTCCAAGTTCAGTTTTTCTTCAAACCTGATATAAGCGAACAAATCTTTCGCATACACCAAATGATTGATTTTTGCCCCCTCTTCAATTTCATCCTTAAAATGAACGGCATTTTTTTCTTGAATGAATTTTTTAAATTCTCTGAATTCCGTTACAGGCTCATCTTTCAACACTTTATTAAAATGCAAGGCCGTTTTATGGTTCCTATTATAACCAACACATACCCCAGATTTTAATGTGAGTAAATTACAAGCATCCGTCCATTGCTCTCTTGTGTCAAAAGGCGCAATACCTCCACCGCTATAAACAAATTTCACCGCATTTTGATTTTGACCAAACTCTAAATGAGAGATTTGTCTAAGTAGGTTTTCTAAACCTTTTGGCGGTTGATATTTGCAGGAACTCAATACCTGTTCTTCTTTTATTTGCTTTTGATTTTCACTTGTCGAATATGCCGTTTTCGTTTCGAAATAACATATTTCTCCAGCTTCGTCAATCCCTTCTTTAAGCAAAAAATCTAGTTTTTTAAACTTTCTTTTCAATTCGTTTTTGCGATTAGCATCTACCTCATCTAATGCACAGTACTCGCTTTTAATTTCTCGCCCTGTTTGATTTAAATAAAATTGAAAAATCGTAACATCCTTTTCTTTTTCGAGTTGCTTTTTGGATTTTTGATAAAGCGCATCATTATAATTTCGAGTAGCGCGATTTTCATTTTCTTGTTTACCTGTCAAGACTTCAGATAATGGTCCGTGAAGTGCCCACAGATCTTCTCTTAAATGCGTTAAAACAGTATCAATATGCATTTGAGAGCGTTTTTCACCAATTTTTATTACCGACACCATTTCTATTCCTTTTTCAGCTTCTGTCGTTGATTTTTTGCTGATTTCTTCCCAAAATAATCGGTGAATTAATTTTTGAATAGCATATGGAGATGTACGTTCACTTGCCCCTACCAATAAATGATTTGGGCTGATCATCATAATATCTCCACCTTCATAATTCACCGTTTTTTCTAACTGATTTTCTTCATCAATTTGGAAAAAATTATCATCTTCTGAAAGTCGTATGATTTTGCCATTTTTGCAGAAGTAATACTCTGCTAAAAAACTCATCAACATTACCTCTCTTTTTCTAATATAAAATTTTGGTTTTGTAACTAATAAATGATCTCCAATTGTTATTCCAATATCTCTTGTGAAAATGAAATTCGGGATCGGAGGAAAAACATATCGTATAGCCTTAGAAGTTTTGGCCACCAATTTACCCGTAAGTAATACTTTTACCAAATCAGAAAACAGGGCATTCTGCTTATCAGAATCCTTTTCTTCATGTGCTGCATTCAAAAGTTCAATTATATCAGCTTTTCTATTGGCATGAATGGCCTCTATTGCACATATGCTAATTATCAAATCACGTGCTGGAATAGGGTTATCTCTTAAAACAATTCCCAGTAAATACTGCGTATCCAAAACATTAATAGCTTCTGTTGATTTTATTGATTTCGCGAAATAATCTGGATGTCCAGGATTCGTTTCTAGCTGAATTTCATCCTTTTCAGAAAACAATAACTGTCCGTTTTGACTGAATAAATATTCTGGACTAAGAAAAAGCAGTAATAAACCAAAAAAAGATTTATACTCTTCTTGTATCTTTTTCACATCTACAATATCATCATAAAGCCATTCACGCAATTTGTTTGCTGGAACTTTCCCAATCCCACCATCTGGACTATGAATCAGCACATTTGTTAGCCTTTTAATTTCAGAGTTTACTTCTAGCTTATTATTCATTCCTATATTTTGTATTAATCTTGATCAAAACATTTAATAAAAAAAATCACAGCAGCATTTAAGATGTTCGAGATTCAATGATCGATACGACAATCTTTAACTAATGTGATGATCCAGTATATTTTGACGTTGCAGGGTGTTGAGTTTATTTTGGGTTGATGCACAAAGTAAAAAAAACAACGCATTAAAGCGGTATAAATAGGTGTTTATTCTGGAAATTAATTGAAAGGCAATGTGAGCGGCGTTTAAAATTTGAATCCGACTTGCTGTACTTTTTGATTTGCCGTAAATGTTACGTTTTCAATTCCGATCGTGATTGAAATTGAAAATTTTATTGTTTTGGCTGGTTAGAACTGCTTTTAACTGAAGATGTCCGTGTAGAGTGAGTTTGTGTTCTAAGAACAAACAGAACCTCTTGCTATTAACTTGCTCCACGTGGCAACCGAGACACAACTATTTTATCCTTATTACTAAAAAACCAGATCACTCTTTTAAAGATTTAAACAAAAAAGTAGAGGCCCAGTAAAACACTGAACCTCTACACATCAATACCCGCCATACAGCACTAATACATTGTACTGTTTACTTTTGAACGATTATTTTCTCTGTCAATACAGCCTCTCCTTTTTGTATAAAAAGAATGTATGTTCCAGCTGCTAAATCATCCGTACTAATTTTTAAAAGATTGATTCCAACATTCGTTTCAAATGGTGTTGTTGCTATTATTTTACCCGATAAATCGGCTATAGACAAATCAATTCTTTCACCATTGGTAGGAACTTGAATATAAATCATAGAAGATGTTGGATTTGGAAATACCGAAATCTTTTCAATCGACCAATCTTCTTCACTTTCTACATTATTTGATAAAACAGACTCTCCTGGTGCAAAGCCAAGTACACCCGTCACCAAAATCTTATCTACACAAATATCTCCTTGCCAAGATGTTCCGGTTGTACCATTAAAGCGTAGCATCACTACAGACGAAGAATAAGCATCTAAGCTCACAGTTGCATTCAACCACGCACTGCCTTGACTTGCAGTTTTACTCCATATACTTGTCCATGTTAATCCATCAGTACTAGCCTCTAAATGAACGGTTCCTACAGCACTTCCAAGCATATGATAGCTGAAACTAATTTCAGGTATTGTTATATCACTAAAATCAAAACAAGGAGAAGTTAGAATTGCCGTTTTTGTAGGGAAGTTTGGATTAGACGTTTCCATATAAACATAGTAACTACCATCCGTTGCACCGTCTGGTCCAGTACCAGAAGAAATTGTTCCTCCAGTTTGTCTGGTCCAATCAAAATCATCAGCGCCACTTTGTACCCAGTTTCCAAAATCAGACTCAAAACTTTGAGTATAAGGGAATGCATTGATTGTTGAAGCACAATCTATACTGGCTCCTCCAGAAATATTTATTTTATCTATACAAATATCTCCTTGCCAAGATGTTCCACTTGTACCATTAAAGCGAAGCTTTATTGTAGTAGTAGAATAAGCATCTAAGCTTACAGATGCATCCAACCAATCAGCACCTTGACTTGCTGTTTTGCTCCAAATACTCGTCCATGTTATACCATCAGTACTTGCCTCTAAATTAATCGTTCCAACAGCGCTTCCGAGCATATGATAACTAAAACTAATCTCTGGAGAACTCACACTATTTAAATCGAAACACGGCGAAGTTAAAATGGCTGATTTTGTGGGGTAATTCGGATCAGATGTTTCCATATAAATATAATGGCTTCCATCAATCGCTCCAGTAGGACCAGTTCCCGTAGAAATAGTACCTCCAGTTTGCCTGGTCCAATCAAAATCGTCTGTTCCACTCTGTTCCCAATTACCAAAATTGGAATCAAAACTTTGATTATAAGGATAAGAACTAATCGTTGCTGCGCAAACTAAACTACTACCTCCAGAAATATTTATTTTATCGATACAAATATCTCCTTGCCAAGATGATCCACTTACGCCATTAAATCGTAGTTTTATTGTAGAAGAAGTATACGATTCTAAGCTTACAGTTGCATCCAACCAATCACTGCCTTGAGTCGCTGTTTTACTCCAAATACTCGTCCATGTTGTTCCATCAGTGCTTGCCTCTAAATTAATTGTTCCAACAGCACTTCCGAGCATATGATAACTAAAACTAATCTCTGGAGAAGTAACACTGTTTAAATCAAAACACGGAGAATTTAAAATTGCGGTTTTTGAAGGATTATTTGGACTAGACGTTTCCATATAAACATAATGACTTCCATCTATTGCTCCCGTCGGTCCAGTTCCCGAAGAAATTGTACCTCCAGTTTGTCTGGTCCAGTCAAAATCATCAGCTCCACTCTGCTCCCAATTTCCAAAATTGGAATCAAAACTTTGCGCATAAGGATACGAAACAACAGTAGTTGCACATGTCAATCCTCCAGGTCCATCATCTTCCGCATCATCATACATTAGAGATTCCCATAATCCACGACCATATGTTCCGATACGTATTTTACTTTCACCAGTCAAACCATAATACAAGTCAATTTCAGTAACACTCATTTTAGGTAAATTTGTTGAAAAAGTAGTCCACGCTCCAACAGCATCACTTCTATAATAAACTGCTCCATCAATTGCAGCATAAATTCCATTGTCAGGTGATCTGTCAAGAACAGCTGTTTTTACAGGCCCTCCAGGAAGTCCTGCATTAATATTTGTCCAGCTTGTCCCTCCATTTGTACTTAAATAGACATTGCCAAAAGAAGTAACCACTACCACTCTATTTTCATCATATGGATCAACCGCAATATCGTTGATTGTTCCTGAAGTTGACGCCAATGTTGTCCAAGTTGGAGAGGCGCCAGTAACATTGCCACTTCTGTAAACTTGCGAAGAAGTCGCTACATAAATTACATCACTATTTGAAGGACACGCTTCAATATGCGACAGTTTTCCAGTAAAGGTTATACCAGTGGTCGTGTTAATCCAGGCCCCTGAAATAGCGCTGTTATCATGCCGATATAAATCGTTATATCCTGCATAAAGTCTAGATCCATTATTCGGATCAATTGCTATTGGAGTTACCCAATTTCCGCCTCCAGATTCTGGCGGTGCTATCATAGAAGTTGTAGACGTTCCACCATTGGTTGATTTACGAATTGTACCATATTGATAAGCTCCATATACAATATTAGCATTATCAGGATTAATTGCACAATCCATTCCATCTGCTCCAGCCCAGTGTTTCCAAGTATGAGCAGCTGTACCCATGATATTTTGACCATTATCTTGAGCACCACCAGCAACTGCATATTTATCAGAAGCTGAACTATTTATTCGATAAAACTGATGAATTCCAAGACCTATAGAAAGATCTGTAAAATCGTCTCCAGCATTGGTACTTTTAAATATACCACCATCAGAACCTACATAAATATTACCATTAATATACTGTATTACTTCAATATCAGCATGAACATAAGACAAGTCACTACCAACTGTGGAAGGAAAATACCAATCGCATTCTTTAACAAAACTAGTTCCTCCATTGGTTGATTTATACATATTAAATCCTCCAATATGCACCTCTGCCGAATTGGTATTGCTTACAGCAATTGCCATATCTCTTGAAGCTTGACTTCCAATGTAGTTCGCCGTCGTATAATCAACTCTTACTGAAAAATTACTTCCGCTATCCGTTGAACGGTATAAATAACCAAAACCACTTCCTCTCTTTTGCACAACGTACACATAATTACTATTGTTACTTGTCACTGCAAGTTTCATTCTATCAGTAGCGCTAAAACCTGATGTTATTTGTGTGAATGAACTTCCACCGTCCGTAGACTTAAAAAAGTTATTTCCACAAGCGTAAACAGTTGACGTGCTGCCAGGTTTATACATGACATCTTCAATACCAGCAGTAATTACTTCTGTCCACGTAGTACCTCCATCAGTTGTTCTAAATAATCCTGAATAACGCAGTGCGGCATAAATTTCATCCGTATCACTTGGGTTTACCAAGATATCTGTCACTGGGTTTGAATTATTTAGAATTATTGTAAAAGAGCTACCACCATCTGTGCTTCTATAAACATCTCCAGCGCTATTACCGATATAAACTGTGTTGATATCAACAGGATCTATTTCAATTGACCAAATTGACATATTGCTAAAATCGTCTCCAATTGGCACCCATGAGCTACCGGCGTTAACGGACTTCCACAGACCACCACCTGGTGATCCAATGTAAATGATCTGTTGACTTACTGGTTCGACAGCTATCGTTGTAACTCTACCTACACCAGGATTATATCCTGAAGTATTTGTCCATGCTAAGGGACCAAGTTCTTCCCAGTTACTTGCTGAGATAGTTTTATCATCTCCTGTACCTCGAGAACCTTCTAGTGCACTCGCTACGGCATCCCGACTGATTATTGTTCCATCAGGTTGTAACATAGTCATGGCGTGATGTTCCCACCTTTTAAACAATTTATAACCTGTACCGCTTCCGGTACCCACTTCTTCAAAATAAGAATTTGCAGTAGTACGTACTTCTTCTAAGTTTGCCGCATCTTGATTCATTAAGTCCAGCAGATCTTGACTTTGCCCTGGGGAGGCATTAAAAATTAGACAGCCGGCGAATATCGCTTTTGTTAGGCCTAAGGGTTTAAAAATTTTCATGAGAAATTGGGGTTTAATTAATATTGGTTTGACAAGGAATAAATAAATCGCTTTATCTTATTCTCGTTCTTGCTAATGTATCATATAAAAACCAAAGTCCTAATTTCGAGATCATTACAAACTTGCGCCGTTCGAAACAGAACTATTAATCGACTAGTAAATAATTGATTTCAAATGCAATTGTTAATGATACCATACGTTACACCACTTTTACACAATCAGTGTTTTCACGGATAAATTGCTTTCCCAAAAGTTGACAGGACAAGATTCTAATTTCGATTAAAAAACTGTCTATAAAACAATTTTGAATTGCTCTAAAGATCCGATTAACATTGCCTTACATAAGAAAAATTCAATTAATGCTATGAACTCTCTGCTGTTAATTAATGAGTAATTTCTAGGGATTCAATAATAACTTAAAGATAAACAGATACTAAATTGAATTAAAAGATTCGTGAACAAATAGCCAAAGTTTGAGTTTAATGCGATTTACCATTCAATTATGTTGAAAATAATTAATCCGTATTTAATACTACATTCATTTTTATGAATAAACGGAAAGATATTTTTAGCCAACCAATAATAGGCGTAATTTTAAGCAAACTAATTTTTAATAATCTAGTTGAAATTACTTTTTAATCAATTGAAAGACCATAAAGAGCGTTAATAATAATGTAATAATTGTTAATTATTTGGATCTGCAAAAAATTATTTTGAAGATTACTGAAACGATAAACTTAAAATTGATATTTGATGTTGAACTGCAAAATGGCATAAAAAAGGACAAACTCAAAAAATATGAACTTGTCCTTATCAGTAGTTGGTTACCAGACAATGTTCAAGCTATCTGGATTAAGGTTTTTTGAACTAATGAGATCTTCCTCTTAAGGTTATAAAACAAACCCACTATACGTCCAATCTAACCAGTCAAAAGGCAGTCACGCCATAGCGTGCAAGTATATAGGGAATTGGATCTGCTGATAAAGGAGGTTGAGGGATTAATAAAATCGAATTTAACTCTTAAAAACGTTTAAGAATTTAGTTCTGATTTTATCCAAACACAAATTCCCAATACTACCATCATGTGTATGAATCACTTGCTTTTTCGGAGTAAATTCTCCCTCCAGAATCACTTTCCCTAAATATTGATAAGCATCTCTAAAATTCATCCCATTCATCACCAAATCGTTCACTTCTTCTACACTATACATAGCATCATAGATAGGGTCATTTAGAATGTCTTCTTTGATGATAACATGCTGCAACATAAACTCACAGACTTCTAGGTTGTCCTTTAAAGCATCAATTCCCTCCATATAATTCTCTTTTAGCAACTGAAAGTCACGGTGATAGCCACTTGTTAAATTATTCGTGAGTAACATTATTTCTGTCGGTAGATTTTGAATTTTATTACTCTTTGCTCTTAAAAGTTCAAAAACGTCTGGATTTTGCTTGTGTGGCATAATACTAGAGCCTGTTGTTAGTTCTTTTGGAAAACCAATGAAATTAAAATTTTGACTCATAAACAGGCAAATGTCCGCAGATAATTTAGAGAGAGTACCTGAAACAGAAGCCATTGCAAAAGCCATTGTTTTCTCTAATTTGCCCCGACTCATTTGCGCAGCAATCACATTGTATTTCATGGTTTCAAAGCCTAATAATTCAGTTGTTAATTCGCGATCAATAGGAAAAGAAGAACCATATCCTGCTGCAGACCCTAATGGGTTTTGATCACTAATTTTATAAGCTGCATTGAGCATAATTAAGTCGTCAATTAAACTTTCCGCATACGCCGAGAACCATAAACCAAAGGAAGAAGGCATAGCGACTTGCATATGCGTATAACCAGGAATGATAACCGATTTGTGTTCTTTTGCCAAACGCATTAAGGTTTCAAAAAGTCCTTGAATCAAATTTTTGATCGAATCAATTTCCTCCTTAGTGTATAAATGAAGATCAACTAAAACTTGATCGTTACGCGAACGTGCAGTATGAATTTTTTTACCCGCCTCCCCTATCTTTCTAACTAATTCAAACTCTATTTTACTGTGTACATCTTCAAAAGCTTCTTCAATTATAAACGTTCCATCTGTAACGGTTGCGGCTATTTCGTCCAATGCTATTAAAATATCTTTCAATTCAACATCTGATAGAATATTGATTTTATGGAGCATTTTAGCATGTGCGCTATTCCCGTTAATGTCATGCTTCGCTAATTTAAGATCCAATATGCGATCTTTTCCTACCGTATATCTATCGACTATATTATTGGTAGTGTATCCTTTATCCCAAAGTTTCATTTTTTTTATTTTTTAATAGGTTATTAAATAGGTTGATATAAAGTGCAATTCCTTCTTCGATCTCTTTGATGTAAATAAATTCATTGGCACTATGCGAGCGACTCGATTTCCCAGGCCCCAATTTTAAGGAAGGGCAATTCAAATTGGCTTGGTCAGACAAGGTTGGTGAACCATATACTTGGCGTCCCAAACTAATTCCCGCTTTTACAATCGGATGTTCGACTGGAATTGAGGAAGAGTTTAAGTTAAATGATCGCGCCTTTAATGTGCTATTCGTATTTGCGTCAATACACTGAAAGACCTCCTCATTTGTATAACATTCATTTACCCTAACATCAATCACAAAATGACATACTGCAGGCACCAAATTATGCTGCTCACCTGCCTTAATTTGGGTAACACTCATTTTTACACCTCCTAAAAAGTCAGACTTTTCTTGAAATTCGAACGTTTTAATCCATTCAATATCCTCCATGGCTTTGTAAATAGCATTCTCCGTATTATCATGAGCAGCATGTCCAGCAATACCATTGGCATAACAATCAATTACAAGGAGTCCTTTTTCAGCTATTGCCAATTGCATTTCAGTTGGCTCTCCAACCAAGGCAAAATCAACTTTAGGAAGTATAGGAAGCAAACTTTTTATTCCGTTCGACCCAGAATTTTCTTCCTCAGCAGTTGCAGCAATAATTAGATTATAATTTAAATTCTTTTGCTCGTAGAAATGAACAAATAGCACCATTAGACTCACTAAACTACCTCCTGCATCATTACTTCCTAATCCATACAGTTTTCCATGTTTGCAATTCGCATCAAAGGGATCGTTGGTATATCCTTTATTCGGTTTTACAGTATCATGATGCGAGTTCAATAAAATAGTTGGTCTATGTTCATCAAAGTGCTTATTTGTTGCCCAGATATTATTTTTGAATCTATTTGGTTCAACCCCTTGCGCTTTGAACCAGCTAAGCAACTCTTCAGCAGTTGCATTCTCATCTCCAGAAAATGATGGTAGTTGAATTAGATCCATCAAAAGGTTAACTGCTTTATTCGTTAAATTCATATTATAGCGTTATTGTTGTACCGTTTGGTTCAGGAAAACCAATTGATCCATAATGTTGAATACAAACAGCTTTTACACCATTCTCCAAAGCATAAAATGCATTCGTCAATTTGGGCAACATCCCATCATGTACTTTTCCATTTTCTTTAAGTGTTTTAAAGTCGCTTGAATTCATTTTGGTGATAACGGAGTCCTCCTTATTGACATCATTTAACACGCCTTTTTTATCAAAACAATAGATAAGTTCTGTATCATATTTATCGCTCATTGAAATTGCTATTTCAGCAGCAATCGTATCTGCATTTGTATTTAAAAGTTGTCCTTTATTATCATGACTAAGTGCACAAAAAACAGGAATAATAGCATTCGAAAGGAGTAGATTTATCAAATTATCATTTACCTTTTTCACATCCCCTACAAATCCAAAATCAATTGGGACAACAGATCGTTTTACTGCGGTAATACTATTACCGTCGGCACCTGACAAACCAAGAGCATTACACTTATTGGCTTGTAATTTTGCAACAATCATTTTGTTTATCAAACCTGCATAAACCATTGTAATGATTTCTAAGTTTTCTTGAGAAGTAATGCGCCTGCCTTTGTGCATTTTTGTTTCCACTCCCAATTGATCACTAAGAGCCGTAGCTTTTTTGCCACCACCGTGCACCAAAACTTTAACCCCTTCTAATTCCTTAAAAGCATTTAAGAAAGTCTCCAGTTTTTGTTCATCTTCAATGACATTTCCGCCAATTTTAAGAATAGATAGTTTATTTTTCATCTGTCAACATTTTTAAAAGCACAGCCTGTGCGGCATAGGTTCGGTTATTTGCTTGCTCCAATACTAAAGAAGTCTCAGAATCTAAAACAGCATCTGTAACAACAACATTTCTGCGCACAGGTAAACAATGCATAAATTTTCCCTTATTCGTAAGTCTCATTTTCTCTTCCGTTACCGTCCACTGACTTAAGCCATTCTGACATTTCCCATAATCATGATAAGCCGACCAGTTTTTGGCATAAATGAAATCAGCATCCTTAAAAGCATCCTCTTGCTTGTGGATTACCTTTATTCCTTTGGCAAATGATTCTGCCAATTCATATCCTTCAGGATGTGTAATCACCAATTCCGCATCTGTTTCTTTCATCCATTCTATAAATGAATTTGAAACTGCTTGTGGTAAAGCTTTAGGATGAGGTGCCCATGTTAACACTACTTTTGGTCTTTTCTTTGTCTTTTGTTCTTCAATTGTTATGACATCTGCCAAGGACTGTAAAGGATGAAGTGTTGCACTTTCCAATGACAAAACTGGAACAGTAGCATTGGCTATAAATTTATTTAGAACGGTTTCATTATAATCTTCAGTTCTATTTTTTAAGGATGCAAACGTCCGAATCCCTATAATGTCACAATACTGAGAAACAACTCCTGCGGCTTCTTTAATATGCTCTTGAGTTCCTTCGTTCATAACAGTACCATCCTCTAATTCAATAGACCAACCATCACTATTTAAATTCATTACCATCACATTCATTCCAAGATTAGCTGCTGCCTTTTGTGTGCTTAAACGCGTTCGTAAACTGGGATTAAAAAAAAGTAATCCTATTGTTTTGTTCTTCCCGATCAATTGATTTTTAAACGGATTCTTTTTTATCTCACGCGCCAAACGAATTAGTTCAGATACATCATCTACGTCATTTACTGTGCTAAATTTTTTCATGCTAAAAGTGATTTTAAACTATTCAAAAATGGATTGATTTCTGCTTGCGTTATTGTCAAGGGAGGAAGAATTCTTAGGAGATTAGGATTAGCAGATGCTCCTGTAAAAATGTGATGTTTCTCCAGTAATTCCTTTCGTAGCTTAGCGATTGGAAAATCAAACTCTATACCTAACATTAGTCCAAGTCCTTTTATATTCTTGATGGCCGGAATCAACTTTAACTCACGAATTAAAAATGAATGAATGATATTTACATTCTCCATTAATTTTTCATCTCGAATACTATCCAATACTGCTATTCCTGCAGCGCATGCCAAGTGATTCCCCCCAAAAGTTGTTCCTAGCAAACCAAACTTTGCTTCAATTTCAGGATTAATGAGTACTCCCGCTATTGGAAATCCATTCCCCATTCCTTTTGCAGTTGTAATAATGTCGGCTGTAATTCCAGCATGCTGATGCGCAAAGAAGCGCCCCGTCCTTGCATAACCAGCCTGTATTTCATCCAGAATCAAAAGCGCTTTATACTTTTTACAAGCCGCTTCTAAAAACTGAAAATAACCTATCGTTGCCATATCCAGTCCTCCTACACCTTGAATACCTTCAATTATCACGGCACAAACCGTATTCGTTTCAAGCGCGGTAATTAGTGCTTCTTCATCATTCAATGCTATAAAGTCAACGTCAAAATTGCCTTGATTAATTGGAGCAGATAATCTAGGGTTATCAGTCACATTTAAAGTAGCGGCTGTTCGCCCATGAAAACTCCCTTTAAAAGCAATTACTTTTTTCTTGTTCGTATGAAAAGAAGCTAACTTAAGCGCATTTTCATTTGCCTCAGCTCCACTATTACAGAAAAACAAATTGTGACATGGATAACCACTAATTGCAGCTAGTTTATCCGCTAATTCTTTTTGAAGCGGCAGTTGAACTGAATTAGAATAAAAGCCAATTCGTTCCAATTGATTTTTAATACTTTGAATATAATGCGGATGGCTATGCCCAATAGAAATCACACCGTGCCCACCATATAAATCGAGATACTTAATCCCTTGCTGATCATAAATATAAACACCCTCTCCTCTCTCTATTGCGATATCAAAACGCGGATATACATTAAATAAACTCATTGCTTTAAATTTGATTTATTTTATTAAACGAAGTGACTATTCCCTTTATTAATGAAGAACTCAAGCCTTGATGCTCCATTTCATTTAAACCTTCAATTGTGCATCCATTGGGAGTCGTTACTTTATCAATTTCTTCTTCTGGATGATTCTCGGTTTCAATTAATAGGTTCGCTGCGCCTTTACAGGTTTGTATCGCTATTTTCTTCGCTATTTCCGCTTCAAAACCCAACTGTATTGCTCCTTGCGTTGTTGCTCGAATCAAACGCATCCAAAAAGCTATTCCACTTGCACATATTACTGTTGCAGCTTGCATTAAATCTTCATCAATGCAAATAACCTCTCCCAATGTTTCAAAAATTTGCTTTGCGGTATCCAATGCTTTTTGCCCTTGCTTATTTGCACTTAAGCAAGTCATGGATTGAGAGACAGCGATTGCCGTATTCGGCATCCCTCTGATGATGGAAATCTCACTGCCAACCACGGCTTCAATTTGTTCAATTTTTCGGCCCGTAACAACAGAAATAATAGTGTGAACAGTAAGATTAAAAACAGCCTTTATCTCCTCCAACACATCTGATAAATGACCGGGTTGCACGGCTATGATTATAACCTCCGATTGTCTTACGGCTTCTATATTGTCTGTTGTAATGGTTAGGTTTTGAACATCCTCCCATTTTTTAAGCGCTTTGGTATTTCGTTTTGTTAAATACAGTGAACTATATATCAATTCTTTTTGATGTATTATACCATGAGCAATCGATTGCCCTAAATTCCCTGTTCCTATAATTGCTATTTTC
>JBLHOW010000096.1:0-21834 GCA_047623705.1 Crocinitomix sp.
CATTGGAAGATTAATCGGATAAAATTACGGACATGAATAGTATAGTAAAATCAAAAAAAACTACCTTGTTCCTAGGGACCTTATTTATTAGCTCCTTAGTATTAGCTCAAGAAGAACCCGTTACAGAGGCGCTCTCTGTGGTTCAAAACTCGTCAATTCATAAGCAGTTGGGCTTAAGTTCAACAATGCTTTTTATTGTCATGACAGGATTTACACTGTTATTGTTAGCAGTTGTTTGGAGCATGGCGAGTTCAACAAAAAACATCTTGCAATACAAACAAGATCAAATTAAAAAGAAAAACAATAATGCAAAAAAACTGCTTGCATTATTTCTTTTAACATTTTCAACAGGAGCAATGGCTGCTGATGGTGGAACTGTTGCCAAAAGTTTGATTTCCTTTCCCGATTCTATTTTTTGGGCCTATATCGTAGTTGATGTCGTTTTGATAATGATAATTTTCTATCTGGCAGGTATAGTGAGGGGCACCATTTCGGACATAATTGTATTGCGTAAAATGTTCCGTTGGAGAAAAATTGGAAAAACACTCACGAATGCCGTACCAATTGAAGAAGAAGGTTCTATTTTACTTGACCATGATTATGATGGTATCACTGAATTGGATAACGATTTACCACCGTGGTGGAAATATGGTTTTTATATCACAATCGTTTGGGCAGTAGGCTATTTCTTTTACTATCAGGTATTTGAAATTGGAGATTTACAAGAGGCTGAATATTTAGCATCAATCGAAAAAGGAGAGCGTGAAATAGCTGAATATAAAGCGGCTCATCCAGAAATGATTACGGCAGAAAATGTAGAATTATTGACAGATGCAAGTGGGCTTGCTCAAGGTCGTTTAATCTATGATCAAAAATGTCAATCATGCCATATGGATGCTGGTGCTGGTGGAGTTGGACCAAATTTAACGGATAACTATTGGCTGCATGGCAGTGATCTGGGTAGCGTTTTTGTAACGATTTCGGAAGGAGTTCCAGAAAAAGGAATGGCCGCTTGGAAAACAATGATACCTGCAAATGAAATTCAAGCTGTTGCTTCATACATCCTACAATTAGAGCCAATCGCTCCACCAAAGGGAAAAGATCCTCAAGGTGATATAGTAGAATAAGTGCCCTAAAAATTCGAAATGTCGCAGGAAGGAAGATTTGATGAATTTAGAGATAAAATTGCCACTGTTGGTGACGACGGGAAACGCTTGTGGGTTTATCCTAAAAAACAGCTCGGCAAGTTCTTTAATCGCCGATCAATTGTAGCTTACAGTTTATTGCTTTTTCTATTTGCAGGACCATTCATTAAAATTGGCGGAGAACCACTGTTGCTGTTTGATATACTAGAAGCTAAGTTTGTTATTTTTGGTCAAATATTTTGGCCGCAAGACTTTTTTATATTTGCCTTGGGTGCCGTTTCTTTTATTGTACTCATTATTGTATTCACAGTAATTTTCGGTCGCTTGTTCTGTGGATGGGTTTGTCCGCAAACCATTTTCATGGAAATGGTTTTTCGTAGAATTGAATACTGGATTGACGGGGATTGGACAGCACAAAAGAAGCTGGACAGAATGCCTTGGAACAGACATAAAATTTATAAACGCAGTTTAAAATGGGGCATTTTTTGGATCATCTCCTTCTTGATTGCCAACACCTTTTTGGCCTATTTAGTTGGAACTGATAAACTGCAAACCATTATTTTTGATGACCCTGCTAACCATGTTGGCGGATTATTGACCATAATTGCTTTCACCACTGTTTTCTTTGCAGTCTTTGCTTGGTTTCGTGAACAAGTTTGCACAACAGTTTGTCCTTATGGTCGCTTGCAAGGTGTGCTTTTGGATAAAAACTCAATCGTTGTTGCCTATGATGATAAAAGAGGGGAAAGTCGCGCGCCATTCAGAAAAAAAGAAGATCGTGAAGAAACAGAAAAAGGCGATTGTATTGATTGCAACCAATGTGTTAATGTTTGTCCAACTGGAATCGATATTCGAAACGGTACACAATTAGAATGTGTGAACTGTACCTTATGTATGGATGCTTGCGACGATATGATGGATCGAGTTGGACTAGAAAAAGGCTTAATTCGATACGATTCAGAAGAAGGAATTAGGACGGGTAAAAAATGGAAATTGACAGGCAGAGCAAAGGCTTATATCGTCCTTATGTTTGCCATTATCGGTTTACTTATGGTGATGATTTTTTCAAGATCCGAAATTCAACTAAATCTTTTAAGTTTAAAAGGAGCAAGTTATACGAAATTGAATGATAGTACGATTGTCAATATTTTCGAAGCAAAAATCTTGAACAAAACGAATCAGGACCATGAAATTGATTTAAAAGTGACAAGCGGAAATGCCACTTTAGAGGTAATTGGTGGAGAATTATTGTTAGAAAAAAGCACCGAATTAGAGCGGAATATCCTTGTTACAATGCGGCGTAAAGATTTAATTGGTCCAAAGACACCTATTGTGGTTGGACTGTTTAGAAACGGAGAATTAATTACAGATAAAGAGGTCAATTTTAAAGGCCCAGGATTTTAAAAAAGCAAGATATGAATTGGGGAAAAGGAATTGCAATTGTTTTAGTAAGTTATATGGTTTTTATCGGATCCATGGTCTATTTTGCTTTCACAAAAAATGCGGATTTGGTGAGCGAGGAATATTATGAAAACGAACTCAATTTTGACCAAACCAAAGCAGAAAAGGCAAATTACCTAGCTTTAAATACAAGCATTAAATTTGATAAAGAGGCAGAGGGCGTTATCTTTCAATTCCCTTCAGAATTCGAAATTATAAAGGAAGGTTTAATCGAATTTTATCGACCAGATCAAAAAATATATGACCGAACGTTTGATCTTGAATTGGCTGCAAGTAACACCCAAGCCTTGGGTTATGACAATTTTGTAGATGGTTATTACGATATTTCAATTCGGTGGATGGATGTAAATGACAAGGCGTATATTTACGAGTCTAATATCCTGTTTTAATTGATCATTTCTGCCTTCATACTGGGTTTAGTCGGCAGTTGGCACTGCATAGGAATGTGCGGCCCAATTGCCTTAATGGTTCCAGGTTCAAAAGGTAAAAACAGAATATTTTCCATTTTACTTTATCACGGTGGAAAAATCTTGGCTTACTTATTAATTGGGCTACTATTTGGACTTTTATCTGTTTTTGTCACTTCTTTTAAAGTTCAAGCTATAATCACAATTTCAGTCGGTGCATTAATGGCCTTAATCGCTTTTTTACCAGCTATCTTAAATCGGGTGGAACGAAAAGGAAGTCAATTTTTCCTTCCATTGGTTCGCATTAAAAATCAAATGGCAAAAGCCATGAATAAAAACCGCTTAGAATATACTTTATACATTGGCTTCTTAAACGGATTTATTCCTTGTGGCATGGTTTATATTGCGGCACTCGGTGCAATTGCTCAAGCTAATATTTTAGACAGCATGTTGTTTATGGTCTTTTTCGGATTAGGGACAATGCCTTTTATGAGTGCACTCATTTTTGCGTCCAACTTCTTTAAACAAAAGTTTAGCCGTGTTGCAGTCCCTTTACGCACCTTCGCTTTTTGCATGATTGGTTTATTTATGATTTATAAAGGCGTGGCTAGTTATCAAACTGAGATTTCACCACCTAAGCTTGGGGAGTCTTTTATAATATGTCCTTAGATAGAGGTTAGCTCATTGTATTGTTAGATGTTAGACCGCTGCGCTGTTAGAGATTAGATCGCTTCGCTCATAGACTACACGAGCTCCGCTAGGTTTCTAATTCCAGCACTTCTATTTGCCGTTTCGGGATTGCAAATCCCTTCAATTGTGTTAAAACGCAGGGTTACAAACCCAGCGAAGCAATGGTTCATTCGGTTTATACCAAAACTCAATCCATGTTAACATTTCCTAAAAGATAGACGCGAATTTGGTACGTAGATAATTACATTTTATCTTCATTTCTCAAGATATTAAATGAGAGGTATAATTATCTTTATAGCAGCACTTTTACATTCGGTTGGATTTAGTCAATCTTCGGTTGGTTATCTCAATTTTCATAGCTTAACCGAACATACAGCCTATGCTAAGTTTTATATTGAAATGGATTCGCTAAACTTAAACTTTGAATTATATATTGACTCTTTATCTAACGGTCTTAGCAATTCGCGCCTAATAAACAGTTGTTTCCCTTCAAGAACTGATGACTCTCTCCTCTCAAATAGTATTCAAAAAAAAAAGGATTTTTTAATAAAAATCGACTCTTTAGTCGAACAAGCAACGCTTGATTATCTGAATAACTCGAATGCGCTAATAGATAAATTCAATGTGCAATACGCGAATGATTTATTCATTTTCAAACATAAATACAATTTTGATAAAATCATAGATGACCCAATCGTGTATCACCATCAAAATTGCACTGATATTACGATCTTATTTCTCAACTATTTAAATTTGAGATATGGGGGCTGAGTTTAGAGCACTTTGCATTTAGATGTTGGATCGCTGCCTATAAGTTTAGTGTTTTTCGTATTCATAAAGCTGCTTAACCGTTAAATGGCGTTCTGTCATAACTTCTGTTGCATTTGCGTCATAAGAAGCTTTTGACATTATTAATCCATCCGAATTGTATTCATATAATGTAACTAAGACATGCGTTAAGTCTAATTCAAATGATTCTGCATAAGTCATTACTTTGGTAACATTTCCATCACTATTATATTCATAATACGAAGTATACTTCTCAGAACGATCATAATCTATGCGAACTTCTTTCTCCAATTGCTGACCATGATCGGTATAACGATATTCCTTCAATTCAGATAAATAAGTTGTATCGCCATTACTAAAACCATAACCCCTTCCATAGCCCCAAAAACCGATACTATCAACCTGGAATAAAAGACCATACTCATTATAATGATAGCGGTAATAACAATTTGAATCATAGATGCATTTAAAGTTTTCTTGAATCATGTTACCATTTTCATCAAACTCTTGTTTAAATCTAAAAAGCGTATCATTTTCCGTAGAGTAAGAATAGTTGACTTGGAGCTTTGTAATTGATTTAATTTGCTCGTTTTTATATTCAGGAAAATTTCCTCCTCCTGATGGATATTGACAATAAGCATTGCAAGCAAAAAATGCAAAAAGGAATAATAAAAATTTCATAGGTAATCAAACAACGACAAATAGTAAAATTGTTACGGATATTTCAATCGCCACATTTTGGGAGAATAGCAAAAAATATAAGTGATTTTTCGGCGTTCATATTTTCACATAGTTACTTTTATCAAAAAAAAACATTCATTTCAAAAATAAGGTTCATGAGAGTTTTTTATATCATTTTACTTTTTACATCTATCGCAACTTTTGGGCAAAATGAGTTGAATGTTCACGATACAGTGCCCGTTTATTCAATAGACGAATCATTAATTGGGGTAAAAACTTTTCAAATCCCCCTTAGTTTTAATGAGGAATTCATTTACAGTAATCTTCCTGACAGTCTGAAAGATTTAGCGATTTTAAGAATAGACTTAGCCTACACCACTTTTAAATCAAATGCTTCTTTTGATCAAAATAAATTAAATGAAAGTCGGATGAATAATTTATTCGAAGCTTGGCCCTCTACTCAAAACAACATCATTGATTGGAGGTTAATTGGTCAGAATGCTGCAATTCTCTCAGAAGATGCGAAGGAATTTTTTCATGGATTTACAATCTATTATCGACCAAAACCGACAGAAAAATCAATCGAAGAAGAAATTAATTTTTTAGATGACATTTTTGGGGATTTTTTAAGTGAGCCTGTCGTTGACAAAATGGACAGTACAACAACGGAGTATTGGGGAGAAACGAGAGGTGAAACTTCAGCTCTGCCAGCTTTAGATCTCTCTGAGGGCGCAATATCAAAGATAATAATTGACAAAGGAGATCATTGTGAAATCCAATACGTTAAATATTTTAATGAAGAACGAAAACCGAGAAAACGATTTATTGATAGTCTCAAAAGTTCGGACAAAAACCTAAATGTAGCGACTTCATTTAACGGAATATTTTTTAGAGGTAAACGCTCTGTAAGTTGGCAGGTAAAATTAGATTCTTGTCCTGAAAAAAAGATCTCACCTATAATACTGACTACAGAAACTATAGAGAAAGAATTAACGATTCCTGCTTGGTTAACAAAAGGTGATTATGGTATAGTTGAAGCCGTTTTTTCGCGCAAGTCCGAATGGAAAAACACACTAATTGTAATGGATGTAACTGGAAGCATGTCTCCTTATATTGCTCAGACCATGGCCTGGCTTAGAAATACACAATCTTCTGATTATGTCGCAGCGTTCACTTTTTTTAATGATGGCGACCGGAAACCTGAAAAACTCAAGAGAATTGGAAATACTGGTGGTATCTATTCAGTAGATAATATAGAATTTGCAGAAGTATATGGTAAAATGAAATATACAATGAGACAAGGCAGTGGAGGAGATTGCCCGGAAAACAATGTTGAAGCCACCTTAAAAACAATCGAAAATCATCCTGAATTTGATGAAATAGTGATGGTGGCTGATAACTATGCTACTCCACGAGATTTAGCCATTGCGAAGCAGGTTAGTAAACCCATCCATGTTATATTATGTGGGGCAAATTCGAAAATTAATCTCGCTTATATACAATTGGCTTATGATACGGGAGGATCTGTCCATACCATTGAAGAAGATATGGACATGCGATCGATTAAGGAAGGGATTAAATTTAAAATTGGAAACTCCCACTATACGCTTTCGAAGGGTAGAATTGTCAAGGGTTAAAAATTCAATAATACTTGAAAAATCACTCCAAATTTCTACCTTTTAAATTGGTTAAAATCGTCACCAAGATGACCACACTAATTGAACTTAAAGGCATTAAAATTGCCGCCACTAAAGGGGTTAAACTGCCAGATAAGGCAAAGAGCATTCCTACAATATTATAGCATAATGAAAAAGCATAACTCCATTTTACCACCTTTTTATTATAAACTGCGAAATTGAGATATTTGCCCAAAAGCGCCAATTTATTTCCCGATAAAATTCCGTCAGATGCAGGACTAAACGCATAAACGTCATCTACTACAGAAATTCCAACTTGACTTTGTTGCAATGCGCCGGCATCATTTAAGCCATCACCAATCATCATAACGCGCTCTCCTTTCGCTTGCAATCCAGCAATATATGTTAGTTTGTCCTCTGGCGTTTGATTAAAATTAAAAATGGTTCCAGCTGGAGCTATCGCTTTTAAGGCTTCTAATTCCGCATCATTATCGCCAGATAAAACATGAATTGTTTTGGTTTTAGCAAGGTTTGCAAAAAGACCTTCAATTCCTTTTCGATAAGAATTTGAAAAGACGAAAGATCCTAAAACGTCCGCATTTAAACTAATGTAGACACGGGTGTGATTGTCCTCCATTTTTGTCCTTATAAATGACGCCTTACCTACCTTCCACTCTACCCCGTCAATTGTACCGTCAATACCCTCGCCCAAACGTTCGCTTAAATTAGCAACATCCCTTGCCGTGCATTCTTTTAATAATTGTGTGATTTTTCGACTTAAAGGATGTGCTGAATGTGATACTAAACTATAAATTGCCGACTTGCTTTCATCATCTAATTCACGCCCTTGCCATTGAATTTCTGAAGCACTATTTTCTGTTATTGTCCCCGTCTTATCAAATACAACGGCAGTAATTTCCGTCATTGGTTCAATCACTTTTGTGGATCTTAAATAAAATGCTTTTCTACCAAAAATTCGAATACCGTTGCCATAGGTAAATGGAACCGAAAGCGCTATTGCGCAAGGGCAAGCAATAATTAAAACAGAGGTTATCACAAAAACGCTTTGCGAGGCGTCTATGAAATACCAAGCAATGCCACCCAGCAATGCTACAGCCAATATGATTAACGTGAAGTAGCGACTGATTTTGTCTGACAGAGAAACTGTGGACTTTTCCTTATCAAAGATTGGATTATTCCAAAGTTGTGTCAAATAGCTGTTTTGAACTTCTTTGATTACTTCAACCTCTATGCTAGTGCCTTCTTGTCTTCCGCCCGCATATAATTTATCGCCTTCGTTTTTTTGAATTATTGCCGATTCCCCTGAAACGAAACTGTAGTCAATATTTCCATTTCCTTTAATCAAAATACAATCCGTTGGAATCAGTTCGTTGTTTCTAATCACCAATCGATCTTTCACCGCTACCGACTTTAACGCTATTATTTCTTCTTTACCTCCCTTTTTCCGAGAAACAGAAATTGGGAAATAGGATTCGTAGTCCCGTTCAAAATTGATGCTGGTATAGGTTTGATGTTGAAACCATTTCCCAATGAGTAAGAAAAATATTAAGCCTGCAAAAGAGTCCATATAACCTGATCCAGTTTGCGAAACAATTTCATAAATAGATCGCGCATAAAGCGCAATAATTCCTATTGAAATGGGTACATCAATATTGATGGTTTTAATACGCACAGCTTTAAATGCACTCACCAAATAATCGCGCGCTCCAAATATTAAAACGGGAATAGATAAACCTAAATTTAGTAGATTAAAAACTTGTCTAAAATTATGATCTGTTTCACTCAAACCTAAATACTCAGGAAAACTCAAGAGCATTATATTTCCAAAACAAAAACCGGTTAAACCAATCAAAATAATCAATCGTCTGTTGGTAAGGTCTACTTTCTTATTACCATAATCTTCTAATGTTATTTTAGGCGGATATCCAATTGTCGCGCAAAGTTCTGCTAAAACGCGCAAGGATATTCCGTCCTGTGAATAAGTAATGGTGATTTCTTTTTTTACAAAATCTACCTGACTTTGAATGATTCCTTTACGGATTTTGGGTAATCGTTCTAGCAACCACAAGCAAGAACTGCAATGAATTTGTGGTAAGAAAAATTTGACTTTTGCAATATCCCCTTCTTCGAAAAAAACGAGCTTCTCCTTGAATTCATCAATGTCTAAATAATTGTATTTCCCTTTCACATCTTTGTGCGGGCGAACACCTGGATTATCGTCAATTGAATAGTACTTTTTTAGTTCCTTTCCATTCAATATTTCGTAGACCATTTTACAGCCAATGCAACAAAAAACATGGTCGTCAAACTCAATTTCTTCTTGGCAGTAATCATTACAATGAAAACAAGTACTCATGCTTTATTATTTCTGCTACAAATGTCCTATTTTCTTTCTATTTTTAGGCTGATATTAATCATATTAATACTAAATTTTGAACGTTTCAGAACCACTTTTTACAGATCCAGTTTACAAGATTTTATTCGACTCGATTGAGGAGGGATTTATTATTGTAGATCAATCTGGCGCAATTGTTTTGGCGAATCCTAGAACCTGTAAGCTTTTCGGGTATGAAGAAGGAGGCGTAATTGGGATGAAAGTGGAGGATTTGATTCCTGCTAATTTGAGAAAACGGCATAAAGTCATCAGAACTGATTTTCATCAATCGCCTAAAAAACGTTCCATGGGTGCTGGTATGAATTTAAAGGCCTTGCGTAAAGATGGAAGTACTTTTTATGTTGAAATAAGTCTTAATCCTATTAAAGTACAAGAAACCACATTTGTTTCTGCATTAATTACAGATGTATCGGAACGTGTGGCACACGAAAAGGAAATTAAGGAATTAAATTCGGATTTAGAGGAAAAGGTTAAGTTGCGGACCAAAGAGGTGCGGGAAAGCCAAGAATTGTATAGCGCCATTGCCAGAAACTTTCCGAACGGTACAATTAATGTTTTTGATCGAGATTTGAACTATATTTTTGTTGAAGGAAAGGAACTTTTTCAACTGGGCATAACTAGCGAAAAACTAATTGGGACAAACTATCTTGAAAAAATTGCTGAAGAGATTCGACCCAAAATTAAGATCGCCTTATTGAGTGTATTCAAAGGAGAAACACAAGATTTTGAAATTGAATTTAAAGGTCAAAATTATAGAATAAATGCCGTACCATTATCATTTGATTCTGACCAAATTGACAGAATTCTAGTCGTAGAAAAAAACATTACACCGCAAAAGCAAATTATCATTCAACAAAATGCCGCGCTTGTAAAAGAGAAGCGTTTAAACGAAATGAAATCGCGTTTTGTATCCATGGCCTCGCATGAATTTCGAACGCCTTTGAGTACTATCTTGTCCTCCACTGCATTGATTGACAAATACATTGAAAAAGAGTTATACGATAAGACTGGTAAGCATACTGATCGCATTAAAAAATCGGTCCATGGTTTAACTGAAATTTTAAATGATTTTCTCTCTGTCGATAAATTAGAAACACAAATAACACCAGTCAAAATCCAATCTTTTAACTACGAGCAATTGTCAAAAGATATGGTTGAGGAAATGGGAACCATAACAAAAGACGGCCAAATAATTACCTGCGAATTAATTGGGGATGATTTTAACATTTCATCTGACCCTAATATTATAAAGAACATCCTTTACAACTTAATTTCAAACGCCATTAAATATTCGGGTGAAAACCAACCCATTTTATATCGCTCTGAAATTTTAGACAATAACCTGCATATTTTTGTTCGTGATAAAGGAATAGGCATTCCGAAACAAGATCAAGAACAACTCTTCACACGTTTTTTTAGAGCAAATAATGTGACCAATATTAAGGGAACAGGATTGGGACTAAATATTGTGCAAAAATATTTAGAAATGCTAAACGGAAAATTGACGTTTGAAAGTGAAGAGAATAAAGAAACAACCTTTTATATAACTATACCTATTAACTTAAATTCGACTAATGGCAATTAAAATCGCACTTATTGAAGACAATCATGATATGCGTGAAAACATTGAAGAAATTCTTGAATTAGCAGACTATGAAGTAGTCACGGCCGATAACGGAAAGAAAGGTGTATCACTCATTAAACAGGAGTTACCTGACTTAATTCTCTGTGATATTATGATGCCAGAACTAGATGGTTATGGCGTTTTATATATGATTTCTAGAGACCCAAAAACAGCAGCAATTCCTTTCATTTTTTTGACTGCAAAATCAGAAAGAGACGACTTTAGAAAAGGAATGAACCTTGGTGCTGATGACTATCTAACGAAGCCTTTTGATGATCGGCAATTATTAGATGCTGTTGAGCGCAGGTTAAAAAGAATTGAGCAATTTTCTGGTGAATTCGATCGCAGTGAGTCTGGCTTAAATTCATTTTTAGAAAAAGTAGATGGAATTGAATTATTAACCCGCGAAAAACGCACAAAAAAATTCAAGAAAAAGGATGTACTCTTTTATGAAGAGGACTATCCAAATTACTTGTATTTTATCATCTCGGGAAAAATCAAAACCACTAAAATGAATGTTGATGGTAAAGATTTTGTGACCGGCCTTTTTTCTGAAGGTGATTTTTTTGGATTTAAAGAAATGATTAAAGGAATTAATTATTCTGTTTCAGCAGCTGCTTTGGAAGATGCTGAGGTCTCCTTAATCCGTCGAGAAGATTTTTTAAAGCTCTTGTATACTTCGCGTGAAGTTTCCGAAAAATTTATTCAAATGTTGGTTGGGTCGGTGACCGAAAAACAAACTGAATTGTTGAACTTAGCTTATGATTCTGTTAGAAAACGTGTAGCAGATTCTTTATTAAAGTTAAGCGCCAAATACAGTGAAGGTGAAGGTGATTTTAGCATGTCTATATCAAGAGATGATTTAGCTGCAATTGTTGGCACTGCCACAGAATCTGTCATTCGAACTTTATCTGAATTTAAGGCTGACGGATACATTTCTATCAAAGGGTCGGCCATTACAATTTTACGCCCTGAAAAATTGAAAAACTTCATGTTTTAAACAAAAAATAACCCACAATTTAATGCAGGTTATTCTTATTGCGCTATATTTTTAAGGTCTTAGTTATCGTCCAATACTAAAATTGGTAACATTTCATGATTCACTAAATCTTTGGTGATACTTTTATGAAAAAATCGTTTAAAAAAGCTGGTATGTTTTGCAACTACAATTAATAAGTCTGCAGATGTTTCTTGGCAAAAATCCATTAAACCTTTACTCACATCTGGATCGCGAATAATTGAAACATCATCCATTACCTCTGCCTTAGATAATTGACTGACAAGACTTTGCTCTTCAACGGTTAATTCACTCTTATCCATTTTTACCGTTGCAGCTGAAATTTTTGCATTAAAACGATCTTTCAAAACTTCGGTAAATTCAATATTTTCAGTCTTATTTATATTCAATAAATCACTACCGAAAACGATATTTTTCATTTTTGAAAATTTTGCTCCCAACGGAATAGTTAACACAGGTTTATCAACCCCTCGGATAACAGAACTTGTTGTAGAGCCAATTAAAATTTCATCCAATTTAGACATCCCTTTACTTCCTGCAACAATTAAATCTGCTTCATAATCTTTCATGAATTTATTAATAACATTCACTGTAGATCCAGATTTACTCCATTTTTCAATTGTTAGATTTGGATAAATATCAATTAACCTTTCCGCCTCATTCTCTAAATGGATCATAGACTCTTGATGCGCAATTTGCTCAATATTAATTAAAGTTGCGGCAGTACTTCTCACCTCATAGCTATTAATTAATACATAAGAAACATCCGTTCCAAATGCGGCTATTGCGTATTCACTTGCGTTTTTCGCATGCTCCGAAAAGTCCGTTAATAAGTAAATTACATTAAACTCCAATTGATTTTTCATTAGCTTGATTTGTATAGGCTGCTCTTGTGAGATTGATTTGATCATTACTGTTATTGGATAAGATTTACTAAAATGATGATTATATCAGCCGCTACTGCAATTGCACTGGTATAAACAATTGCTTTAATTGGAGCCACTGCCAACATCATAGATAATGCTGCCATTGTAGTTAAGGCCAAAACGGATAAAGCGAACACTTGCGTTAACGCACCTAAACCAACTGCAATACCACCTAAACATCCTACAACAAGAATAAGGACTACCATGAGTCCATATCTGTTTCTCTCTAAATACTCGAATGAAATTTTATCAGAAGCTTTTCCTGTTGCTTTTGCTGTTGCTGTATATTCGTCTTGATTTGATTTTGCAATGTTTATTGTATGTGACATAATTTTTTGTTTTTAGTTTACAATACCAAAAGTATGTCAATCACTACAGCCTAGAAATGATGTCACTTAGTCACAAATATGACTTTTATCATTTTTCATTTTTATCAATCGTTCTAAAAGTCAAATTTATACGCGGCTCGGATATTTTTTTTGTGGGCGGAAGTCGGTGTAACCAATAGGTTTGTGTTTCATCCTTCATTACCAATAAACTACCGTGCTCAAGAATAAGTGAAATTGTTTCTTTTTCTTTTTTATGTTTGAATGCAAATTTGCGTTCTGCCCCAAAACTAAGGGATGCAATAGCACCATTAGTTTTCAAATCTTTTTCACCATCACTATGCCAAGCCATTCCTTCGCTGCCATCATGATAAAGGTTTAATAGGCAAGAATTATACGTTTCACCCGTTAATTCTTCTGTTATTTTTTTTAATTCTTGCAATTCCGTGGTCCATTTCAAGGCGTATTTTGTTGTTCCGGAATAACGATACGGAAATTTTTCGTCACCATACCAGGCGACTTTACGGGCAGTAATAATATGTTTCCCAAAAATTACGGCCTCATCATTGCGCCATTCAATGGTTTCCATCAAACGTTCAAAATACAGTTCGGCTTTATCCAACGGATAGATAGATCCGTAATAATTCACAGTGCCATTATAAGGCAATAAATTCAAATCTGGATTTTCAGGAAAAAGCTTCATTCAATGCAAAAATAAACAGACTTCTTTAAACGTAACATAATTACATAAGTTAGTCGCTGACAGGCTTTTCCAATTAACAGCAGATTTTTTTAAAATATTAGCATGAATAGCATCATTATTTTAGAAAAATAATTTACATTTGCACCCGCATTAGAATAATACCTAAGGCGAAGCAACTCTCCCGATAGCTATCGGGATTGTTAAAACACAAGGCGAGGTAGCTCTCCCGATAGCTATCGGGATGGTTAGTAGCACAAGGCGAGGTAGCTCAGTTGGTTAGAGCACAGGATTCATAACCCTGAGGTCGAGAGTTCAAATCTCTCTCTCGCCACTTGAAACCAGATTCATTTTTTGAATCTGGTTTTTTTTTACCCAAAACTAATAGTGTGACGCTCGTCGTTTACATGCTTTATTCCAAAGTGCATGATAGGATTTGCATAGGTTATTCCGCAAACTTAATTCCTAGAATAAATGCACATGACCATTCTCAATAAAGTCGTATCAAGCTTTATAGACCATGGATAGTAGTACATATAGCGTTTTTCAAGACAAAAAAAGAAGCCGTAAAAAGAGAAAAGGCCTTAAAAGGCAGACAAAGAAGGCGATTGGATTTACAATAAATTAGACGAGAGCGCGGGATTGATATCAGCCTCAGGCGGAGAGCGGATTGGGCTTTTGTGTTTTAATTATCAGTGGGGTTTTGTGAAGACCTTAGAAGAGTGTCTTTCATTTCTAATCGTATTAAATGTTCCTTAAATTCTTCATCAGACGCTAATGGATAAACTAGATCAATAGCTTTTTTAGCAGCAATTTTTGATTGCTCAACTTCATCTAAATCATATCGAATAAGTGACAAGTTTTTATAAGCATAAGAATTTGTTGAATCTAATTGAATCGATTTTAAAACATCTTCTAGAGCATTATCAAAATCTTTTAAACCACGATATGTATAGCTTCTATTATTTAAAGCGTAGGCGTCTAAAGAATCCTGTTCTAAAATTGCATTTAGATCAATTAGCGCTTTTTCAAATTCTTGGTTCGGAAACCAAATATAGTATGTTCTATTATTAAGAGCTATTTTATGATTTGGTTCATATTCAATTGTCGTGTTCAAATCTGAAAGTGCTTTATCCAATTCTCCCAGTTGTGCATAACAAGTACCTCTTTCAAAATAAAATTCGGGAAGCTCATGTTTCTTCAAGGGTATACTCAATGTTTCAATTGCCTCTTCAAGATTATCAGAATAAATATAACACAACGCTAATTCATAATAATAAATGAGTGCCGGGTTTAATTCAATAGCCTTTTTGTAAGACTTTATAGCACGCGAATAGTTTTTCTGAATTACATCCAATTTCCCATAAGAAGCTAATGCCATAAAATTATTCGAATCCAGTAGCAACGACTTTCTAAGGTCTTCTTCTGATTTCACGTAATCATTCTGCAAGAGATAAACATATCCCCGATTTGCAAACGGTTGTGAAAAACTATTATCTAAATTTATAGCCTTTGTTAAATCAATAATTGACTCATTGTATTTACTCATGGATATCAGAACATCACCCCTTGCAAGTAAACCTTTAAAGTTGTCTCCATTTATCATCAAATCCATTGAAAAATCTTCATAAGCTCCCGTAAAATCTTTCATCTTGTTTTTTAGATGACCTCTTTCAATATAACCTAACTTGCTTTTTGGATATAATTCTATTGATTTATTAAAGTCTTTTAGTGCAAAAAAAAGACTGTCTAACTTAAAATATGCCTTAGCTCGATTGTGATAACACATATAACAAGTTGCGTCCTCTTCAATAGATTTACTATAAAGCTCAATTGCTTTTTTGAAATCTTCATTTATATTAATTTCGTAATTTGCTTTTTCAAAGAATTTAAGAGATTTTTTATTTTGAGAAAGTAAAATATTCGAACAGGTTAAGATTAAAAGGACAAAAATAAATTTCATTAAGTTATCTTCTTTATTTCGTTTTCTTGAATGTATATAATCTTTTAAAGAAAGCGTTGTATTTCGCTACTCATTTCTAAATAACTTTCTTTAGTTCCGCACCAGGAAGTTTTTCCAACCAAAGAATTGTATCCCAAAGAGAAAACATGGTATTCGAATTATATAACCATGCCTTATCATTATTACTCAAAAAAATGTTTTTATACATAAATTTAAATCTTAAATATCCTGTTCCTATACGACAACCATTTTTATGCAATTAACCATTGAAATGAGCGCAGCGAGTGTTTTTTAGAATAGACTTTTCAAGTCAATACCAAGATTCATTGATCTGTGGGGTTTTGTGAAGATCTTGATTTTTTGAATATACAACTCGTTTAATTTTTTTGCTGCTTCCAAGCTAGTGCTTTTATTGAGGATTTAAAGAATTGGCCCGTAACTTCTATTGTCATTAATTTTTCGTTAAAACGAAATGCTTGTTTAAGAAAGCGTTATAGAGCGTTGTGCGTTGTTGGTTTTGTCTCAGAACTTTTAAGTGCTACCACCTAATTATTTTTTATGTCTAAAATTGTAGGTCATTTTTTTAATTGATCATATGCCTAAAACTCGTAAAAAATATCATTCATCAATTAAACTTGCTCATGCCTTACAACTTGAAAACGAACTCTTACCCAAAGAATTTTTAAACGAAATTGCTTCCTCGACTGCAAATGACTGGAAACTTAAATTTAAACCCGAAAATCTTGTTGGTCATGAGTTTGCTAAAACTATTGACTCCAATTTAGAGGATGCTCAAAAAATTGTAGCCTTATCTAGTCAGTCTCATAGAGACATATTTATTTCGATTCTTCTTGCGCGGAAATTTTTAATTCAAGCGCTTTCTAAAAAAGGATTTCAAAGATTATTGCGTGTCAATAAGGTGAAAACTATCAGGTTTGTGGACTGGGTCAGTCGAAAAACAAAATCAAGCAAAACGAGAATCGTGGAATATTTAGGAATTGGTTCACAAACTTTTAGAAATTGGAAAAACCAAGTGTTATTTCCATGTAATCATTCTGATCTTAATTTGTGTTTAACTAGACATCCAAATCAAGCTACGTACAATGAAGTGTCTGAAATCAAACGTTTATTAACTAATCCATCAAAGCTACACTGGGCAATTGCATCCATTCAAGGATACGCATTTAAAAACAAGCTATGCTTGCTTTCTGTTTCGTCTTGGTATCGGTATAACCGTCTTTTGGGAATTCGAAAAGCCATTGCCAAATGGAATCGATCCCCCTATAAGCCTCTACGCGCAAATTTGGTTAATGAAATATGGCATGCCGATATTACCGTTTATAAAACATTGGATGGAATTAAACAGTATATCTACACTGTTTTGGATAATTTCTCTCGTAAAACGCTTGTTTGGCTGATTGCTGACAGAGTTTCTGCTAAAATTAGACTCGATACCATTAAGCAAGCATTAAACCTTGCTTTTCCTAATGAAAGTGGGTCTGTAAGATTGATTACAGATGGTGGCCCTGAAAATGACAACTTAACCATGAAGGAGTTTATGATTAATAATCAAGGTTTGATAAATCATCAAATTGCACTTCGAGATATTGAGCAATCCAATTCTATGGTAGAAGCTTCTTATCAAACTTTGAAAAAGTATAATCTATATGGAAAACAAATATTTGATGGAATACAACTTAATAAAGAACTTGAAAGTCATTTTATAGAGCATGACGATATAAAGCCACATTATGCGCATAAAATTTATACACCAAATGAGGTTTATCATGGAGCTGATCCTAAAACTTCTCTTACTCCCCAATATAGAAAAGCTGCCATAGAGCGCCGAATTGTTAACCAAAACGCTAGTTGTGGAGTTTGTTAAAAGAGAAACACCACAAAATTCAGGGAGATTGATTTTTGGACTACTTGATTTTTTGAATATATAGCTCGTTTAATTTTTTTGCTGCTTCCAAGCTAGTGCTTTTATTGAGGATTTAAAGAATTGGCCTGTAACTTCTATTGTCATTGACTTTCCGTTATAACGGAATGCTTGTTTAAGAAAATGTTATAGAGCGCTGTGGGTTGCAGGTGTTTTTAATTTTTTGCATCTGCTAAAAATTAAAAATCTAGTGAGTGGGAAAGAAAAATAAATTAAGCTACTACTGAGGAGGGCGAAGGGAAGGCAATTAAAAAACTAAAAACCAACCCCACAGGGGATTGGCTTTTTTGATTTTTTAATTTTCAGTGGGGCCCGACGAAGACCTTATTTCGTAAATATCGACTCTAACAATTCTCCGTTATCAAAGTTAATCTTTTCAGTATAACAACACCATCTGAAAATTATCAATTCATTACCCCTTATCTCAATACTTGTGATTGGACATTCTTCATTTTCATAATCAGAGTTAGAAGAAACTTGCCATTTTAATTTACCTTTAAAATCGAGACAAAATAGGTTGTTGTTTTCACTTTCTTTATAATCTAGCAAGATTAAAATCTTATTCTTGAAAACGTCATGATAAATTATTTTATATGGAAATTTTTTCACCTTTACCTTATCAAGATAAAGTACGTTTTCTTTAGCTTCAATGTTTATCATAAATCCTTCGTATTAGAATAAGTAACATTTTTATTTCCTTTAAATAAGTAGTACTGATATCCCCCTCCTGCGTTACCGTCCATTGCCGCCGCCGTGCCTGCCTGAACTTTGACACCTCCACCAACTTTTACATCAGTAATTTTCGTTGGTGTATATCCTAGAGAATACTTATCCTGAATTTGCTGAGGAGTTAAACCATCAATATCGCTTTTCTTCATTATCCAATTACCCTTTGGATTACTATCAGGGCCCGACACCCGAACAAATTCATCACTTTGTTTAGTTGTGTATTCAACAACGTCCGAACCCGATTTCCAAGGCGCCTTTCTTGTTGTGCTGTTACCAATAAACGCTGCGTTAACTTCATCAGCAGATCTAAAAATAATTTTTGCCATTTTGCCTAAAGCGTATGGCAATATGAGTTCCCCTAAAATCCCTGTAAAAAGAAGCATGCCAGTTTCTTCCATTTTGGCTTTATAAATGGCCGCGCTCTCCGTATCTCCTCGCGCAACTGCGTCGTTATAGTTGTCAGTTGCATTCATATTCTCTCCAAATGCATAAAAAAGAACAGTTCTCGACAACCACCCTTTTGTCACATAAACATCAACTAATATTGTTAATGCCATCACGGCTCCCACGCCTTGCGCATTACACCATTGATCATATTCTTCCACTGTTTTTCGACCTGTGAGCAATGCTCTTGCCTGATAGTCTAGTTTATAGTGGAATCCTTCACCTTCCAAACCTTCAATTTCAATCATGTAGATTGGACTATTGCTACAGAATTGGTAAGGAGTTAATTCAGGATACTTCGGGGTAAGTGGATCCACACCAAAGAATCTACCAATCCGAGGGTCGTGCATCCTGTACTTGTAATTGATTGAGTTCCCCTCTCCTTTTATTTCAGAATCAGTTTCTTGACCATTGAACCCATAACGATATCCTTCACCATCCGTCTCACTTCTCAACGTCATCCCATAAGGATAATACTCCGCAGTGCTAGTCACATCCGCATCATAATAATCAACGTTTGTCCCGTCAGTAGAAGCGACTAGTCGCCTATCTGACACAGTAGCCAACACATTCCCTAAGTGGTTAACACTAAGCCTAAAAAAATCAATACGTCAAAATTTCACTGGTTACCTCTTTTCAAAACAAAATTAGCTTTTCAGTACCTTACCTCTTCAAAATCCCCCTCAGTAAAAGACGTTTCCTTTACTGATAGTAAATATAAGCTTTATCTGCATAAATTCATTGCGTAAAACCCGCAATTTCGGCCTTTTTTTGTGCTTTTTTCAATCTAAATCTCTTAATTGTCAGTCTAAACCTAGGTTTTGTTTTTAAGCTACATTAATAAAGGGTCTCAAAACCATGTGTTAAAACGCACAAAAACCACGTACAACGTGGTCTTTAGTGTAATAAATTCGTGTTTAAAGGTCTTTATATTCCTTCTGATTCAAACAATACGCTTGCTATTTCTCGCTGCCAATATCGCTCTTTATCGTTTAGAATTTTCTTTTGTTCTAAGTCTTTTAATATCTCCAAGCAAACACCTTTCAAAGCGTAATTCTCGGTTAATTGGGCGTATATATAATTGAATATTTTTTCTTGTTCATCTTCCATGATTTGGGTGTTATTTCAGATTAATAATGACACCACAAAAAAGGTGGCGCGTGGTACTGCTACTAATCCCTGTATCAAGGCTCGCAAAAACCCTAGCAAAGGACAGAACAGCCCACGCACCATATATTAAAATGATACGTAAACTTTCTTCCTTTATTCTCTTGCGGTTAAAATTTGCGATTTTTGATACAAAGAATAAAATAAAAGCTAACTGTACAAATGTACTGTTTTAGGCTGTTCTGTAACGCTATGGACTATTGTTTTTTATCATGCTGTAATGTTTTAATACCCTACTTTAAAAGGGTGATGTGTTTCGAGTAAATCTGTTAACTCTTCTAAATTCTGCAGCTGGTAATGCTCTGTTGAACTGATCCATTTGTGACCAATCATGTATTGTACTTGTCTTTTCCCGTGTAATAACAACCAGTGTAAGATTACCGAAGCTCTAATATGTAAGCCATTTTGCACCTTTTGATTTAGTCCTTTTAATTCTTGAAATAGATCTGACACTTGATTGTTTAGATTGCCTTTAAACAGTAAAATCCGATCCTCTGGTAAACTTCCTAAATACATAAAAAGAGCTTGCATTTGTAATGGTTGTAATTTCAGCTGCCGGGCTTTTGATTTTCCGCTCCCCATAATGTGAACCGTTACATCTTCATTATTAATATGATTGATTTCTAGCCGTTTTAATTCACCTGAGTGCAAACCTTGAAAAACCATAAATCCTAGCATTACTTTGCGCTTTAAAGCCGTGTTTGAACAGGTTTTACTTGCACGGATGAGTCGAGCTTCTTTTAGTTTTTCGATTTGCTGTTTTTTGTAGGCTGAATAATCTTTGTAGAGCTGTTCCAAATCACTGTATTCAAGCGGATCAATGATTACTTTTTTGGTTATCCCTTTAACTTTTATATTCTCTATTTTGGGAATGATATAACCTTCACTTTCTAAATATTGGTAGTATTTTCTGATGCTTCTTAGCTGTAAATTAATAGTTTCGGCCGCCAGTTCTTTTACTTGCAATACATTAATATATTCTACCAATTTTGCAACAGAGAGCTGTGCGAGTTCCTGCTGGTCTGCTGATCCAAACCATTTAATAAAACGCTCCACATTTAAGCAATGTTCGCTAATAGTTCGGTTTTTATAATGTTGTGTTTTGAGGTAGTTTTTAAATATTTTCATTGGTAATATGGGTGTAAATTTGAGTTGATTCTAAGCTAGAATGACCAAGAAATTTTGCAATCTCTTCAATGTCCATTCCTGATTGCAAAAGATGTGTAGCAATGCTATGACGGAAAGTATGTGTTGAAAAATGAATACTTGCATCAGTATTTTTAGCCAGGTAATCGAAGCGGTTATAAAAGGATTTCATGCGCCCGCCAACTTGGTTAATAAAAAAGGCTGACGAGTCTGATTTACGAAGCAGTTCTTTACGCAATGAACCTTGTTTTTGATATTCTAAAAACCAATAACGCCCTTCTTCTAAATAAGCTTTTAGATCCTCTAATACTTTGGTTGCAATGGGTACGTAGCGCTGTTTGTTTCCTTTACCTTTACGCACAAAAAGCAATCGTTTTTGTAAATCAATATCTGTAATATTGAGCGCCGTTCCTTCTGATTTGCGGAGGCCGCAGCCATAGAAGATGGCAAGAATTGCCCTATCTCGTTGCCCCATTGCTTGCGTGTTTTCACGGTATGGAGTGAATGTTGCTTCATATAATTTTTTCAAATCTGCTTTTGTCAAGATTTTAGGCACGTCTTGTGAATGCTGCAAATAACGCGGTGTAATATTTAGAGTGAATCGCCCGTTTTGATTGATGTAT
>JBLHOW010000097.1:0-21742 GCA_047623705.1 Crocinitomix sp.
AGGTTATCATTTTGCTAACATACAACTCAAACGTTAGTTGCAATAACATGGAAAACTCAATAGATAACGAAACTTGGATAATTGATTATGGTGATGAAGTCATTATCAAGAAATCTTCAATTGGAGTAGACAAATTATCTTCTAAGGACAGGTTGGTTTATTGTTTGTGGGTGGCAGATTATAGTATGAGAAATGCAGGTGACCTAGAATCTGCCTACGCTATGCACCCAAAATGTCTTGAAGAAGGACTAGGGCTAGCCAAAGTAATGGATCTAAAAAAGTCGATTGAATTATTTCAGAAGGATAAGGTGGAATTTGAAAAACACTTCTTCAATCTATTCAACAACGTATGTAATGAACTAAAAAACTACACCTAACAAAAGCTAAATTGCATAAAAACGCAGTTTAGTCAAAACATTGTCAGCAATTGAATTAAATCTGGAAAAATTCAGGAATACCTCATAGATAGCATACTTGAATATTTAACAACCATAAAACACATTCAACAAGAATGGGACAGTGATGAGCTTTGGTACAGAGGAGTTGAAAATGTTAAATATAAGTTAGAAACCAGTTTGTTCAAAGGCAAATAAGAAGTAAATAATATTGAAGCTGAATGCTTCTATTAACACGACTTCAATAATCCAAAATTCCTAACAAAAGATGGTCGGAACTTTGCCCAGTAGCACATAAAATTTAAGCCCACTGCCCTATTCCTCACTTATCTTGCTTATATTTATTTCATCATTAACCCTGATATCTTTTTCATTTTGCTTTGGAATCCTTGCGGTTAATGGTGCTTAATTACCTAAATCACTGCAAAATTTCTATTATGAAAACAGGAAACAAACCCATTTAGGTTTTCATGCACCCAAGCTATGAACTAATTAATACACCTAACAAATAAACTAAAATGACACAATACAAAAGTCGTAAAGAATTTCTAGAGAACCATCCTCAAGCCTCAGCATTTGCTGCATTAGCAAAAGCCACCGAACAACAAAAAATGCTGACTAACCCTGCAGTAAAACTCGCACGTAAGCAGCTGAAAGGGAAAGAGGTTATTATCATTGGTGCAGGTGTTGGTGGATTAACCACAGCCTATGAAATATTATCTCAAAAATCAGATGCAAAAGTCACCGTATTAGAAGCACTCAATCGAACAGGTGGGCGTTGTTTAAGCTTGCGTACGGGTGATACGCTTATTGAAGATCTTGACCATAAATTATTCGACTCAAAACCAAGGAAACCGCAAGTTGTACGATTTAAAAGACCAACTGGTGACGCAGAACCTTACCTCAATGCGGGTCCAGGAAGAATCCCAAGTAGCCATAAACGACTACTCCACTATTTAAAAAAATTCTCTGTGGCTGTTGAAATATATGTGATGAACTCGGATTCAAATTTGGTTCAGAAAGACGGCAGTTTTGGCGGGAAACCAATGGTCTATCGCCGTTTGGATCATAACACACGTGGTTGGTTAGCTCAAATGGTTTATAGTAAAGCAAAAGAACTATTAGAGAATCCAGACATAAAAATTAAGAAAAAAGATTTGGATGATCGTGTTGAGGAATTGCAAAGCTTAATGATCAGTTTTGGTGAACTTGACATAGACGGAAAGTACATAGCCACTGCAGGAACAGAAGGGTTTGAAAATGCAAAATCACGTGGTGGATATTCGGTTTTACCGGGTGTTGCTGCCGGCGTTGTAGCTGATGTATTGAGTTTTGATAATTTACTAGAATCTAAATTCTGGGAAGGCACTGGTTTTTATCAACCCGCAGATTTCCTATGGCAACCCACGCTATTCCAACCAGTTGGCGGAATGGATCAAGTACAGCATGCCTTTGCCCAGCAAGTAGCGGCTTTGCATGGAGACATCTTATTAAATAGCCCTGTTAAGCGTATCGAGTGGTCTGAAAGCATCAAAAAATTCAAAGTTTTTGTGAGCCAAGTAGGTACGGATAAATTAATCAAATATGAGGCTGACTATTGCATTTGCAATCTTGCTATGCCATTTTTAAAAAGAATAGTGTCAAAAGAGCTGATGCTAAACGGTAAAACAGGATTTGAACCGAGATTTAAAAAAGCGTTAGAAGCCGTTTTTGTTGCTCAATTTACTCCTAGCAAAGCTCCTGGCTATAAACCTAGAAAAGACAAATATGTTCCTCGCTTTTTAGCTGACACTACTAAAGTAGGTTGGCAAGCAAATAGACACTTATGGCAAGGTAGTCCAATAAGTTCAAGAACAATGTCCGTAAAAAATTCAGAAATTGGTGTTGTACCAATTTTTGGTGGAATTTCAAGGACCGATAATGAAATTACACAAATATGGTATCCATCCACAGCATATCAAGATGAAAAAGGCGTTTTAACAGGAGCTTATAATTTTGATAAAACGGCACACGATTGGGGCAAATTAACCGTTCGTAAAAGGTTGGCTAAAGCGAAAAAAGATGCCATTAAATTTAATGAAAAATTTGGCAAAGGATTAGATGATGGTTTGTCAATTGCTTGGCAAAACATGCCACATATAAAAGGTGGCTGGGCCTATTGGCAGGCTGTGGGAGATGCAAAATATGCCGCCGAACAATTTAATGCCGTTACACAGGGAACTGGTATTTATGATTCAAAAACAGGTGAAACTAGCGATCCTTGTTTCTTTATCGTGGGTGATCAAGTTTCATCTTTGCCAGGTTGGCAAGAAGGTGCAATCGCTTCAGCAATCAATGCAATTTCGCGAATGGCCAAACCAGACATGGAAATTACATATTTGACGGATTTACCAGATACGCGACTAATGGTACAAGGTATTTAAAACAGCCTTTGGCAAAACGTCATAATATTTTAATGAAAACCATAACAATGGAAGACACCTTGCTGCCGTGCGATTGTATTGAGTGCACGCACAATTTTTCATCTACTAACTAACAAGAATATTCTATTCTTTTAATAAAATTGCGATTTGACTTTGCCAAGCGATAGTCCTGATATTTATCGGGACGCGCGGCAGCGTCATCTAGTAATTATTCAAAATTATATTGTAATTGAAAAGTAACAACCAACAATACCTACTGATTAAATTTCAGCTTATACCCTAGCGAGAACGACAGGTCACGTGTGTATACATCTAAATCTAGATCCCCTACGCGAAACGGGCCCATACTGTAATTCGTTTCAAAATAGAATCCTTTATACTCTGCCCCTAATCCTACAATAAAACCAGCCGTGATCCGATCTTCAAAATCCATGTCACTTACCGTCAATTTATTATTATACACATAGGTTCCATTGTCACCTTCTGATGAAGTAAAGTCATATATTACAGCAGTTTTCCCTCCTATCATTAAGCCTGCATAAATTCCAGTACGGGCATAAACTCTAAAATCGCCTGTTGTAATGGCTGTGTTCAAAACAATTGGCAGATCAAGATATTTATAACGAGCACTTAAATCACCTTTTTCTGACCAATACTCGGTTCCATTATTATGCTCAAAAGAATACTCCGACACCCAACGATATCCTCTTGATTGATATTTGAACCCAGTCTCCAGAGATAAACGGTTTCCCAATTTGAACTCATAGGCTAATGCGAGGTGAAAACCATTCACTCTTTTTATCTCGTCTGAATCGGTGTAAGCACCTTCATCAGCGAAATATATAGTTGGTTCTTCTTCAAAATCTAATGGTTTAATAGTTGATGTCGTAAATCCTCCCTTTAAATTCAAGGATTGGCCAAATGATACGGTCCCAATACCTGCTATTAACAATAATACAGTGAATCTTAATCCATTTTTCATAAATCTGAGTTATTTCTTGAGTCGCTTTTACAGCAAATATCATGCCTTCAGTTTATATCTTTTTATATTTTGAGAGATTGAATTATAATCACATGTATTCCAATCAATAAAAAGACATAAACTAGCACCGTGGGCTACTTTGATATTGCTCAAGACAACAGCACTTATCTTAACATAAATCACTACTTTTAATTCTCACGCGAACTATATCAAAACCATTATCATTAATTATCCATGGCAAATGATTTCTTAAACATTAGTAAGATGGACTATCTTGATGAGGATTCAAAAAAATTCGATCTACTCATTAAGGAACTTCAAAAATTTTATAAGAAGTCATCAGGGAATACACATTCGGTGAATAATTTTGAGCTTATAAAATGCCAATTTCAAGTAAAATTGGGAAGAAGATTTGGCTATAAAGAAAGTTCTGGAGGAGAATGTAATTTATTAGAAGTTCAATATGCATTTCGTTATGACATTCGTAACAAATATGATCCACAACCCATTATCGAAGAATATCGGGCTTATCCGTTCTGTATTTTCAAACATTCTACCGACCTAGGTCATGTTATTATTAGACCTGAAACTTTAGCTGATAAAGTTTCAGAGTTATTTAAACCCGTTGAAATTGACTTTAAAAGCCACAAAAAATTTAGTTTCAAATATTTCGTAATGGCAGACAATGAGGCACTTACACGAAAGGAAATACCTGACGAATTGCTTACTTTTCTTAATACAAAAAAAGGTCTATCTATTGAATTTATTGGAAACCTGTGCCTAATTCGGAATTCGAAAACAGTGGATCTAGAAAACGGTTTGGATCTTTGCCAAACTGCAATTGAAATACAAAAAATATTATGTAAAAAAAGGAAAGAATGAAAAGTTTATAGATGTAATAATCGGCTTATTGTTCTTGAGAAGTTTTATATATCCAACTTAGTGAAGGAAATCATAGCTTAATAAATTAAAGTGAATTTTTAATAATAGTATCTATTTGCTTTGCAGTTAGTTGATTTAAATTTATCTTAGGTTTTATTAACCAATTAATCCACTTCCATGCCGAATCCTGATAAAATTAAACACGTTGTTGTTATGATGTTCGAAAATCGTTCATTCGACAGCATGCTAGGGTATTTATACAAAGACAATAAAAATAAATCTCCTTGGCCATGCATTTGAAGGATTAACTGGTTCGGAAAGCAATCCAGACAGCCACGGTAACGAAATCAAAGTGTTTCCTATTAAGAAAGATGATCCCCATGCTTATTTCATGCCGAAGAAAGATCCAGGAGAAGGTTTTGCCAATACTAATTTTCAACTTTTCGGTGCTGGACAAGCTCCTTATCCAAAAGGAATTTCGAATAATCAAGGTTTCGTACGTGATTTTGAGAATAGCATTAACAATGAAAAACTTGAAGAAAAAGAGGAAAAAGATGATCCTTTATTGATTCATAAAAAGAAAAAGGCTTCAAATAGTAATCACGAAAAATACCATAGTGAGGACTATAAAAAGTGGTACAAATCATCTCCTCCATCAGGTCATACATCCGAAGTTCCAGATTTAATGACAGTCCAATCGAAAGATATCATGGGGGTATATACTTCTGATATGTTACCTGTTCTTTCTGGCCTTGCCAAAGGATATGCCGTTTGTGATCATTGGTATTGTTCTGCACCAACTGAAACACTTCCGAACAGGGCATTTACGCATATGGGAACTTCACAAGGTTACTTATATGATGAGGTAAAATCATATAGCGCAAAAAGTATCTTTAAACATCTAACAAACCATAAACTCTCTTGGGGGATTTTTGGAAACAATGGCAATCCATATACATTATCTTTTTGTCATGATATCAAAAAACCATACCCCACAGGTTGCATGACCGGAAGTTTTGAAAAATTTCAATCCGCATTAACCGAAAAAACACTTCCAACCTATACGTTTCTTGAACCAATTTGGGGATCAAAAGGAAACAGCCAACACCCAAACTATAATGTTGCAGAAGGAGATGCCTATCTGCTTCAAATATACAATTCACTTAAAGCGTCTGAATATTGGGAGGATACCTTACTTATCATTACCTACGACGAACACGGAGGTTGTTACGATCATGTTACTCCACCTAATAATGCAACTTCTCCCCCAGCAAAATCAAAAGCTTTTGATTTTGACTTTACGCGATTTGGAGTTCGTGTACCAACGGTTTTAATTTCTCCGTGGATCGAAGCTGGAACTGTATATCGCACAAATAGTGAAACACCACTTGATCATACTTCGATTCTTGCAACGCTTGAAAAGTGTTTTGATTTACCACCTTTGACAAACCGTGATAAAGCAGCTCCAGATGTCTCAAATGTGCAAACACTTACTAAACCAAGAACAGATGATCCACTTAAAGGTGTAATTGCTCCAACAGCTGATTCAACTGTTAAAATTCAACCACACGCTTCTCAAATTCAGAAAATGCATGCTGGAGCACTCGCAGAAAAAGCCTCGCGTGAAACAGGGAAGACTGTTGTACCTCCAAGTTTTAAGAATGGTAATGAAGCGGAACAATACATTAATAAAATGCATAAAAAGTATTACGCGGATGAATAAATACATTTAAAACTGCCGCTACCATGCAATGCTATCGCAGCTACCGTGCATTGTGAAAGAAACCTATAAAAGACACTTCTTAGATTAAACTATTTGGAATTATTCAAGTCTTATTGTGAAATGTAAAATCATGAAGCAAATACTATCTATTTTATTTCTAGCATTATTAACCTTATCAAGCTGTAAAAAAGATGACGTAAATGTGGACGTAGACGATAATGAAGAAGAAACCAATTATGAAATTAATGAAAATGGAATTTATCAAGATTTTTTGACCCCCAATTATTACGATACAAATCAAACCTATTTGAGAAATGAAGTTAACCAGTTTATTCATTTTGCAAGGCTTGAGGCTTATCAAAACCCATTTCAAAACGCCAGCGGAGATATAACTCCTTATGCTATAAATAGAGAGTTCGGAGATGGCATTGGGTTCTGTGGGACATCTCAGCATCATCCAGCAATTGATATACATCCAACTGATCCTGCAGAAGTTTCTATTTATGCTATGCATGATGGAATTGTAAGCACCTATAGAGACAGTCCAAATTATAGACATTATTTGACTATTACAAAAGATATAACAGATTCGGAAAACAATCCAATTGGCAAATTAGTTACTTTATATGCACATATTGATTTAGATCTAGATGAAAGCGAATCTCTTTATTTAAATGGATTATCCATAAACAAAGGGGATTTGATTTCTGAAAACTTGTACGCTGGAACCATGGGAGGTCCTCATTTACATTTTGAAATTAGATTTTATAGAAATTCAGAATTAGGAAATGAAGATTTCTATAATTGGCAAAGTATTGAAGATTATACCTTACAATCAGCTGGCTTTTGGTCCTACGGTTATTGGAACCCTGACTTAGGCTATGGTTTCGGAAACCCATTGAATTTTGGCATAGAGTAACGCATGTTTACAAAAGCTAAATTTCATATCTGCTCATACTTTATAGCAACTAAAACTTAGCCAAACGTTAAGTTTAATTAATGCGTAAAATTGCCGACCATTTACTTTTAACAAAGCATGCAGTTTAAAAAGAAAATGGCTAATTTTATTCAACTGTTATAGCACCTATGAAAGGTAACTTTATTGATACATATCGATTTCGACTAAAAAAGAGTCGAAAAGAATGGAAAGATGGTATTCATATGATTTCTACTGATTTTGGAGAAATTAGAGTATTAGATTCGCTAGGTGGCAAACCTATTATAATAAATGTGCCTGACGGTCCAAATGTTATTGAACATCACCAAGAACTTATTCAAAAATTAGCTAAAAACTACCGCGTTATTTGCTTTGAATTGCCGGGGATTGGTTTTTCATATCCAAATTCAAATTATGATTACTCATTCCCTAATGCATCAAAGCTCATAATTAACCTAATGGATATTTTGAAAATTGAGAAAGCAGCACTTGCTTTCTCTTGTTCAAACGGGTTTTATGCAATTAAAGCAGCAGAATTATTTCCACAAAGAATTAATAGATTGTTTCTTTCCCAAACTCCTTCTATGCGATCAATGGATAAATGGACAGAGAATGCAATTCCTAAAATATTGAAGTACCCTATTATCGGGCAAATTGCAAATATATTTTCTGAAAAAAAGTTTGCAAAAATCTGGTATAAATATGCTCTTCCAAAACATACCGATAAATCAAAGTATCAAAAAAAAGCCCTAGATGCTTTAAATAATGGCAGCTGTTTCTGTTTATCTAGTTTGGTTCAAGGATTGTTAAAAGAAACAAATTCAATCCTTAAGGTTTCAGAGACACCTTCAACGTTAATATGGGGCACAAAAGATTTCACACATAAGAACACAAATAAAGAATCTATAATGGAACATCTTCCAAATTGTGAAATAATTGAATTCGACAATTGTGGCCATTTCCCTGAATTGGAAGATACGGACAGATATGTTAATCTAATAAATGAACGAATGAAATAATTTCGTAATTCCGTTGTCAAGACTGCCTTGCGATCCTAAGGCCTGTGAACATTTACTGAAAAAGGTCATCCAAAGAAAGTAAGAATGCTCGGCTTAAGGAAATTGCAACTTGACTTAACCATTGAACTTTGAGATAGAATAACCTACCCGCTCAGCCCCCGATAGCTATTTGAATAGCAAGAGCATCTTAAAATGTCTATCTTTACCCAAACTATTATCTGCTACTATTCCTACTTGTCGCATGAAAAAAGTAATTATCCTATTCGTACTCTTATTTTCAGCTAATCATCTAAAAGCTGGACCTAGTCTAGATTCGTTGCTTGATATTTGGCAAGATGATTCCGAAATTGATTCAAATAGAATTAAAGCTTATTTCAGCTACATCAATGATGGATTTGTTTACAATAAGCCTGACACTGCCTTTATTATGGCAGAGGAACTGATACACTTCACTGAAGAAAATCCCTATCATAACTCCAATAGAATTCTCGGAGAACTTTTCAACTTACAAGGTATTAGTTTTCATTTAAGAGGTAATTATCCAAAGGCGATAGAGTATTATCAACGTTGCCTAAAAATTCAAACGGAAGCTGGTAATAAACGACAGATTGCTCGTCCCATAAGTAATATTGGATACTCTTATTTCATCCAAGGGAATAACGTAATGGCTTTAACGTATTACCAGCGCAGTTTAAAAATCAACAAAGAAACTGGAAGAAAGAAAGGTTATGCGCTTAACTTGATCAATATTGGTCTTGTTTATGCTGACCAAAATAATTATACAGAAGCTTTGGTGTATTATGAGCGCAGTTTAAAAATCAACAAAGAAATTGATAACAAACAAGAAATTGTGAATTGCCTGACTAATATTGGACTTGCATACGCTGATCAAGGTAAGCAAACAGAAGCCTTGGACTATTACCGACGGGGTTTAAAAATTGGTGAAGAAATTGGTGCTAAAGGTAGACTTGCTCTTTTGCTCAATAATATTGGACTGATTCATGCTGACCAAAATAATTACACATTGGCCATGGACTATTATCAACGTAGTTTAACAATTCGAGAGGAAATCGGAGATAAGAATGGAATCGCTGCCTCGTCAGGTAATATTGGACTGATTTATAAGGAACAAGGAAGGTATAATGATGCGATATTTGAATGCTTGAAGTCACTCAATATAAGTGAAGATATTGGTTCATTAGGGCAGCAAAAAACAGCTTGCTCATGTTTATATGAGGCCTACAAAAATTTGGGAAAAAGTACTGATGCTTTAGCATACCATGAACAGATGTTTGTATTGAAAGACAGTTTAAATTCTCAAGAAACGTCCAAAGAACTTTTGCAAATGGAGTTTCAAAAGGAAGTGTTGGCGGATAGTATTGCTACTGCAGAAGAAACAAGATTAGTCAAAGAAGCGCATCAAAAAGAAGTTAGGAAAAAAAATCGTGCAAGAAATATTTTCGCTGGAGTAGGTATTTTGGCCCTATTACTAGCTGGGGCGTTTTATGGCAGATGGCGTTTTGTCCGAAAATCCAGGGCAATTATTGAAAAGGAGAAAGATCGGTCGGAAAATTTATTACTTAATATTCTACCTGCCGATATAGCCGAAGAGCTCAAAGAAAAAGGCCGGGCAGATGCCAGGGACTTTGACTTGGCCTCTATTCTTTTTACGGATTTCAAAGGTTTTACTGCAGCAAGTGAGAAACTTAGCGCGCAAGAACTAGTTGCAGAAATCAACACTTGTTTTGAAGCCTTTGATAGCATAACTGGTAAGTATGCCATTGAAAAAATTAAAACGATTGGAGATGCTTATATGGCTGCTGGTGGATTGCCCAACCCTTCAGGGAATTCGGTGAAACGTACAGTTTTAGCTGCTTTGGAAATGCAAGCATTTATTGTTAATCGTCATGCTAAATTGGAAAATATGGGCTTGCCGTCTTTTGAAATGCGGGCTGGTATTCATACAGGACCTGTTGTTGCAGGAATTGTTGGTATAAAAAAATTCGCTTATGACATTTGGGGAGATACAGTAAACACTGCAAGTCGCATGGAAAGTTCAGGCGATATTGGAAAAGTAAATATTAGTAAAGCAACATATGAGTATCTGCGGAATGATCCTGATTTCACATTTGAAAGTCGTGGTAAGGTTCAAGCTAAAGGTAAAGGTGAAATAGAGATCTGGTTCATTCACTTGAATCCTGCTCTAAAATAATAATTCAATCCTCTCGCCTGATTGAATAGATTGTAGGATTAATAAAACTCAATAAAAAACGACAGAGGCTCCTACCGTTCACAGTTTTATTCGAAACAAAGTTGAAGCTTAATCTGCCTTGGCTTACAACTCACAAATTGGAAAAAAGTAATTTTATTCCGACACCGTTATCAATTTGAATATCAATTTTGGCATCTATCTGTTCTGACAAATCCCTTATTAACTCTAATCCCATCCCTGTTTTTGCGGCGTCTAAATCAAAACCTGGACCATTATCAGTAAAATAGAGTTGAATAGAATCATTGATTTCATGTAAGCTAATGGATAACTCGCGCGTTTCCTGTTCGCCATTAAATGCATACTTAAAAGAATTCGTCAAAATCTCATTCGAAATTAGACCGCAAGGAATTGCTTTCGAAACATCAAGACCAATATTATCATCCAAGTCTAAATTTATATTTACCGCCTTACCTAAGCCATAAGAATTATTCAAATTAGAAACTAGATTATGCAAATAGTCTCCCAAATCAATTCTATCTATTGTATTATTGGTATGCAATTGCTCCTGAATTATTGCCATGGAATATACCTTATCCTTAATCTCCTCGAATAGTTCGGCATGATGGGCATCTTTCGTTTTTTCTTTTTGCAAATTTAGCATACTGATGATCACAGACATATTATTCTTAACACGGTGAATTATTTCCGATAACAAAACTTCTTTTTGACCAATTATCTTCTCTAATTCCACGCGATATTCTCGCTTTTTATTCGTCTCTAGGGCCAGAGAAAGCAATTGCGCCACGGATTGCGTGAAATTTTGCTCATTAGCCGTCCAACTATGTTTTTTACGAACATGTTCAAAACAAATTACGCCAATCATTTTACCTTCTGAACGCAAAGGAACATCAATCATAGAAATGATTTGATTTGGGATAATGTACCCTTCCAATAATTCAGTATTCATGGGTTCAATTCGTGCATTATCCGAAACGATTAAACTGTTCTTCCGCAAATATTTAAAGTAGTTGGGCAGTAAGTGCTTCGTTAAGGGTTCCTCTACCTTAAAAGAATGATCGACATTTGAATATGAAAGCAGCGAAACAAGTCGTGATTGTTCCTCTTCAAATAACCAGGCATTACAACGTGCGCAGCCCAATACTTCTGATGCATTAACTAATATTTCTTCTGTGAAATTGTCGATTTCACCATTGTGCAAATTGACACTTTTAGATAATTCTTCGATTGCTTCTAAATAAGTCTGCATAATATTAATTATAAGCTACTTAGGGACTGTGTCCAAATTGTGTTTTAGAAAAAGACAAGCTTTAAGTGAAGAACAACTCGGTAGTGAAATTGTTCTGCCAATTCAAAACACAAGACTATTCTCATTTTGTCTATCCATAGCTATTAAATAACTTATGCTTATAATTGTAAATTAAAAATCAAGTATGCTAAGATTGCTCTTTACCCGAATTATGGCAAAATTTGCGAGTTCAGATTATGATGAGATATTGACAGATAAAATTGAACGAATCTCACGGGCTGATGCTATAATCTGGAATGAACACTCAGAAATTTATGCGAAATTCATTGAATTAAATGGTTATAAATTTTTGTCAGTTACCATCACAGGTTTTTTGAATATTAAAACCACAGAAGGCTGCCAACTTACCTTTTATACTAACACAGGCGAATTCTCATGCAAATCTGAATCATCAACCGTAGAGGGAGATTATTCGGAAATATCAGGTATTGGTTTGACTAAATTTGACATAGAGCTTGATGCCGATATAATTGACTTTATCGAGACTCAGCCAATAAATCGTGCAACGTTGAGTACAAAAAATGGTGATTTCCCAAAAACAAATCTTGAATTTAATTATGATAGCATAAATCTAGATTTACTGAAAGAAATCTTGAATTCTTAATTCTTTCATTGTTCCCCCCCCTTGCTCCTATCACTCCCGTAAGATTATTGTTTGAGTAAACAAGCCCAAATTATTACCCTTTAAATGAGGACAACTATTTTAATAAAATGGCAATTTGACTTATCCACAGCTAAAAGAAAAATAACACTCAATCTTAAATACTCAATCTAATAGTCTAATTTTAAAGAGCATCTTGCGTATAAACCCATGACGAAGTATTTTAAATATTTCTATATCGTATTCGGCCTCACCTTTGTTGGTTATATATTAGCGCGATCGATATTAATGGACATTACATATGATGAAGCCTGGACCATTGATGCTTTTGTGGGATTGCCTGTTATAGATATTATTAGTTTTTCGCCACCACAGGTTAACAACCACATGACGAATACATTGCTTATAAAACTTTTTTATCAGTTTGGCAATGAATCAGTTTTTATAGCCAGACTCCCTAATGTTATTGCTGGTGTCTTCTATTTGTTTTTTTCCTATCGAATCTCAAAGGAGTTTTTTAGACCAATTTTTGGTTTATCCTTGTTCATACTCTTAATTTCAAACCCCTTTATTTTAGATTTTTTTAGTTTAGCTCGAGGTTATGGCTTGGCATTGGCATTCTGTATTGGTTCAATTTATTATTTGATCCGATTTATTGAAGAACACAAAATCAAAGCGGCCTATTTTTCTTTGATTTTGGGGTCACTATCCGTATTAAGTAGTTTTTCGTTTCTATTCTACTTTGCAGGGCTGCTGTTTATTAGCCATTATTCCTATTATCAAAATCGCGTATTAAAGCCACAGATTTTTCAATTAACAAAGGGCACTCTTATTATTCTTATTGTGCTGGGAGCGTTACTATTTAAACCTTTAACAAAACTGATCTCAATAGGTGAACTTTCCTATGGTGGGGATATCAATTTCTATAAAGACACACTCTCCTCATTAGTCTCTTCTGCAATAAACAATTATGATATCACTATAACATCAATCATATTGAATTGTTTTCTTATTCTCTTGCTACTAATCATGGCCTTTAGCTTAATGAAAGGGAACGAAAAGATAAGCTTTTGGTCAAGTCAAAAATGGAAGCTTATTATTTTGCTCGTACTTCCAATTATTGCAACAAGTATATCCAATTATCTCTTCGGAACAAAATATTTAATTAATAGAACTGCCCTATTCTTTTACCCTCTAATAATGCTCGTATTAGTTCAATTGGCGAATGATATCTATACTAAAGCTATACGTCAAATCGCTGCAGTATCACTTGCTATTCTTTCAATATTTTCACTTATTAATTGTGCTAATTATTGGAATTTTCACACATCTACGACCTGGTTCCACGACGCGCATACAAGTGAGATTTTAACCAAACTTAATACGATTGGGATCGATCAAAACAAATTAATAAAACTTGATGCAGATTGGCCCTTTAAATCATCAATTCTTTACTATACGAAAAGAAATGTTTACGAGCATGTTGTATTTGTAGAAGATGAACCTACGAATTTAGACAGCAGTAATGCAGACTACTTTTTGCATTTGATCAGGCCCTTAGCCCATTATGGCTACGTCACTGACACCAAATCAATAATGCGCTATCAAAGAGATACCCTGTTATATTTTGAAAAAGAAGGGATTATACTATTGTCTAATACGGTAAAATGAATTGCTGCCTAACTTTAACATACCCATAACACCGCCCTGCTCTCTATTCTCGTATATTAGAACCGTATATTAACCTAAATTCTTATAATGCTGAAAAAATTAGCGCTTTCGCTCTTATTTATATTTTGTTTCACGGCAATAGGTTTCGCGCAAAAGCATAAAACGGTTCTAAAGGCACCAAAAAATTGGATTACTGAAATCATTCCATTTCCGCTAGATTTTGCACCGAGTATTAAATATATTGGAATTGAAGATTTGCGTTTTGCGCCAAGTTGGTCGGATTCGACCAATGATAATTTTTGGACTTATATGTTTGTTTGGTATGTCCTAAAAGACAAGTCTGTTACTACCGATATTTTAACGAAACATTTCAACGCTTATTATGATGGCCTAATGCGTATTGAAGGGAGAAACAAAAATGAATACGCTGATAGTCCCTTGAAAAAAACGGAGAGTTCATTTACAAAAACAGCAGATGGATTTACAGGAACAATGGACGTTTTTGACGGCTTCTTCACAAAAAAATATATGACCTTAAACATTAAAGTTACGGAGACCTTTTGCACGGAAATGAATAGACAAATTATTCGCTGTGACGTCTCTCGGCAAGCTTTTGATCATGCAGTTTGGGGAAATTTTAAGGAAGTGAAGGTAAAAGTAAAGTGCAAATAAAAATATCCAATCCATAATTGCGTATTTTTAGAAAAATTTGATTTTATGCTAATCACCCGAAATACAATTGTTCTTACTTTTCTTTTTTCTTTCATCCTCACTAGTTGTGGATCAAATCCAGCGGAAAACCAACTTCCTGAAGGCGCCAATCCAGACGAAATAAGAATGTTAGATCCAGATGACGAACGTGTTGCTGTAGCTTATGAACAAGCCCAACAAGAATTAAACGCTATGGAAATCTATTTCAAAGATGATGCTGCTGGGATCTATCAAATTTATGTGAAAGTAAAATTTACCGAGAATGAACAGGTTGAGCACATGTGGGGAACTATCTTAGCAATAAATGCAGACACCTACTCCATTCGCTTAGATAATGAACCTGTTTATGTACAAAACGTTGTCTATGGCGACACTTTAAACATTGATAAAACTGAAGTAGAAGATTTTTTAGTCTATGAAGGGGAAGTTGTCGTACTGGGCGATTTTATGAACTGGTAGTCACGTAACATTAAATACAAGCTTAAAAAAAATAAACCATGAGTAAAGACGCATTTATAGCCGCTAGAGCACTATTCAATTCAAAGGATTTTGGTATTCTGTCCACCATTTCTGTAAAACTAGAAGGATTTCCTTTTGGTTCTGTTGTTCCCTATTGTTTAGATGATACAGGAGCACCTATCATTTATATTTCGACAATAGCACAGCATACTAAAAATATTGGGGCAGATCAACGTTGTTCCCTCACTATTTTAAGAGACAATGATGATATTCAAGCCCATGGTAGAATAAGTATTGTCGGTAATATGGAATTACTTGGAAAGGATGAGAAATTTGTTGAAGAACGTTATTTCCGTCATTTTTCAAACGCAAAAGGTTACGGCGGAACGCATAGTTTTTCTTTCTATAAATTACAGCCAATTACAGTAAGATATATTGGTGGATTTGGAGCCATTCATTGGATTGAACCTGTCGATTTTTTAAATCAAAATCCTTTCGCAGGAGCAGCTGAAACTGCAGTAACCGAGCATATGAATAAGGATCATCAAGATTCTATGGTGAAGTATTGCCAGCAATATAAAAACATGGAACTTGGTAATGACGATCAACTGCGTATGGTTGGAATTGATTCCGCTGGTTTTGATTTATTCGTGAATCAACAAAAAGTTCGTTTTGAATTTCCAGCACCTGTTGCAAATGCGCAAGAAGCGCGCGCGGCCTTGGTAGCTATGTCTAAAGGACTTAAATAAGCTACTTCTTTTAAATCTAGCTTTTGTAACATACATAGCAGCAGTTGTTATCCCACTTAACAGGTAAAAATTCTTGGTTTGCAAGGCTTTCACTCTTTGTAATAGAAAAATGACTAGATTTAATCAGAATGTCACTACAAAATAACCCCTGATATGAAAACTACTGCGCTACTCATATTACTTTTTACATTGAATTTATCCTTTGCACAAAGTAATATTCCAAATCCTGACTTAGCCTTTGAACGTTATACTCCAGAAAATATAAAGTGGTGGATTGATGAAGGGAATGATCCAAACAAAATAATAGGCGAAGGTGCAGATAGCCACTATTGCGTTTATTGGGCGTTCACCAATCACTTGGGTCTTTATTGTGATTCGGCATATACAGAAGCGATTTTTTATATGATAAAAAATAGCAAATTTCCAATTGATGACGCCTTATATTTCATTACTGATCCCTGCGACGTTGGTATTGATATTATGCAATATTTGCGTCTTACAATTCAAAACAAACATATATACGAACCTGCTGAATTACAATATGTCTCCTATTTCATTCGAGCGAAGGATACTGATTATGGTAAAGCCAATTTAAGTACAAAAGACACCTACGGAAATGTATTAATTGTTCTAGCTGCAGAGTTTCAATTAAAACCAATATTCGATTTTGCTATGAAATTGAAAGCAAATGTGAATTTGACCGATAATAATGGTATGACCGCTTTACATTTTGCCATCAAAAATGGAAATAAAAAAATGACCAATAAATTGATTGCAGCCGGTGCAAATGTAAATACCGTAAACAATGCAGGTGACACTCCTTTTATCTTGGCGGCAAGTAGTAATAACTCAGAAGTTATTGCAAAATTGGTCGCAGCTAATGCCGATTTAAATGTAGTAAATAGTGATGGCGATACACCGCTAATTTTGGCAGCAAAAAATGGCGATTGGAAAACTGTCAAGTTTCTAGCGCAGCAGGGCGCAATTGTTAAAACCAAGAATAAAGCAGGTGAAAAAGCAGCAAATTTTGCAGATTCTAAAATGGCAAAAAAGGCCTTGAAGGGAAAATGATGTACTACTAAAATGTATTAATTGTTCAGTCCAAAAAAAATATTCTTACTTGACGCCATTGGCGCTATCCTTTCAACACTGTTATTAGGTTATGTTTTGGTGCGTTTCGAAGCCTATATTTGTATGCAAAGTTCAGTACTTTATCCATTAGCTGTAATTGCATCAATATTTGCTATTTATTCCATGACGTGTCACTTCCTCGTAAAATCAAATTGGAAACCTTATTTAAGATTGATTGCAATTGCTAATAGTTTGTATTGTGTGGCTTCAATAATCCTTGTGCTGCTTCATCTCGAATTACTGACCAACTTAGGAATTGTTTATTTTTTAGCGGAATTTTCCGTAATTATTTTTATTATCTATTTTGAATCGAAAACCATCAATAAGACTGTGAATTATTAGCTGGCAAACCATAAGCATCTGAACAAAATAGCAAAACTGTTTCTCTTTATTTCAATATTCATTTTATTCTATTGAGAAGGAGATACTTATGTTAGTTTTGAAAGATGTGCTTCGACCAACTTATACCTTTGGTTTTCGGTTTGAGATAAATTCACAGCCATCTGCGGCCCTTGATTTAACAATTCATGGTGGCACGACTAAAAACTGCTATACAATTCAAATTGAACCTGATAATCCAGCGGAATCTGATAGAATAGAAGAATTGAGATTCCGAAGCTTTGCCAATACTGTAAATTTAGCGCTAATCATTAATCTGGGCAACAACTAAACAGCTACCGCTCTTTCTGCGATTATCTTTATTATTGAATTGGCAATACCAACACGAACAATTACACATTGTCTCTTTTGCCTCCTTATTTATTACCCATTGACTAGACTAACATTAATCAACAAATTTTTAGGGTACATTGTAAAAGAGAATTGCTCTTCAACTTCCTCCTTTTTTACAGCCAAGTCAAAATTAAATGCTTTACATAAAGTCGAAATAGCCATTGTCATTTCATGCATTGCTAAGTTTTTACCCGGACAATATCTCGGACCACCACCAAATGCCTTAATCACTTCTGGTGAATGATTTTCATGCATTGGGCAACCTCCTCGCATCCATCTTTCTGGAATAAAATCAGCCGCATTTGTAAAATTACTTTCAAGGGTTTGTGCTACCTTATTTTGGAGCATGATAACAGTATCCTTTGGAATAAGAAAATTTTGAAGTGTCACTTCCTCATTGGCCTGTAAGTACAGATTGGGTGTTACGGGTTTTAATCGCATTGTTTCTTGCGCAATGGCATTCGCAAATTTCAATTGTGTCAAATCTTGATCATTTGCAGGAACGGCTTCTTCTCCATAAACTGCAATGGCCTCTGCCCTCACCTTTTCTACCATTTCTGGATGTTGCGCCAAATAATAAAGACTCCATGAAATGGAATTAGAAGTCGTATCCTCACCTGCAAGCAACATTGAGAATACATTGCTATAGATTTCTTTGTCACTAAAACCTCCTTCAATCTCTTGCTCTACTAGCAAGGCTTCCAAAAAATTAGATGGATTCTCAACTAATTCTGGCTGATCTATTAAGCGTTGTTTAGCTTCGTTTATAAACCGATAAATAAGCGTTTCAATTGCATTTAATGCAGTATCCAATTTCTTGTCTTTTTTTCGCTTAAGATAACGCCAAGTAGGCAATGGAGCAGTAATTCGCTCATTTACCATTGGGAAAATATGCTCTAAATATTGTTGGAAATCGTCCGTTTTATTATTGATGGTATCCATTTTATAACCAAAAGCAATTTCCGTTGTAATATCAACGGTGAACTTCATGAATTCTTTTTGAACATCCAACGTATCACCTCGCTTGGCAACCTTTTCCCATTTATGAATAAGACTTTGTGTTTTATTTGCAATGATGGGATAAAACGAGCGCACCTTTTTTAAGTTGAGCGCTTCAGAAGCTGGTTTTCTATGACGCGTCCATGTTTCACCTTCGGCATTAAAAACACCAAGAATTCCCATTTCCTCTAAAATTTCTGTGATTTTATGAAAGCGTTTAAATTCTTTAGGGCGCAAACGCATCAATTCATCATTCAAATCTGCATCTGCAGAAACAATGAATTTTTTACCCACAAAATTGATTTGGAATAAATCACCACATTCGTCCACCCACCGCTCTAAAACCTGATGTTTATTGTTCGCGTTAAACTGTGGTAAATGACCAAGAATAAAATGACCCTTCGGGCTTGGTAAATCCGAAATTTTCTTAAGATTGGGAGCTATTGACATAGTTTAATAGTTTGGGTTAAAACAAAAATGGATGATTTTCAGAGCACCATAATTAATCACAATATATAATTTCAAAATTGAACCTACCGATAGTTCAGTGCAACATGCAGCCGATCCAAACTTAATCTAAAATATCATCCGAATTTGAAATTCCAAACGAGCTTTGATCTTTATTTTTAACTGCTCTTAAAAATCTATTTTGATGAATCTGAGAACTTTTAACCATTTTAACTGCTAAGAATATTGCTATAATTGTTCCTACATCAGAAATTAATCCTAATAAGGATGCAAATTGAATTGATTCAATGTTTGCAGAAGTGCTTTGTATAATTTGCGTTGAAATTGTTGAAATAATATTGGAAGCAATCCAAAATGCCCACCAAAAATTAACAATGTTCACTGAATCATTTGAAACTTCTCCAGCACCAGCGTCAATCGACGCATCATAGGTATCTGATAAATCGTCGATATCACTTTGTCCATAATTACATGTACGATCCCAGATTTCGCGCATTATTCTATATGGCATAAACCAATTCGCAAAAGGAATAAACCACCAGCCAGCTGCCCATCCTTCTGTCGAAACTAAATTCTTTTCTCCAGCCTTATGCAAATTATGATAGGCACGTCTAAACCATTGTATAAAAAGTACAATCAGAACAATATTGATAATTAACACGATTATTCCAATTATTATCTGTCGCTGATCATTCGAATCTGCATTTTGTACCATTGTAATGTAATCACCTTTCAATAACTGATATTCCAAGAAATCAGAAATAAGTGCCACAACACAGATACCTAACATTATGTAAAAAGCAACGGTAAGATTCTTTGCTCTTTCTCGATTGTCTAATATTCTATTCATAAATGACTAATAATAATCTTAAATATGATACATTCAAGAATCACCTACTCCCAATAATTTGAGACTAATGACTACAGGAAATTACACATTGGTAATTGAATTAAACTAACTTCACTTCAACCTCTTCAGTTGGGTCAAGCGCAGCAGCTTTTACATCTACATCAACTTCTACGAAATATTCAGACACTTCTTTATTAGCAAATTTGGCAGCAGAACCAAGTTTCCCCATTAGGCCACCTTTTTCCTTCAAATCGTCACTGTTAGAATTTAATATTTCAAACGGAAAGTCAAATTCGAAAGTCGGTGTTTCACCTGTTTTAATTGTAAATAAGTCCTTGTAATCTTGACTTCCTAATGTAAAATCTTTTGTTTTTTCATCATCACCTCTACCCGTAGTATAGCGCTCAACTAACTTCACAGACATAACCGTGATTTCTTGATCACTTTTGGTACTCAACTGAAAGCTTCCCACTACTTTAGCCCCCTCTTTAGAAATTTGTCCAGGAACTTTTATTTCGATCTTTACTCCGCCAATTCCTAATTTACTTTTCATTTTTTGAAAGAATCCCATACGTTTAGTGTTTTTGATGAAGGATAAATATAATTATATATCTTTGCCCAGCATTATGAATCAGTACAAAAAAGTTGCCTTTTATACTTTAGGGTGTAAGCTAAATTTTTCAGAGACATCAACCATTTCACGCAATTTCGAAAGTGAAGGGTATGCAAAGGTTGATTTTGCTGATACGCCCGACATCTTTGTGATTAACACATGCTCTGTTACGGAAAATGCTGATAAAAAGTGTCGCCAAGTAGTCAAACGGGCCCTTAAAATTAATCCGACTGCATTTGTCACAATGATTGGCTGTTATGCTCAATTAAAACCAACAGAGATCAGTGAAATCCCAGGAGTTGATTTAGTCTTGGGTGCCAACGAAAAGTTCAATATTCTTGCTCATGTAGATGAATTGGAGAAAAACGAAGTAGCAAAAGTAGAAGCAATAAAAATTAAGGAAACCAAAGAATTTGTGCCCTCTTTTAGCATGGGAGATCGTACCCGTTCTTTCTTAAAAGTACAAGACGGTTGTGATTATTTCTGTACATTTTGTACCATTCCATTAGCCAGAGGAAAAAGCAGAAATGCCAGTTTAATTGAAACTGTTGCTGAAGCAGAAAAGATTGCAGAAACTGCTATAAAAGAGGTTGTTTTAACTGGTGTTAATATCGGTGATTTTGGTCAAGGTAAATCAGAAAACTTTTTTGATTTAGTGCGTGCTTTAGATGATGTTGAAGGAATAGAACGCTTTCGAATTTCATCAATAGAACCCAATCTATTGAGTAATGAAATCATTGAATTTGTAGCAAACTCTAAACGTTTTGTTCCACATTTCCATATTCCATTACAATCTGGTTCAGACGAGCTTTTAATAGCAATGCGGCGTAAATATTTAAGCGGTTTGTATACCGAACG
>JBLHOW010000098.1:0-21734 GCA_047623705.1 Crocinitomix sp.
AGCAAGAAAATCATGAAAAAGGCAACATAGCTGTATAAGATAGATATGGAACCGTATTCTGATGGCGAAAATGCAAACTCAGCAGTATAAAGCGGTACTAGTAAATAATTGAGTAACCTACCAATAATGGTAGAGCCGCCATAAATGGCTGTTTGACCTGCTAATTTTTTTAAGGTGCTCACAAATTATTTAACCTCGAATTATTTTCTAAAATCTGGTTTTCTCTTTTCAATAAACGCTGTTGTTCCTTCTACAAATTCTGGCGTTCCAAAACATTTACCGAACTCTTCTATTTCAACTTCAAAGCCGTCAACACCTTCTACATGATTGGCGTTAATTGCACGAATGGCCGCATTAATTGCATTCGGAGAATTTTTAATTATTTTTCCAGCAATTTTTTCTGCTAAAGGCATCAGTTCTTCTTGGCTAACAACGTGATTAACTAGGCCCCATTGATAGGCATCCTCAGCGCTAATCATTCCTGCTGTCGTAATCATTTCAAATGCTTTGCCACTTCCAACCAACTGCGTCAAGCGTTGCGTACCTCCATAACCTGGAATTACACCAAGCGAAACTTCTGGCAGTCCTAATTTGGCATTGTCTGAAGCAACTCTGATGTGTGCTGCCATAGCCAACTCTAATCCTCCACCTAATGCAAAGCCGTTCACTGCGGCAATCACTGGTTTAGACATAAATTCCATATAATCAAACAAGATTTCTTGTCCTTTTGCTGCTAATTCTTGTCCTTTTTCAATTGAAAAATCCGCAAACTCCTTAATATCTGCTCCTGCTACAAACGCTTTTTCACCTGCACCAGTCACAATTACTACTCCTACATCCTGATCCTTGTTCGCCGTTTCCAATGCATGATTCAGTTCTTGAATAGTTTCTTTATTCAGGGCGTTCAATTGTTTTGGACGGTTGATTGTGATTTTTAAGACTAGCCCCTCTCGCTCGGTTAAAAGGTTGTTATAACTCATTTTTAATGGATTTTAGTTTAAACTATAAAGCTAGGAATTATTGGGGGGAGAAAATAGGGTTAATCGCGATACTTTTAAACAGTTTTTTGTGTGCTTGATTTGGATTATAATCCGCTTATGTAAAGCTATAATTTGGCAAAAACAAATGCTGAAACCCGCGTTCGAAATATGGAAAGTATCAACAGAAGTCTATAAAAGGGTGAGATTTTAATAGGAAAATGTGAGATAACGAGTTTATTTTAACCTTTTTCGACCTAAAGATGGTTTTTCAAGGCTTTATGTAGGTTAAGTTTCAAATGTCTCAATTTAAAATACTTGAGATTGTTTGCGTTAGGTAATTCAGGTTAGTTAAAGGGAAATTAGGAAAATAGTTTAATTCGATAAACTCTAATTTAGACTTAAAATAAAATTATGAAAGTTTTTATTAAATTACTAATCGCATGCTTTATGTGTCTCAGCAATCCACTTTTTAGTCAGTCTAATACTTCTGATTCAAATGCGTACAATAAAATCCAACTCTTCGCTCCAAATGCTTTCACTCCCAATGGTGATCATTATAATGACACTTGGAAAGTACTTGTTCAAGGGAATGATACTTATGATTTTCATTTAACCATTTTCGATCGTTCTGGCCAAATTGTATGGGAATCATATAATAGCGGTGGAGAATGGGATGGATATTATGGAGGTAATGAAGCAGCTGAAGGTGTATATGGTTGGATAATTCAAACTAAGGATGCCGAAACGGATGAAATCCATCAGTTTAAAGGGCATATTACATTGTTGCGTTAATTCGACTTTTTTCTTATCGATTTATAAATATTGATGGCAATCATGAAAATGATTCCGAATGCAATAAACCCTGGGGTTCCATAAATACAATTGACTTGGTTTTCATGACAATTAGTAAAACAATGGCGACAAAAAACAGCGTGGTAAATTCATTCCAAATACTAAAAAAATTGCTTGACTTCGTGGTTTCTCTGCGTTGTGATTTTATGAAGAATGGGTGGCAAATAAAGTGGTAGATAAAAGCCCTAGAACAAATGAAAGTTTAATGTGCATATAGGGTAATTCCAATAATCTAGGGCGAAGAGATAATAGCGAAGTACCAACGTAATCCCATACCATAGTCTTTTCGAAATGAGTTGATATTGCGGAATGAGTATCTTTTGTTCTTCTTCCTCTTCTGTTTTTAATGCTGCTTCACACTGATAAACAAAAGGGGGCACAGTATAAATCGCATGCTAATAACGTTTGCTTTTATAGAGAAGCAAGCAGGAAAACGGACATGTATAAAAATCGAATTTATTCATAAATCAAAAAGCAGTTTTTTAATTAACTTCGGTAAAACTTATAAAGATGAAAAGACTGTTATTATTGATGACGACCGCGTTTTTATTAACTGCAATTCCGTCGTGTAAAAAGGGGCAAAATGATCCATTCCTTAGTTTAAGTACTAGAAAAGCACGGCTAGCAGGAGAATATGGCGTTGAATCTTGGTTTTCTACAATTCTTTTTCAAAACACGCCTGATCATAGTCAAGAGTATACCACAAGTATTAACGGTTCTAGTGGAACAAGAACGATTATTATATCGGGGTTTGGATCAATTGTGGAGACGACTATTCACACAATTCAGGTTGATGAAGCTTCTTTTACATTTAATAAGGACGGAACCTGGAGTTCTGTGTTTAACACTACTAATAAATGGACTGAAGAGGTAGATGGTTTGGTTATAGACAACCTGGATCATACATCAGTTGAAACTATGTCAGAATCTGGTAGCTGGTCTTTTTTAGGTGGGCAGAGTGATGATTATAAGAATAAGGAGCGAATAGTTGTGAACTCACTTTATTTTGACTCTGGAAGTCAGACAACGACTGTGATCAACTATGAAGGTGGTGTATCTGATACCGAGGTTGGAACTCAGGTTGTTTATGATAGAAGTTATTCTGAGTGCGAGTCATCAGTTATCTATGAAATTGATATGTTGAAGAAGAAGGAAATGGTATTCATACAGGACATAAATATCAGGGAAAATCAATCAGAAATTATTGGGGATGAAACAATCTTGAATTATACATTTGCTTCTCTTGGAAATGTTAAAATTGTATTGACGGAATAAGAAATATATAAACAACTTTTTCATTAAAAATCATCCGCCATTTGACGGGTGATTTTTTTGTTTTAAAATTTTGGTAAAATGTATTCTAAGCGATTTGTTTTCTTTTAAATAGCCAGATTAAGTAGTTTATAGTTTAAATCAAACCGTTTGGCAAAAATTTTAAAATATATTATGCAAGCATTGGTTTAGTTGTATCTTTGCGAATTAATATTGGCGCTCAATTTTCCTCAAAAGACTGGGCGTCCCATGAAAAAACAATTATGAAATTAAAAACGCTAATTGCTGGTGTTTTTATGTTGGCGGGCGCATGCTCATTTAGTCAACATGGACCGGCAGATTCAACGGCAACAGAGGATGTGGAAAAGCACAGCATCCAACTCTTTGCCCCAAATGCCTTTACTCCTGACGGCGATTATTACAACGACACTTGGAAAGTCTTTATTGAAGGGAACGATAGTTATGATTTTCATTTGACTATTTTCGATCGTTCCGGCCAAATTGTATGGGAATCATACAATAGCGCTGGAGAATGGGATGGTAATTATGGGGGTCATGTAGCTCCGAATGGTGTTTATGGTTGGGTAATTCAAACCAAGGATTCCGAAACGGATAAAATCCATCAGTTTAAAGGGCACATTACATTGCTGCGTTAACAGAAACAAATTGAAACTAAAAACCCAGTACTATGCGAATGCAAAGTACTGGGTTTTTTTATTTAAAACCGATCAATTATATTAGAATATGACTGCTTTAATTTCTTTTGAAAATGAGCCGCCACTTCCTCCAGAACCCCTAGTACCATGATTTCCATCTGATCCATAAGAGCAAGAAAAACATGTGCCTTTTATTCCTCCCAAACCTTGACTTCCGCCATCAACGTTATATGTAATTTTAATATCCTTGGCTGATGGATCGATAATAAGTTTAATGCTTCCACCATTTCCACCATTTCCGCCATCTCCACCATTATCTGGGCGCTCATATCCATCATTTGCACTTCGGTCTCTTCCTGGACCACCAGATCCTCCGCTGCCTCCGGGTGCAGCAACATGAAATGAACCACCCATTGCTAACTTATACAAACTTCCTGTTGAACTTCCTACGCTATTTACACGACAGATGTATATCGTTTCGCCCGTTTCACTATGTATGGCAGTTTTAATTTTCACAATAAGATCTGGACCATCTCCACCATTTCCGCCAAAACTGCCATAGCTATTGTTGCTACTGCCATAAGAACCATAAAAGCTTGCGTCTGCTTCTAAAGGATATTGAATGGGCAATTTAATCGTGCATGAAGCTGTTCCTTTGTGTTTTGGCTTTATCGTCACCGTAATAAAATCTTTTGTTACATCAGAAATATCTGTTTTAAGGGAAGCATTTGATTTAGGATTTGCTCCATAACTGCCTGTTGTATACGAACCACCTAAGCCAGATATTGTACCATTCATTCCAACTTCAACTAAATCTTCAACGTATGCATTTCCACCAACATTAGAGGTTTTCATTACAGTTCCGTCAGCTAATTTAATTTCAAATCCAATATCGATACTTTCATTTACTCCAATTGCTATCGGTTTTCCATTAGGGTAAATAGGCGTGATTGAAACAACATCTTTACCTTCTAAAGTAAACTCTTTTCTATTCGCTATTTCTTCTTCTTTAACGCGTACTCTATCTCCCTCAATCTGATTTTCTCCGTAATCTCTATAAGCCTGTATTTCAGTCATAAATTCATTATATTTTTTCTTCTTGTTTAGCGACCACATAACTGTCCAAACATTGTAGTCATTGTCACACGAGTAATGTACAATCATCTCATCAGTAAAATAGATGCAATTAGAATTATTCATGACAAATGCACAAACAAACTCAGAGCCACCAAAGCTATAAGGGTTGTATGCGTTAGATTCTCTATCAAATTGACTTTCTTCTCCTAAACGAACCGTTTTTATAGTTCCATCCTCATTCTTTATTATTCGAATATTCATGGTTCCGTCTCTAACAAAAGAGTTACCATTTCCATCTCGTTTAAAGTAATCATACTCTCCTGTCTCCCACTTCGTAGCTATTTCTAATTGTCCTTCTGTCGGCATTTCGCTAACTGATTTAGAAGCACTACCTCCACTAAGTAATTCATCTTTCTTTTGTTGAAGTTGTTCTCTCAAGGTTTGTGAATGTCCATTTGGCATTATTGCAAGCGCAAGGAGTAAGGCTATAATTCTGAATTGATTTCTCATTTTTTTATAATTTTCAAGTAACTTTTTGTCAAAATTACAGCTGAGATCTTAACTCTTTTATAAGAGTTCGTGAAATGTGGCTTTGAGTTCGTGAAATTCTGTTTTTTGAATTGAGTTTGTTACATTTCGCCTAGATTCATTGAATTAATGTAACAATTCGGATGTAATTCGTAATAGACCTTGTATGCTAAAGGGAATCCTGATTTTTCTTTTTATTTCCATTTCTGTTGTTTCTAATTCACAGATATTGCCATGGTTCTTTAATACACATACTTTTCGGAATTGGGCAAAAGAAAAAAAAGTAGAGACCCTACTGTTTAGTCTGTATGAGCCAGCAAAAACTGCAGATTATGGAGGGTATTCTAATTATTCGCTGAATAAATCACTTATTTAGGAAAGTTTCGAATGCGTCAATTTTGTTGGATGAAATTTTAGCTCGTATTCCATTTGTCAGTTCCAAATTTCCGCTATTTCTATTGTATTTGATGAGGTGAGTGAAATTTATAATCCATGATTTTTGAGAGCGAAAAAAATGTTGGTTATTGGCCAAGATCTTTTCAAAATACTTTAAATTTTTACTCACCATAATTTCCTTACCGCTTGATAAAAATATAATAATTACCCTGACCTTGGACACATGCAATCTCACTCAAATTTAAGACAAGGTTGCCGCCTAATTCTGGAATGACGATCTTTTCAAAATTCTTGTTGACTATGGAATCTCTAAGTTCTTTTATAGAACTACTAGTTTTAACACGGTCCGCAATTTTACTTAAAGTGGTATCTAACCTTGTCTGATTTATCGGTTTTACTAAGTAATCTACTGCGCTTTATTCAAAGGCCTTTAACGCGTATTTTTCATATGCTGTAACAAAGACTATTTCAAAATCAATTTCATCAAAAAAATTCACAATTTCGTAACCCGCATAATTAGGCATTTGAATGTCGAGAAAAACAACAGCAGGCTTAAGCCGATTAATCTCAATGACTGCAGTTTCCAAACTGCTGCAAGAGGCTATGATTTGAACAGGGTAATCCGAAAAATTAATGAGTGCTGTTAGCACTTTTCTCGCGTCCTGTTCATCATCAACTATTATTGCTTTTATCAATTCCATCTATGCTATAAAATTAAAAAATCTTAACTCCATTTCTTAGAATAAACATCTATGCTTGTAGAATAATATAGTCGATTAGTTGCATTCAAATAGGTGACCGAATTCCCGCGATTTTTCAAATCAATTTTATAGACATTATCATTGACTTGATACGCAAAATCAGGATTCAGTTTTTTATCAGCATCTTTCAGCATTATATTGATGTTTTCAGGTGTTATATAAAGTACCTTTTCATCTGAAATTTCTTCTAAATTTTTGATATTAAAGAACGCAGAAAAATGCTCGTTTTCTTCTTTATTAGCTAGAACAAATCCATTATAAAAGGGATACTTTTTTTAAAAATAAAAAATATTATCAAGATTTTGCCCTGGGTTATGTACTTTAGTTTTAAGCGAGTCATGTTTAAATATTCCTTTCCTGAGGTTAGAAATATAGATCTCATTATTGTCAGATGAAGTAATACCAACTAAAGGATTATCTGCGCTAAATTTTGCAATATCCTCATTGGGCACAACAATAACGCCTTCGTTAAAAGTTCCTATAAATAGGGTGTTATTATTATTCAGAGTTATACATGAAGCAAAAAAATCATTAATGACATTCTTCTTTTCAAATTTCCCGCCTTCATATTCGATAGTATAAAGAGATCCTTGATCGGAATTTCTTACTGCAATTTTATTTTTAGTTAATTGATAGATGTTTGATTGCTCTTCAATGTCAAAATTTGCTTCGAGTGAGCCACCGTCAATTTCCTTTATTCTTCTATTCGACAGATAACAAACGTGGTCGCCAAATTGAAAAAAGTCAATATTGTATGAATTGTCGTCATCTAACAAACTGTGTTTTTGTAATTGGCCATCCCCATAGGTGAAATACAATGTTTTGCTTCTCAGCTTAAAATAAATCGTACCATTAATTACTGAACTAGCCACAATCTTCCAAACGTCATTTCCCTCTGTATTGTATTTCGCCAACATCTCGAAGTTAAGTAAAACCGTTTCTTCTCCTTGAGTATTAACACGAATAATTAATTTAAAAGTATGTACAATAAGGTTATTTCTTCGTCAAAATGATACCTGAAATCAACCTTAGAATCTTCCTTTGGGATTTGATAAAATAGTTTAAGTTGATTATCTTCTATCTGAAAAATTTGACCAATTAAATTGCCACAAAATAACCTTCCTTATCCTTTTTTAGTTGAAAAAGTGAATTCCCAACTTGTTCTTCACTCGGGGAAACTGGAATAAAAGTATTTTGCCTATAGGAAAACATTCCTCTATTTGTTCCCGCATGTAAAATGTCTGTGACATCTTCATAAAGTAAACTATAGATGTTTACATTGGAAAGCTCCTCTGTTCCAATTGTAAAGAATTGTGTGCATTGAGAAAGACTCGTAAGGCTTAAAAATAAGCCAAATAAAAGTGAGAACAGGCGATTCATAGGGCTAAGATATACTTATTTGAAAAGGTTGGATAGTTCCAAATGAATGTTTGCAACTAAATTTTTACGCAACTTGAATAATGCAATTTAGATCGCCAATCAAAGCCACTTGTATAAATCAAGCCCTCATAGATTTATATATTTTGATGGCAATCATCAAAATGATACCAAATGCAATAAACCCTAGCGTTCCATAGATCCAATTGACTTGGCTTTTCATGACAATTAGAAATACAATGGCGACTAAAAATAGCGTAGCTAATTCATTCCAAATTCTAAAAAAATTACTTGATTTTATGGCTTCTCCACGTTGCAATTTTATGAAAAATGAATGACAAATAAAGTGGTAAATAAAAAGTCCTAAAACAAATCCAAGTTTAATATGCATATAGGATAATTCAAGCAAGCCGGGGTTCAAATATAAAAGGCAAGGGCCAAGTATTGCTGTTAGAATAAATGAAGGCCAAGTGATCCCATACCATAATCTTTTTGACATGAGTTGATATTGCGGGATGAGCACCTTTTGTTCTGCGGCTGTCTTTAATTCCGTTTCACGTTGATATACGAAAAGTCGTACAATATAGAATAAGCCTGCAAACCAAGTTACAATAAATATTATATGTAATGAAAGTACTGCTTGATACATTATTTATAGAAATTCATTTCATCTAAGTAATTAAATACTGGCTCAGAAAGTAAATAACGTACATCTTTACCTTCTTGAATCATATTCCGAATAAAACTTGACGATATTTTCATGATTGGTGCATCTGATAAATGCACATTTGGCAAGTCCATAATCTCGTTTGGAGCTTCTTGATCACTTTTAGCTAGTTCTTGAATCGTACCAACTCGTGGATAAACTATAATCGAGTAATTTTCAATTATATGTGCGTAATTTTTCCATTTATGCAAACTTCGAATATTATCCTCGCCCATGATTAAGGTGAACTGGTTATTTGGATATTTTTCTTTTAAAGCTTGTAATGTATACGTGGTGTATGATGGCTTTGGCAAATGGAATTCAATGTCACTTGCATTCAGCTTTGAGTTTTGCTCAACTGCAATGCGTACCATTGCCAATCGGTGAAAATCTTCGAGGAGGTTTTTCTTTTTTTTATGTGGGTTTTGGGGTGTCACAACAAACCAAACCTCGTCTATTACATCTGATTGTGCCATGTAATTCGCAATAATCAAATGACCAATATGAACAGGGTTAAACGATCCAAAGTATAGACCAATGCGTTTATCAAATTGCGGGGTTTTACCAGCAAATCCGTCAATGATATTTGTTACATTATTATCCATTAACGCGAACAAAATTTTCGACAACTCCCTTTATCTCATAGCAAGCTTTTTCTAAATTGTCATTCATTAAAATGTAGTCAAATTTATGCGTATGACTTAGTTCTTCATTGGCTTTGTCTAAACGCATTTTTATTTGTTCACCCGTTTCTGTTCTTCTATTTTTTAACCGTTGTTCTAAAACAAATAGGGAAGGGGGTTGAATAAAAATCGATATTGCTTTTTTGCCAAAAATTCGTTTCAAATTAAGACCGCCAATTGCATCAACATCAAAAAGAACCGTTTTTCCTTCCTCCCAATGTTTAAGGACTTCAGATTTTAATGTGCCGTAAAAATTGTTCGAGTAAACCTCTTCCCATTCGACAAATTCATCACCGTCAATTTTCTGTTTAAAATCGGCTACTGATAAAAAATGATAGTCAACTCCGTTTTCTTCTCGTCCTCTTGGATTTCTGCTTGCGGCAGATATTGAGAAGGCGAGTTTAGGCACGTTACGCAATAAATAGCGGACGATTGTTGTTTTTCCGGCACCAGATGGTGCTGAAAAAATAATGCATTTTCCATTTTCAAACTGGTCAAACTTCAAATTTTCCGATTGGTCCATGTGCTCACTTTACCGCTATTAAAGCGTATTTAAAATTTGTTCTTTAATCTTCTCCAATTCGTCCTTCATTCCTACTACCAATTTTTGCATTTCGGCATGGTAAGATTTTGACCCAAGTGTGTTGATCTCCCGGCCTATTTCCTGACTAATAAAACCTAATTTTTTTCCTTGAGAAACTGGATTATTCAGCGTTTCAATAAAGTAAGTTAAATGGTTTCCAAGTCTATGCTTTTCTTCAGATATGTCGAACTTTTCTAGATAATAAATCAGCTCTTGTTCAAATCGATTTTTGTCAATTTTTGAAATGCCAACAAATTCTTCCAAGTTATTCTCTATTCTTGTTTTAATACTATCAACACGAACCTTTTCGTATTGAGGTACTGCGTCAAAAGCTTCCTGTATGTTCGCAATTCGCATTGAAAATTCTTCTGCTAATAAGGAGCCTTCGGCCGTTCTAAAAGCAATATGTTCAGTAATGGCTTGATCTAAGATTGAAACAATAAAGTTCCACTCTTCTTCATCCAATTCTTCCGATTCAGTTGCAAATACGTCTGGCATTCGAACCAATGTAGCCATCAGGTTTTCTTTCGGCAGGTTTAAATCATCAGAAATAGCTACAAGCTGCTGATAATAGCTGCTTATCAACTTTTGATTCAGTTTTTGAGAAGTTGAGTCACCAATTAATTCAACATTAATATTACACTCAACTTTACCACGATCTAGCCTTTTTCCGAGCAACTTTCGCAGGTCAATTTCGTTTTGTCTATAAATGGTTGGCATACGTACAAATAAATCAAGATTTTTACTATTCAGTGATTTAATTTCTACTGTTATTTTTTTATTGGAAAATGTGCCTGATGCTTTTCCAAAGCCTGTCATTGACTGCAACATAGTTCGTTTTAGTTTTTGCAAAAATACAAATAATTGATCAGACTGTTTGAAGTGATTTTTTTAGTGAAAATGAAACAATTTTTTGATGTTTTGAAGAAAGTGATAATTGATTAAGCCGTAAAAGTTATTTAATTAAATAATGCGTACTGGTCTCAATTATTGGAGGCATTATTATTCTTGATCCATGCGTTTAACTGCTTTAAGGTCTCTTTTACAGTCATTTTAATTTAATTTATTGACGAGTTATAACTTATTGATAGGTAGGTTTTTATGAATCTTATTGATTAAAAAATGCAATAATATACCATTTTAGTAGAATTTAAGGCATCCTATTTACTTTCCCTGACGTCTATTAATCCAGATCGATATTTTGCCTTGGCATTATTTCGGTTTTAACTTATTCTATTAAAACCAAAAGTGGCGAGGGGTATTACAAAGAAAACCAGAGAGTTGGAATCTTGGATTAAATAGAATATATTTGTTTACAAGACCAACCCCTATGAATCCACCAAAATGGAGTAACATGTTATTGTTATTCCAAAAGTAATTTCATGCGGTGTTGGTTGAAAACTCGCATTATGAATTTAGATTACACAACCAATAGTAAGACTAGACCAGATTCAAAAACATCTGACAGAAGAAATATTTTTTTAGCGAACATCCTAAAAATTAAAGGTGCTTTGGCACTTATTCTCCTATATTTTATAGGAGTTAATAGTTCTTATTCACAAACAATACTACCTACAAATACATCCCCCACTGGTAACGGCGTTGCCCCAGTTGGTTGGACTGTACTTGTTGGCTCTACAGATATTTCAAATAAGGACTTTTGGGCCGGTTGGGGTGCTTATCCTTGGTATGCGCCAGCAGTAGTTGATCCACCAAATTTACATACAGTGTGGGTAACAGGTTTTTATTCAGAAACTGTTGGAACTACAATCACAGGATTGACAATTGGTGTTGAGTACAACATGAGTTTTTACATGGCTGAAATGCGATCCAATGCTGGTGGAACACCAACAGTATATGATGGAACTTTACAAGCAACAATTGGCGGAATTGATCATCTTTTTCCCTTTGGAGGAGGAGTTGATAATTCATGGTCTTTAGAAACTTTAACGTTTACGGCAACAACAACAAGTATGGCTATTAGCTTCAGATATGCTGGAGCTGCGCCTGTCAATGGCAATTTTTGGAATATATCTTTTGGAGGTGACGTTGTTGAAATTGGGTGTGATGAATTAACAACGATAGTTTCAGGAACTGAATTTTGTTTTGGCGAGGAATTAACATTAGAGGCGACTTCTATAAATGGTGGAACTGTTACCTGGGATGGTGGCGTTGTTGATGGAGATCCTTTTACACCACCAGTTGGAGTAACAACTTATACGGCAACAAGTGACAGTGATTTGGATTGTATATTTGAGATTGAAATTACGGTGCATGATTTACCAGAAACAGCTGCAAGTGCAGATGATTCAACGGTGTGTTTGGGTGATATGGTTACATTAACCGGACTCGGAGCAGATACTTATACTTGGGATCTTGGCGTTACAGATGGAGTTGCTTTTTCACCTCCATTGGGTGTTACAACCTATACGGTTACAGGAACTAGTGTAGAGGGATGTGAGTCTACAGCAACCATTGATATTACGGTGAATGATTTGCCAACAGTAATAGCAACAGCAAGTGATATTGAATTGTGTATAGGTGAGGAATTAACATTAACAGGTTCGGGAGCCGATAGTTATGTTTGGGATCTTGGAGTGGCAGATGGTATTACATTTACACCAGTTGATATTGGTGTTACAACATATACAGTGACAGGTACTGATATTGAAGGCTGCGTTAATACAGCTTCAATTGATGTTACGATTTTTGAATTACCAATCGTAACAGCCAGCGTTGATGAATCAGATGTCTGTTTAGGTGAGTCAATTATTTTAACAGGAGGTGGTGCCGATTCTTATACGTGGGATATGGGTGCAACTGATGGAGTGCCCTATGCAATGGTAACGTTAGGAACAATTGACTTTACGGTTACTGGAACTAGTGCTGAAGGATGTGAAAACACAGCTGTTGTTTCAGTAAATGTGCATGATTTACCAGGAACAGCAGCAAGCGCAGATGATTCAACAGTTTGTATTGGTGACATGGTTACTTTAACAGGACTAGGTGCAGATTCTTATGTTTGGGATTTGGGAGTTATCGACGGCGTTGCATTTTCTCCGCCACTTGGCGTGACTACTTATACTGTTACAGGAACAAGTGCTGAGGGCTGTGAGGCTATTGCAACGATTGATATCACGGTAAATGATTTACCTACAGTAATTGCGGCGGCTAGTGACATTGAATTATGTATAGGAGAAGAACTAACTTTAACAGGTTCTGGAGCCGACGGTTATACTTGGGATCTTGGTGTAACTGACGGTGTAACATTTACACCTGTTGATTTGGGAATTACTACTTATACCGTAACGGGCACTGATATTGAGGGGTGTGTAAATACAGCTTCAATTGACGTTAACGTTTTAGATTTACCAACGGTAACTGCAAGTGTTGATGATGCAGATATTTGTATTGGAGAGTCTATCGTTTTAACTGGTGGAGGAGCTGACTCGTATTTATGGGACATGGGCGCTACAGATGGCGTAAGTTTCACTCCTGCTGCACCAGGTACTATTGATTTTACAGTGACGGGAACAAATGTTGCTGGATGTGAAAACACAGCTGTTGTTTCGGTTACTATACATGACTTGCCTACTGTAGGTGCTATCGCCTCACCAGACGTAGTTTGTTTAGGTGAAACACTTACTTTGAGTGGAACTGGAGCAGATACTTATGTATGGGATTCGGGAGTTGTCAACAACGTGCCATTTACACCTGGTATATTGGGCTCAACTACTTATACCGTAACAGGAACATCTGAATTTGGTTGTGTAAGTACAGCAACAATTACTGTAGAAGTAGTTGATTGTGAACCAGTATTTCCAGCCTTTTTATTCGAAAACACATGTGTTGGAGGTTGTATTCAGTTAACAGATCAAAGTAGCGGAGGTACACCGGTTGAATGGCAATGGGATTTTGGTGGAGCGACTGATCCAGGGACTTCAACCGAACAAAATCCAGAAATCTGTTTAAATACTGTTGGATCATTTAACATAACATTAACTGTTACAAGTGCAGGTGGTGCTATTACATCAACGATAAATACAATTGAGGTTTATGAAAACCCAATCGTTAATGCAATATTAGATACTATTATTACTGCTGGCGGTTCAGCTGACTTGATTGCAAACTCGGTTTCTCCGGGAATTTTTTCTTGGGAACCTGAAAACACAGTAGATTGCCCTGATTGTCAAGTTACAAATGCTGATCCATTGGATAGTACAATGTATACGGTGACCTTAATTGATGAACATGGCTGTAGCGGATCGGATAATGTAATGGTATTAGTTAACTTTATTAAAGGAGTTGGCGTTCCAACTGCATTCTCACCGAATGGAGATGGATATAACGATATACTTTTTGTAAAAGGGTATGGATTGGCAGGAATTCAATTTGTAGTCTATAATCGTTATGGAGAATCAGTATTTAGAAGCACGGAACAAAGCATTGGGTGGGATGGAACTTTCAAAAATCGTGATGAAAATCCAGGCGTCTTTACGTGGGTATTACACTATGATTTTATAGATGGTAGTTCAGGCTTCCAAAAAGGAAATACAACATTAATTAGATAGGTATTAAAGGGTTGAAATAAAGATATATAACTCACTTCTTTACTGATTGAAAATTAACATTTGCGGCAATAATTGTTCAGAATTCTTGAAAGTAGGAATCTTGGACTGAATAGAATATATTTGTAGAAGATCTTTACGCTATGACAACCATTAACAAACTAAAACTAACCCTCGCGTTTTTAATATCATTCTTTATAACAAATGTGGGTGCCCAAACTACATTCACTTATACTGGAGCTATACAAACATATACCGTTCCAGGCGGTGTTACTTCGGTTCAAGTTGAGGTATGTGGGGCGCAGGGTCAAGCAATTACACTTGAACAATATGATGAGTCTGTTGGAGGTGCCGGTGGTTATGCAATTGGGACATTAGCAGTAACGCCGGGTGAAGTATTAAATATTTACGTTGGTGGAACAGGAACTGAAGCCACTCCAGGTTGGAATGGTGGTGCTGCAGGCGGATGGGGAACTCCCAGTGATGGTGATGCAGGCCCAGGAGGAAGTGGAGGCGGAGCATCAGATGTACGCCAAGGAGGAACGGCATATGGAGATAGAGTTATCGTCGGTGGTGGCGGTGGCGGCGGTGGTCGAGATTATGTAAATGGATGGTGTCAACCTTGTGGAACAGGTGGAAATGGAGGAGTTGGAGGAAGCTTAGTTGGGGGTGATGGTGATGATCCATTTTTTGATTTAGGAGGATTTGGATTGAATCCTGGTGCTGGTGGAAACGGAGGAACACAAGTAGCTGGTGGTCTTGGTGGTAATGGTCCAGAAGGTCCTGATGGGGCTAATGGAGTAATAGGAGTTGGTGCAGTAGGCGTTCCAGGAAATTTTAGTGTAGGAAGCGGCGGCGGCGGTGGCGGATATTATGGAGGTGGTTCAGGTGCAGGTGCAAACTGGGGTAGTGGTGTCGCTGCTGGAGGTGGTGCTGGCGGATCATCTTATATTGGTGGTGTTACAGATGCTTCTATGACGGCTGGAACATGTCTAGATAACGGAAATGTTATCATTACTATTTTATGTACCGGATTAACTTATACAGCAACTTCTGAAGAAATTTGTGAAGGTGAAGAAATAACATTAGATGCTACCTCGCTTGGTGGTGGAGCGATTACGTGGGACTTAGGTGTTGTTGACGGTGTCCCTTTTACACCCGTTGGTGTTGGAGTGATTACTTATACGGCAACAAGTGATGATCCTGAGGATTGTGAGTTAGAAGTTGATATTTTGGTAAACCCAAACCCTGAGGTTACTATTGCGGTGGATGAAATTGCAATTTGTGAAGGTGAAACAGTCACATTTACGCAAGGCGGAGATGCAGATACTTATGTTTGGGATCCCGTAGATGTTATTGATGGTGTACCTTATACACCAGCTTCTTTTGGAACAATACTATATACTTTAACGGGTACATTTGATGCAACGGGTTGCGAGACTGTCGCAACAGTGGATGTGACCATGTATGAATTACCTCCTGTGACAGCTGCAGTTGATTTTACTGAAATATGCTTAGGAGAAGAAGTTGTATTCACTGGTGGTGGAGCAACATCTTATGTTTGGGATTTAGGTGTAACAGACGGGATTCCTTATGAGCCCGGAGGGCTGGGGACGGTAACTTATACTGTCACTGGAACAGATGATGCATCAGGATGTGTAAATACAGCAACGATTGATGTTACTGTAAATGATATTCCTATTGTTACAGCTTCTGCGGATGCCGTTGAGGTTTGTGATGGTGAAATGGTGACATTGACTGGAGGCGGAGCAGCAACATATATTTGGGATTTAGGAGTGGATGATGGAGTGGCATTTGCGCCGCCTATCGGTACAACAACCTATACTGTAATTGGTGAAACGTTTTCTGGTTGTACTGCTATAGCAACAATTGATATTACAGTTAATCCATTGCCAGTTGTATTGGCCACTGCTACAGAAATTATTATTTGTGAAGGAGATGAAATTACGTTGACAGGATCGGGTGCAGATACTTATGTTTGGGATCTTGGTGTAACAGACGGCGTGTCTTTTGCTCCAGCGGGACTTGGAACAATCACTTATACAGTCATTGGATCAGATGATATTACGGGATGTGAAAATACAGCTTCAATTGATATTTTAATAGAGGCTATTCCAATTGTTACGGCTACGGCTAGCGCTACAGATATTTGTCAGGGTGAATCTGTTACCTTAACAGGTGGTGGAACGGATACTTATATTTGGGATGGCGGTGCAACGGATGGTGTTGCATTTACACCAGGTACAACTGGAACTATTGACTTTATAGTAACTGGTACAGATGCAACTTCTGGATGTCAAAACACAGCTACGGTTTCTGTAACTGTTCATGAGACTCCATTGGTAGAAGCAAATGCAACGACGACTGAAGTATGCATTGGTGAATCAGTTACCTTAACTGGTTCTGGTGCCGATTCTTATACATGGTCGGGTGGAATATTTGACGGTGTTAGCTTTACACCTGGTGCGCTTGGTTCTACTACATACACAGTAACTGGTACCTCGGCATTTGGATGTACAGCTACAGCAACAATTGATATTTCTGTAATTGATTGTGAACCAGTTTCGCCTGATTTCATAATGAAAAATCCATTATGTATTGGTGATTGTATTACAATCATGGATGCAAGTACTGGTGGTACGATTGAATCTTGGGATTGGGATTTTGGTGGGGCAGTTGATCCATCAGTTTCTACAGATCAAAACCCTGTAATTTGTGTAACAACGGCAGGGGCTTATACAGTTCAATTAACTACGACCAGTTCTACAGGTGCTACAGAAACAGCAGTGCAAGAATTAATCGTAAATGAAAATCCAATTATGAATGCTGCTGCAGATACGATCATTGATTTAAGTGGTGCTGCAGTTTTAGTTGCAACTACAGTTTCTACCGGTTCATTTACATGGACGCCTGATCAATATGTGGATTGTCCAACCTGTCAATTTACTTCAGCTGACCCAAGAGAAAGTACAACTTATACCGTTACATTAATTGACGATAATGGTTGTAGCGCCGTAGATACAGTTATGGTTTTGGTCAACTTTGTTGAAGGTGTTGGTGTTCCTACAGGATTCTCACCAAATGGAGATGGGTATAATGATGTGCTGTTTGTAAAAGGCTTAACACTTCAGGCCATGCATTTTGTGGTTTATAATAGATACGGAGAAGCTGTTTTTGAAACGACGCAACAAGGTATTGGTTGGGATGGAACTTTCAAGAATAAAGATGAGAACCCTGGTGTATTTACTTGGGTGCTGCATTACGAATATTTGAACGGGAATACAGGTGTTCAAAAAGGGAATACAACTCTTGTCAGGTAGTCCATTATTCAAGGGCACATTTTAAGCGGGAATTGCTCAGATCTGCACATTTTCAACTAGGCTAACTTTACACCTTAAAGTGATTGTAAATCAAGGTTCCTTTAGAATGACCAATTGCGGTTATTAATTCTGCTAGTTCAGCCTCTTTTATGCGTTTTACAGACTTAAAATGTTTGATTAAATCGGTTGCCGTTTTTTCACCCACGCCAGTAATATTCGTCAACTCTGTTCCCAAAGCATTTTTACTTCTTTTATTTCTGTGATGCGTTATTCCAAAGCGGTGCGCCTCGTTTCTAAGATGTTGTATTATTTTTAATGATTCAGAGCGCTTATCAATATAAACTGGAACTGAATCACCCGGAAAATAAATTTCTTCCAATTTTTTAGCAATTCCAATTACGGTAATTTTACCGCGCAAACCCAATTTATCAATACTTGTCATAGCAGAACTTAATTGTCCTTTTCCACCATCAATTATAATCACTTGTGGTAATGGCTCGTCCTCTTCTAATAAGCGTCTATACCTTCTAAAAACAACCTCTTCCATTGAGGCAAAATCATCTGCGCCTACAACAGTTTTAATATTGAAATTACGGTAATCTTTCTTACTCGGTTTTCCATTTTTAAATACGACACAAGCGCCCACGGCATTTGTTCCATGAAAATTTGAGTTATCAAAACATTCAATATGAACGGGCCATTCTTTTAAACGTAAATCTTTTTTCATGGTTTCCATAATGCGTTCTGTATGTCGCTCAGGATTTACCATCTTCTCTTGCTTGTGCTTTTCAATCATAAAAAAGGTCGCATTTCGCAAGGATAAATCTAAAAGCGCCTTTTTTTCTCCACGTTGTGGATAGGTAAATTTAAGATTTGGAAAAGCCTTCCCAAATTTAACGTCTGTAATTATTTCAGCTGATTCTTCGCCGTAACGTTCCCGCATATCAATTAAGACAAAGGGCATTATTTGTTCCGGCGTTTCTTCTAATTTCTTTTTAACTTCAATTGTATGTCCATGAATTATCGCACCATTATTTATTTTAAGGTAATTCACAAAGGCAGATTTGTCATCCTCTTTTAAAGTAATAACATCCACATTATGAATGGTGGGACTGACCACGGCTGATTTGGAATAATAATTCTGTAGGTTATGAATTTTATTTTTAATCTCTAATGCTCCTTCAAAATTTAAATTGGCAGAAAATTGCTCCATCAACACCTTCATTTCCTTAATCACAGAATGCACATTCCCCTTTAGAATATTAGATATTTCATCAATGTATTCTTGATACTCAGCTTCACCTTGTTTTTTTTCACATGGTCCTTTACAATTGCCAATATGATACTCTAAGCAGACTTTATATTTCCCTTTTTCAATTGCTTTTTCCTCCAAATTTAGCCGGCATGTCCTTAAGGGATATACATCCTTTATCAAATCCAATAAAGTGTGCATCATTTTAACCGAAGCATAAGGGCCAAAATATTTTGAACCATTTTTTATTACCCGGCGTGTTGGAAAAATCCGCGGATATGCCTCTTTGGTCACACAAATCCAAGGATATGTTTTATCATCCTTTAGTTGGATATTGTATTTGGGCATGTACTTCTTTATCAAATTGTTTTCTAAAAGAAGCGCATCCATTTCAGTGTCTACAACCAAATACTTAATTTCTACAATTTTTCGTACTAGAATGTAAGTTTTGCCATTGTTTTGCTGAGATTTATTGAAGTAGGACGAAACCCTTTTCTTAAGGTCTTTGGCTTTTCCAATATAAATGATAACACCATTTTTATCATAATATTGATAAATTCCTGGACTATGAGGGATGTGTTTTATCTTATCGCGGAGGTGCTCAAACATTCCTACAAATTTAACTGAATTTCTAGAGCTTTTCATATTGCTGAATGCAAAAAAATTAAGATTGATATTTGGGAGAAGATTGAATTTGATTTGTTATGTCTGCACAGTTCATTATATTTGTTACGTAGTGTCTGATCGGAAATAGACGAATGTTTACATCTCGATAGCTATCGGGGCGAATAAAAATCAAGAAATAGTTTTAATTCTTTCTTTAGGAGAAGAAAAAGCAAAGCTTTTGAAGACCAAACGATAGTGCAAGGAAAAGCATCAGACGAACTACTTAATGAATCAAGAAACTATGAAACACACATTTGCAATTCTAATAGGCCTAATCTCTTTCACAAGTATTGGGCAAGATTTTCACCGTTGCTACACACACGAAGCAATGTTAGAGCAGGAAGAAAAAACTCCAGGATATATTGGCAGAGTAAACGACATTTTTGAACGTGCAAAACATTTTGAAAGTCAAGATCGTGAGGATGTTTATACCATTCCTGTTGTGGTTCACATAGTTTACAATACAGAAGCTGAAAACTTGGCAGATAGTGTTGTGATGAATCAAATTGCAAGTTTAAATGCAGATTATAGAAGGTTGAATGAAGATGCCGAAAATGTAAGAGATACTTTTAATACGGTTGTTGGCGACACTTTTATTGGATTCGAATTGGCGTCATTTGATCCGGCTGGAAACCCAACCAATGGAATTACGCGAACAAGTACAGATGTTGAATCATTTTTTAGTTTCGAGACGTCTCCTGCCGAAGGAGTTAAATTAACCTCAGAAGGAGGAATTGATCCATGGGACCAAAGCAGGTATTTAAATATTTGGGTCTGTGATATGTCGGTTTTTGGAACCGTATTTTTATTAGGCTATGCAACTCCTCCAGACGGATTACCTCATTGGCCAGAAGGAGCAACTGATGGTTTAGCAGATGGTGTTGTTGTTCAGTTTGAAGCTTTTGGAAGTAATAATCCAAACCCTTTAATTGCAGGTGGATCTGAAATTGACGTACGTGGAAGAACAACGACACATGAGGTTGGTCACTATTTAGGATTACGACATATTTGGGGAGATGGTGATTGTGCGGAACAAGACGGCGTAGATGATACACCAAATGCAGAAGATCAATCGGGAAGTTGTGATCTTGAAAAAAATACCTGCGTAGATGATATTGCAGATTTGGGTGATTTACCAGATATGGTTGAAAATTACATGGATTATTCGCCTGAAACATGTCAAAACTCATTCACACTGGGTCAAGTTGGAATAATGCGCGGTGTTTTAGAAATTGAAAGATATGATTTGGTCAATGATAATCCAGCTTTAAGCATAAATACTAATATCGCCAATGAATCCAATTTTAGATTATATCCAAATCCATCAAAAGGAACGGTACAATTGACATACTTTAACGCGGTTGAAAATCAATCGGCACAAGTTGATGTAATAAGTGAAACAGGGCAAACGATTCAAACAGTGTCATTGCCAATCGGAACACAATCAACTACTATTGATGGTTTGTCTAAAGGGATTTATTTTGTTCGATTCTCTAACGAAGAAGGCATTAAAACTGAGAAATTGGTGATTCTATAATACTTCGAATTAACCGTATGATTGAGAATATTGACACGATCTGCATTGAACTCGTTGTTTTGGCTGTACGTTCTGGTCAACAAGATATTCAAATGCAAGGTGGTTTGGAGATTCGAATCAATGGTGAAAAACCCTATGAAGATGGAAGCATTATAGATTGTGAAAAATTGTCGGAGAGTTTAAACGCTTCTGGTAATTACTTTATTTTCTCTTGCGCTTGCGGAATTCCCGAATGCGGCGGTTATATTGACGGAATTCAGGTATTGCATGAAGGCGATAAGGTTATTTGGAAAGACCTTGACAGTGATAAAACATGGTGCTTCGATCGACAAAAAATGAGCAAGAAGATGCATGATTTAAAAAAAGAGGCTAAAGATTATCGGCTCTTTTTTATTAAGAGGGATGTCTAGTCCTGAAATAGCGTTACACAAAAAGAACGTTATGGAAGAAGAAGAAAAAAAGAATTACGTTAAACGAAGTCAAAAAGACTATTCAATGT
>JBLHOW010000099.1:0-21692 GCA_047623705.1 Crocinitomix sp.
GAACTTCCTAGATATTGACTGTTTGGAGATTCTGCTAATACGCTATCCGGCCTAATTATATAGCCGTCTTTTTCTTCAAAGGTATTTTGATAACGTAAAATAATCTCATGTCTTGAATAGCGAATGGCATTTTTCCATTTAAAATTATCCTCATCCACTTTTTCTACCTTTATAAAAGGCAAAATCATTTCAATGGTGTTCAAATCCAATTGATCAATAGCGGCCAACTCATAAATTGTTATAAAATTACCATATAATTTACGGTAATTTAAAAGGGAAACAACTTGCACATCTGTCAATAAATGTAAGCGAATTAATTCCTGTTCTCCTGCGCTATTTAGGTTGAGTGGATTGTCGTAAAAATTGAAGAGATCATCAAAATAGGTTGTCAAGTCAATTTCTGAATCTTCTAAACTTTCCCCTATAAACTCTATTCTTTGCTCAATAATTTGTTGCTTTTCGAGATCTTGAGACAGCACAGAACCCGCGCATAAAACCATTATGAATAAAAGCAATAAGCGCATATTAATTGAATCGGTATTTAAGACCTGCTGATGGACTCAAGCCAAGGTTACTATGCCACATGGTTGACATATCAAACTGTAAATTCTTAAAAGCCAATCCAAAGCCAAAAGCAGATTGAAATGGATATGAATTAACACCCAATCGCAAATACAAAATTTCGTGCGGATGAATTTCTATCCCAGATTTAACATTAAGGGGATGAATAATTGTTTTTTCTGCTTCCACATTCCACAGTACTTTTTCGCTAAAAGTATAAGTGGCACCAATCGCAAATCGCGTTGGCAAGCGCTCATCTTCAAATTCAGACAATTGAGTTCTAGAAATGTTTTGAATGCGTACACCAAAATTCAATGCGTCAGTTGCTTCATAAAAAATCCCTAATGTTGCCGAAGCCGTATTCTTTGATCCGTAAATATCGCCCAATTGAATGCGGTGAAAATTAACTGCAAAGCCTCCGTAGAATTTATTAAACAATTGTCTACCGTACACTAGACTAGCTTGCATTTCACGATAGAGTGAAAAGCCCTGTTGTTGAAATTGTACGCCAAAGTTTCCGCTTTTTTCGGTGTGGTAACCAAAAGCCAAGGCTTGTGAGGAAAGTTCCTTCAACAAGAATCGGTTTTCGTAATTCAAACCTATCGCCGTCTTTTCTAGTGCACCAAATGCACCCGGATTATTATAAATGGAATATACATCATTGAATGTAAGTCCTGTTCCGCCTAGCGCTGCGGATCGTGCTCCTATTTGTGGATACACTTGTGCCGAACCAATTACTGAAGTGAATAGGGCAAGAAAAAAAAGAGTGTTTTTCATTCTGTAGGAAAGTTAGTAATAATGAATTAATTCTCGCCGCTTTGCTTTCAAATTTTGTAATTTTATTGATGAATAATATATAAGTTCAGTTTGATTAAAGATTCCCCATTGAATAAACCTCTTAAAATATTTAACGCTTCGGCTGGCAGTGGTAAAACCTATACGCTTGTGCAAGAGTATTTGCGGATTGTTTTGCACAGCGATAATCCTATGAAATTTCGTTCAATTTTAGCCATGACCTTTACGAATAAGGCGGCCAATGAAATGAAAGAACGTGTTTTGGATGGTTTAATTCAATTGGCGAAACCTGCACATGATAAAACGGAGAAAGAATTGAGTTTTTTGGTGGACACTTCTAAAAACTTAGGTATTTCACCCAAGTTGGTGGAAGCGCGCTCGGCCAAAATCTTGAATCGAATTTTGCATAATTACAGTTCTTTTTCTGTAATGACGATTGATAAATTCACGCATAAAGTAATTAGAACGTTTGCCAAAGATTTAAATATTTCGGTTGACTTTGACGTGGAATTAGACATGCAAAAGTTGCGAAAGAATGTTACTGACATGTTGTTTGATCAAATAGGAAGGGATGAAGAATTAACGCGGCTTATGTTGCGTTATGCCAATTCTAATTTGTCAGAAGATAAGAAATGGGATTTTTCGCAGCAGCTTTATGATTTTAGCAATGAGATATTTAAAGAAGAGGCTATTAAAGCCATTGATTTATTAAAAAAAATATCACCTAGTGACTTTTTAAAAATTCAAGATGATTTAAAAAAAGAGAATAAAATTATTGCCGATAAGTTTGTGAAAAACGCTCAAGAGGCAATGGATTTAGCAAAGTCAAGAGGTCTAGATGCTGATGACTTTCAAGGCAAATCACGCAGTTCTATTTTAACACATTTTAAACGAATTTTAGGAGGCGACTACGGCAAAACACCAAGTGACACACTAATTGGATATATCAATGATGATAAATGGGGCCATCCGAAAAGTCCAAACAATAGCGTGGCGGATGAAATTGGCCCCTTATTAAAACAATATTTTAATCAAATAAATGAATTGATTGAAGGTGAATTCAAAACTTACCTCATCAATAAGGAAATTCTTAAAAACCTCAACAACCTTTCTTTATTAAATCATTTAATTAAGTTGGTTGAACAAGTAAAATCGGAAGAAAATATTTTGTTGATTTCTGATTTTTATAGAAAGATTGCAGAAATTATTACTGAAGAACCTGTACCTTTTATTTATGAACGCTTAGGGGTTCGGTATGCTCACTTTTTGCTCGACGAATTTCAAGACACTTCACATTTACAATGGATCAATATGATTCCTTTGGTACATAATTCATTGGCATCTGAAAACAGTAATTTAATTGTTGGGGATGGAAAGCAAGCCATTTACCGTTGGCGAAATGGTGAGGTAGAGCAATTTACTGGACTGCCTGATAAGATTCTAAATCCGGATAATATTGCTTCATTAAACGAAGCCGAACCACTATTTAAAGCCTTGGGTGAAAAATATCCTCTGAATAAAAATTTCCGATCTGCACCTGAAATTGTGAAATTTAACAATGACCTTTTCCCGCAATTAATTAGTGATTTGCCTGAGAATTTGCAGTTAATTTATGATGACATCATCCAAGAACCAACAAAGGACTTTCAAGGTTATGTGGAAAGTAAAATTAGCAAGGACTTAACACAACAAGATCAATTGGACTATGTACTCGATACGATCAAACGTGCCTTGGCCAATAATTATTCCTTGAAGGATATTTGTATCTTGGTAAGAAACAATAATAAAGGCGCGGATATATCGCGATTTTTAACCGAGGATGGCATCAAAGTAATTTCACCCGATAGTTTATTTATTGGAAAGGATATTAGTGTAAAGTTTGTGGTGAATTTAATGGCATCCATGATTAACCCAACGGCGAAGAATTACAAGATTAAGACCTTGGAACATTTTTCAACTCTGATTTTGAAAGAAGGTGCCAGAACTACAATTGAAAAGCATGCAGACGAAATTCTAAATGCAGATATTGTAGCAATTTTTAAACCTTATGGCTATAAATTAATTCAGCCTGCACGATTCCATAATTTATTTGAATTTGTTGAATCGATTATTGGAATTTTTCATTTAAATATTGCTGCTAATCCTTTTTTGCAGTTTTTATTGGAACAGGTACACTTGTTTGAAAAGCGGAATAATTCAAATGTCCGAGATTTTATTGAATGGTTTAACGATAAAGGGAAAAAGACTTCCATTACTAGTCCTGATGGCGCGGATGCTGTGCAAGTAATGACGATTCATAAATCTAAAGGACTACAATTCCCCATTGTTATTTGTCCGTTTTTTGATTGGAAGATGGATATTAATAGAGAAATTTCTTGGGTGGAAAACCAAGAGCATTCACTCCCCTCCTATTTCGTTAAGATGTCGAAAGTTTTGTTAGAAACTGAATTGGCTGAAACCTATACTGTTGAACATGGCAAGTTTTTATTGGATCATTTAAATTTACTATACGTTGCGTTTACGCGACCTGAGGTTGCACTTTTCATAAGCGGAGCAGTCAAAACTTCGTCACCGATTAAACTCTGGTTAGATGGTTATTTTAATGAAAGTACTTTAGCTACAAAAGAAGATGATTTATTCCAGTTTGGAGAGTTTGTTCTCAATAGAAAAACAACTTTAACTGCAATTAAAAACTACCCCGTAAGATTTCACGGAAAAAAAATGGACAAACCCATTTTAAGCTTTAAAAGTGCAGAAAATTGGGACATTGATGAATTGGATGAAAAGCGCCTTTTTGGAACAAAAGTTCATTACGTTTTATCCGAAATCCAACATTTGGATGAATTAGAAAATGCCTTGCAGAAATCAACCCGAAAAGGAAGAATTACAGCGGAAGAACGTGACGAAATTAGAACCATAATTACGGAATTGTTTAAAGATTCACGCTTTGCTCAATACTTTGAAACCACAGAACAATTAAACGAAAAGGAATTCATCAACGCGAAAGGGCGGAAATTGATTCCAGATAAAATTATTGTGACTGCCGATCAAACATTGGTAGTTGATTTCAAAACGGGGCAAGAAACGCCGAATCATAAAGAACAGGTTCAAGAATACTTGGCGGTTTTAAAGGAAGTTGGTTTTGAAAACTTGGTGGGTGAGATTTATTATACAGAGGAAGGGAAAGCGGTGTCGGTTCTCGGCGGCAATTGATTTTGTTTATTGACTTTGTATTGGAACGTGGTTAGGTGTGGAACGCGATAGAATGGCCTCTTACTATTCACGGGGCCGTAGGATTACAAATCCAGCGGAGCAAATATGTGAAGCTTTAATACATTGACGTGATCGGCTCTATTTTTTTGGATATTCGAAACGAATTGGTATTACGAATCGGGTTCTAACAATATTCCCAGCCTGCTCACCTGGAATCCAATTCGGCATGCTTTTAAGTAGACGTAGCGCTTCTTTATCGATCAGATCAATAGATCCTTTTAATATTTTCAGCTGTTCTAATGTACCATCCTTATTTACAACCAAACCAACATAAACTGTCTCTACAAGTCTGTAATTAGAATCCAAATCAGGATAACGAATATTATCTTTTATGAACTGCATCATGGCTTCTTGGCCACCGGGGAATTCAGGATCTTTATCTGGAACTTCATAAACAGGAAACTCAGGCCCGAAATCATACAAGTCTTCAAGATCAGGGGATGAAATAGGCCATGAATATGGCCTAGGTCCAGGCGCTCGAACTTTACGTAATTGTGCCATTTGTTTGATTTGTCTTAAAAGTTCTACCGGTTCCGCAAGCACTTCTGCTTTCACTTTTCTACCGTTGACATATAATTCTTCTAACCTTTTAAAATAGTTGAAATCGGCAACGCTTTCGATCCATTTCCCTCGAATTTCCAATTGCTTCAAGTTTGCTACTTCTGATCGTGTGATATAACCATTTCGATCTTTATCTACAATAGATTTCCCACGCGTCAAATCCATTTCAAACGCAGCATCTTCAAAAATTAATATCCGATCGCCATTGACTTTACCTTCAACAACGCGAACGGTCTTTAATAATTCATTTTCCTCATTGTGATAAGTGATCTTTCCGTTATAGAGATATCCTTTTCTAAAAGATCCACTTGCAAGCGTATATTGATCTCTATTTTTTTGAGACAAAAAATTGGCATTATCAACTGAGCGTGTTGGACTTTTTCTTGAAACGATTTTACCCTTATTATAAACAAAGTAAAAGCCATTTATATGGGCACTAGTTAATGTTTGTTTCTGAGTATCTGCATAATTCTCTTGCTTGTAAGTTTTGTTTTTATTGGCTTGAGAATAAAAATACGTTTTGTCTGATATATTTCCGCTTTGATAATAACTGATGGCTGATGGACTTTTACTATCCCTTGTTTTTAGTGAAATCTCTTTGAGCTTCCCGCCTGGATAATAATAGAAAATAGTATCTCGTTGTACCCCATTTTCATAATACCCATTGACTAATATTTCAGTACTAAAACTATTTCTCCAATCACTCCAACCTGACTGATTAGAAATCCACATGCCTTGTTTTCTCCCGGCAGCATTCGTGACGTTATATTTAATTCCATCTAACCATATCGCTTTGGTTGGCCATTTATTTTTAATTTCCTCTGTAAAGCTCAATTCTCCTGCGTGGTTATACTGTTCAACGCGTCCATTGATTAATTTTTCATTTTGAAAATCGCCTTTTGAAATTGAATACGGTTTCTTTCCTGTGCCATTAATATTATTAATACTTGAGGTAGTAATTGCGGCTAGTTTGCAATTCTCATAATCTAAAATTCTTTGATATGGACCTTCATTACCATCTACAAGTTTAATGACACAACCTGAAATTTGTTCTGAGTATAAAAATTGTTTGCCATTGGCATAGATTTGCTGTTGTAGATTTCCATTCGGATAAAAGCTTTCTTCCAATATCATTTGGTACTCTTTCAACACCTTCGATAAATGCTGTTTTCGAGATTTAATCTGCTTTCCCTCTTCATTATAACTAAATACGTTTCTATCAGTCTCTATCGATTTGACTACACCAGATTCAAAATAATCTATGCGAGAATCGGGTCTCATTTCGAACTCTAGTTCCCCTGTTTCAAGATAATAGGTATCCAAATGCTTGTGTAAATCCATCTCCAATCGCACTTTACCTGTTGGATAATAGAAGTATTGCACATTTTTATGTATTTCTCCATTCTGATACACCCACAATTGCTTTGCACGACCATCTGCATTAAAGTCAATCCATTTACCCTGTTTTTTTCCATCTGCGTTGAATCCATTTAAATTCCCCTCAGCAAAACCAAACGTTTCAACGGTTAAGAAATGTGTTTTTCGTAAATGCTTATACTTTATAGTTAAATTGGATTGAAAACTTCCGTGCTTAAAATTAGAATTAAGAGCAACGTCAAAAAAACCGTTAGGTGGAATGCTTATTTTTTCTTTTGTGTATTCCCATAAAATAACATCTCCCGCGTTAGAAAGTTTTTTGATTTCAATTGGCGCGTTCGTATAATTGTGAAATTTCAAAACCACCTTGTTAATTTGAGAGTTTTGATAGATTGTATCCCAATTTAATGTGCGCTCAAGACCAAAAAAGTCAAAATTATATTCATAAACGCCTTGTTTATAAAAAAGCGTATCGTTTGCGTAATCATTTTGAGCAATAAGCTGTGTTGCTCCGCCAGTAAAGAATAAAAATAGGGCTATGAGAAATTTCATTAAGGCTAATTTAAATAATTAGCGAATTACTTCTTGTTATAGAAATGTTAAGCGGTGTTATAATTCTGTTAATCTATAAACGACCAGATTGACCTGAGGTGGATTCTTTAATTTGATCTTCCGCTTTCAATCTTCCAAACTTGAAGAATAATCCCAATTTAAAGGTTGTGAAACGATTTTGCGCCACTCTGGTATATTCATAATTTCCGGAATAAACTGTTCGAATGCTTTTGGGTGGAATTATATTTCCTACATCTATAAAGATTTGAAATTTATTGCCCTTGTATTTTTTTGTTAGTCGCAATCCCCAATTGATTGTTGCATTTGTTTCAAAATCATCAGAGCCCCATTTATTGATATGCAATCGATTCATGATATTAATATCTTTTGGCAACATAAAAGTAAGGTAGGAGTAAAAGCCATAGGTTAAATTAAAGAAATCCTCTCTCCCGAAAATTGGCGAAAAACTATATTTAGTATAATTTACCCAAACGGAATTCCAACCTTGCAGCCAATCCGTTTTTAATGGAATTCCGAAGCTTGCTTTTAAAGCTTGTTGTGATTCGGCATTCCAAGGTGTACTTTCTCTTAAAAAAGAGGTTTCATCCACAAACGATATAGAACTGATTGGTGAATCTTCATAGTTATAACTAATTGAAATGTTATAGGAATAAAACAAGTCTATATCAAGCCCTACTGTATGTTCTTTTTCTGGTCGCAAATAAGGATTTCCGTACTCTATATTTAGGCTATCTTGCTTTCTGACAAATGGATCATAACTAGAAAATTGCGGACGATCTATTCCTGCATCATAAAACAATGTAATGGCTAACTTATCATTTGGTTCATATAAGATACTTGCAGAGGGAAAGGGTAATACATAAGAGGAATCAATGAATTGTTGTTCCAAAGAATTACTATAGCCGTTTAAGGCGGTATACTCTGCACGAAGACCAGCGCGAAACCCTATTTTATTCCACTTTTTAGAAACCTCAAAAAAGGCGGCGCCGTTGTTTTCTTTATAATCATATGAATTAGAAAATTCTGTATCAATAATCCAATCCCCATCCATGCTATTAAAACGATCGAACCGTTTGCCGTTAACTAATAAACTATATGAACCTCCCCCACTCAATTTCCAGCCAGTGGTGTCAAAAACATGTTCATAAACTACACGTAATTCTCCAATTTGCGGAATATCCCTTGATTCGTTACGGATGTCAAATGCAGACTCAGCACCTGTTTCGATATATTCAAAAAGGCTATTTGTAAACCCTTCATTATTACTGACTTTATTAACATAATTCAAGTTAATTTCCAGATTACTATTATTCGTGTCAGTATCTAAGCTATAATTTATAAAACTGGTGTTATTTAACCAATTCCAAGATCGATCTGAAAAGTCAGTGCTGCGTGTCTGTAGAAAATCATTTGAACGATATTCAGTTGTGGAATTATTAGCAGAACTGCCACTGCCGCTGTAGCCATTTATCCCAAACGAAAGTTTTTGCTTATCGCTAATTTTATAAGCCGACTTAATGTTATAATATTGCCACAAGTTACGCCTCAAATTATCAGAAAATGTCAGCTGGCTAAGGTTCGAATCATCCGTTGTAAATCCATTCGTTTCTTGAAACTGATAGGTTTGTCGATAACTTCCTCCGAGATAACCGTTTAACGAAAACCTTTTCTTTTTCAAACTAACTCCCAAATGCATGCCTGTTGATGGTTGAAGCTGCGTATTTAATCCTCCCTCTGCCCGCATGGTCACGCTATATCCTTCTAGGTGGAAATCTTTCGTAAACACTTCAATTACACCATTGCTGCTACCTTGTGCTTTATATTTAGCGGATGGATTTGTAATGATTTCAATACGCTCAATCTGACTTGCTGGTATTGCCTTTAATTCATCATTGGATATAATTGCTTGCCGATCGATCAAAATTAAAGGACTGCCACGTCCAATTATTTCAATGCTTTCGTCATCTGGCGATACTAATTTAGGTGAGGCTTTGAGTACTTCAAAAAGGTTGGATAAGGTTTGTAAGTTTGTTCCTTCCACATTAACGGAGATCCCATCCATAGTGCGCTTAAACATTTCTTTTCTAAACACCACATCCACCGTTTCTAAATCAAGGTTTTTTGCTAAAGCAATTGTACCCAAATCAACAACTGAATCATTGGCTTGAAAAGAAATTAAGGTATCTAAGTAAGTTGGGATGGAAATTTTTAGATAGAAATTTTGTTCGCCTTTTGTTTCTATGGCAAGTGAAAAATAAGAGCTATCCAAGTAGGTTCCTTTTTTCAAAGTTGAATCGGCGGACGAATGAAGGGTGATTTGCCCTAAAGTAATTGTTTCTATTTCGGCAGCTATTTGGCCAGAAATGCGCACCGTTTGAGAAAACGAATGAACGGTGAAAAGACTAAATAAAAGTAAAAACAATCGATTCATGCCACAGGTTTCTGGATTAACGTAAAGGTAAACAAACGTTACCTCCTGCGTTTATGATTTAACGCTTTTAACTTTTATTTAACGTGAATTTCAATTATCAAAGAGCAATGTTCCATGGGTAATGGTACAATTATCAATGCGCGTGTTATGCCCTAAATGCTAATGCCTTACCCTATGATTTTTTTAATCAAACTCGCAAAATTGTTCTTAAAAACTAGTATGCCTGTTTATTTTGCTTTGACTGGAAATTTAATTCCTAGCTTGATAGAAAGTTCTGGCGTAAAAATGGCTGGTTTATATATGGTCGAAATCAAACTTAGGGGAGCTGTTCCAGAAACGCGTGTATGTCCAGCAACCCAAGGTGAAAAATAAAGCCAATTGGTAAGCCGAAAATTATAACCACCACCAAATGTGAATATGACGCTTTCATTTACTCCGGTTTCATACAATTGACCCGTCACATTATTAGTCCAATATCCAATCCCAGGGCCCAACCAAAATCCTTCAAAATTTTCTTTGAAAAAGTATTCGAAAGATATCCCAAATGCCTTAACACGATCATAGGAAATTCCATCTGCCAGTATAAATTTTGGATTAGTAGCCTGCGCGTATGAAAAACGACAACGCATAAAATCTCTACCTGTCCATCCTGTTAAAATATATCCTTTTAGGAAATAGGGTAAAACATCTTGCTCTATTCCGAAATAAAAGGGATTGGGTTTGTTTTTATCCGTAGATTGACTCAATAAATTAAGTGACAATAGCAATGTGAGGATGCTTAAATAATATTTCATTTTTTTATCTCAATTTTGAGGTTTGGCTTTCAACTTTTCAATCTTATGTAATGTAATGATTTTATCATGTTCATTTATTGTTAAACTGAGTGCAATTTCCAAATGTTCTAATTGTTTTTCGCTATCAATACCAATATACAATTCAGCAAGCAATGAATGATAAAGGTGATTGTCTGCCAAATTAATTTTCAAAGCTTCTTTCAATGCTACAGCCTTACCTTCTGATTTCGCCAAGGCATAGGTTCTGTTCAATGCAATAACTGGTGAATACTCAATTTGCAATAGGCGATTATAAAGTTGTAAAATTTGATACCACTTTTCTTGAGCATCTAAATCGATTCGTGTATGCCAAAAAGCAATGGATGCTTCTAAATGATATTTTGATAATATCGCACCTTGTGCCGCCTCATTTAAATAATACTCTCCACGTTGTATCAACTCAGGTTCCCATTTCGATTGATCTTGGTCTTCGTAAAGAATTGCAGCACCATTTACAGCTATCCGAGCTTCAAAGCGCGAAGAATGAAAACAGAACAAGGCCAACAATGCATTTGCCGCGGGAACGTTTGTTTGCGTGTTATTGATTAATACCAAGAGCAAACGCATGGCCTCAAAACACAAATCTTTTCGCACGGCTTTATCGACTGAAGTAGCATAATAACCTTCATTATATAAGAGATAAATCACCGCTAAAACAGAATTTAGGCGCTCATTTATCTCATCATCAGCTGGCATAACTAATTCAATTTTTGCAGCACGAAATTTTTCTTTAGCTCTGTAAAGTCGCTTATTTACGGTTGTTTTGGAAGTTAATAAAGCACTTGCAATCTCATCAACACCAAATCCACAAAGTATCCGTAAGGCAAGTCCTATTTGTGCTTCATTTGTAAGTAATGGATTACACACAGCAAATAGCATTTGCAATTGACTGTCTTTAATATTCGTTTCAGACCAATCAATCTCTATGTGATCCAAATCTGCATGATCGGAACTGGATTTAAGATCAGGACGCACTTTTGAATTAAACACAGCCCTGTGCTTAAAATAGTCTTTTGTTTTATTCTTAGCCACGGTATATAACCAAGCTGTTGGATTCTCAGGTAAACCTTTCAACCCCCAAGTCTCGGTTGCTTTTAAGAATGTTTCGCTAACTAAATCCTCAGCCAATTGAATGTTTGCAAAGCCATAGGTCTTGCAAAGTACAGCCACAATTTTTGTGAATTCTGTCCTAAAAAGGTGCGGTATGAGTTCTGTATTTGGCAAGGTTGTTTTTAAAAATAGCTGAATGAAACAAGAACATTGAGGTTAGACTGATGAACCTGTCGAACAATCGAAATGCTCTTGTTTCAAATAACTAATTATTTTAGTCGTCAAAGACCATTACATCTCTTACCTCTACTTTACCTCCAATGGCTAATGTTGGGCAACCCTCAGATAATTTAACGGCGTCATCAATATTGTCGGCTTTTACAATAATATAACCTCCAACAATTTCTTTTACCTCAGCATAAGGCCCGTCAGAAATAACACCTGTGCCTTGCACAGTTTTACCTTCAAAACCAAGTGCATTTGTTGCTACAAATTTTCCTTGTGCAGCAATACCACCTATCCAGTCTTGCCAGGTAGTTACCATGGCCTGCATTTGCTCAGGAGATGGTGGCGGATTGTCATTTTGTTCTGTTCTGAACAACATCATAAATTCTTTCATAATTCTATATTTTTATGTTTATGTTTATGTTTATGTCTTTATAACGACTCAGCGAATTGAAATAGGACAGGTTCAATGTGGAATGTTACAATTATCAATGTTCACTAAGGTTTGAATTAACGTTTTCAATGTACAATCATCAATATTCAATACGTTACCCCGCTTTTATCGAAGGATTCAATGATCTCGACCTAAGGCGGATCAATTATCCCTTGGATAAGAGATTATGCATCTAAATACTAACGACTAGCGATTACCTCCACACCATTCTCCAAAATCGATATTTTCATCTTCCATTACATCATAAAAACTGATGCGGTAGTTATTGGATGGTTCAACGATAAAGGTCCAATAATTCACGAATCTCAAATCGTTATTCTCACCAAAATCAAGATAGATCCGATCCTCCGCATCTATTTGAATCATTGACAAACCCATTTCGCCATTTGAAGATTCTCGCCAGTCTCCATTTTTGGTTGTCACCTTTGGGCAGTTCCAAATAGAATCAATACAGATTTTAAGAAGTTTTTGGTCATATGCCACAGGAACAAATTCATTTAATAGCGGCCAAGCTTCTTCAATCACCAATGAATCTTGATCGATATTCTGATCATCTACGATATTTTCAGAATCATTTCCACAAGAAAAAATCATGGTCGTAATCAACAATTGGGTAAGTATATGGTGTGTATTTTTCATTTTGTTACTTTTTACTAATACGCCAATAAATGTTTTCTGGAGTTTCATCAATTTTTTCAAAATCATTATTGGATAAGACTTTTTGCGAAGCAACATTCTTAGGATCAGTTTCTGCCCAAATATAATTCACGTTTTCCTGCTCCAAGGCCCATTGAAGTAATCCTCCAACAGCTTCTGTCATAAATCCTTTCTTTTGAAATTCGGCATGAGTGCCATAACCAATTTCAACTTCTCCCAATTCATTTGGATTTCCTTTAAAACAAAGATCTCCCACCATACAGTTGGATTCCAAATTAATAATTGTCCAAAATGTTGAAAACAGAGCATTGTTTGCGGGATCTTTCACCGCTGCAATTGTTTTTAAACGAATGACTTCTTGCACTTTTTTAGGAATATGCACAGATTGATTGTTCAGCCCTAAATTTTTAATTAGGCCGTCACCCGAACGCGCATATAAGTCTAATTGAAATGCCGTTAATGGAATTATTTGAAGTCGCTTAGTTTTTAAAATTATTGGTTCAATAATGATAGATTGGTAAATGTTTAGCGTCAATAAATACATGCTCCTTTTTCAAGATGGCTGTGCATAAATAATAGAATGTCGCTCTGTGTTTCGTTCGGTTAGATTTACCCATAGCTCCGCATACTTCCTCCAACACTTCATCTAATCTTGGTGAATCCTCCATGCCTAATTTTCCAATTAGAAAATCCTTTTTCACTTCATCCAATTCTTTTTTATCAGAACAGGCCACAAGGTTTGCGTCTTTATCATTAATGGAATCTCCCAATGATTTTAATATTGCATGATATAAATCGTCATGATGATACATTCCAATTTCATTCATTTCTTGGGTAAATGTCGTGAATGCTTCTTCGTAAGTCGCCATAGGTTTAGATGTTAGATTTTATTTAAAAAAGATATAAGTCTTTAAATTAAATATTAATCTTGACTTAAAGGCAAATTGAATAGTTGAATGTAATAACCACTACTTGTATTTGCTAGAAATTTGGTCCTGTCATTGGTTTAAGCGATAAAATCAGACTTACTTCGTTTTTCAATCTACTCCTTACCCTTAAGTGCCTTTATTCCAATTGCTATAATTATTCCACCTGTTAAGAACATAATTAGGCTATAAACAGCAGGCGCAATTGCATAATTTGAATTGAGTAAAACACCCGAAGCAATGGCAATGGCCATAGTCCCATTTTGAATACCAGATTCGATAGAAATTGTTAGTGCTTGTTTTAATTTTAATCTCGCCAATCTAGCAGTTACAAAGCCAACTAACATGGTCGCCAAATTCAAGGCTAAAGTAATTAACCCAGCTTCTTTTAAATAAGGAATGAGATCTTCTTTTTTCTTTAATACCAACACAATTATGATTAAAAAGAGGATTAAAGCAGAAGCAATTTTAACAGGTTTGCTCATTTTATCGGCAAACTTTGGCTTAAGATGTTTGAGTAGCATCCCCAAAGAAACTGGAATAATAACAACCACAAAAATTTGGATTACTGTTTGCAGCTTATCAATTTGAATGGCTTCGTTCAAACTCAAAAAATGATTGAGTGCAAAATCAATCACAAACGGAATTGTAAGAATGGTGATTAAACTATTTGCTGCAGTAAGGGAAACGGATAAACCTGTATCACCTTTTGCCAAATGCGTAATAAGATTAGAAGTTGGCCCTCCCGGACAAGCTGCCAAAATCATAACTCCGATTGCAATATCAGTGTTTACGTTGAATACGGAAATGAGCAATAATGCGATTAAAGGCAATAAAATGATTTGATTCAATAAGCCGATAATAATTGCTTTAGGGTATTTAAAAATTCGTACAAAATCTTCCTTTACTAAGGACAATCCCATACCAAACATTATGATGATTAAGGCGACTGCTAAAATAATTGCTCCTGTATCCATAAGTTGTTAATTTTCTCCGTCTAAGTCGTATCAATGCGCTACTCGCTTTGCTATACTGAAGCTTTGCGAAAGCAATCAAGTGACGGATTTAATGTTGTTGTTTTCAATTTTTTAATTGGTTAAGTAGCATTGCCTTTTTGCCTAAACACTTTTTACTCAAGACTAATGACTTGATAGTATTAAAATTAATGCGTGTCGGGGTTAATGCAATTCTTAAATATAAGAATAAATGTAAAATGACAGTCGAATCGTTTGTTTAAGCAGATAAGGATGTTTGTGTAAAACCTTTTCAGTATCCTTGATTCTATAATTTCAGCAATTTAAAATTCTGCCTTTCTTCGCCAGATTTTAATTCCAAAATATAAATACTAGCAGCTTGATTGACATTGGTCAATTAATTGTGTTTGATAAACCAATTGTCCGTTTAAATTATGTACGGTTATCGTTAATGTAGGATCGATATAAATGCTTTCTAAATAAAGAAATCGCTTATTCCTCAGGAATCAATGGTTCAATTCCATTTTCATTCATAAACAGTACAATACTATCCAAATCTCCCTTTATAGATTCAAGACTTGGCATTTTAAATTTAATTTCTCGCATCTTTCCAATTTTACCAGGTTGGACTGGAGTTAATTGTAATTTGTTGCTTTTTAGAACATTATTTATATGTGAATACTCAGCCTTTGAATCTTCAAAAGTCACTTGATTTAACACTTCATAAACTAGTATTCGTTGAAAAGAATGGTCGTAGATTAAGAAGAAATAAAATCCTTTATATTCTCCTGCAAAATAATTATCATCAACGTTTACAAGTCCTAGTGTCGACAAATCTTTTAAAGGGGATTGATTGTAGTGTTTTTTTCGCCGTTTTGGAGTCCAAACATTTTTAGCAAAATCTAACAAAAACCCCATAAACGTTCCCGCACCAAGAACCGTTGCAAGTGCCAGTCCTAAACCTTTCAAACTAAAATCACTCCATGTTGGAATTGAAGCCAATAAAACTACGACTCCGAAGAGAATGAACATTGGCAGATAATACCTTTTAAACTTTTTCATGCAAAAAACCAATAATCTCTAACTGGCACTTTCTCCCAGCTATCCAAATCACTTTGTATTTCTATTTTACCATCAGGAGAGGATACCACAATCATGATTTGAGGGTTTTCCAAATTTTGCACGACCGAATAATGTTCCAACACCACACCATAAATGTCCTTTCCAATTTTTCTTTCATTGTCACATACCCAATGGAATGTGTCGTTTTTGGCTTGTATTAATTTGGCCATGTCTTTCCCGTTTCTTCCTGCTCCCCACAAAACTAATGGACGTGTTTTATCCCGATCTAATTCATAAAAAAAGCGGAGTTTCATGTCAAAATAACGATTGTCTTTATATTCCTCCCACGTACGCGAAATACGATTGGAACGATCGCGCCAATGGTGCAATATTTTATCGATTCCAATAATTTTCAAGCCTTTTTTATACATCCGAAAACACAAATCATAATCCTCAGGATAGATAATTGGGTCGAATGCTTCAACGGAATCAAAATCATCCTTATGCATGATCCAACAATGCGAAGGGATGACGCATTCTTTATAGATTTGCTGATAATGTGTGCCTGTTCGCGCCACATCATTCAGCCATCTTTCATATTTTAAAAAGCCATCTCCCACTTCTCCCTCATCAACAAAATGTTCAGTTCCTCCTGCAATCACATGACCTTTGCCGTATTTCATCCATTCATCAACCAACACCTGGATTTTATATAAGGGCATATGATCATCAGAATCCATTCGGTTAATCAATTCTCCTTTTACAGCCGCATAACCTACTTGTAGTGTTGGAATCAATTTAGGTTTATCACTATTCAAAAATCGGATGCGCGCATCTTTATCTGCATAAGCTTTCAAAATCTCAGGTGTTTCATCTGAAGAATGATCATTTACGGCCAATAATTCCCAATTTTGATACGTTTGATTCACAATAGAATCTAAACATTCATGCAAATATGGGGCAGTATCTTTGACCGCCATTACAATTGAAACTAGCGGTTGATTTTCCATGAGTTTGGTAAGTTTTTTTCTATTTCTATGTCAGGTGAATGTGTTCCCTGATTTTTAAATTTACTCTTTATCACACGTTTCGGTGCTTGCAGCGAAGTCTTTACCCAAGCGGCCATTATTTCCAAGCCCTCTTCTAAACTTATCTCCTTTTCGGGTTGAAAAGTTTTGTTGAATTTTTCATGACTTGAATAGGCATGCACCACTTCATTTCTTTCCTCTAAATGCGTGATTTCAACTTGAGCATTCATTGCTTTCATAACGGCTATTGCCAATTGATTGACTGTAAATGGAACGCCACCACCGATATTAAACACTTCATTCTCGGCTGTTTTTAAATGAACTGATTCTGCTATATAAGGCGCCACATCATCTACAAATGAAAAGGCACGACTTTGTTCACCATTTCCGAAAACAGTTAACGGCGCATCATTTACAATTTGCTTCATAAATATGCCTACTACATTGCGGAATTTGTCGTTAATATTTTGATTTGCCCCATAAACGTTATGCGGACGGAAAATCGTATAGTTTAATCCAAACATTTCATGTGCGCTGCGCAAGTCCATTTCCACGGCATACTTAGCAATTCCATATGGATCTTCTGGATGAGGATGTTGTGTTTCTGTCAAGGGCAATTCATTGGTACCGTAAACTGCAATGGACGAAGTGAAAACAAAACGTTTGACGTTAAAATTAACTGCAGCGTTGATCAAATTAATACTTCCAATCAAGTTGTTTTGATAATTAAAGCTCCGAATAAAGTGACTTAAGCCCTCGGCAGCATACGCTGCTAAATGGTAAACATAATCGAATTGATAGGCTTCAAATAAACCGTTGACTAAAAAAACATCTGTTATGCTGCCTTTACAAAACTCGGCATCTGGATGAATATTTTCTACAATACCGCCGGACAAATCATCTAAAACAATTACGCGGTGTTCCATTTTGATTAAATGGTTGACAACATGTGATCCTATGAAGCCTGCACCGCCTGTAACTAATGAGGTAATTTGCATGCCGTAAAGCTAATCATTAGTATTTAGTCATTAGTCGTTAGTCACTAGTATTTAGCTGTCATTGTATAAAAGATAAGTTACAAAGGATTTTACTGGTCTTTTAAGCTGCGGGTAAAAGAGTTGATTGGAGGATTATACTTGATTTAAAAGTAAAAATCCTATTCAAAGATATTGAACAGGATTTTTATTTTTCAGTCAAATAAAAAATGACTGTATTCTTGATTTGAATTAACATTATTTACTTTTTGATAGATGGTTTAAGAATGAAAAGTGTATCCCCACCAGTACCAGTGCTATCATCATCATAAACACCACAATCTCCCAAATCATAATCTGTAGAATCACATTCATCTGTATACGTACTATCAATATCGGTATAAAGACTATCTGTATCAGATGTATCTACAGGTAAAATTTCGACATCTTTTTCGCATGCTGTTTGTGCGACTATTATTACTGACAATACTGCACAAATTTTAAAAAATTTTCTAACTTTCATAATCCAATTGTTTTAATTAATACTGTCTTAAATACAATTGTAATTTTAGATCCGTTGTCCAGTTATACGCCCTATTGATTTAACTGTTGCTTCTAAGTTATTATGTGTTGTCAAAAATATACAAGCGGGCATTTACAGCTTGGATTTACTAAAAAGCAAACAGAAATTCTACGCAATAAAGGAAAAAAGACGCTAAATTCATTCAGTATTTAGGACCTGAATATTAAAAGACTTCTAATAAAGCACTATTCTAAACTTGGTTTGCCAAATAAAACGCTAATCCATTGGCAACTTTTTGATAGCTATATTTCGGTGTAATGGAATTCGTATTTTTTTTATAAAAAGCCTTAAGTGTTGCAGACGCAATAAATTCGATTTCACAAGCGGGATACATCTGAATTAATCCTTCAATTTTAAAGGAGACCACAGAAGCTGCAAACCGTCCTTTTGTTCCACGTTTAATTATACCTATTCTATCAAATTGACCTTGCTCAAATAAAATATGCAAGTTGCCACAAAGTATTTTAACCTCACTAGAATCTAAATGATCCTTTAATTCCATTTTCTTATAGTCAGCAGATAAATCAACAATAGTGTCGCCTTGTTTTTCTATTGCGCTAAAAATTGCCGTGCTTCCTTCTAATGATATTCCTAAAACTTTCATTTAAATTCAATTATCAATGTGCAATTATCAATTCGATTTGACTCAGTACTAAAGACTAGGAACTAAACTCACCAACGCTCAGCTTTCCACAACTTTTGCTCTTCCTTAGGAAGGAACGTCCATGCCAATATACGACTTGTTTTATTTCCTTGCCCCATAGAAATAGTCTCCACTTTCACAGCTCCTACTTCATCTAAGACATTATAAAAGGCCTTTAAATTACTTTGTTTCGAAACTAAACTTGTAAACCAAAATGAGTTTTCAGCAAATTTTTTGCTTTCACGAATCATGTTTCCTACAAACTTTTTTTCACCTCCATCATACCACAACTCATTACTTTTCCCACCAAAATTAAGGACTCCTTTTTTCTGATTTAGGTTTTTCAATTTCCTTGTTGTCCCGCGTTCAGCATCTATAGCTGAGGCATGAAAAGGAGGATTACAAACCGTAATATCAACCAATTCATCTTTCTTTAAAATTCCGTAAAAAAAATCTTTTTGACTTTTTTGAATGCGACAATCAACTTTGCCTTTTAAGTTTGAATTTTTTTCGACGATTTGATTGGCTGACTCAATTGCTTTTGAATCGATATCTGAACCAATAAATGACCAACCATATTCGGTTACGCCAATTAAGGGATAAATACAATTTGCACCTACTCCAATATCTAGACATTTTATTTTTTCTCCTCTTGGAATTTTACCAAAATTTGTCGTTGCTAAAAGGTCTGCTATATAATGGATATAATCAGCTCTACCTGGAATTGGTGGCGACAAAAAGTCAACCGGAATTTCCCAAAAATCAATGCGATAATGGTATTTTAAAATCGCTTGATTCAAAGCCTTAACAGCATCAGGATCGGCAAAATCAATAGATAAATCATCATATGCATTTAAGCGCACAAACGGTTTTAGTGCTGCACAGTTTTCTTGCAGTTTTTTAAAATCATAGCGCGTTTTATTCTTGTTACGAGGATGTAAACGTGATTTCTCTTTGGGATGTGTTTTTTTGTCTGACATGCAATAGCTTGTATAATTCGTACAAACATACGCTTTTGAACGCGGCTATTGGTGTTTATTCCTGTTAGATCGAATGAAGATGAGAAAAATTGAAACGGTCGAACGACTACTCATTCAAATTCCAATCATAATCCAATGATTTTCCTTTCGTTTTTTTTGTGATTTTAACATCAGAATATTTATTGATAAAGTCTTCTACAGATCCACCGTTAGCAGTAAAATCGCCTTTAAACCAAGTAAATATTTTAGACAGTTTAGCGCATTTTTTTGTGATGTCATTCTTTACTTTGTTATTGACAAAATAGCGCGCTTGATCATCTAATTGTTCATCTATTCTACTTCCAACAAAAGCCTCATTTCTTAAACGTGGACATGATACTGAAGCGCAATTTACTGCGAAATGAATACGCGGTTCCTCAAAACTCTTTCGAATTATACCGTGTTCAATATTGTTCAAATCATAAACTTCACCCCCAATTGTAATGAACTTAATATCCCAAGGCGTATTGACTTTATAAATTGAGCCACCTAATTCTTTAATGGATTTGATGGGGTAACTTTTTACAATTAGCTTTACAGTAAACGCATTATACGCATTAATCCAAAAAGCCAAAACATCATTCTTCTCCCATGTATCATTCGGATGATTCGCGCTCAACACCACGAGATATTCATCCAAGGCGGCTTCCTCCTTTTTAATGCCTGCATAATTTACATGTCCTTCGACATCAACATATTTAGTTAATAAAGCCGTCCAAGTTTCATGTTTTAAATGTTCTTGGGCAGTTGATGTAAAAAAAATCCCAATGAAAAGAATTGTCGTAAGTATGTTTAGCGGCTTAAGCATTTTTGTTAAGTTTAATGTCTAGTAAAGTGAATATAACTATAATTATACCAACTCTAAATGAGTCTCAAGTTCTTGGACGATTGCTTGAGCGTGTACTTACGCGTGAAAATCATAACATTGAAATAATTGTGGTTGATGGCGGGAGTGATGACAATACCTTAGAATTGGCTAAAAATTTTGGTGTAAAAGTAATTACTTGCGAATGTTCACGGGCAAAACAAATGAACGAAGGCGCAAAAATAGCTGCGCATGACGTCCTCTATTTTGTTCATGCTGACACTATGCCACCTATAGAATTTTACGAGGATGGTAAAGCCTATTTAGAAAAAGGATATGATGCCGTTTGTTATAAAAGTGAATTTGAAAACGGCCCTTTTATGTTAAGGCTCAATCAATTTTTCTCACAATTCTATTGGCTCGTTTCACGCGGGGGAGATCAGTCACTATTCATTCGCAAAAATGTTTTTGAAGCATTGGGAAGGTATGATGAAGAAATGGTCGTGATGGAGGAGTATCCGATCATTGAAAAGTTAATGAAAACTAAACAATTGGCGGTGATTAATAAGCCCATTTTAATTTGTACACGTAAGTATGATGGGCGGTCTTGGTTAAGAGTGAGTCGTGCCAATTATGCGGCTTTTAAATTGTATCAAAAAGGTGCAGCGTCTGAAGTTATTAAGGCGCGGTATTCGGAATTGTTGGGGTGAGCCTTTATGGAAAAGAGCTTTAGCTAAATTAATACTTGCTTTTCCATTCCAACTTGCCAAATAACCAAAAGATATTTGTCACGCTCATTGTCTTTCACCTCCTTAAAACCTTGATCATAACAAAATAAGTACGTTTCACCTGCTATTGTTTTCCAATAACGTGTAAAGAAGCGTGGAT
>JBLHOW010000100.1:0-20813 GCA_047623705.1 Crocinitomix sp.
CGACCTTTTTTCTTCTTGGTATAATGTGACTATACCCAATCACTTGAAGGTACGGTCAATTTTGATGGTTTGATAGACTCACTAAGTTTAACTCAGTACCGAATTATCAATGTTTAATTGACTTAGACTTTAGTGAGAGCAGGGCCGTATTGTTTGGTTGTACTTACTTGCAGGGAATGTGATGGAAACTGGAAAAAGGGATTGCCCAAATTATTGATGATAGATTAGTTAAAAGGAATTTGATAGATCGATGGTAAGAACTTTATTTGTGGCCGGGATAATTTTAACATTTTCAGATATGAGTATTCCAGGGATGGCAATAATGTTTTGGTTTGAATCAATGACAATTAGAATTTTAGATTTATTAATTAAGGCAATTTTTTTATCTATTAGAATATTAGATACTAATTTGGTACCTGTCATACCGAGGGGTTGAATTCGATCTCCTTGTTGCCAAGAACGTACCGTAAGGGGTAAAACAATTTGATCTAAATCAAGTTGTTGAAAATTATTATTTGAATAGGGTTGTCGTTTTGAATGAACTGAAAATTCTAATGACAGGTTACGAAACGTTAATTTATAAGGGAAGGATCTAATTGAATAACCTTTTTTATTTTGAGAATCACTATTGGTTGAATTTAATTCATTTTGAATTCGTAAATTTTCCGTGATGAGAATTTGATCTCTATTAACCGTGAATTGATAGTCTGAAATCAAGAATTTGGCTCCGGTTGACTTATTCATTGCGCTCATGAAACTTTCTACATTTGAGCGGCGAATGCCAAATGGTTTTAATACATAGGTTAAAAAGAATTTATCTTGCGTGAGGATGAGATTTTTATCAACTGTTAGGGCACCTTTGATATGCTGAATATTTGCTTTTCGAAAACTAGTGGCCTGTTTGCCAATCCAGGTGTCTGCTTCTTTTAGCGATTGAAGTGTTTTGACAACTTTGGGTTTAAAATTCTCGCTTTTTTCTTGAATTGCAGGAATTAGTTGATTTCGCAAATAATTCCGCAAATATTTATTGTCAAAATTACTTTGATCCTGTCTATAACTGATATTGTTATTTTTAATATAACCTTCAATTTCGATTGTATTAAAGGCAAGTAAAGGGCGTGCAATGTTTCCTCGATTACTGTTAATACCGGTTAATCCTTGTAAGGACGTACCACGCATAAGATTGATGAAGAAAGTTTCGATTGAATCGTCGCTATGATGTGCTGTTAAAAGAATGTCATTAATGTCTGTTAAAAATGTTTTGAACCAACTATAACGTAAATTTCGGGCAGTTTCTTGAATTGAGAGTTTTTCTTTGCTAGCAAGCCTTTCGGTGTCAAATTTTGTTGAATGAATTGAAAGATTGTTTTGTTTTGCAAAGTTTCGAACAAATTCCTCATCTAAGTTAGAATCAGCACCTCTTAATTGAAAGTTACAGTGCAAAAGGGTATGTGATAAACCAGCGGCCGATAAAAGATGACTCAAACAAATTGAATCTTTTCCACCACTGATGGCCAAGTACAATTGTTTACCTTGCAGATTATCAAAGTCTTTTTTCAATATTGACTTGAATTTTTCTAGCATAGCGTATTTTGAATCGCCTTTAATTTGAGTAAACATTCTTCATATTCTTTAACAGGATCGGAATTGATTGTAATAGCACCGCCAACTCCACATGAAATTTGTTGCTTAATCATATCTGCGAAAATAGAACGAATAACTACATTAAAGTCAAAATTACCGTTTGGTGAAATATAGCCAATAGCGCCTGAGTAAATCCCTCGACGAAACGATTCAAATTGATTGATATTTGAAATGGCACTAATTTTTGGTGCACCAGTCATTGAACCCATTGGGAATAGAGCTTGCAGGGTTTCTGTTAACGTCGTTTTTTGTCGGATTTCACAAGAAATTGTAGAAATTAATTGATGTACGGTTTTAAAGGTATAAGGCTCACATAACTCTTCAACCTTGACCGATTTTTTGGCAGCAACTTTAGCTAAATCATTTCGAACCAGATCAACGATCATAACATTTTCAGAAATTTCTTTGGGGTCTACCGCTAGCTTATTCTTTATCTCAAAATCTGATTCGCTGGTTTCGCCACGTTTAGCGGTACCTTTTATTGGTTGGCTTTTAAGACGTGTACCTGTTTTATTCAAGAAGCGTTCAGGTGAAGCGCTTAAGATATAGTTGTGACCATCATTAATGAACGCAGAGAATGGTGCCTCAGCGTTATCGACTAATTTTGAATATGTTTGAACAGGATTAAAATGCGTGAATTTATTATGAAAATTAACGCAATAGTTCATTTCATAGATGATTCCCTTTTGTATTTGGTTTTTAATAGCAATAATATCTTTTAAGTAATCATTTCGATTTGTTTGTGCCTGAAGCGCAATACTTTCGAAATTTATATTTTTAACAGGTAGTACATTTGCTATAATTTGGTCGATAGACTTAACTGAATCTTCACCGAAGTACAGATTAGTGTGTGAAGTTTTGATGAGAACATGTTCTGGGGCAATTAGAAATACATCCTTGCCGTTAAGATTTTCGACATTGGCTGAATTTTCTCGTGTTTCATCATTTTTAATATCATAAGCTAAATAGCCAAAAATATATTCCTGCTGATGTGTATCTACAAATTCTTGGACTAGTTTTGCATCATAACGATTTGGTGCAATGCTAATTTTGTATGAATTACCCCAAGCTAGGAGAAAATCTCCATTTGGTTTATTCAAGAGTACAACATTTTCATTTTGGACAAGGGGTAAGAGTTTACGCCAGTCCAAATTAGAATTTATTGTGGAATATTTTTTCATTGCTTATTTGCGACTTAAAACTTGTATGATGTCGCCCAATTATTTATTTCAAAGATACTATATTGATTGGGATGTGACTTAAGATTTGCTTTTGAAAAAGTTTATAAGAACTGGTATTTTAATAAGCGATTAAAATACCTTATCTTTGCGCCATTAAAATAAAGTAATGAAAGTAGAACAAATATATACTGGATGTTTAGCTGAAGCAGCTTATTATATCCATTCTAACGGTGAAGCAGTAATTATAGATCCATTGAGAGAGACTGCGCCGTACTTGGAACGTGTAAAAAATGACAATGTTAAAATCAAATATATATTTTTAACACATTTCCACGCAGACTTTGTTTCTGGACAGGTAGATTTAGCAAATGCGACAGGTGCAACTATTGTATTTGGACCAACAGCGAAAGCGGACTATAATTTTCATGAAGCCAAAGATGGTGAAGTGTTTAAGATAGGAGAAGTTAGTTTAACATGGCTTCACACTCCTGGACATACATTAGAATCTAGTTCGATTTTGTTGAAGGATGAATCTGGGAAAGATCATTGTGTTTTCACTGGAGACACCTTATTTATTGGTGACGTAGGAAGACCTGATTTAGCGGTGAAACAGGGAACATTGGACAAGAAAGATTTAGCAGGTTTACTATTTGATTCTTTGAGAGAAAAGATCATGATTTTATCGGATGATATTACTGTTTATCCAGGTCATGGTGCAGGTTCTGCCTGTGGAAAGAAGATGAGTAAGGAAACGTTTGATACTTTAGGTAATCAGAAGGCAAATAATTATGCGCTACGAGCTGACATGTCTAAGGATGAATTTGTTAAGGAGGTTTTGACAGGTTTGTCATCTCCACCTCAATATTTCCCGAAAAATGTAATGATGAACAAGGGTATAAACGATACGATTGATTCAATCATTGAAAGCGGTGCACGTTATTTAAGCCTTGCTGAATTTAAAACTAGTGCTGAAAAAGGTGCCTTAATGCTTGACGTTCGTGATCAATCAGATTTTGTAAAAGGACATGTTCCTGGGTCGATTTTTATTGGATTGGATGGCGGTTTTGCACCTTGGGTTGGGGCTTTAATTTTGGACATAAAACAAGAGATTATTTTAATTACTCCGGAAGGTAGAGAAGAGGAAGCGGTAACGAGATTGTCGCGAATTGGATATGATAATTCTAACGGTGTTTTAAAAGGTGGCGTTAATACTTGGATAGCTGAAGGCAATTCAATTGATACAATTAATACGATTTCGGCAGTTGATTTTGAAAAAAAATCGCAAGATGAAAAGATAAACGTCATGGATGTTCGTAAAGAGAGTGAGTTTAGTGCTGAGCATATATTGGATGCGCTGAACGAACCTTTAGATACGATTAATACAAACATGGATAAAATTGACACTGATAAAACATATTATATTCACTGTGCGGGTGGTTATCGATCTGTAATTTTTGAATCAATTTTGAAATCAAGAGGATACCATAATTTTATTGATGTTTTAGGTGGTTTTGATACTATTAAAAAGACGACCGAAATGCCTATGACAGTTTTTGTGTGCCCGAGCACTTTATAAATCATTTTGTGACTGATTATTTTCTTTAAACGAAGCATTTTTAAGGGCTTATGTAAAGAAACCGTTATCAATTTGAGTCGGAGAATAGGTTTTGAAAAAGTAGTTATCTTTGTGTAAAATTTACGGCAATGAAATTTGAATTGACGAAACAATATCTGGAAGATCTTAAAGCTCAAGTTGAGCTTAAGGAGACTGGGTCGATTCAAGTTATTGTTGATCAACTGCATTCTGCAGATATTGCCGATATTCTAGAAAATTTAGATCAAGCGGAAGCGAAATTCGTTTACCAATTATTGAGTGAGGAGAAGGCGGCGGATGCATTAATGGAGCTTGACGAGGATTTCCGTCAAAGTTTTTTGAAGCTTTTTTCATCACAAGAAATTGCAGAACTAGCTGATCAATTAGATACGGATGACGCTGCCGATTTATTAGGCGAGTTAGAGGATTCTGATAAGCAGGAGGTTATCTCCCAAATGGAGGATCAAGAACATGCCTCTGAAATTCTTGACCTTTTGCGTTATGATGAGGATTCCGCTGGGGGATTAATGCAGACAGAATACATTGTTGCTCGGGAAAAATGGAATGTAAAGCGTTGTGTGATTGAAATGCGTAAGCAGGCCGAGGAAGTTGAAAAAGTATTTTCAATTTATGTAATTGATGACGAAGATCGTTTACTTGGAATTTTATCATTACGGCGCTTATTGTTTGCCGAGCCTAATACGCTAATTAAGGAAATATATAGTAGTGATAACATTCACTACGTGCGTACCAACGAATCTAAAGAGATGGTTGCAGAAATCATGGAAAAGTATGATTTAGTTACAATTCCGGTGGTTGATATGCAGCAAAAGTTAGTTGGTAGAATTACGATTGATGATGTTGTAGATATAATTAGAGAAGAGGCAGAACGTGACTTCCAAATGGCATCTGGTATCTCTGAAAATGTAGAATCGAGTTCAAGTATTTTAAAGAATACCCGTTCTCGCTTACCCTGGATTTTAATTGGGTTAGCTGGCGGCGTGATGAGTTCGCAAATTATTAAAGGATACGAATCGACCTTGGCATTCATTCCTAGTTTGGCCTTTTTTATTCCGCTAATAGCTTCAACAGCAGGCAATATAGGTGTTCAATCTTCTGCGATTGTTGTGCAAGGTTTGGCGAGTAATGATTTTCAAATGAAGGGAATTATGAGACGCGTTGGCAAAGAATCGGTGATAGGAATGATCGTAGGTTTGATCTGTTCACTTGTGATATTTGGTTTCAGTTTCTTTTTTGGTGGAGATGATAAATTGGCCATAACTTTGGCTTCATCCTTGTTCGTAGTTGTTTTATTTTCGGCAGTTTTAGGTACTCTAATTCCGTTAATATTGGATCGATTAAAGATTGATCCGGCGCTTGCTACTGGACCATTTATTACAACTGCAAATGATATTATAGGTTTGTCAATTTATTTTTTAGTCGCCTATATCGTTTATTTTTAGTAACTTAATTATCGCAATCCGTTAGTGCTTAAAAAATCTTACAGCCAACTCTTCATGAAAAAAATTGCGTTTATCGATATTGTTCACCCCGTTTTGCAAGAAGGTTTAGAATCCATGAATTGGGTATGTGATGATTTGAGTAAAGATTCGAGAGAAGAAATTATACTCAAACTTTCAGATTATAACGGAATTGTGATTCGGAGTCGTTTTCCTATGAATGAAGATTTTTTGGTAGATGCGAATAAACTTGAGTTTATAGCACGATCTGGCGCTGGATTAGAAAACATTGATATTTCGTACTGTAATGGACGAGATATTATTCTGTTTAATGCATCTGAAGGAAATAGAAATGCCGTTGCGGAGCACGCTTTGGGTATGATTCTTAGTTTATTTAATAATCTGGTAAAAGGAGATTCTGAGGTTCGTGACGGTGTTTGGGATCGAGAGGGGAATAGAGGCGTTGAGCTTGATGGTAAAATTGTTGGAATTATCGGTTATGGTAATAATGGTTCGGCATTTGCCAAGAAACTGCGTGGGTTTGACGTTAGGGTGCTAGCCTATGATAAATACAAGACTGGATTTGGAAACGAATTTGTTGAAGAGGTAACGCTTTCTGAAATACAGGAAGAAGCGAATATTGTTAGTTTACACGTTCCGCAAACTCCGGTTACTAAGGGGATGATTAATAAGCGATTTATCAGTCAAATGGATAATCCTTTTTATTTAATCAATTTAGCGAGAGGCACTATTGTTAATACGGCTGACTTAATGGACGGAATTGATTCGGAAAAAGTATTGGGCGCATGTTTAGATGTTTTAGAGTATGAAAAATCATCTTTTGAACGAATGTTTGAGAAAGATGAACAAATGCCAAGTGCATTCAAACAAATTCTAAATTCTAAAAAGATAATTTTATCTCCACACGTCGGTGGATGGACAGTTGAATCTTATCGGAAATTAAGTCAAGTATTACTTGATCAAATCGTTAAAAAATATTCTAAGGCCTAATAATCCCCCTTTTTTGTAGACTTATCAACAATGTTGAATTGGCTCTGAATGCTAATGATAATAGGGGTATTGAATAAATTAGGCAACCTTTTCAAAATGAAATCGTTAATTAAAGAGAATAATATGTTTTGACAAACAATTTATTTTATATATTTTCGTTACATAATATAGTTACTGTATAGTAATACAAAGAAATCAAAAACCAAAAAAATTATTATTATGAAAAAAGCATTGATAGCAGGAGTTGTAGGAGTGTTTGCACTGGGAATGTTGAGTTGTGGAGGTGGCGGCGGAAGCTGTGATGCTTACAGAAAAGCAGATTATACTAAGTATAAAGAAGCTAAAACGCAACAAATTGAGTTGAACAGCATTGTTCAAACAATTTCAAGAAAGAAAAAATAAAGTTAATTCTTATTATATAAAAGCCCTGACGATAAATGTCAGGGCTTTTTTTTTGTTCGTAATTTTTTATTCTGATTCTACGGGATCAAGATTCTCGAAATGTAATTTCCCTTCTTTCAAGTCAATCATGACTTTACTGTCTTGGCCAATTTCACCAGATAGTAAAGCTTTAGATAGTTCATTCATTACAACTTTTTGCATTACCCGCTTTACTGGGCGTGCTCCAAATTGAGGGTCATATCCTTCTAAAGCAATCCATTCCAAGGCTTCATTTGAGGCTTCAATCTCAATTTTGGATCCTTTAATTCGTTTTTGTAATAAGCCGAATTGAATTTGCACAATTGCCAGAATATCAGCACGTGTTAAAGGTTGAAACATAATTGTTTCATCTATTCGATTTAAAAATTCAGGGCGAATTGTTTTCCGCAATAATTCAAATATTTCAACTTCGGTTTTTTCAACAATTTCTTCCTTGTTTTTGTCTGTTAGATGCTCAAATCGATCTTGAATAATATGTGCTCCCAAGTTAGACGTCATTATGATAATGGTATTTTTAAAATTAACTACTCTCCCTTTATTATCTGTTAGGCGCCCATCATCTAATACCTGTAAAAGAACATTAAATACATCAGGGTGTGCTTTTTCAATTTCATCCATAAGGATGATAGAATACGGCTTGCGTCTCACAGCTTCAGTTAGCTGACCGCCTTCTTCATATCCAATATAACCGGGAGGTGCTCCCACCAATCTGCTTACCGAATGTTTTTCTTGATATTCGCTCATATCAATTCTAGTAATGGACTGTTCATCATTGAATAAATAGCCAGCCAAAACTTTCGCCAATTCCGTTTTACCAACTCCTGTGGTTCCTAAAAACAAAAATGATCCGATTGGTCTTTTTTGATCTTGTAAACCTGCTTTACTTCTTCGTACGGCATCTGAAATTGCTGTAATAGCATCTTTTTGTCCCACAATCCTTTTGCTTAACTCATCCTCCATTCGCAAAAGTTTTTCGCGTTCGCTCTCGATCATTTTTGAAATAGGAATGCCCGTCCAACGTGAAACAACATCAGCAATTTCCTCAGCATCAACTTCTTCTTTGATCATTTTAGAATTTTGCTGTATTGCGCTTAATTCCTCTTTCAATGTGAGTGATTCCGCTTCTAGGGTTTTAATTTTTCCGTAACGAATTTCTGCAACTTTTTCATAATTCCCTTCTCGCTCGGCCTGATCTGCTTCAAATTTAAGATGTTCAATTTCTTCATTGTCGCTTTGAATTGCGTCAATTACATTTTTTTCAGCTTGCCACTTCGCTAAAAAGTCGGTGCGTTTGTCATTTAACTCGGCCAACTCTTCTTTAAGGTGACTTAGTTTCCGCTCGTCTTTTTCACGTTTGATCGCCTCTCGCTCAATCTCAAGTTGCATGATTTTACGTTCGATTTCGTCTAGCTCTTCCGGTTTGCTATTAATTTCCATTCGTAAACGTGAACATGCCTCATCAATCAAATCAATGGCCTTATCGGGCAAATGTCTATCTGTTATATAACGCTGAGATAATTCCACTGCAGCAATAATCGCCTCATCTTTAATGAGTACTTTATGATGTGTTTCATATTTCTCTTTAATGCCTCTTAAAATGGAAATAGCATCTTCATTTGTTGGTTCATCTATGAGTACCGTTTGAAAACGTCTAACTAAAGCCTTATCCTTTTCAAAGTGTTTCTGATACTCATCCAAAGTGGTAGCACCTACAGCTCTTAATTCTCCTCTAGCAAGTGCCGGTTTTAAGATATTAGCGGCGTCCATTGCACCTTGCCCACCACCAGCGCCAACTAGTGTGTGAATCTCATCAATGAATAGAATAACCTCTCCGCTAGAATCTGTAACTTCTTTAATAACCGCTTTCAAACGCTCTTCAAACTCTCCTTTATATTTTGCACCCGCAACAAGTGCAGACATGTCAAGTGAATAAACTTGACGTGTTTTTAAATTATCGGGAACATCACCGTTTACAATTCTATGTGCAATACCCTCGGCAATGGCAGTTTTACCAACTCCGGCTTCACCAATTAGAATGGGATTGTTTTTTCTTCTTCGAGTTAAAATTTGAAGCACTCTTCTAATTTCCTCATCCCTTCCAATCACTGGATCGAGTTTCCCTGAAAGGGCCATATCGTTCAAGTTATGGCCATATTTATCTAATGCTTTATAAGTGTCTTCTTTTCCTTGAGAATCGACACTTTGTCCATTTCTTAATTCCATAATTGACTTTTTAAGTTCTTTTTTTGTAATGCCGAGATCTTTTAAATAATTGGCAATTGAATCCTTACCACCTAACAAACTATAAAACAAAATTTCTATTGATAGAAATTCATCATTGAATGTTTTGAGTTCATCAAACGCTTTGGAAAATAATTTATTCGTGTCGTTGGACATGTAAATTTGATCGCCTTCAACCTTTGGATATGCCGTAACAATATTTGTAACGGTTTTCTTCATAAGGTCAACGTCTTTGTTCAAATCACCTATTAAAAATGGAAGCACGTGATTGTCAACCTGAAACATGCCCATTAGTAAATGTCCAGGTTCTAGCACTTGATGTCCCATACTTTTGGCGATTTCTTGCCCTTTTTGTATGACCTCTTGCGTTTTTGTAGTTAATTTATCTATGTTCATTTTTATTTGTTCTTCGTTTCTGATTAATCATGCTCAAATTAAGAACCAAATCGTTTTCACCATTAAAAAGCGGAAAATATGGCATGTTTGGCTGTGTTAGACTGCCATTTTTACAGGACTTGGAAGACGAATCAGAATTTCCGTCAGAACAAGGTAACAAGACCGAGTTAATTGATACTTTTGTAAAAAAACGCAACGACTTGATTAACGTTCACAATAAATCATTTGTTCCCTATATTTCGGCGCAAGAAATTGATACTATAATATCTGATCTTGCTGATCGCATCAATACCGATTATGTAGGCAAAAAACCATTATTTGTAGCCATTTTAAATGGATCATTCATGTTCGCATCTGATTTGGTGAAGAAAATTAACTTACCGTGCGAATTAAGTTTTGTGAAGTTTACATCTTACCAAGGAACGGAAAGTTCTGGCGAAATTAATGAGCTAATTGGATTTGATTCGGATATTAAAGGTAAAGACCTAGTTATTTTAGAAGATATTGTCGATACGGGGCAAACACTTGAAAAAGTTTTGAACATACTTGAATCAATGGGTGTGCGTAGCGTTAAGATCGCTACGCTACTTTTAAAACCAGCAATTTTTAATAAAAAGTATGCGGTTCATTACGTTGGTAAAAATATTCCCAATAAATTTGTAATTGGTTTTGGCCTTGACTACGATCAATTGGGTAGAAACTACGGAGAGATTTATCAAATTCAAGAAGAAAAAAATAGTATGTTAAATATTGTATTATTTGGACCTCCCGGTGCAGGGAAAGGAACACAAGCAGAAAGATTGGTAGAAAAATACGAACTCTTTCATTTATCAACAGGAGACGTTTTTCGTTCGAATATTAAAGGAGAAACGGCCTTGGGTAAATTAGCGAAGAGTTTTATGGACAAAGGGCAATTGGTGCCTGATGAAGTGACCATTAAATTATTGATTTCTGAGGTAGACAAACATCCAGAAGCAAAAGGCTTTATATTTGATGGGTTTCCAAGAACGACACCACAAGCTGAGGCATTAGATAAAATATTACCTGAACGAAATACGAGTATCACAATGATGTGTGGTTTGGATGTTCAGGAAGAAGAATTAAAAAAACGTTTATTAAAACGTGCAGAAACAAGTGGTCGTGCAGATGATGCAGATTCAGAAGTAATTCAAAATAGAATTAATGTCTACAAGAAAGAAACTGCTCCTGTTCAAGCATTTTACGAAGCACAAAATAAATACGTCCGGGTTGATGGTATGGGAGAAATGGAAGCTGTGACGAGCCGTTTATTCGATTCTATTGAACAGGTCATATAAACCTATTCATTTAACATAGAAGTAATTATGTCCAATTTCATTGATTACGTAAAAGTACACTGCCGTTCTGGTCAAGGCGGAGCAGGTTCACGCTATATGCGCCGTGAAAAATATGTGGCGCAAGGTGGTCCAGCTGGAGGAGATGGTGGTCGTGGCGGACATGTAATTTTAAGAGGCAATGCCCAATTATGGACGTTGTTGCATTTGAAATACAAAAAGCACATTAAGGGGGAACATGGTGAACCTGGTGGTAAGAATCAACAATTCGGTAGTGAGGGAGCAGATGTGTACTTGGAAGTGCCTTTAGGTACAATCATCAAAAATTCTGAAACAGGCGAGTTTATCGCTGAAATCAAGGATGATCAAGAAGAACTTATTTTATTGGAAGGCGGAAAAGGTGGAAGAGGAAATGTCCACTTTAAATCTTCTACTAATCAAGCCCCAAGTTATGCGCAACCAGGAATTCCTGAGCAAGAAGGTTGGTTTGTATTGGAGTTAAAAGTATTGGCGGATGTTGGTTTAGTAGGATTTCCAAATGCAGGAAAATCGACTTTATTATCAGTTGTTTCGGCAGCAAAACCTGAAATTGCTAACTATCCATTTACAACTTTAACACCCAATTTAGGAATTGTAGCCTATCGCGAACACCGTTCATTTGTTATGGCGGATATCCCAGGGATTATAGAAGGAGCGCATGAAGGAAAGGGCTTAGGTTTGCGATTTTTACGACATATTGAGCGTAATTCATTGCTGCTATTTATGGTGCCCGCAGATTCTGATGATATTCATAAAGAATACAATATTTTAGTCAACGAGCTTATTCAATATAATCCAGAATTAGGAGATAAACCTAGACTGTTGGCAATTTCCAAATCAGATATGTTGGACGAGGAATTGAAGGATGAAATAAGAAAGGATCTGCCAGACTTACCCTATTTATTTATTTCATCTGTTGCCCAAATGGGCTTAGTTGAATTGAAAGATTTGATTTGGGAAAAACTGAATTAATTAGTTTTTTTATTAGCTTTAGGAGTAGATTATTCATTGTGAAATTGAAACAATTAACATATATATTCTTTTTAGGATTGTTCCTGTCTTGTGGCAGTGCGAATAGGCATGAAACAATTGGAGGTGGTTATGGAATTGGAGAAAAGGAAGGAGACCAAAGAAAGGGAGCATGGACTTTTTATAGAGATGATGCCAGCAAAGTTTCTGCAGGAAGTTTTGCAAATGATTTGGAAGATGGGATCTGGAATTTTTGGCATGAAGATGGAACACTTGAAGAGGAAAGCGTTTGGACGGCAGGTAAATTGAATGGTGAATTCAATAACTATCATGCAAATGGAAATATTAAAGCAAGTGGTTCTTTTTCAAATGATTTTTACAATGGGAATTGGACATGGTATGATGAAAATGGGAAAATTGAATCGACTGGAGAATATATCAATAACTTAAAAACCAATAAGTGGGAACGGTTTTACCCGAATGGAGAACTAAAAGAAGTTGCATATTTTAAAGACAGTCTTTTTAACGGTGCATATTTAAGTTGGTATGATAACGGAATACAAAGTGCAAAGAATGAATATAAGGATGGTTTGCGTAATGGGGAATGGACATTTTGGCACTATAACGGTAATTTAAAAGATATTTCCATTTGGAAAGATGGTTTTCTGAAAGGAGAATCTACTGCGTTTCATATAAATGGTGCGGTGGATTATGAAGGAACTTATGAAAATAGCCAAGAATCTGGTCTTTTCACTTGGTATTATCCTGATGGGGTCGTAAAAAAGGAAGGAACCTTTGCAGATGGAAAGAAAAACGGAATTTTTAATTTTTATAATGCCGCTGGAGAACTTCAAGTATCTGAGGAATATCAAAACGGCGTTATTGTAGCAATAGATTGATAATAAAAAAGAATTGAACGCACATGAAAATAAATCCAAAATATAATACGAAAGAAGCTGCTTTGGAATTGTACAATACGCCATTAATGGAGTTGATGTATCAAGCAGCAACAACTCACCGCGAATATCATAACCCATTAGAGGTTCAGATGAGTACGTTGATTTCTATTAAAACAGGAGGATGCCCAGAGGATTGCAGCTATTGCCCGCAATCTATGAAGTATCATACAGATTTGGAAGTACAGGCTTTAATGCCGGTAAAAGAAGTTGTGGATTTGGCAAAAAATGCTAAAGCTAACGGTTCGTCAAGAGTATGCATGGGAGCGGCGTGGAGAAATGTGCGCGATAACCGTGATTTTGACAAGGTTGTTGAAATGGTGCAGGAAATTAACGGAATGGGAATGGAAGTGTGCGCAACTTTGGGTATGCTAGATGGAAAGCAAGCCGAGCGATTAAAAAACGCCGGATTATATGCTTATAATCATAACCTAGATTCGTCGCAAGAATTTTATAAAGACATTATTTCAACACGCCAATATCAAGAGCGTATTGATACGATTGCCAATGCAAGAAACGCAGGGATTTCTGTTTGTTCAGGTGGGATTATTGGTATGGGAGAAACTGCTGAGGATCGCATTGGTATGTTGATGACTTATGTTCATATGGAACAACCGCCAGAGTCTATTCCAATTAATGCATTAGTTGCTGTTGAAGGAACGCCTTTAGAAGAGCAAAAACCAGTTCCTGTTTGGGATATGGTTCGCATGGTAGCAACTTCACGCATCATGTTTCCACAATCGATTATTCGTTTGTCGGCAGGTAGAACTGAAATGACGCAAGAAGGACAAGCACTTTGTTTTATGGCAGGAGCTTCTTCAATTTTTGCAGGAGATAAATTATTGACGACACCGAATCCTGAATTTAACGAAGATTCAAGTTTATTCAACATTCTTGGATTAACACCCAAGTCACCTTTCCAGGATGGGGAGCAACCAGAAACAAAGGTGGATGAAAAAGTTGAGAAAGCTAAAAAGGTAAGAGCTGAAAAGGAAGCTAGAATTGCAAATGCAAAACCAAAGACGGCCGATTTTGAACCAAGAAAAGTAAGTGTTGAATAAGTTTGATTCGTGAAAACACCAAAATCCATATTAAAAAAATTAAATGAGCGAAAGGAAGCCGATTCTTTTCGCTCATTGTTTATTGCGCCAAAGGGAATTGATTTTTATTCGAATGATTATTTAGGAATTGCAAGATTGCAAGGCTCAGAAAGTGGGAAACACGGATCAACAGGTTCCCGTTTAATTTCTGGAAATTCTGCCTATACGGAAAAACTAGAGTCTGTTTATTCCACGTTTTTTAATACGGATACTGCAACATTATATAATTCAGGATATGATGCTAATTTGGGATTATTATCCTGTTTACCGCAAAGGGGGGATACGATAATCTATGACGAACTTAGCCATGCATCAATTAGAGATGGCATACAACTAAGTTTTGCCAAGTCATATAACTTTAGACACAATGATCTTGATCATTTGGTAGAGCGCTTAAAAAACGCCACTGGAGAAGTTTATGTGCTTATTGAAACTGTTTATTCAATGGATGGTGATCAAGCTTTTTTAAAGGGAATTGCCACATGTTGTAAAGAATACGGAGCTTTTTTAATTGTAGATGAGGCACATTCCTGCGGTGTTTTTGGAGATCAAGGAAATGGATTGGTAAGTGCATTAGAATTAGATAATCTTGTTTTTGCCAAAGTCATCACATTTGGAAAGGCTTTTGGTAGCCATGGTGCAATGGTTTTGGGAAGCAAAGATTTAAAGGATTATTTAGTGAATTTTTCCCGAGCTTTTATTTATACAACCGCATTGCCCCCGAGTAGTTTAAAGCGACTGAGTTTTGCTTTGGCTCAAGTAATGCAGGCTGATGAAGCACGAGCGAATTTGAACGCCAATATTGCCTGTTTTCAGGAGTTGGCGCATAAGCGAGGAATTGAAATTTTAGATAGCGATACAGCAATTCAAGGGATTATTATTCCGAGTAATAAAGCCGTAAAGCAAAAGGCAAAGCAACTTAACGAACAAGGGTTTTTAGTAAAAGCGATCCTTTCTCCAACCGTTGCAACAGGACAAGAGCGGATTCGTATTTGTTTACACAATTATAATACGCAAAAGGAAATACAGTCATTGATTGAAGCATTGATATGAAACGAATATTTGTAACCGGTATAGGAACAGAAATTGGCAAAACATTTTGTTCGGCAATTATTGTTGAGGCTTTAAAAGCAGATTATTGGAAACCTGTTCAAGCAGGCGAGTTGGATCAATTGGATTCTGACTTTGTTAGAAATGCTATTTCAAATAAGGAAAGCAAATTCCATCCGGAGCAATATTTATTAAGCGAGCCAATGTCACCGCATGCGGCGGCAAAAATTGATGGCATTAAACTTTTTCCAGATAATTTTGTAGTTCCAGAAACGACTAATAATTTAGTTATTGAAGGAGCAGGCGGATTAATGGTCCCCCTCAATCATGACGGTGATATGTTGGTAGATTTGATTCCAAAAGTAGCGGATGAAGTGATTTTGATTTCGAAAAATTATTTAGGCAGTATTAATCATACTTTATTGAGTATTGAATTACTGAAACAACGCAATATTCCCATTAAAGGAATCATTTTTAATGGAGATGCTAATCCAGAGTCAGAGGCAATTATTCTATCAACTACAGAATTAAAATGTTTGGGTAAAATCCCAATGATGGATCAGGAATTGAAGGGCTTTGTTCGGGGATGGGCGGGGAAGTTGGATTTATCGTAGTCGCTTAATTTGAAACTCAATTTTATTGAATAATTCTTCGCTAATTAACACTTGATTTTCAGGAGTTCCTTTTTTAAAACTTAGTTTAATTTTACTATCTCTAAAGGATTGATGATTGATTAAAGTCAGGTACTTCTCACTTCCTGGCAATCCATAAATAATGACTTGGCTATAACTAATCACTTTATTTTTTTGGAGCAAAAAAATCTCTTGCAATTCATTTTGATTTGTTTCAAGCATAGCCAAATCGTCAATATAAATAAGCTTCCCTGATTTTAGCGCTGGCAACCATACGTCGAATTCTTCGGAAAAAGGAAGGCTTGCTTTCCCCTTGATTTTGATAAAAGAAAATGCCATAATCAAGATTACTTCAATTACCCATATAAGTGTTGCAAATCCTCCTTTAACGGCACCTGTTCCTTCATGGTTTTGTTTTGTTGAAATCGACCAAGCTCCAGTTTCATTAATTTCTTGTAGCATTGCGAATAAATTACTTGGCTGTGTAATCAAACGGTATACGTCTTTGTTAGGGGCAATGGTTTTAGTAAATGACAACCTACCTAAATGATAGGATTCTGCTGCATTCATATATAAGTTAATCCAAACAGCCCATGCGTAATACAAAGCAATTAGGGCCACCAGAAAAGTAATGAGGATAACAAACTTAGGGTTTCGGACCTTTCCAAGCTTTACAATCACTATGGAAACTGCAATACCAATGGCATATGAAAAGCCAATAATGACAAGTATATTAAGTACTAGGAGAGGCGTGTACCACGATAAATAAGCGTAGATATGCGCAAGAATAGGCAGAACTATAATGATTAAAATAACACCCCAAAAAAACGCGGAACGACCAATTTTACCGGAAGGTTGATAAGTTAAACTTATTTTATCGTCCATTTAATCTCTTAATCAATGCACTTCTTTGATTTCAATTTTCATCCCATTAAACTGAGATACGTCTCCTTTTTTCAAACCGCTTAAAATTTGACCCATGGGTGAAGAGGGGGAGATTGCAAAATAAAGCGTGCCATTTAATTCTATTTTTCCAACACTAATAGCAATATAAAAATTACCATTAGAGGCTATGACTAAACTTCCTAAACCAACCTTAGCGTTTGAAGACTCAGGATCGATCAAAGTCATGGCATGGTTTAGTTTTTTTGCTGCAGCTAAGTGCTTGGCATTTTGTTCCGCCGCTAGTTGCATCATAGCACGGGCCGTATCATGTTTGTCGCCAGCAGTACTTTTTTCCTCTGAATTGGCAGATGCCTGCGCATCCACAACTGCACTATTGGCTGTATCAACTCGTTGTGACACATAGGCCACACAAGCATTATAAAGTTCGTGTTTAATTTTTTGCACTTTGATGAAAGTCTTGTTCATTACAAACCTAATTGTTTTAAAAAACTATTGCCATGTTCTGCGACTATTTATTTGCAAGCAACGAAATCGTAATGAAAAGCATCAGATAAAAAAACGCATTATGAAAAATTCGATTCATTTGAAGGATGCGGTTTTTGACAGAACTGAAAATGGAATGAGTACAATTAATATCCCATCAATTATAGTGAAAGATGTGCCCGTAGGCTGGTATACATCAGGCTAATTGGATTTAATTCAATTACTTTAATCCAACTGTTTGATAATAAACATCTAACTTGTCCTGTTCCTCTTGCTCATGAATATGTTCAATCTCACTTATTTTCCCATCTGAATTTACTGTTAACTTTTGTTGGCAACGGTGGGTATACTTTTTATTTTGATGTGTTAAATAATCTGTAAAATGTACAAAGAATTCATTTTCGCTAATGCGTGTGATTTTGCTTTTACCCCATTCTAGCTCGTCCAGTTTTTTGCGACCAGCAATCATATTCTCTTCATAGGAATTGCAAATTTCTTGTGGGCCATTTAATGTAGTTGTCCCAATTTTATAAATGCAATCATCACTTAAAACAGAGGCTGTCAGCTCAAAGTTGTCCTGATCAAGCGAGGTTCCGAAAACTTTGGCAATGGCAATCATAATGACTGTTTTTTTAGTGTTGAGAACTAGAGTTAAAGATACTGCATATCAAAATAAAATAGATGTTTGAACAAATAGTCGTGGCAATTGTTTTAAATTAGTAATGTAAGCAAGGCACAATCTTTGCGTCTGTACATAAGTAGAACAAAATAATACGTAAATTTGTATATATAAAATAAATAATGAAAAACGGTTTAGACATAATTGACGAGGTAGGGGACAATCATTTGATGACCTCTGTAGACACTCCAATGCGGAGTGACGCCTTTGAACTGTCCGACGAAGAAAAAATAGCTGAAATTGAAGTGCATTTCGAAAAGATAATGCATACACTCGGCTTAGATTTGACTGATGATAGCCTTAAAGGAACGCCCCATAGAGTGGCGAAAATGTATGTAAATGAAATTTTTGGTGGATTAAATCCTGAAAAAGCGCCTCAAGCTTCAACTTTTGACAATAAGTATAACTATACAGAAATGTTGGTTGAAAAAGACATTACTGTCTATTCAACCTGTGAACATCATTTCTTACCAATTGTAGGAAAAGCACATGTTGCTTATTTCTCAGAAGGAAAAGTTATTGGTTTGTCAAAAATGAATCGCATAGTAGATTACTATGCAAGGCGACCGCAAGTTCAAGAACGATTGACCATGCAAGTTGTAAAACATTTACAAAAGTATTTAGGAACTGATGATGTTGCCTGTGTAATTGATGCGAAACATCTTTGCGTGAATTCACGTGGAATTAAAGATATTCAAAGCAGCACAGTGACGAGTGAGTTCGGAGGTAAATTTAAAGAAACTGAAGTACGAAAAGAATTTTTAAGCTACTTGCAAATGAAAGTAAATTTGTAATAAAAGCAAAATTATTTTAAAAAGGTCATTCAGTCCGCATTAGTCGGACGGATTGACCTTTTTTTTGTGATTGAAAAATCGGTCAGAAAAATAAATCCTTAGCGGATCTATTTCTTATTTAAACCATTTATTCAATAATAATCTTGCTTGTTAAATGCACACTCTGGGGGTTTTTAGCTAGAATAATATAATAGCCAGGAACTAATGACGTTATATCTGCACTCACCTTATGTGTATTATTACCTGCGTTTATATGCAATTCAGCAAGTATGATCGTATTACTGAATGTTACTTAGAATATTCTTTTTAGCCCGTACCATAAACACACCTGCTCTAAAACCGAAGTCAGCATCAGGATCAGATTCTTTAACTTCAAAAGTATAGCAGATCGTTTCCGAACAACATTCATCATTATCTTTCTTTGCGTAGAATATCGTTAAGCAAACAGTATAATTCCAACAGAAGCATAAGTGTGAATAAGGTTGGTGCCTGTTCCAAAATTATCGTCTCCAAATAAACAACATCTTATATATTTCTTATTTTTAAAGAAAAACATAAAATGAAAAACTCCTTCTATTTGTTTCCATTACTTTTTTTGGCTTGTCAATCATCAGAGAAAGGGGATACGGAAACTGTTTCAGAAAATTTAACTGAGCAATCAGATGCACTTGACGAATCTGAAACGGCAGACACTATAATACCAATGGACTTTGGATTACGGAGTATCGACGCGGTTGATTTACCAGATTTGGATTATGTTGGAAATTGCTTTGATTCTTGGACGTGGGATGATAAAAATGGGGAAAACTATTTTATAAGAACGCTTGAAGAACCTGTGATGCAATATCCGATTGAAGATGGATGGGAGCAGTATGATCAATATTTACACGTATACCATTATACCGTTTCGACTGATGGAACAAGTCATTTATTACGTGATTTAACTGACTTTGTAAAAGGGTGCGAATTTGATTTAATCTTGTATCATTTGGATGAAATAGTGTTGAGTGATCTTGACAAAGATAATTACGGAGAATTCACGTTTGGATATCGTTTACATTGCACTAGTGATGTTAGTCCGAGTGAGCAAAAAGTATTGTTATTTGAAAATGGGGATAAATACATTTTAAGAGGCACGTCAGAGGCGATAGGCTATGGCGGAGATTATAAGGTTGGTGATGAATTTGACACGGCACCTGATGGCTTTTTGGAAAAAGCAGAAAGCTTTTGGGAGGAGAATAAGGTGGAGTATGAGTTGGAGGATAATGAGTTTTAGGATGGATGAAGCTTTAAATAATAGGATTGTGTAATATGAAAGAAGTGTTAGACGATAAATTCGAACCTGAGTCAATAGGAGAGAACGAAGTCATTCCGTTAGATTTTTACTTTAAAGGTGAATTTGATTTTGAAGATGAAAATAGGGTTAGAAAAGTGTTATTAAAACCTCGAGTAGATGGATTCAAAAGAAGCATTATCGCATTTTTACTATTAGCATTTATTGTCGGTGGTGTCGGTTATGCCCGACTTGGTGAAGATCCATCCGCATACGTAGCTTTAGGAGTTGGGATTGCATTTTTAATAATTATTTGTTGGACAATTATTAACGCCATTCAATCGCGCCGCTTATCAATTGATTTTTTTAAATCAATTGATAAGGAATATGCAGAACACATGACGTATGAATTTTACATCAATGATGTTTATTTTGGACAAAAAGATTTTATTGTTGAAAACCGATTCAACTGGACTAAAAATATCCATGTTAAAAGAATGAGTGATATACTTTTCTTTTATCCATGGGAAAAATCAAGCGATCCCATCTTTTTTATCTCTAAAAATGCGATTGGTAAAGTTGAATTCGAAGAATTAGTCGCTGGCATTCAAAACAAAATCGCACACCTAAAATCAAGCAAATAAAAAGGCC
>JBLHOW010000101.1:0-20656 GCA_047623705.1 Crocinitomix sp.
AACCAGTTTCGTCATCTGTCCCCAATACCGTAAACACATATTCACCTGCTTCTGGCTCAATAGCTTCTCCATCAATAATATCAATTGGATCCCATTCATACGTATCAGCTCCACCGCCAGTTAGTAAAATTGATTCACCAACACAAATTTCTTCTTCATCTACACTTGCAGTTACCTCAGGTAATTCTAAGACTTCAATATCAATTGAAAATCCACAATCATCATCAGCATCACTTGATGCAGTATAAGTAATTACTCCAGCTGCGTCAGGCGTAAACGGTTCCCCATTTTCAACACCACCATCCCAAGAAATTGTTCCGTCACCAGATGCGTCTAATGTGAAAGAATCACCTAAACAAATCACATCATCCGTTACCTCAACTTCAAGAGGAGAACATAAAACTGTAATAATAATCTGTCCATTACCTTCTCGGACACCTGTTTCATTCGTTTGATTCGTTCCTTGGTTATACGATCCGCCACCGCCACCACCGGCACGACAAGAAGACCCATTACCACCAGCACCGCCAGAATAACCGCCACCGCCACCACAGCCACAAACAGCACCACCGCCTCCGCCAAATCCACCTTCACCACCTGGATCAAATGAAGTAGAACCATTTCCACCAGCAAATGTAGGTGTAGTAGTTCCGCCAGTACATCCAGTTCCAAAGGTTGAGTTTTGTCCTGCAGTAAGCCATCCGCCTCCACCAGAACCTGTTCCTGAAGGTGCGTCACCTGCTCCTCCATTTCCACCAGTTCCACCAGCAGCTAATCCTCCTCCTCCAGATGTTCCATCTTCATCAGCTTGACCTGGAAGTCCATTTGTACAATCTCCAACCCAATTTCCATTTCCTCCTCCTCCTGCACCTGCAGCAACAAATGGTAAAACAGCATCATCAGCGTCCCAAACAAAAGAGCCGCCGCCGCCGCCGCCAGAAGCATCTGCACCACCGCAATTATTGACAACACCTTGCTGACCTACTGCAACACTTAGAACATCTCCTGGAGTTACAACGAATTCGCCATACATACCAGCACCTAAACCTCCATTATCATTCCCTCCTTGGGCGCCGTAGACTTGAATAGAAATAGCTGTAGCGCCAACAGGAACGGTATACGTCTCTACTGCGCCCGTGTAATCAAATGTAACTTCCTGAGACCAAGCTCCAGTAATTCCAAATAATAGGCCCGCAAAAAGCAGGCATTTAATCATGTACTTATTTTTCATAGCTTATATTTATTTTACCATAAATATATAGAATATAAGACACCTGTCCATGCATTAAATTTAATTTATAACTATAAATAAGTAGTCAAGATTTCGTTGACTTGTTTTAGCAGTTTATTACTCAAACCCATACCCTATAGTAGTTCATTGGCGAGATTGGCCAATTCAGATCGTTCTCCTTTTTCAAGTTTAATGTGCGCAAACAACTCATGTCCCTTTAATCTATCAATTAAGTAGGTTAAGCCATTGCTTTCCTCATCCATATAAGGTGTATCAATTTGCTTAATATCGCCAGTAAATACAACTTTCGTTCCTTCACCTGCTCGAGTTATAATAGTTTTCACCTCATGCGGGCTTAAATTTTGCGCTTCATCAATAATGAACATTACGTTTGATAAACTTCTTCCTCGAATAAAAGCCAATGCAGTAATCGACAATTCACCAGATTCTTCCATATCATCCAACACCTTATGTTTTTTCTCACCTGGGCGGAATTGGCTTTTAATGAATTTTAGATTATCCCAAAGCGGCTGCATATAGGGCGATATTTTATCCTCGGCAGTTCCCGGTAGAAATCCGATATCACGATTGCTCAATGGAATTATTGGTCGCGCTAGAATTATCTGATTGTATAAATTACGCTGCTCTAATGCAGATGCTAAAGCCAGCAAGGTTTTACCTGTACCTGCCACACCTTGCAGGCAAACTAATTTTATTTCAGGGTTCAACAAAGCATTTACAGCGAAGGCTTGCTCGGCGTTTCTAGGTTTCACATTATAGACGTATGACTTGTCTACCCGTTCTATTTTATCTAACTTTTTATTATAATGACTCAATACTGATTCACTTGAGCCATTTTTTAGAATATAATAACCGTTGGCTATTTTTTGCTTCCCTAAGATATCACCAGCATCAATTCCGCCATCTTTATATAATTGGCTTATCTTTTTAGAGTCTATATTATCAATGATAGGAAATCCTTCAGAAAACTTTTCAATGTCTTTTACTTTACCAGTTTCGTAATCTTCAGAAAGTAGACCTATTGCCTTTGCTTTTAGTCTTAGATTAATATCCTTTGTGACTAAAATAACTTGGCGATTCTTATTTTTATCGGCAAGTGTTATTGCCGCATTGATAATTTTATGATCATTTTTTCCAACCCCATAAATTGCTTCGGCATCTCTTCCATTAACCAAGTTTGACATGACAATTTTCAACTTTCCCTTTCCTTTACCCAAGGTCACCCAATCATTTAAACCAGACTCTGACAATTTATCCAAATAGCGTATAACTTCTCTGGCTTGAAAATTTTTAGTATCGTTACCGACCTTAAAATTATCCAACTCCTCTAAAACTGTGATGGGTATTCCAACATCATGGTTTTTGAAATTTTGCACGGCACCGTGGTCAAATAGGAGTACCGAAGTATCCAAAACAAAGATTTTTCTTATTGCTTTTTTGGTCATAGATTAAACGTTGATGATTATATCAATATAACGTTTAATCGCAGGTTGAACTTGTTGTTTCAAGCGAAGTTATTAACGTCAAACTCTTAATGGTTTTCCAAAACTTATTTATCATCTCAATCTATGAACGAGCGACAGAAACATTCTAAAAGCTACAGTATCTAAAAGATTTATGGCATAAAAAAAGTCCTGTACCGCCTAAGGCGGACAGGACTTTAAAACGAATTAGTTTATGCGGTTATTTTTTTACTAATTTCACTGTTCTTGCATGTGAATCGTCAAATACTTTAACGAAATATATTCCTTTTGAAAAAGCGCTTAAATCGATATTTTCTTGATTTACACCAGTTCCAAAGCTCACAATATCACCATTAATTGTAGTGATCTCATAATTAAAGTTACCTGCTATAGCGATTGTAACAAAAGCACTTGTTGGATTTGGAAATACAGCAACTTCGCTACCTTCCCATTCTGAAATGCTAACTTGGCTGCCTAATTCAACTGTTTCGCTTACTTCACATCCTGCATCACAAATTACCTCTACAACATAAGTCCCACCAGACAAACCAGTCAAATCTTGATCATCATCAAAATCGCCAGTTCCATCATCATTCCAATCGTAAGAATAAGCAGGGCTACCTCCTGTTACAGTGATATCGATTTCTCCATCATCACCTAGGATTTCTTCAGTAACAGAATACGTAATTTCTAATTCATCATAGACAGTCAAAATCACTTCAGATGTGTTGACACATCCATTGTCATCTACACCTTCTACACTATAAGTTGTTGTTCCAGTTGCTACTGGTGTGAATACCGCTCCATCCACTTCAGCTGGAGTCCAATCATACGTAAGTGCACCTTCGCCAGTTAAAACAACACCTTCACCTAAACAAATCTCGTCATCACTGATTGTAGCTAATACGTCTGGTAAGTCATTCACAATAACATCTACTTCAGCTGTATTTTCACATCCAGTTTCGCCATCTGTACCAACAACGGTATAGGTATATGTTCCGGCATCTGGCATATATGCTTCACCATCTTCAATTTCTAAAGGAAACCATTCATAATCATCCGTTCCGCCCCCAGTAAGTACAATTGACTCACCTACGCAAATCTCTTCTTCATCAACTGAAGCAGTTACCTCAGGTAATTCCAACACCTCAATATCTATTGAAAATCCACAATCGCCATCAGCATCACTTGTCGCAGTATAAGTAATTACACCAGCTGCATCCGGAGTATATGGTTCACCATTTTCAACTCCACCGTCCCAACTAATAGCTCCTTCTCCTTCACCAGTTAAAGTAAACGATTCACCTAAACAAATTTCTTCATCAGTTACATCAACTTCAATTGCAGAACATAAAACAGTAATGATAATTTGACCGTGACCAGTTCTAACACCTGCTACAGTTTCTTCATCTGTAGTTCCAGGATAATCAACATAACTAGAACCACCTGCTCCTGCAGAAACGAATCCACCGCCGCCGCCGTACCAGCCACCGCCACCACCGCCACCAGTACAATAACTATCTAGAGGACCACTATTTCCGCCTATTCCAAAAGTACCAGATCCAGATGGTGGGTGACCTCCGTATGTTGCTCCGGCACCTCCCGCAATTGGCGTTCCACCTTTACCATTAGTATCATCAATCCAAGACGCCTCTCCATCTTCTCCAGAAAGTCCACCGCCATCTCCACCAATACCGTCGCTCCAACCGCGACCACCGCCGCCTCCGGCAACAATCATGCGATCACTTAAAGACGGACTTGTTCTTACATCAGATGCGCCGCCACCTGGCCAGCCATCAGATGCGCCGCCACAAGGCAATGCTCCAACATCTCCGCCGCCATTAAAACCACCTGGCCCGAGTTGAATTGTTGGATGTCCTCCAACATACACGTCTAAAACATCTCCAGGGGTTACAGGTAACGAAGCTATCGCGCTTCCTCCTAAACCTCCAGTTGCACCGCCACCTTCGGCTCCGAAAGCCTCAATTTCGATAGAGGTTACACCTGCTGGTACTGTATAAGTTTGCACACCACCTGTATAATCAAATGTTGTGACTTGTGCGTTTATTGATCCTATCGCAAAAACAAGGAAAAAAACTGCACTAATGCGTAATATTAATTTCATATTTAAATTATTTAGAGTTAGTACTCATAAAAGTACGACAAAAGTCGCTATAAAGTATATGCGCACTCAAATGACTTGAGCACGCATATTAATCTTATCTATTTATTGTTTAATTATTCGGGTAACACTTTTACCTTGATCACCTGAAAAAACAGTTAGCATATAAATGCCCTTCGCTAATTTATCCAATGCAATTTCTTCTGAATTGAATCCCTTACCATTTGATATGATCTCACCGTTGATGCCTTTTAATTCATAGTTAAACGTTCCTTCTAAAGAAATTGTAACCACGTCAGTAGCCGGATTTGGATATACCGTTACATTTAAGTTGTTTAATTCGTCGATTCCTACCTGGCTGTCCAATTCAATCGTTTCGCTTACTTCACATCCCGCGTCACACATTACCACAACAACATAGGTTCCACCGGCTAAACCAGTCAAATCTTCTGTATCATCAAAATCCCCAGTTACTCCATCATCATCCCAATCAAATAAATAAGGAGTACTTCCACCACTAACTGTGATATCAATTTCTCCATCATCACCTAGAATTTCTTCAATTACAGAATACGTAATTTCTAATACATCATAAACCGTAATCTCAATTTCAGCATCATTTGAACAACCGTTGTCATCTGTTCCTTCAACCGAATAAGTAGTTGTTCCTGTTGCATCCGGTGTGAATTCAACACCATCTTCTTCTTCTGGATCCCAAACATACTCAGTAGCACCATCACCATTTAAAGTAACACTTTCACCCAAACAAATTTCTTCGTCAGTTGCAGTGGCCAGAACTTCAGGAAGATCATTAACAGTTACCTCAACTTCAGCTGTGTTTTCGCAACCTGTTTCACCATCCGTACCAACTACAGTATAAGTATATTCACCAACTTCTGGCGAATAGTCTTCTCCGTCTTCAATTTCTAAAGGAAACCATGTGTATTCATCAGCACCACCTCCTGTAAGTACAATTGACTCACCTATACAAATCTCTTCCTCATCAACTGAAGCAGTTACTTCTGGTAACTCGAATACCTCGATATCTATCGAAAAGCCACAGTCTCCATCATCATCACTTGTTGCTGTGTATGTAACTACCCCAGCTACATCAGGTGTAAATTCTTCTCCATTTTCAACTCCACCATCCCAGCTAATAGATCCTTCTCCTTCACCAGTTAAGGTAAACGATTCACCTAAACAAATTTCTTCATCAGTTACATCAACTTCAATTCCCGTGCATAAAACAGTAATGATAATTTGGCCATGACCTTCGCGCAGGCCTGCTACTGTTTCTTCATCTGTAGTTCCAGGATAATCAACATAACTAGAACCACCTGCTCCTGCAGAAACGAATCCGCCGCCGCCGCCATACCAGCCACCGCCACCAGCACCGCCGGTGCAATAAGTATCTTCTGGTCCACTATCTCCACCTATACCAAACTCTCCTGAAGGAGCCGGAGGACCAGCATATGCTCCATAGACACCTCCATCACCACCAGCCACTTGTGTACCACCTTTACCATAAGTTCCAGTAACCCAAGATTCTTCTCCATCTTCTCCAGATAGTCCGCCACCTGCTCCGCCAACACCATTACTATAACCTTGGCCGCCACCACCACCGGCAACAATCATACGATCCGATAAATCTGGGCTTGTTCTTACATCAGACGCGCCACCACCTGGCCAACCGTCAGAAGCTCCTCCGCATGGAACTGCATTTACTGCACCTCCACCATTAAAACCACCAGGCCCTAATTGAACTGTTGGATTACCTCCAACATTAACATCAAAGACATCACCAGGCGTTACCACTAATGTAGCTATGGCTCTTCCTCCTAAACCTCCGAATGGACCTCCACCTTCAGCTCCGAAAGCCTCAATTTCAATTGACGTCACACCTACTGGTACTGTATACGTTTGCACAGCGCCTGTATGTTCAAATGTTGTGACTTGCGCCCAAGACATGGACAAAGCTATGCTCATACTAAAAGCAAGCAAATATTTTAAATAGTTAATTTGTTTCATAGTTAAATAATTAGAATTCAGTCTAAGATAAACAATTGCACACCAATTACAAGGTAGAATTTAAATTGTATTTAATAATTCAACTTTTTAGTAGTATTGCTGAAAACATTAAAATATTTAACCTACTCTGCGAAAAAATTTAGGGCATAAAAAAAGCCTTGATCCGCAAGGCGGACAAGGCTTTTTTTATAATTATTTAAACTTGTGATTTATTGCTTCACAACTTTTTTCGTTGTTACAGTTCCGTTAGAAGTTACATTAATTAAGTAAGTTCCAGCAGAAAGCTCTTCCATTGAAATAATTTCTTGATCTACAGCTTTTCCAGATAAAATAATATCTCCGTTGATTGCTGTTAGTTCGTAGTTAAAGTCACCTGCAAAAGTAATTGTTACATTATCAACTACTGGTGAAGGATAAACAGTTAATTGATTTTCAGATAATTCTTCAACACCAACATAACTAGTGATTATAAACGTAGAATCAACTTCTTCACAAATACCATCTTCAACACCAGTATCATCAACTACTACTGTATAAGTTCCTTCATATAATCCTGTTACATCTTGTGTAATTGGGCCGTGTGACCAAGTATAGCCATAAGGACCAGAACCACCAGTTACTGTAAGGTTGATTGAAGCTCCGAATAATTCATATTCATCTGTAACAACTGCAGTAATAATTGGGAATCCAATTCCTTCAATTACTACTTCATCAGTAGATTCACAACCGAATTCAGAAGTACCAGTTACTGTATAAGTATTCATTCCTTCAGTTACAACAAATGGTTCACCATCAACTACTGAAGGAGCCCACTCATAAGTTTCAGCACCTTCTCCAACTAACGTAAGTTCCATTCCAACACATTGTGTTTGATCTAAACCGCCAGTAACGATAGGTGTTGGGTGTACAATTACAGTTACAGCTGAAGTTCCAACACAACCAGCATCAGAAACACCTGTTAAAAGGTGCGTATATGTTCCAGCAGCATCTTGTGTGATAGGGTCACCATCAACAATTCCTCCACCCCAGTAAAAATCATCTGCTCCAGAACCTGTTAAAACGTATGCATCACCTAAACAAACTTCCTCATAATCAGACTCACCAATAATGTCAGGAGAAACTTCGTCTAAAACTTCAACATCCATAGTAACGATACATTCAACTCCACTTTCAATATATTCATCCATATAGGTAAATAAATTTGCTCTAAAATTCGTTCCTTGAGGAGAAGGACTGTGCCAGTTAGCAGTTGTCATTCCGCCCATAATAACGTGACCAGAACCAAAATCTTTCTCACATAAGATAGCACTTCCAGAATATTCTAAGATGTTTGTATATCCAGTTCCTAAAATTCTAGCGTGACCATAACTTGTTCCAGTCATATAAGTAGCTGTAGGAACTAGTGGTCCAGCAAAAATTGGGTGAGCAGCATCAACGCCAGTTACATTTGGTGAGAAAAAGCTATAATTTAAAGTTGTACCATCAAATCCGCAGTTAATATTACCACCTTCATTAGGCGCTGCATTGATTAAAATTACTCCGCCAGTATTTACCCAAGCTTCAATAGCTACGAGATTAGCACTTAAGAATGAATTTAATTCATTTGCTCCTCCATCACTACCTTCAAGAAAAACACAAGATGTAGAAGTTGAAAAAACGACAGCAGGGTCTAACGTTTCAAATGATTCTGCAATCCATTCTCCTGGACCAAATGCATCATTCATTGCAACAGTATTAGTATTTGTACCCCAAGGTTCACCAACTGTATTTGACTTTACGTAATAACGATCAGCTCCAGAGAAGAACGTGTAAGTTATTGTATGTGTCCCAACTCCAGCTGCTGCCGGGTCGAAAATTCCGTCTGCGACACCTGGACCTGAGAAAGTTCCACCAGCAGGATCTCCAGTTAAATAGACAGGTACTCCGTCAAGACAATGCGTATCGCTTAAACCCACAATCGAGCATTGTGCATACGATTGGCTAGCAATAGCAAAAGAAAAAATCATACTTAACGCCAGCACGATTTTTGAATTAGATAGGTATTTCATAGTGTAATTAGTTGTTTATTTGCGCAGCGAATATACGAATTAAAAATGAAATTCATCCCTATTAAAATAATAAACCCGCTCAGTGTCAACAGCGCAGGTTAATTATTAATTCAATATTTAATCGTTTTACGCTTAACTCTTCACAATTTTAGTAGTAGTAATTTCTTCGTCAGCCATTACCTTTATTAAATATGTTCCAACAGAAAGCTATTCCGATTTATCCAACAATACAAATTGTATATTTAAAAATTATTCACACAAACAGACACACGCATTAAAGCACTGATAGTCAAAAAGATGCCTGTTTTCGGCTTCAATTCCTCCGATCGAGTCCCCACATCATTTTATTCCTTATTGTATTCAAGAAATTTTGATTTTCAGTTTGGATAACATTTAATTGATAATTTGCTTTTTTTATTGTCAACTCCACAGCAGAATCTATCGTCACGGAGCGAGAATCGAGTGAGCATAAAAACTCTTTACCACGTCCTTCAATTTTTAAACGAATAGTCCGATCATCTGGAACGACAACTGGTCTAACATTTAAATTATGTGGTGCAATTGGTGTGATTACATAGTCTTGTGCGCCAGGAACCATAATTGGACCACCACAACTTAGTGAATATGCTGTTGATCCAGTTGGTGTTGCAACAATTAATCCATCTGCCCAATAACTATTCAAATATAAATCTCCAATATAAGTATGAATGGTAATCATTGATGAACTATCCTTCTTATGAACAGTTAATTCATTTAAAGCAAAATTATCTTCTCCAAAAAGCTGTTCTTCCGTAATCAGATTCAACATTGATCTTGTTTGCAATCGATACTTATCGTCTTTTATGGAATTTAAAACGTTTACAATGTTTTCTTTATAGGTTGAGGCTAAAAACCCTAGTCGTCCTGTGTTAATTCCTAAAATTGGGATCCCACTATTACGCACTATATTAATTGTCTCCAAAAAAGTTCCATCACCACCAATGCAAATTAAAACATCAATACTGTCTTTAATATCTTGATGCTTATTAAAAACATCATTCAAATCATTTATTTGCAAACGAGGCGAAAGGTATGAGCGAAAGGGTTGATAGATTGAAACACTCCATTTAAATTCCATCAAGGTATCAAATAACTCCTGAATATTAGGGATAAATGAATCGTCAAATGATCTTCCGTAAATTCCAACTCTCATTCTTACATATTTAGGTAATTCATAAGCTCATCATAACGTTTTTTAAGGTCGTCATTTCTATTTCCTTTTGCAAAACTGGCTTTAATCACGTAGTCGTATCGATTAAAAGTTTGAATGATTCTATCAAGGTCAACTGTATTAATCTTAATCGTGACTTCTATTTCAGTTGATTCTGGAGCAGATGTTATATAAGAGCTTAAAATTTTAGCATTATTCTCTTCAACTATACGCGCTATTTCGGTTAAAGTATAATCATGGGTATTCATGACTAAGACCAAAATACCGCCTGGCTCTTTAATAGAAATTACACCCGTAATTTGTGACATGAGATAAAGTAAATCTGTACAGCCGATATATTCATTATTGTCATTCAAGATTGGAACGACTGTAATTTTAGCATCAGCAATCAATTTCATAACCTCATATGCATGTGAATCGAGATAAATGAATGGTTTTGGTAAATTCAAAAAACATTCATCTAATCGCAATGCTGGATCGGACATATCATAAATATCACTTTCAGATATTAGTCCCACGTATTGATTTCCTTTCACTACCGGTAGGTGATTCACACGGAATTCATTCATCCAATTAAGCGCTTTCTCGCCAGTCTCACTGTACTTCAGTGGTGGAATCATTTCAGATATGAGTTCTTCTGCTCTCATTTGGGCTTTTGCTTGTTCTTTTTATGCTCAAATCGAGCATTGATTAATTTACGTGCTAATTTAAGTATTTATTGTGCTATCCTTTCTAAATTTGCATACAAAATTCTTTTACCTATAAGAAATGGGAACAAAATTAAGCGTGAACATTAATAAAATTGCAACTATCCGTAATGCAAGGGGTGGTAACACTCCAAATGTGGTTCAAGTTGCAATAGATTGTGAATTATTTGGTGCAGACGGCATCACTGTGCATCCGCGCCCTGATGAGCGGCACATAACAGAGAAAGACGTTATGGATTTAAGTAAGCGTGTTTCGACCGAATTTAATATTGAAGGTTATCCTAACGATCGTTTTATGGAACTTTTAAGAACTGTTCGTCCTGCACAAGCTACTTTAGTTCCTGACCCGCCACATGTGTTAACATCAAATGCGGGTTGGAACACTATAAAAGATGCAGGTTTTTTGGAAGGTGTTATTTCTGAAATAAAAGCAATGGGCATTCGTATTTCATTGTTTATTGAAACGGATGCCACAATGATTCGAAAAGCTGCTGAACTGGGAGCGGATAGAATTGAATTTTATACGGGACCTTATGCTGACTTATATGAAGCAGATAAAGATAAAGCAATTGCTCCTTATCGTGATGCTGCAATAGTTGCGCATGAATGTAATTTAGGAATAAATGCGGGACATGATTTAAACCTGAACAATTTAAGATTTTTCAAAACGAATTTACCAAATTTAGCAGAGGTTTCTATTGGTCACGCCTTGATCTCGGATGCGCTTTATTTAGGCCTGGAAAATACCGTAATGATGTATAAAAGAGAGCTTGACTCTTAGCACGAATGCTGCACTGTTAATCCTTAGACCACTCTCCGACTGAGTCGGATTGCTATTGGATTTTTATTGTGCTGTGCGTTGAGCTGTTCTCGATACAGCTTTAGTTTGTCTTGCTTCGCTGAATTAATTAAAATCGCTCGCTAGCTATCAGGACAAACTGATGCTTGATTTTTGAATTTGTCGTTTTCTGGTATGGAGTTGTAGGTGAAATAAGAAGTTTAAAATTGAGATTGAAAAAATTGATTAAATAATATTGACTAACAACTAATTTTATGAAACTATTTTATAGAATATTGGGAAATGAAAATGAGGAGGGAAACCTGAATAAGAAACCACTCTTTATTTTACATGGGTTATTTGGTTCATCCGATAATTGGCAGACATTGGCTAAAAAATTTGCGGAGGATTATGTTGTTTATTTGGTTGATCAACGCAACCATGGTCATTCACCGCATGCTGATGCTTTCAATTATGATTTGATGGCGGACGATTTTCATTCCTTAATCACAGAGCTTGGCTTATCGAAGATAAATGTAATCGGTCATTCAATGGGTGGAAAAACGGTTATTAATTTTGCGAAAAACCATCCTGATTTATTGGACAAAATGATTATTGTTGATATTTCCCATAAACAATACCCCATGCATCATGAACAAATATTGGCTGGTTTAAATGCAATCGATTTATCAACTGTTAAAACCCGTGGAAGCGCGGACAAGATATTGCGTGAGTATGTTTCAGAACTTGGCGTAAGACAGTTTTTATTGAAAAACCTCTATTGGATAGAAAAAGGTCAATTAGCATGGCGAATTAATATCCCTGTTTTATCCCGTTCGATTCATGAAACTATTGGACCAATTGAATTTGACGTAATTTCAGTTAACACATTATTTGTTAGAGGTGGACGTTCCAATTACATTCTTGAAACTGATTATGCAGAAATTGCTACCAAGTTTACAAATTCCAACATATATTCGATTACCAAATCTGGTCATTGGATTCATGCTGAAGCGCCCCTTGAATTTTACACAACGGTTATTGACTTTTTACAATAAATGATGCTTCACTTTTTTGAAGACAATATTACTTTGGTCACTTGATGAAGATATTCGTCCAACACCTTGAGACGAGAAGTAAACGCTGAAAATTAGCTCATCTTCCTTTTCAAGGAAAAATGAAACTTCCGTCATATCGTCTAAACTACCTTTACGGAACGTGATTTTATACGCATTAGATTCGTCGTCTAACATTTCAACCGTTGCACCATTTTCCAACGTTTTTGTATCTAATTCACGTTCTCCAAAATCGATCGTGGCGCCGCGTGTTAAATCATGACTCAAATTGTTTAAAAGGGCAACCATGTGTCGCGTATCAATAATCGCATCTTGAACTTTTTGAGTCAATTCTGACAATTCTTCCGTAATCTCTTCTAAACTTTCAGTTTCTCGCTCATCTTGTTCAACAAAGGTTTCAGTTTCATCATTCAATTCGGGCCCGTTATTTTCACTTGGCGTTTCAATAATGTTTGATGACATTTCCTCAGAAAGATCTGTTAGGTCAGAAATCTCCAATTTCGGTTTTCTTAATTCATCAAGCGGCTTTTTCATGAATTCATGTGCCTCTTGTGAAAAATCTCTCTCAAATGCTCTTTCAAGTTCTTCGCGTACCAAATATTCTCCTTCACAATTTAGCTTGGCGCGTAACGCAATGGCAGCATCTTCCTTTATTGAATATGAGATTTCAAGCAACCTTTTTTGGTCTTCAAACACTTCAAAATAACCAGATACAACGGCATCATTCTCTGACTTCCCTTTAAACCTTACCTCGTAATCACCCTCACTTAATTTAAACGTGCTTAGTCCTGAAGCTTCATCCACATTCAGCGCATCATGCGAAACAAAAGGTGCGTTAGCCACAGAAATAAGCACAGAAATTTCATTCATCTCTTTTAAAAAAAGCGCGAAGTCTTTTGCTATTGTTTGGTTAATATCTTCTAAAACGAAATGTAGCATACTATTAATTATTTAGGTTATATCCGATATGAAACAAAGCATCTCCTTTGTTTATAACTGGGTTATTATTATGTCCAAAAATGAAACCATCCACTTTTGAAAGCACTTTAGATTGATAGGTATTGTATGGATTTGTGACTCGGGCCAAAAGCTGTCCTTTCTGCACAAAATCGCCTGATTTTTTTTCTAAAATTACTATTCCAGAACGCGTTGCACGAACCCAGGTTTTTTTCGAAAATGAATTGTCCGGAACTTCCTTTGTTGCTCCGTCGATCATTCCACGGTGCACCAACACGTTGTGAATGCCTCGTAAACCTTCATTTATCGAGTATTCATCAATTCGAAGTGATTCGCCGCCTTCAAACACAACCATAGGAATCCCTTTGTTATTAGCCGTTTTACGAAGTGACTTAGGAATTAATCCAGACTTTAATGTACATGGCATATTCATTTCTTGCGCCAATCTATAACTCTCCGGATCTTCTGAAGTGTATCTTGCTTGTGGATAATTATAAATACTATTTCCACCTGTATGAAAATCAATTGCTAAATCTGCCGCTGGAAGAATATTATTGGTAAACGTATGTGCTATTCTTGCGGATAAGGAACCTGTTTTTGTCCCTGGAAAACCTCTATTCACATCTTTCCCATCAGGAAAGCCACGTGAAAAATTAATGAAACCGTAAACATTAAGTAATGGAACGGCAATTACCGAACCACAAATCAATGAACTAAAAAATTTATCTTGAACTGCTCTACGGACGATTTCAACACCATTAATTTCATCACCGTGAACCCCACCAATTAGCAAAACAGTAGGGCCTTCAACTTTACTGCGATAAACATGCGCAAATAAATCAATCTCGGTTCCCGAAGGTAAGTTTGCCACCGGAATCTGTACGGTACATTTTTCACCCAATTCAATTGTCTTATTGTGGATTATCATTTTGTTTTTAGTCTATATAGTCCTCATGCATTAGAGTTTGACTTTCAATATATTTAATTAAGTGCCAATTGCTTTCTCAATTTACAATTGTCAATTTTTATGGCGCTAATTACTAGCGACTTGTTACTAATATAAATATCTTTCTTCAATAAATTTAATAATTTCTTCCGCCACCTCTATGCCAGTAACTCCTTCAATCCCCTCTAAACCAGGAGATGAGTTAACTTCAATTATAACTGCTCCTTTTTTGGAACGCAAAATATCAACCCCAGCTACTTGCAACCCTAATATTTTTACTGCACGCACTGCCATTTCGCGTTCTTCTTCAGAAAGCACAATACGTTGACCACTTCCGCCACGGTGAATGTTGGACCGAAATTCATCTGCGTTCGCAATTCGCATCATGGCGGCAACAACTTTATTACCAACTATAAACACTCGAATATCTTTCCCCTTAAACTCTTCTATAAATTCTTGTAAAATTATTTTTTTATTGACATTGGTAAAATGGTTAAATAATTGGTGCGCATCTATTTCATTTTTAACCAAATGTACACCAAGACCTTGGGTACCTTCTAATACTTTCAAAATAAACGGATAACCCAATTTGCGTTTTGCGATTCGCTCGGCTTGATGTAAATCATTTGAAAAATAGGTGACAGGAATCGGTATGTTTTGGCCCGCAAGCAATTGCAAACTTCTAAATTTATCGCGTGAATTATATATACCTGATGGTGTGTTTAAGACAGGAGCACCCATTTCTTGAAAATGACGCACAACTGTTGTTCCATAGATGGTTGCTGAGCTTCCAATTCTCGGAATAACCAAGTCAGGCTTTATCAGCACTTCATTATTATAAATAACAATGAACCGCCCCTCTTCAATTAATAGATCACATTCCATATGATCTATTATTCGGACGTTATGTCTCCTTTTTAGTGCTGCTCTATAAATACGTGCTGTTGAATAGAGCGTGGCGCCTCGCGAAAGGATATAAATTAGCATTTTACTTACAAATCAATTTATTTATAATTGGGTTGAATTGATTCAAATAAAACAACCACCAGATAAAAATAAACCTTTTTTCTAATTTGCACTTAAATTTCGGAGGTTTTAGAGGTAGATTTCTTCTGTTTCAATCACATTACTCTCGTTCAATGCTTTATCAATCAATTTGATTGTATATTTAATCGTATCAGATTCTGATGAAAATGGATTTGAAAAATTAATCATTGACACATCCATTGTACCTTTTATTCCACGTGCTTTCCCTTTTACAACGATTGGTTTTAATCTGTATTGAAAAACAATTGAATCTCCATCCAGATCTCTTCCACGTTGCCATCCGTTTACATCATCTTTTTCATAATAGTCAACATGTAAATTATAATGGAAGTATGAAGCCGCGTTATATGGAGGAAGTGAATCCTCTGGTGCTAAACCAATATCACCATCTCCATCCGTAAAACTAAACGTTAATTGTGCACTATCTCCTGAAAAAATAAAAATTGGATCTGAAATTATTGGTTCAACTGGATACTCCTCACTCTTAAAACAAGAAGAAACAAACACACTTAGTATGACCAAGGAGAAAATAAATTTTATTTTTGCGTGCATGAGTTCTTATCAATTTTTAAGGTAATTTCACCTTAAGGTGTCTAAAGTTATTAATAATAAAGTGAACGCGCAAAACGAAGATAAATTTCCTTTTGATCCAAGATCAATTTTTTCGATTAAAAGTGAGGATGATTTTAATGAAAAAGCACTCCAACTTTTCAACTATCAGCTGGACAATAATGACGTATACAAAACCTATTGTGAGCATTTAAATATTGATCGGAATGCGATTAATCATTATTCGAAAATTCCATTTTTACCAATTTCATTTTTCAAGACGCACACGATAAAAACGTACCAAGAAAACTCTGCCGTAACATTCAGCAGTAGTGGAACAACTGGAACAGTAACCAGTAAACATCACGTAAAAGATCTATCCATTTATGAGGCTTCATTTATCCAAGGGTTTGAGCTGAATTATGGTCCAATTGAGGACTATATAGTGCTTGGTTTGCTTCCATCTTATTTGGAAAGAGAAGGTTCGTCATTAATTTATATGGTGGACCGATTCATACAATTATCAAAACATGCCGAGAGTGGTTTTTTTTTAGACGAATATGATGCCCTTGATGCGATCATTAAAAAAAATGCTGGTAAAAAAATACTTTTGATTGGAGTAACTTATGCTTTGTTGGATTTTGGAGAGAAATATGCGCCAGACCTTTCTCAATGTGTTATTATGGAAACTGGTGGCATGAAAGGTAAGCGCCGAGAAATGATCAAAGCAGAATTACACACCCTTTTACGTGAACTCTTCTCTGCCTCAATTATCCACTCGGAATATGGCATGACAGAACTACTTTCTCAAGCCTATAGTGAAGGTGTTAAATTTAAGTCTCCGCCATGGATGAAAATTTTAATTCGCTCCCACTCAGACCCGTTTGAGTTAATAGAGAACAAAACAGGTGGTATAAACATTATTGATTTAGCAAACATTCATTCATGCGCCTTTATAGCAACACAAGATTTAGGCCGATCCGCGCATGGAACATTTGAAGTTATGGGTAGATTTGACAATTCTGACATAAGAGGATGTAATTTGCTAGTTCAATAAAATTTAACATTTTTTTTCTGCTAGTTTATTTGGACAAATCAATATTTAATCTATCTTTGAACTATGTTTTTTCATGGAAACATAGTTTTTTGAGGTGAAAACACCAGCTATTTTTAAAAGTGGCTGGTGTTTTTAGTTAAAGACATAACGTTTTATCATTCGAATTTTAAGGTATAATGAAATTATTCAATCGCGAATTAAGTTGGTTGTCATTTAACGAGCGCGTATTGCAAGAATCGCTAGACATTGCAAACCCCTTAGTTGAACGCATTCGGTTTTTAGGTATTTATTCGAACAATATGGACGAGTTTTATCGTGTTCGTGTCGCCTCAATCCGTAGACTTATTGCTATTAAAAAAACCAAAGTTGAAGGTTTTGATGGTGGACCAAAAACATTATTAAAAAAAATTAAGCATATTGTTTTAGACCAGCAACGCTTATTCGAATTGTCCTATCAAAAATTACTCAGAGAATTAAAGGACAATCAAATTTTACAAACGGACGGAAAAGAATTAGAAGAATCGGAAGTTGACTTTATTCAAACATTTTTTCGCGAGCAAATCCGCCCGCATATTGTCCCCATTATGCTTTCTTCTAAGCGCAAGTTTCCACAGCTTAAGGATGGCGGAAATTATTTGGGCATTAAAATGATGGATTTTGAAAAAACGAAGGTGAAATATGCCTTGGTTGAAATTCCAGTATATGCTGAACGGTTTATCATTATACCAACTGCGCAAGGCGAACCCAATAAGTTGATTTTATTGGATGATATTATTCGTTTCAATTTATCTGAAATATTTTCAATTTTTAAGTTTGATTTAATTGTAGCACATGCATTTAAAATAACACGCGACGCTGAATTAGATGTAGATGATGACATTTCCAAAAGTTATTTGGAAAAAATGAAAGACAGCATTGAAATGCGAAAAGTTGGAGATACGGTCCGTTTTGTATTTGATGCTGCTATGCCTATTGATCAGTTGCAATATTTGATGCATGAGCTGGGTTTAAAACCAGGCGAGAATATTATTCCCGGCGGGACATATCATAACTTTAAAGATTTTATGAATTTTCCAGATTTTGGTAAAAAATCTTTTCAATTTAAAAAATTAAAATCTCTTGTACACCCTGAATTAAAAAACAATCGAGAACCGATTATTAAGAAGATTCTTTCAAAAGATATTCTTTTAACTTTTCCATTTCAACGATTCCAACATGTGATAGATGTTTTGCGCGAGGCGGCAATTGATCCAAAGGTGTTTTCAATAAAAATTAATTTGTATCGAGTTGCTCCTAATTCACATATTATAAATGCATTAATTAGTGCAGCAAAAAACGGAATCAAAGTAACTGCAATCATTGAGATAAAAGCTCGTTTTGATGAATCGAACAACATTACTTGGTCAAATTATTTGGAAGATAATGGCGTTAACGTATTATTTGGTGTTCAACATTTGAAAGTACATTCTAAACTATTTTTAATTAAGCGCAAAGTCGGTAGTAAAATTCAAATGGTTGCGCATATTGGCACTGGAAATTTCCATGAAAAGACGGCTAAAATTTATACAGATTGTTCTTTATTAACGGCAGATAAATCGATTACACGGGAGGTTGAAAAGGTTTTTAAAATATTTAAAAATAATATCGACCGAAGTGTATTCAGAGAATTGCTTGTTTCTCCTTTTAACATTCGTCGCAAACTAAATCTATTAATCGACAAAGAGATTTCAAACGCAAAAAACGGTGAAGAGGCTATAATTACAATCAAATTAAACAATTTGGTTGATCCTAAAATTATTAAAAAATTATACGAGGCGTCAAGTGCTGGAGTAATTATCAAATGTGTTATTCGCGGTATTTGCGCTTTAGTCCCAGGGGTAGATGGATTAAGTGAGAATATAACTGTTCGAAGCATAGTTGGTCAATTTTTAGAGCATACACGAATTTTTGTATTCCATAATGGAGGGGATGAAAAGTACTTTATTTCTTCAGCTGATTGGATGCGAAGGAACTTAGATCGGAGAATCGAGGTAACAGTGCCCATTTATGACAAAAATTTGCAAGAAGATCTTAAATTCATGTTAAACGCTTGCTTTTTAGACAACCAAAAAGCCCGTACGATTGATGCATTACAACGGAATAAAAATGTCAAATCTGACTTGACCGAAAAATACAATGCACAAAACGAAATTTATACTTATTTTAAATCTAAAACTAGCGCAAAATAATTCGCTTAAATTCTTTTTTATATTGATATGAAATTTGGGGCAATAGATATTGGAACAAACGCCGCCCGTTTATTAATTGGCGAAGTTGACGAAGATGATAAAGGAGCATCAGTCAAAAAAATTTCTTATACGCGTATTCCATTGCGATTAGGTATGGAAGTTTTTGAAAATGGTTTCATTTCCGAACAAAAAGCAGTGGAATTTAAAAAGTCAATGCTTGCGTTTAAATTAATCTCTGAAGTATTTGACGTGGTTGAATTGCGTGCTTGCGCCACCTCAGCTATGCGAGAAGCCTCTAATGGTAAGGCGATTCAAGAAATGATTAAAAATGAAACGGGTGTGTCACTCGAAATCATTGATGGAGATCAGGAAGCTAGCATAATTTTTTCGAGCTTCTTGCTGGTGGATGACTATGATTTAAGTCAACCTTTTATTGTTGTTGATGTTGGTGGCGGAAGTACCGAAATCTCAATATTTTATGAGGGCGAAAAAACCAATTCAAAGTCGTTTAGAATTGGTACTATTCGTATGCTCAAAGATAAAGTTGATATTGATATTTGGCGTAAAATTGAAGCCTGGCTGGACAAAAATATTCGAACCAACAAGGATTATTTAGTTTTTGGTACTGGCGGAAATATTAATAAAATTCACAAATTATTAGGAAAAAAGGGCAACGAATCGATTCCAGTTAAAGAATTAAAAGATTTAAGTTTAGATTTGAGATCACTAAGTTTATCTAAAAGGATTTCAAAATATAAGCTAAAGCCTGACCGTGCTGATGTGATTGTGCCTGCAACTAAGATATTTTTGAAAATTGTCAAAAAATTAGAATGCGAGGAACTGTTTGTTCCAAAGATCGGATTATCAGACGGAATGATTCATCAGATGCACCGTAAATATTCAAATAGAAAGGTGAAATAGTATTTGTTTTCAAATTATTTTCATTTTGTTTTTTGTTTTAAAAAATTAGTCATATATTTGTCGCCCGCAAAGAAAAAGTTCTTTGTAAGAAACAAGCATAATATAAGCGAGAGTAGCTCAGTTGATAGAGCGCCACCTTGCCAAGGTGGAGGTCGCCGGTTTGAGCCCGGTCTCCCGCTCAAGTATGCTCGAGTGGTGGAATTGGTAGACACGCAAGACTTAAAATCTTGTGTCCTTTGGGACGTGCGGGTTCAAGTCCCGCCTCGA
>JBLHOW010000102.1:0-20146 GCA_047623705.1 Crocinitomix sp.
CTTGTAATACTCATGGATACTTGGCAATTTCAATACTTTTCCATTGAGAGATACTTTGTTAATCAATATTCGAAAAAGAACCTTTCCGCTCCGTTTGAAATAAAACATGGAGATAGACTAATATTTTAGTTAATCTCTACTTACGAGGGTGAAAGTAATGAGTTAGGGACGCTTTCAGAATTTCAATTTCAAAGAGCCGAAAATTGAAATTTACCAAAAGTAATGAAACTAATAAGTGAATTGATTTAAAACCGAGCCAATGCCAATTAAGTTTAATCGAAGGAAATTTTTAAAACGCTCAATGATAGTTGGAGGCGCTGGTCTTTTAACAGGGCTTTATGCGTGGCGAATTGAACCGTTTTGGTTGGAATTTGTGCATCATAAAATGCCAATTAAAAACCTACCAAACAACCTTAATGGTCTAAGGTTAATGCAAATTAGCGATATGCATGTCGGCAATCGATTTGACCGGCAATATTTGATTGATTCATTGAAAGAAGCACAGGCGCTTGAACCAGATATTGTTGTATACACAGGTGATTTTGTGAGTTATGATTCTGAAGAACAGTTTGATCAACTAGAGGAGGTACTGAAACATAGGGTTGTGGGCAAGTTAGGAACAGTGGGAGTTTTGGGGAATCACGACTATGGTAAAGATTGGGAAGAAGAAGAGGTTGCCACGCGAATCATTGAAATATTGGAAGAAAATGGTGTGCAAATGTTGCGGAATTCCTCAACAGAAGTGGCTGGTTTAAACGTTATAGGAATAGATGATTATTGGGCTACAAATTTTAAACCAGAATTGGCATTTCAAGACTATGACGCTTCAAAAGCGAATCTGGTATTATGTCATAATCCAGATGTAGCAGACTTGGATGTTTGGAATGGTTATCAAGGCTGGATCTTGTGCGGGCATACACATGGAGGGCAATGTAAGCCTCCGTTCTTAAATCCGCCAATGTTACCTGTAAAGAACAAAGCCTATTCAGCCGGTGAAGTTGATTTAAAGGATGGACGCAAACTCTATATTAATCGTGCGCTGGGCCATTTATGGCAAATTAGATTTAATGTGCGACCAGAAATCACCATTTTTGAATTGTCGCAGGCATAGTTTTTGTACTTACCTAAAATCTAAATAACGGTTATCAGTCATTTGTTTCTATTCACTAGAATCGTTACCTTGACTGCAAAATAAAGTCATGAAAAAAATATTTTCAATCTTGTTACTTATTAGTTCGCTATCCGTACAAGCCTCAGATAGGAATGGACTCTGCAATTTTTTATTAGAACTAGGAGAGGGGGTTCAAATGGATTCTACCTACAAAATGACAAGTGTTGGGTTTGAAAACATAAAATTAAAACATCAGGAAAAAATAATGACAAAGCTAGACTATGTTTCATTACTTCAAACCACAGTTAATATTCCATCCTTGCAAAGAGGTCTTGCATCTGTTTGCCGCTATAAAAAATGGGAAATAAATAAGGTGCGTATAGATAAAACGGAGGAAGGAATTATGTTGGAACTCCATTATGAAGTTATTCCTAAGGATTCTAAATCAAAAAATCAAGCAGTATGGGCAAGAGCATAGTTGATTTTAAACACATTTTATTGGTTGTTGTTATTGCAATTGCGCAATTAACGTATAGCCAAACCAAAGAGGTACAGATTCAAACAATACGAGAGCAGTTTAAAATCATTAATGCGGATAGTGCCTACCAAGTAAGAACAATTTTTGGAGACGACATTGAGATTCCGTCATGCAATGGCGCAGATCTGAAAGGATATTATCAAGGCGACCAACTCAAAAGGGCGAACCTCTTCGTTGGTAAATCCAATGGTATTTATTTTACAGAATACTATTATTGGAATAACGTCTTGTTTTTTGTCTATGAAGTAGAGGAAACATTTTATTATGATGTTGAAAATGACGCGTTTAATTATGATTCGATTTCCAACCTTTATGAAGGCCGTTATTATTTTGCTGAGAACGAATTAATTAAGACGAAGTACAAAGGAACAGCTTTTAATAGTGAAGTTGAACAGGATTCAATTGTTGGTCCTAAATTAATTGATCAATCAAAAGAGTATGCAGAACATTTAGAACACGCGAAGGTTAAAAGCAAAGCGTATGACGTTATGTTGATGGATTTATTGGACCATTCGGTTTCTGAGATTTTAGTAACAGAGATTAATCCAGATGACAGTTCAATCATCTATTTAGATGCGCGCGAATATGACGAATTCAAAGTCAGTCATATAAAAGGAGCCATTTGGGTGGGATATGATGATTTTGACATCAACCGCTTAGATACGATTGCAAAATCGGATAATATTATTGTGTATTGCTCGGTTGGTTATCGTAGCGAGAAGGTTTCTGAAAAGCTACTAAAGGCTAATTATGCAAACGTTTCAAATATGTACGGCAGTATTTTTGAATGGGTAAACCAAGGTAGACCAGTTTATGATATTGATGGAAATGAAACACCAAATGTTCACGCTTTTGATAAAGAATGGGGACGTTGGCTCAAAGAAGGGACAAAGGTTTACAATTAAATACCTTCGGTACCTGCGGCTAGATTCCATTTGATTTCTCTAATTGGGCGAATGAAATCACAAATTAACGGCCAGTTGGATGGGTATTTCTCCAATAAACGCCGAATCTTTGAATTGTGTTTTTTTATGGCATCCGTAATTGCTGGGGCGCTAATTTGTAGCTCAGCGGCCAAATTCCTTCCGTTAATACGTTCACTTTTTATTTCTAATTGCCTCGCAGCCTGTTCATAACGATCTAATAACGCAACAGTTTTATCTAACGCAACCAATTGAGATGATTTGCTTAATGACGTTTCCTGTAGCCCGTCTCTACGTTGTATTAGGTTAGGAGTGAGGTAGATCATAGATTTGTCTAAGGCTAAATCATAGGAAGTGTTAACTGCTGTATCTACTATCGTTTTAATCGAATCAATTCCAAATCCCGAATTTTTAATCCGATCTAAGAAACCACTCTTTAAAATGATTTTGCAATTCAAGGTTATTTCCTGGTTGCGAATTAATTGTGTCAGGTATTTTTCAAGTAAATCTCTGTTGGTAGCTTGTTCGCGCTCTAATACTTGATGCGATTCATCTAATTCATCATTGTTTTGCTGATAGGCGTGTTGTATTCGGTTAATGCTCAAGCTTTGTTTCGCATGGAAATCATACAGCCATTGAATTTGTCCACGAACAGTTTTTCCTATTGTTGTTTTCAATTCAGATGAAAGCACATTTCTTCCAGAAGGAATATAGAAGTTGCTGAAAGTTTTAGAAAATGAAATCGCAAAAACATCAAAACTATCATCATTTAAACTGGGAACCCGAAAAATTAAAACATTCTGTTCTATCTCGTCCTGTATTGATAATTGTTTTATTTCTAATTTTTGCCTTTCTTGAACAGGGTTAATTGGTAAATCATCCAAATCTGCCCATAATACTTCTTTCTTAGTTTTTCTAAATTTTAATACAAGTGGATTGTTTTCTAATTCTCCAATGTCCTTAGGGATTAAAATCCCTTTATTTTTTCCTTTTGAATAATAAACCTTTAATCCATTGTCATTACAAAACACATAAAAAGCCAATGCAGCAGGAAACTGATCGTGCAAAGACTGCATAGAAAGTAGGGCGGGGTGATATGAAGATAAAATATTCATGTCTACTTAATCTAAACTTAATTAATGTTAAGCGTTACACTTAAATTAAGTTTAAATCCATTAATTAAACGCTAATTTACTTAATTTATTTTGTTCAACCGTGCATTCTATCGTTGTTTGTGGCATAAAACACGGTAAAATGGTAGAATTAGAATTTAAACTAGAATTAAGCGATTACATGCAGTTGTTAAGTGATTGGCTTAAAAAGAAAAGCAATGTTTTCTTACGATTTGTAGGAAGATTAACGATCCAACTTTATACACTCTTGAAAAATCAGTATCACTTTTTAAGGCAATTTAAATACACGAAAGAAAATATATCGGCGCATTTAATGCAAAAGGCCGCGCTGTTTTTTGGAATGGAATTCGATAAAAATGAGAGAAAAAATAAACGTCGTAACAAACCTTTTAAGTCTGGTATTCGTCTTAAGACTAAGCAGTCCACGCATACACAAAAGGTGAATTTGGTTAAAGTGAGTACGAAATTGAATAAAAAATTGAAAAATAATCGAATTAATTTGTATCGCGCACCAGAATAGTTAAATGGTTGATTTGCAATGATTAATAAGTGTGGCTTAGGCTGTGGCACAGCTTTTGAAATAAAATTAATTACAGTTGGTATAATTTTTATAAAACCTTTTGTAAAAGGCTATCGTAAGATTTGCCATAAGAAGTTGAATTAAATACGATTACTATGAATTTAGGCAGTATGAGAAAAATAATGATCAAGTCGGCTAAAGATAAATTAGCACGTCACAAAAATTTGGGACAAAGATCTACATTGTCAGTTTTACAAGTTGCTGAATTATTGGATTTCGTTACAGGTAATCATGAATCTGCAACTACGCATCCAGCAATTTTCTTTGATAACGGGTTTAGTTTAAACTAGACACTAAAATAATAGGATGGGAATTATTGCTAATGAGTGATAATTCCCGATCCAATCAATTCGTCCGCTTGATACCAAGCTGCAAATTGCCCCGGACTGATTCCGGATACTTTTTCTGAAAATAAAATATACAATCCCTCTTTTTCGTTAATTAATTTCGCTTCAACCAATGGTTGTCTGTATCGGATTCGTACACCATAATTGGCCGATTCACCTATTTCCAATTTAAAATCATTGCGTAACCAATGCGCTTCTTCCGCTTTAATGAATAAGGCTTTTCTATTTAAACCAGGGTGAGTGTCACCTTGACCCGTATAAATTGTATTTGTTTCAACATCTGTGGCAACTACAAATAACGGTAAAGGCGTTCCTCCAACGCCAAGTCCTTTTCTTTGTCCAATTGTAAAATAATGTGCTCCTTGATGTGTGCCAACTAAATGTCCCATGTTTGGACGGTATGAAAATGGCTCTGCCAAAGCTTTATGATCTTCAGTTTCTAGCAGTTCGGCATAATAATCATATGCGGGTAAATCTTCGGGCAATTCAACAATGTCGCCTTCTTTTGGTAATAATTGTTGTTGTAAAAACGTGGGCAATTTAACTTTACCAATAAAGCAAAGGCCTTGCGAGTCCTTTTTATCAGCAGTAATTAAATTTTGTGCAGCTGCAATTTCTCGCACGGCTGGTTTTTCTAAATCGCCAATTGGAAAAAGGGCCTTTGATAATTGATCTTGCGTTAATTGACAGAGGAAATAACTTTGATCTTTATTACCGTCTTTACCTGTTAAAAGGCGATATTCTCCGCTTTCAGCTTGATCTTTTCTGCAATAATGGCCGGTTGCCACAAAATCGGCCCCTAATTTTTTCGCTGCTTTTAAAAAAACATCAAATTTAATTTCGCGATTGCATAATATATCTGGATTTGGTGTTCTTCCCGCTTCATATTCCGAAAACATATAATCAACAATCCGCTCCTTGTATTCTACACTTAAATCTAATGTTTGAAAAGGAATGCCTAATTTTTCTGCAACCAATAAGGCGTCTTGACTGTCATCAATCCAAGGGCAATCATCAGAAATTGTCACAGACTCATCATGCCAATTTTTCATGAATATGGCAATGACATTATAACCCTGCTCTTTTAAAAGATAAGCGGCTACACTTGAATCTACTCCCCCTGATAAACCTACTACTACTGTTTGCATGACATTTTTTTCAACTGCAAAGATAGCGAACAATGTGCAATTTTTCAATTATCAATTCAAGTATCAATGTGTATTTATTCTAATCAGTCAATTCGTATTACTTGTCAACCATTAAAAAAAGTCGTCAAGTTAAATCGTATTGCCAATTGCTTTCAAGTTAAATCGCGTTGCCTATTACTAATTGAGATCACTCATGATCCAAATTTGAAACAAATTTCTCCACATTAATAGTAATATCATCCTCACCAACCTGATCGAATGGGTTTTCTAGATGCTCTTGAATATTATCTAGGCTCACTAAAATCATAGTTAATAAAACAGGAATCAAATATTCTAGTCCATAACTTTGTCCTATGCCCGTTGCATTTGCGCCACCCATACTGAATTCACTGTCCATGTGCGCAAAAAATGGCCCGTATAAAATAGGGAGTATTTTAATAAATAAATTACTAAATGACCTGAGTGTCCGGGGTGTACGGTACTGGTAAATGTGTTTGATGGATTCAAACGAAATCATCATCTTTTGTAAATACTGATTGGTGCGCGAACATTCACCAGAAGATAATCCTTCTTCCCTAAGGTCATGCTTGATATAAAGTGAAAACTCTGAAAAATTATGATAAATCTTCTCTTCATTCTTTTCCAGTTCTTCAATTGGCCCCATAAACATGGTTCGGAAATTCCCAAAGAAGCGACCAATTATGCCAACCATTTTATCCACATTTTCTTTTTTTGGTTTTTCTAACCAATCTCTAGAAACAAAAAAGATGGCACGTAAATAACCCTTTATTGCAGCATATTCTTTAAGTGCGGCCTCGCGGCGTTTATAAGCGCCGCCAATTGAAAAAACAATCGGAAAAACCACTGACATAGCAATTAATGAGAAGGGGAAGTTGGCTAAAATTTTATAATGAATGCAAAGTGCTGTAGACAACACTGCTAAAGCTGATATAATGAGCGTTTGCAGATTAACAATCAAAAAGAAGCGCCTAATTCTATGCATAATATCTATAATTTTGAAGAACAATAATAAGGATTCTAGTTTTTAATTGGCCAGTTAAAGAATAATTTTATATATTTGTAATTACAAATAAAGTAATTACAAATGGAATTCAGCAAAGAGATAAATCAAACAAAACCCTTTACAAGCGAAAGTATTAAGGCAATGTTAAATGTTGCATATACGGCCAGTATCCAGCAGGATAGGATGGTTGACTTGCTAAAACCATATGAAATAAATGACCAACATTACAATGTTCTGCGAATTCTAAACGGTAAAAACGGGGAACCATCTTCACCAGGTCAAGTAAAAGCTGTGCTAATTAATTCGCGTGGAGACTTAACACGTTTAATGGATAAGCTAGTGAAAATGGAGTTGGTAGATCGCGCTAATAGTAAACATGACAGAAGAAGTGTAGAATTATTAATCAATAAAAAAGGAAAACTTTTGCTTGAACGAATTGCAAAAGAATTTAATGTAAATAAAGTATACGATTTTAAAATAACAGAAAAAGAAGCAAAGCAATTGAATGGCCTTTTGGACAAGCTAAGAGGTTGAATATAAAATCTCCTTAAAATTTAAGGACTAAAAAAATACAATATGAAAAATATAATAGCATTCTCAGGAAGCAACAGCAGTACATCTATCAACACGCAAGTATTAAATTACATAGCAAAAGTTGCAGATGGAGTTGAAATGATTCAATTAACAGATTATGAAATACCAATGTATGGCATTGATTTGGAGCAATCGGCAGGGGTTCCGGCTGATATAATTGCACTACAGGAAAAAATGATGGCTGCAGACGCCGTTATTATGACAACGCCGGAACACAATAGTTTGATGCCTGCTTTCTTTAAAAATATATTGGACTGGCTTTCAAGAACAGGCGTTAAATATTTGGAAAACAAACCTGTAATTGTTATGAGTGTTTCGCCAGGAGGTGGTGGCGGTAAAAATGCAGGAGATTATGTTCAAAAAATTGTTGGTTATGCTGGAGCCAATATTGTTGGAAGGTTTATCGTTCCTGGTTTCAACCAAAATTTTGACGTAAATACGCAGGAAATCGTTAATCAAGAGTTGAATGATGAACTCATGGGGTATTTGGCGAAACTACAATAGAGGAATTACATTTAAAAGTTAAGGGCGGAATTGATTTTTCGCCCTTTTTCTATTTTAGAGGATCAACTAAAAATGCTATCTTCGTTAGACAGTGTCTGGTCGGAAAAAAACAAACTTTTACATCCTGATATATATCGGGACGAATAAATTCCGAGAAATTGAAGTTTTTCCAAGCCAATACTTGATATAAGTCTTTCAAATGAAAACAGCGATATTTACCTTACTATTTCTATTAGTTTCCAACGGAGTGCCAGCCCAAACTGACTTCCCTTTGGAAACTGTGCTTCAAAAGGGCCACACAGATTATATCCGTGCTTATGATTTCAGTCCTGACAATAAATATATTGTAACAGGAGGGTTTGATAACATAATGCTGCTTTGGGATGTGCAGTCTGGTAAGCAAATACGGACGTTCTCAGGTCATACAGAACGAATTCGATCGGTGATGTTTAGCCCCGATCAAAAAACAATTCTTTCTTTAGCAGCAGACAATAAAGTGAAGATTTTTGAAGTTGAAACAGGGAGGCAAGTTCATTCAGTTGGTGTTTCGAATGGAGAGATTCATAAGGCCTATTTTAGTCCAACAGGCAAATATTTTTATGCTTTAGACAATCGTGACGAAATTTATATTTGGGATGCTATTACTGGAAGTGAGGTTACTGTTCTCAAAAAGGATTACGGCGCACATAATGAACATGCTATAATTCATCCTTCTGAAGAAAAAGTGCTCTCTGTAGATGGTTATGCCGGAGCTCTTGTTATTTCAATTGAGACAGAAGATACCTTGTTTTCAATTCCTTTTGATAAGGTGCATTCTATGTCTTTCAGTCCTAACGGAGAATATATTGCCATTAGTTCGAGAAAGCTATTTGCATCCGTCTTTAACAGTGAGACGGGAGAATTGATTAATACTTTTAGAGAGGGAGAGGAAAAATGTGACGGCTGTAATACCAAGCATGTGTTTAGTCCGAACAGTAAGTATTTGTTGACCATGTCAAATGACGTGCCTGCAATACTTTGGGATGTGAAGTCGGGCAAAAAGTTAAAAACCTTTTTAGCCATAGATGATCGACCTGACCTGTTAAAGTTTAGTTTTAGCGGGGCCTATGTGCTTATCGTTGTAGATGATGATGTATATGTTTATGACGCGAAGACAGGAGCGGAGAAAGCGCATTTAACAAATGAAAATATTGATTATTTAGATATAAATTTTTCTAATGACGAGCGTTACATTGCAATGCCGAATAGTAATGGAGGAATAGAGCTCTGGGACTTACAAAAACGTAAGTATGGCAAAACCATCTCAGGTTATTTAAATCATGAAACGAGTAATGGTTTAAGTTTAAGCTATAATAATTGGGGACAACAATCCATATTAAATTATATTCAACACAAGCGAAAAGTGCTATTAAGTCCAGACAATAAGCATGTTATGATTGCGGGGGTTGACACGTCAGCCTTTCTTATCAATTTAGAAAACGGACGTGTAGTAAAGCATTTTCAAGGACATTCACGTTCAGTAATTGCCTTTGATTTTAGTGCTGATGGTAAATATGTTGCGACGGCAGGTGGAGATCGCGTGATCAATATTTGGTCCTTGCCTGAAGGTGAAATAGTAAAAACGTTAAGAGGGCATCAAGAAACAGTTTTTGATCTTAAATTTAGCGCAGATGGTCAGTTTATTGTAAGTGGATCCTGGGATGGAACTATTCGCATGTGGCAATGGGAGACAGGTAAGTCGGAATATATATTGATGAAGGAAAATTCGCCTTACTGTGTTGGATTTACTCCGAATGAACTATATCTCGTGACTGGAGATTTAGACCAGAACTTTCAATTTTGGGAAAGGGATGCTGCCGCACCGTTCAGGACCTTAGTAGGGCATACATCAATTCCGAGTGGTTTTGATTTTAGCCCAAACAGCAAAAACATGGTCACTTGTTCCTGGGATGGTCATGTAAAAGTATGGGACTTATTAACAGGTATGCTAATTGCTAAAATGGACGAGCATCAAGGAGATGTTTTTGCCATTAAATACGATCCGAATAACCGATTTATCGCTTCTGGTGGTGCTGATAATCAAATTATTTTGTGGGATCCAATAAGTAATAAAGTTGTTGCAAGATTAATTGGTCATTCAACTTCAGTTACCAGTATTGACATTACTGCAGATGGTCAAAATTTAATTTCTATGAGTGTAGATGGCCTGATGAAAGTCTGGGATTTAAACACATATAAAGAAGTTTATTCGCGTATTCAAATGAGTAAAGATGAATGGTTAACGACCAATCCTTCTGGCTATTTTGATGGATCATCTAATGCTTTAGGTTGGGTTAATTATGTGAAAGGTAATCAGGTGGTTAATGTTAGTAGTTTATTTGAAAAATATTACACTCCTGGCTTAATTGAGCGAATTCATAATAAGGATGCTGGATTGAATGATAGAAGTGAATTACTCGAGTCTCAAATGAATAATTTACCAGAGTTAGTTGTTGCTATTGGCAGTGGCGGAAAACGCAGTATTGTAATTGATAGTGATTCCATTTTTAAAGCAAATAATGCTACCATACCTTTAGAGATTTCGATTGGTAAACATGATACGCCTTTAGATGAAATCAGAATCTATAATAATGGAAAACTGATTGTACAAGAAAGCCTAGAAGAAAATATCACATTTAGGGGCGGTGGCCCAGCCAAGCATTTATATGAAATCCAATTATCGAATGGTCTGAACGAGCTAACTAGTATCGTTGTAAATAGTGAGCGTACAGAATCTCAACCAACTACAGTTGTAGTTGAATATGACGGAGAATTGGCGAAAACGGACCTTTACATCCTTTCTATTGGTATCAATAACTACAAAAACCCAGCTTATAATTTAGATTATGCTGTAAATGATTCTAAGGCATTTGTGAAGAGTTTAAAAAATGGGGGAGACTCACTCTTTAATTCCGTTAAAACCTATAGCATACTCAACGCTGACGCCACCAAGGCGAATATAATGGCAACAATTACCGAAATAAAAAGCGAAATTGGAAGTGAAGACGTTTTTCTGTTTTATTACGCTGGTCACGGTGTAATGAGTGTCGAAATCGCTCCAGATCAACCTGAATTTTTTATTGTCACTCATGATGTTACAAATTTATATGATGCTTCTGCGGTCATTCGCGAAAAGGCTATTTCTGCAGGGGAACTTATGGAGATCTCAAAAAATATTTCAGCAGAAAAACAATTATTTGTTTTAGACGCTTGTCATTCTGGCGGTGCAATAGAAACCTTTGCTGTTAGAGGAAGTGAGCGTGAAAAAGCCTTGGCACAATTGGCCAGAAATACAGGTACGTTTTTTCTAACGGCTGCACAGGATGCCGAATATGCCAATGAAGTTGGCAAGCTAAATCATGGCTTATTCACCTATGCATTGCTCGAAATATTGCAAGGTGCAGTAAAGTTGGATGGTGATCAAAAAATTACCGTAAGCGAACTAAAATCTTATGTAGAAGAACGCGTACCAGAACTTTCTGAAGAATATCATGGAAGTCCACAATATCCTACCGGGTATAGTTTTGGTAGGGATTTTCCAATTGTAATACTTAAATAATAAACGAATATGAGTTCAAAAACAGTTGATTTTTCAAGAACAACTATAACGGAGCTAATGATTCCGTCATTCGCCAATTTCTCTGGAAAAGTTCACGGTGGTACGCTATTATCATTAATGGATAAGGTGGCCTATGTTTGTGCGGCAAAGCATTCAGGAGCGTATTGCGTTACGGTTTCCGTTGACGGAGTTGAGTTTCGTGAACCTGTAGAGGTTGGAGAGTTGGTTTCATTATCGGCCTCAATTAATTATGTAGGTAATTCTTCAATGATTATAGGTATTCGGGTGGATTCTTTAAAGCCAAAAACGGGGGAGACCAAACATACCAATTCTTGTTATTTCACAATGGTTGCTAAAAATGAGGATGGTTCATTAATGACAGTCCCGGAGCTTATACTCGAATCACATTTGGATGTGAGACGTTTTCATGATGCCAAAAGATTAAAAGAAAAGCGACGTGATATTACTGATATGCTTCACCGTGAAATTAAGGATATGACAGATGAAGAAATTGCAGATGAAATAACGGATAACAGATGCATTGTTCAAATAATTGAGGAGTAAGAATAATATTATATGAAGCATTTAGTAGCACTTTTTATCGCAGCCATATTGGTCGGCTGTTCTCGTGGACCAGAAGCAATCGTCAATCAAGAAGCGGCGAATTTATATGCGCAAGCACAAGAAGCGAGTGAAAAAGGATTGAGTGGTTGGGGTTATGCATTAGATGCCTACAATAAAGCAAATGAACTTGAGCCTGAGAACCCTATTATTTTGCATGCTAGAGGGCAATTTAAAATAATGTCGGAAATGGACATAGAAGGAGGGTTTGAAGATCATGCAGCCGCAATTAAATTTTCAAAAGACTCTTTTAATTTAAAAATGAGATATAGTAATAGGGCGCTGGACTATCTAAAAGTTGGTGATATATGTTCAGCATGCGAAGATTGGAAAAGGGCAGGGGATGCGGACAATTACATTGAAAAATATTGCGACCGTGAATTCGATAACATTTTGAAAGAGAATAAGGATGATCGCATAACGCTTGATTTGGCATTAAATGATTCTGTTTCGTACATTGGTTCAGTAGGAATGTCAAAATGCAACGGGGTTTTGCGAATTAACAATAACTCGCATCCAACAATTACATTCAAATATGGTTTATTAGATTATGGGCATGAATTTGGCGGCAAGAGTGGTTTGTTTCTTGAAGCGCTCGATCTTGAAGGAAGTAAATTTCCTTTTTTTAATGAAAGCTCTTATACCAATATAAGTCAACACCCTAATACATTTCTAGAGATGGGTGAGCAATTGGAAAAGGAGTTGAATATTTTTCAACATCATCAGTTTGCATACGCTGGTAATTACAAAGTTAGAGTTGGGTTCCGCCCATCTCTAAACGTAAAAGGATTGAAAAGTACGTATTATTCAAATTGGGTTGATGTTGCTATTGTTAGAAAATGAAATCAACTAAAACATTCAATAACAATGATTTCGACTCGAAATACAGATTTTGAGATGAAGTTTATGTGAAAATAATTTATTCGGCTTTAACGCTGTAAGTCAGGTGCTTGAGTCTGTTCTGTTTCATAATTAAAGTTAAAATTTAAATTTTCTTCCAAAAAAAGCATAACTTTTTAGTTACTTCTGCGTTAACTATTTAAAGGAATGTATATCCTATGCTTTGGATAACATTTATTTATACGGTTTTAGAAGGGTTCTTATACACATGTGCAAGAACCCTTTTTTTATGTTCTACATTTTAATCAAAAACTATCAATTATCTTTGAGGCATGAGCAAACGCGCATTAAAAAAATACTTAACTGATTTAAGTAAAGCTGATCTTGAGGAGCAAATAACCGAACTCTACAATCGCCTAAAGGAAGTAAAGGAGTTTTACAACTTCGTATTCAATCCAAAAGAGGATAAGTTGTTAGATGAAGCTAAATTTAAAGTATCCAAAGAGTATTTCCCTCCAGGTAAGCGCCGCGCAAAAAAAAGACGCTCTGTGGCTCAAAATTTTATCAAAAATTTTATTAAATTAGGAGTTGAGCCTATGAAAATTGGAGATTTAATGCTCTATAATATTGAAATTGCTCAAACTTATAATGCTAGTTACCCAATTAAAGCAGAAGCTTTTTATAAAAGCATACTTAAATCATTTAATGATGCCATAACTTATATTGACCAAAATGGACTTGAATCGCATATGAAAGATCGCATCAACAGAGTGGTAGATGAAGCTATTCTTCAGAATTGGATCAATAAGTATGCATTTGAAATGGTGCTGGACAAACGTTATTAATTAAAATTGACAAAACTACGCTATGAAAAAATTATTGTTCATTACACTTGCAGGTTTAGCATTTGCATCATGCGCTAAACGAACAACTTATAATTGCGTGGTTATTACAAATACAGGAATTGGAGCAGGTGTACTCATTACAACTGAGCATACATTTAAAGGAACGTTTGGCCAAATGATAGCACATGAAAATAAAGGGACCACCGATTCTAAAACAACAACATGCAATTAGTGGTCGCTGCAGTTAGTGCAATTCCCGCTTCTCATAACCTGCGCGGGATTCGCGATTTTTGAAATACTAAGATATGAACGTTTTTAATCGTATGAGAATCATTCCATTTTACCTATTTATTTATATCTGTTTGGTTTCTTGCAAAAAAGAAAGCACCAATTGTGGTGTTGAATGCTCTTATGGTGAGGAATTGTTATTTCAAACTGGTTTTAATGGAACTAGTATTGCGGATGCTGAATACTTTAATGCCGAATTATCTGGAATAGATCCTGATTTTGATGAAGTGAATGATTGGGGCGAATTTCAAAACAATCCTAAAATTGGCTCTGCTGAGATAAGTTATGAAGAAGGCGACAATTCACAAAGAAGTGCTAGTATTGAGGATGATCCAGAAGATCCGGGTAATTCCGTTATTAAATTTAACATTGTCGAACCGCATATTAAAGAAGGAAGCCATGAAAAAGGCCGTGTTCAATTGAATGTAAATAATAATAAATGTATTCGTGAAATTTATCAAACTGTTCGGCTGAAGTTGCATCCTGATTTGGCACAATTAAAAGAATGGGAAGAACCAATATATTGGTTCTCATTATTCGAATTTTGGAATAATGCCGATTGGACAAAAGAAAAATTTCCATTTAGAGTTACAGTAAACTTGAATAAATCGGAGCGCGGACCTGTTGAGAATATGTTTTTCAATGTGAAAGGAGATTATAAAAAGAACTGCAGAGTATGCAAATGGCATGATGATTGGGATCAAACCAATACAGATTTTTCAGTCCCATTTGGTGAATGGATGGAGATTGAATTATATCTGAAAGAAGGAGATCAATCCAATGGACGGTTTTATATGGCAGTTACGCCAGAGGGGGGGACAAAGCAGGTTCTGTTTGATATTAACAATCGTACGCAACATGAAAAAGAAAAATGTCCTGATGGCTTTACACATATGCAGCCCTTAAAGCTTTACACGTCAGATAATTTGATTAATTACATGCGGGATAAGGGTAAGGAATTAAGTGTATATTGGGATGATTGGAGTTTTTATGTTAACAAGACCTATTAAAGTGATTGACTGGTTCAGCAGAATCACATTTTATTAATTACTTATATCTTGTATATTTACAGCAAATTTTTGTCATGAAAAAGACCATTTCCCTATTGTTTATTTCTTTATTTGTATTTGCAGGTCAGGCCACCGCACAAAAGATTGACTTATCAAAAGTTGATTTGAATGCACTCCTTAACGAGACACAATTAAATACAGGAATAGGAGATACCATGGAGTTGCATTTGTGGATGCCTTTGGAATTTTGGAAGGTTTCTATGTTGCAGGACCCAACGTTAGATAAGGGACAAATGAACGACTTTTTAAAAGTGCTGGAGCCTTATACAATAGTGGCTGTGATAGATGGTAAGTTTGGTTTATTTGGTTCACTAACTTATGAGGATCCAGATACGATTCGCACAAAATATAATATGATGGATAAGGATGGAGGTTTACACGCCCCTTTGGAGGAGGCCACATTAAATAGTGAGGTTCAAGTATTACTTAGCATGTTTAAGCCAATGATGTCTAATATGTTGGGAGAAATGGGTGAAAATTTACAGTTTTTTGTATTTAATAATCTAGATGAACAGGGAGACCGAATTTTTTCTCCTTATATAGAAAAAAGTACACGTGCCAGTTATAAAGGAAAAATCCATAATTGGAAAACACCTTTTGGCACCTTACTAGAGAAAAAGATGTGCCCAATTGACAATGAATTGCACAACGGATCTTGGGATTATTGTCCCTATCATGGCGGAAAACTTAAAAAGGCGTAGGTTATTACTAGTTGCTAGTCATTAATTTTGCTGATTCTAGTAGCGATCGGGGACTGCGTTCTATTGAATGAATCTCTTTACTGGCCCTTATAATTGTCGCGACGGAATTTGGCTAAATCAAAGCTTTATAAGTGTCTAAATCCAAATATTCCGAAAGCTATCAGCAAACAATCCTTCCTACCATCCACATTTAAAACAAATAATTAAAATAGGTCTTAACAAAAAAGTCGCCTATCCGCCAATAGCGGACAGACGACTTTAAAATATAATTTATAAGAGTGAGAAACTCACCCCTAAAGTGTCTAGATTTTATCTACTCAACAATCGTCATTTCATCAACAATATGCGAAGCTCCTGCATACTTGTCAATCACGAATAAAATATAACGAATATCAACACAAATTGTGCGTTGAAAATCTTTTTCAAAAGAAATGTCACCACTCATAGATTCCCAGTTCCCGTCAAAAGCACAACCAATAAGTTCACCTTTCGAATTCATAACCGGACTTCCAGAGTTTCCGCCAGTAATATCATTATTAGTAATGAAATTCACCCATAAATCACCATCCTGCGCATATCTTCCATAGTCCTTTTTCTCATAAAGTTCTTTCAACTTTTTAGGAACGATAAAATCTTCGTTGTTTGGATCTTCCTTCGCCATTAAGCCTTCAATAGTTGTGTAATGCTTGAAGGTTTTACCTTGAATAGAAGTGTAGGGTAATACATTACCAAAAGATAATCTTAAAGTAGAATTAGCATCTGGATAAAACTTCTTTTTCGGATCCATTTCTCGCAAAGCCTCAATAAACAAACGTTTTGCTTTAACAAGCTTGGTTTTAGAGCTAGATGCCATTGGTCCATTCGCTATGTCAATATAGTCAGTCATTAAACCATTACAGATTACAAAAAGATCGTCATTCTGCATCTTCTCAACAGTAGGGTTTTCTAAAAAAGCCTCGTATGCAACTTGATTAGCAAATAGTCCACCGCCGATTTCCTCAACTAATGAAGGGATACTTTTATCATAAGTATTAAAAATCACATTAGCTTCAGTTGATCGTTGAGCACTTGGCACATCTTCAAAATACATTTGTAAAGTAGCGGAGATCAATTTTAATTCAGTCTCCATATTTACCGATTTGTAAAATGCGTCAGACTTTGCTTTTAAGGCGTCAACCAATCCTTGTGCTTGCATCTTGTCATCACTTGCAGCAAGAAGTGAATTGTAAAGTTTAATATGGGAAATCATGAATTTATTAAAGTCAATACTGTAAACAGCCTCGAAAAAGTAAACTTGAACGTCATTAATGATTTCCAATTCAATATAAGCCTCTTCAAAATCCTTTAAAACATTGCCATAACGCTGTTGACGCTTAGATTTAGCGTTTACCCAATCAGTAAATGCCTTCTCAATTCCTTTTTTTCTATCACTAACTTTATTGTTTTTTAATTGTTCTGTTTGACCAATAAAATATTTCCAATAATTACTTACTTGTGCGTACGTAGAAGCATATTGAAGACGAACAGCGTCACTAGCATCCATGTCTTCTTTCATAATACGTAATTTTTCCGCTCTTATTTTAACACGATTCGGCTGCTCTTTTTCAGTAGCCAATTCAATTCCATAAGACGTAAGAAAACGATCGGTTCCACCAGGGTATCCCATAATCATTGCGAAATCATTTTCTTCAACACCATTTAAAGAAATAGGTAAGTGGTGCTTTGGTAAATATGGCTTATTGTCCATTGCCGGATCTGCAGGTTCATTATTTGCGTTGGCATAAATACGGAACATAGAAAAATCACCTGTATGTCTTTCCCACATCCAGTTATCAGTGTTTCCGCCATATTTTCCAATTGCAGATGGAGGTGCACCAACTAAACGAATATCTTTAAATACTTCATAAATGAAAAGATAATATTCAGTTCCGGCGTAGAAAGATTTTACTTCCGCCTCATAATGCGTTCCTTCTACCGCATCAGCCATTAGCTTTTTAGACTCTTCTTTAATAATTGCCTTGCGCTGTTTTTGCGTCATGTCGTCATTCAATAACTTCATGATGTTTTTAGTCACATCATTTATCTCAACAACAATCGAAGCCGTTAAGCCAGCAATCGGTTTTTCCTCAGCATGATTTTTTGCCCAAAAACCATTCGTTAAAATGTCATCTTCTGGAGTTGCATTTTCACGAATTGCATCAAATCCGCAATGGTGGTTAGTTAGAATCAATCCTTTAGAGGAAATGATTTCACCTGTACAATACCCGCCAAAAGACACAATAGCGTCTTTAACACTTGGCTTTTTTGGATTGTAAATGTCTTTTGTAGACAACTCTAGCCCTGCGGCTTTCAAGTCTTTTTTATTCTTCTTTAATTGGAACGGGAGATACATTCCCTCATCAGCTTGACCCAAAAATGAAATTGAAAAAAGCGCAATGAATAATAGATATTTCATAGTTTAAAATTTATGTAGCGAACAAAAATATAAACTTAGATTACATTAGCAGTATTATTTGATATGTTTTACACAAGTGGTAAAACGAAGGGAGAATTGGACGTAAATTAATGTAGGACAACTACGGAATCAATTATTGCTTTACAAATTGACTTGTTTCCGAGCCCATTTCTGTTTCAATTTGAATGTAATATAAGCCAGCGTTTAAAGCAGAAACATCAATTCGTTTTGTTTGATCAGAAATTAATAATTGACCGGCAGTTGTATAAATTGATACTGAAATAATATTCTCAGCCGTATTAATGTTTATATATTCTGCAGTTGGGTTAGGGTAGATGTTGAATGCAATGGGCGCTTTTATAGTAGCGACAGTAGCCGTTTCAGCTCCTAAAATCTTCACGTCATCAATCAATAGTATATAACCGTTTACCGTATTGTTTCTAAATGCTACGAATATATCCTGATTTGCATAGCCCGCTGTGTCTAATTCAATTGATCTTGAATTCATATAAGCTATTTCAGCATAAACAGTCATTAAAGTATCCGTAAAACTTCCAGGTAAACTATCAGTTGTTGAAATTAATATTTGATAACCGTCAGGGTAAGATGCGTCAACTGATCGTGCAGACCAGATCAAACGAGAAAAGTTGCCAATGCTAATTCTTGGAGTAATTAAATAATCATTCGATTGTCCCAAAGTATCGTCGTAGTATGAAGTACTTGCTGCCGCTGTATCAGTTCCGAAAATCTTAGGAATCCATGCGTCTGTAAAATCAGCTACATCAGCTGCTGGTGTTAATCCATCTTCGTTAAATAGTGCCCAAGTTGCGGGGATTCCACTTGTGAAATCCTCATCAAATAGTACTGTTTGAGCTTGGCTTGCAGACGCAATTACCAATAAAGTTATTGTTAAATATTTAATCATTTCTTCTTATAATATGGACAAAAATAGTCATTTGATTAATTGGAGTTGCCCATTTAACAGTTTTTAGCAGAATTTATTTTAGAACTGTACAAGTAGTTATTCGAAAGAAAAAATAAACAAGTCTTCATCTTCTTTTTTAAAATAATGATTTTCTCGTGCATATTTTTCCAACGAACGCACATCCTCTAATTGATCTATGGCAATCTTCAGAGTCTCAATCCCTTGTTTTTTACGCTCAATTTCTTCTTCTAGGACAGAAACACGCTCGTTCCGATTTATCAAGGTTACTATATCAGTTTCGTGCAAAATAAGAATGTAAAGCAGCACAAATGCAGACGAAATAACGTATTTATTACGGATGATATTTAGAAAACGCTTCACATAACAAAGGTATGGCCGAAACCCTTTCGGTTAATTCTAAGACAAATTACTTATTCACAGGTCGAACTTGAAAAACAAATTTGATTAATTTTGAATGCAAATAGTACTTTGTCGGAATCAGATTCAAAGTCCTTCGCTAAAAGCTCTGGCTTGCGGAGAAAGGATGTTTTGCCGATAATACTTTAAAAAACAGTTTATGCTAGGATTAAAATTACCTACCGATCCGCGTTGGGTCACAATTGTAGAAGGAAATATTGATGAAATATTAACTGACCACGCTTGGTGTGAGCAAAAAGCCGCTACAAACGGTATTAGCATTATTACACAAAATCCTGAAAGAACTGAATTGGTAGATGCGCTTTTAGAAGTAGTACGCGAAGAATTAGAGCATTTTGCAATGGTTCATGAAAGGATTAAAAAACGAGGGAAAGCATTGGGCCCCGAACGCAAGGATCCTTATGTCGGGGAATTATTTAAATTCATGCGTCGTGGAATGGATCGAAATACCTCGTTTATTGAT
>JBLHOW010000103.1:0-19676 GCA_047623705.1 Crocinitomix sp.
TTTGCGACTAAAACATTATAGTAAGCCTCTCTTACCATTGCTTTTACTTCTTGCTTTGTATTATCAGCAGCAGTGGCAGACATTTTTTGAAAGAACTTTGAAAATTGTAAACCAACAACATATGATCCGTCAAAAATTAATTGCGAAGCATTGAAAGTTAACGAAGTACCAAACTCTTGTCCTGCTCTAAATTCCAATACATCACCGGGCTCAGCCATGGGATTAAATAAAGAAGCATCTACCACTTGCACAGGTATATCCAACAATTGTTGGAATTGCCCTTCAGCACTTATCTGCGGTAAACCAATTGCGGTGGTTTCCCAAACTTTCTTTTTGGCAGATTCAATGTCGAGTAAAGCGTTTTTTACCTGCTCGTTATTATTTACGCCGTAAGCTTCTGCTTCACTCAGCGAAAATGATGTTTGGGTTTGTGCCATTGCGCTAGAAACAGTAAATACTGTTAAAAAGCCAAAGGCTAAGTTTTTATAAGTTTTCATCATTACGTATTAGTTCTTTTAAACATTCTAATCCTTTATTACTTGCTATTCCTCGAATGTGGTAACGAAAAAATTCAGAATAGACTTCATCCACTCTAAACTCCGTTGACGGTACAACCTCTCCTGACATTACCATATCAATTGTCCCCATGTGCAGTCTTGATAAAATATCGGGGGTTAGATTATCTCTGTAAACACCTTGATTCATTCCTTTGTTCAAATTATCCACAATCCTTTTACGCATAGCATCATATTTATGCGTTTGCGACATTTTTAAAGCATTTGGGTGATATTTTCTTAAATCAAAAAATATAGAGGGATGAATAGACCCTAAGGTTTTTACCATATAGCGTCCAATTTCCAATAACTCTTCAATTGCATTAAATTCTTGTGCAAAAATGTCATCCATTCCTTCGATTGCACAATCATGGTCAAGCAATAAACATTGCTCTACCAATTCGTTTTTATCACGCACATGTAGGTATAACGTTTTCTTTGAAACACCCAACTGTCTGGCCATCTCATCCATTGTTACACTCTTGATCCCAAACTTCATGTAAACCTCAAGCGCTGACTTAACGATTTCCATTTTCTTCTCTTCCATGGTACAAATGTATAAATTAAATATACACTGGAAACGTTTTACACTATTTTTGTTTCCAACATGCCGTTCGTTTTCAATAAATCACTTGTTTTTTTCAGTGTACGGGTTAATTTCATCTACCAACTTCAATTTTTAATCATAAATTTGAGGAATGGCCAAAAAAAAGAAGTTTTATGTGGTTTGGGAAGGCAACACGCCTGGTATTTATGATTCGTGGGAGCATTGCCAACGGGAAATAAAAGGATATGCCAATGCTAAATTCCGCTCATTTATCTCATTAGACGAAGCTAGAAAAGCCTATAAAGACCCTTCTTCGGTTTCGACCGAATCCAAGCAAAAAAAACAATATTATTATGTGGTTTGGCATGGGCATCAGCCAGGAATTTATACGGATTGGAATGAAGTATTAAAACAAATACGTGGATTTCCAAAGGCGATTTATAAAACATTTGGCAGTAAAAAACTAGCCGAAACAGCTTTCACTGAACATCCTGACAAGTATAAGGATGGTGATTATAAAAAAACAAAGGACTTAAGTGAAGCCGAGTTAAAAAAAATTGGCACACCAATTGAGTTAAGCTTAGCAGTTGACGCCGCGTGCAATGGCAAAGGTGATTTTGAATATCAAGGTGTTTGGAATTTTAGCAGAGAAACGGTTTTTAGAGTTGGGCCCTATAAGAAAGGATCAAATAATATTGGCGAATTTTTGGCTTTAGTCCATGCCTTGGCTTATTTAAATAGACATAAAGATGCAAAGATGAAGGCAATGCCTATTTATTCTGATTCGCGGATTGCCATGAGTTGGGTGCGTCAAAAAATATGTAAAACGAATCAAAAACCACCGCCTGATGTGATTCAATTGATTAAACGCGCAGAACATTGGTTAAAAACGAATCATTTTAATAACCCCATTCTCAAATGGGAAACCAAAGTGTGGGGAGAAATTCCTGCAGATTTTGGAAGAAAATAAGCAAAATATGCATGCATTAAAACAGTTCATTTTATTTCTGGCGGTAATTCTGTCATCCAATTGTCTCGCGGCAAATGGAGATTGGAAGTTAGAAAAAGACGAAAGTGGAATTAAAATTTATACTAGAACAATTGACGGTGAAGACATTCGCGAGTTTAAAGCCTTAACAACGATTGGCGCTAGCCGAAAAACTATTGCTCAAATTATTGCTAACATTAATGATTATGCGAGTTGGTATCCCGATATAAGTGAAGCCGCAATTATTAAAAAGATTGGGCCAGGTGAATATTACGTTTATAATGTATTGGACTTACCTTGGCCAGCGACCGACCGTGATGGGGTTTCAAAAATGACGATTGTAAAAAGTGAAGGCACTACTATAATTAAAATGCACTCCGTTGACGGGGTTAAGGATGAGAATGATGATTATGTCAGAATCACAAAAAGTTATGGTTTTTGGAAACTAAAAACTGTTGGAGCCAAAACGAGCATACATTTTCAATATTTTGCCAGCCCAGGTGGTAGCTTACCGGATTGGATCATTAATATGTTTATTGTAGATAATCCTTTTCAAACGCTTAAACTTCTTAAAGAAAAAGCAACGGCATAACGCGACCTTTCCCCTTCCTTTTATGATCTTCCAATCCTCAATTAATCTAGTTATTAGACAGTGTCTGGTTGGAAATACCGCAAAATTAAAATCAATTATTTTGAGCCTATTTTTATTTTTTCTTGTCGTCTGATGCTTCGGTCCCCTGCTTTAACGTTTGGTCTTCAAAAGCTACGCTTTTTCTCCTAAAAAAAATAACAAATTATTTCTCGAAATTTATTTAATTTCTAAAAATTCATCTATTTCCGAACAGACAGTATATAGATTTTAATTCAAACAAAAAATTGATTGTTTTGGATTTCTTACGTTTATGTATATTTTTGATTCAAAATTACACACTATGAAAAGACTTTTACTATTGATTGGATGTGCCTTAACCGCTACTAGTTTTGGACAAACTCAATTAGAGAATCCCGGTTTTGAAGGAACATGGGAAAACGTCACAGGATCAGAAGATGAACCTGCGGAATGGAGTTCTTTAAAGACAGCAGATGCCTTGGGAATATTAGCACCAATTGTAATGTTTCAAAGCGAAGATGCACACTCTGGCACATATTCAGTGCACCTAGTTAATGATGTTACAGCAGGTATTGTTGCCAATGGAGTAATGACGAATGGGCAAGTACATGCCGACTTTGATCCAGAAAACGGGTTTGTATTTACAAATACGGATGATTCGGATTGGAATACTCCTTTTACTGATCGCCCAGATAGTTTGGTAGCTTGGATAAAATATAATCCAGTTGCTGAAGATCATGGGAAATTAGAACTTCTGCTTCATGACGATTCTGATGGTGGAGTTTTGCCAGAATCAGGAACTACCACTCATTGGGTTGGCAAAGCACGTTATGATATTGAAACTTCAATTGGTTCTTGGACGAGAGTCTCTGTACCGTTCATTTATTATAATGAATCTAATCCTACGCATGCATTAATGGTAGTTTCTTCAGGAGATAGCACAGTTGCTATTGAAGGAAGTGAAATGTGGATTGACGATATTGAATTAATATATAATCCGCCAATGTCAGTTGAGATGGAGGAGATTGATCATCAAGTTTACAATTCAAGTAATGGCCTTACAGTTCATATTACGGACTATACCAACACACAGTTTAAATTGTTAAGCATAGACGGTCGCGTGATTTATGAAACGACACTTGACGGAACACAAACAAGGCATCAAATTGAGGAAAAAGGTGTCTTTGTTTATCAGATTACGCAAAACGATCAAACCGTGAGTAAAAAAATAGTTTTAGAATAAGTCCTTGTCTTTTACAATATGTAGAACTGTTACTTTTTATTTGAATTGCATTTTAATAGTGTCAGGTTGAAATCACTGATCGGAAACTAAAAGAAAAAACATGCGCTATTCCATTTTATTTGCTCTTTTTTATTCGCTCCCCACTTTAGGTAATGCGTTTCATTCAGAACAGAATGAGCTGGCCATTACATACGATCAAGCCTTGGCCAATATTAAAAAAGATAAGGCCAACTTAAAGTCAATACATGCTTCGGTAGATTCCTGTCGAAACTACCTACTCCACCAATTTGAAAATGTGATTTTTCCTTATTGGATAGGCACCAAATGGGACTATAATGGTTATACCAATCGACCAGGAGAAGATAAAATAGTGGCTTGTGGTTATTTTGTTTCAACTACTTTAAAACATATGGGTTTTAATTGGAACAGATTTGATTTGGCAAAAATGTATTCTCTAAAAATCGTTGAAAACACCTGTTCTGAAATTCAAAAATATACGCAGATTAAGACTGTAGTTAGGTATATTCAAAGTCGCCCTAACAACCTTTATATTGTAGGATTAGATTCGCATGTGGGATTTATATTAAAGAGCAATGACCAAGTATGGTTTGTACATTCTAATTATTACGGATCGGTTGGGCCAGAGCAAGAATTAGCGATTGACAGCCCAGCGTTAAATTCGAGTTATAATTATCATATTGGTACGTTTTTTAACGCCGCCAATATTAAGAAATGGTTGAATGGTACCGCTTATATTTTGGAGAAATAGTTGCGATTGATTTAATGATATCCGCGATTAGAAATCCCTCGAATTAATGTTTTGCTGAACAGTTATAAACACAGCGGCGCATTAGGTTTAAATAAAGTCCTCAACGATTTCAAGCCTAATTTGTTCGACCTATTGAACATGAAATTGGCTTATGATCCGAATAATCCAAGTCGTGTGTTGTAAAACCACTGCTTTTGAATTCATCCGAATAGAAGATATAATCAATTCGGTTAGACGGAACTTCACCAATATAGGTAGTTCCTACTCCATTACCAGATTTCACAAATGCATCATTCAATAAACGATTAAATTGACGATAGCAATAAGAAACTGGTGTATCATTTAAATCGCCGCATAGAATAACAGGATAGGGAGAGTTTTCAATTTCAAGGGCTATTTTCTCTGCCTGAAAAGCGCGTTTTTCAAACCCAATTTTGAGTCTTTTTAAAATGCGCTGCCCTACTTCGTTACTATGGTAAAGATCCTCAGGTGCATCCTCATTGAAAAAACGATAGTCTTCATCTTGCAAACGAATGGAACCAATATGCGCGTTAAATACGCGAATGGTGTCAAAAACGGTCGCGATATCAGAATAGATGCAAAAGTTATTGGGGTCATTTTCAAAAGGAATTTCACCTTTATGAATAATAGGGAATTTGGAAAATGTGGCTACACCAAAATAGCGTTTATTCGTTAACTCATGCGTGTAACGTTCATGATAATAAGGTGTATTCAATAAATCGACCATGGAATCTTTTGTCACAAAATTGGTACTGCCTTTTTGATGATAAAATTCTTGAAAACAATAGATGCCAGCATCCTCTGATTTTAAAAAATCAAAAATATCATTCCGATTTTGAATACGATTTTCTAAATCATATAAGTTAAAGATGTGCACATTATAAGACACTACTTTTACTTTATATTTCAAAATTGGATCCGTAATATTGAAAGCGAAAAAATGCACTAAATGGCTAAATCCAAGGATAATGCTCAAAATTGAAATCCAAGCTAACTTCCGTCGAAAAATAATCCAAAATATAATAAAGAATAGAGCAATGCCTAACCAAATGGGATAAGCCAAACCAAAATAAGAGAAGTAGGCAAAACTATTTGGTGAAATGTGAGTCGCTAAATACGCTGCAATTAAAGCGAATGAATTGCCGATATTCGCCCACAAAAAAAGCTTTAATACAATTCCTAATTTGGGTTTTTCCTCAGCGCTTACTTTCATTGAAGAGAATATCTTTTTCTTCCTTATTCAATCCTTCATATCCCTTTTTAGAGATTTTTTCAAGGATCGCGTCAATACGCTCTTTTCGAACTACTTTGTCCGCGTTATACTCATCATCAGTTTGAGAGGAAGCTTTTGTTGACTGATGAACTTTCATTTTTGATTTTTTCCGCTTGCCGCCTTTAGCTTTAGGGGAGGCACTTTTATTGCGTTTAAAAGAGGATTTACCAAGTTTAGATTTAAAAATAAACCGATCAACCCGGTTCATAATATTTTTAGAGGAAAAAGCTTTAATAACAGATAAACCACCGAATAAGGCCCCGCCTAAATGCGCAAAATGAGCCACAGTATCCACACTACCAACACCAATCAAATCACTTAAAAGATATAAGCCTCCAAGAACGAATAAAGGCAATTTAATTACTCCAAATAAATGAACTGGATAATTTGGCCTATGTACCACACAAGCTATGAATATGGCCATAACAGAACCTGACGCTCCAAATATACTTGCCACGCCACCAATTGCCATGTTTGGTATTGTATAACACGCTAGTAAATGAAATAAATAGGCGAAAATTCCGCCTAAGAAATACGTCAACAATAAGCGCCGCTCTCCAAAAAAATTGATAAATATTCTGCCCGAAAAATAAAGGGCAATCATATTAAATAATAAGTGTGAAAAATCACCATGCGTAAACAATTGTGTGATAATTGACCAAGGTTTGTATAATAACAAACTAGGATTACCCGGTGCAGACATATAGTTATGTCTAAACATCTCAGTCATGCTTGGTATGACTTTTCCATCTGCATTGACTATTGGCGCACCTACAATAAAATATTCAACTAAATTCGCCAAGGCAAAAATGAGAAATACAATTGTACTAACAGCAATCAACTTACCGAGAATACCCGATTGCAAATACAATTGTTTTATTTTTTGTCCTACGTTACCCTGTGCCATTTCTTAATAGAATTGCGTATTTTTTCTTTGCCAAATTTTAATAATAATAAAGCCAAATAAGGCTCCACCGATATGGGCAAAATGGGCAACATTGTCTCCTGGATTGTTTTGCATGATTGAAAAAACTTCATAAACACCTGCACCTAAAGCAATCCACTTCAACTTTACTTTGAAAGCAAAATACAGCATCATTTCTGTATTTGGGAAATACATAGCAGCACCAATTAATATTCCGAAAACGGCACCTGAAGCACCTACTGCATAACTTCTTAAATTGTCCCACGTCACAACAAGATCTTGTTGACCGTAAAGACCGCCGTCCTTAAATGTGAACAAACTATTAATATGCTCTTCATTAGGGAAGAATGTTTCGGTAGCAGAATAGATCTCGAAACCCTGCACCAATTGATGCAAGAAAGCTGCGCCCAATGCTGTAGCAAAATAAAATATTAAAAACCTTTTTGGTCCCCATACGCGTTCCAACATATTTCCAAAAACAACCATGGCAAACATGTTGAAAATAATATGTCTTAAATCGGCGTGCATGAAAAAGTGCGTAGCCAATTGGTAAGGTTGAAAACCTTCAGAACCAATATAATGCAAACCGAGGTAATAGCCCAAATCAATTCCCTTTTGTTCGAAAATAAAATTGGCCAAAAAGAAGAGTAGGTTTAAAATCAATAGATTTTTAACCACTGGCTGCATATTTCTAAAAATGCTCTGTAACATTAATTAAATCGTTTAGTTATTTCGTCCATTGTGAACGTTTCTATAATCTTTTTGCCATGCGGCGACAATTGTGGCGAGGAAGAAGCAAATAAGGCATCTGTAATATACTGCATTTCTTCACTCGTTAATTTATTTCCTCCTTTTGTGGCCAAGGCACTTGCCATGGATAAAGCGACGGATGCTTTCAAATCCATCTCATTATTTTGTTGGTTCACTTTAAAGTCTTCAAAAATATCAATTAATGCCCGTTGTGGGTTTTTATTTTCTAAACTTGTTGGAACTGCCGAAATTACGATTTTACTGTTATCTATTGTTGTTTCAAACCCTAATTCATTCAAGGCTGGACTCAATTCTTTCCAAATGAACAAATCTGTTTTATCAACAGCAATTTCTTCAGCAAATAATAATTTTTGTGATTCAATTTTAATTTCTTCGGCGTTCTGTAAATATTGATCGTATAAAATGCGGCAATGCGCACGGTATTGATCAATCAATAAAAACCCATTTTTTATGGACGTTAAAATATACTTTTCATTGATTTGAGTTGGCTTTTTACGTTGCACGGCCATCTCATTATTCATAGATGATTCTACCGTATGCACTTCAACTTCAACCTCATCATTATGCACTTTTTCTAAATCAGAAGTGCTTGCAGCAATCTCCGTTGCCTTTGCATCCCCGTAAAAATTTTCCCAAACCGAAGGATCAATAGTCTTACTTTCACCAAACCCAACTGTGGAAATTGGTCGGCTTCCTCCACCACTCGATTGAGAACTCGTGTGTGTTGGTTTAAAAGGGTTAAAAGTAGGATCAACCTTTATTTCTGGCATTTTCACCTGTTCTCCTTTTTTCAATGCCGGAATAATAAAACTTTGTTCCTGCTCAAAATCTAAAGTTGGTGCAATATTAAACTGACCTAAAGCCTGCTTAACCGCACTGCGAATAATGGCATAAATCGCCTGATTCTCTTCAAATTTAATCTCCGTCTTGGTTGGGTGAACATTAACATCAATCGACTTTGTAGGAACATCAAAATAAAGAAAGTAAGGCGGATATTTACCAGAAGGAATTAATCCATCATAGGCCTGAGATACGGCATGATTGAAATAACGATCTTTAAAATAACGGTTATTCACAAAAAAGTAAGATTGATCGCGGGACGTTTTTGCAAACTCAGGCTTTAATACAAAACCAGAAATTTTAATGATGTCCGTTTCTTCATTGACAGGAACGAGACGTTGATTAAATTTATTCCCATAAACTCTTACGATCCGTTGTCGCAATCCTTCACTTGGCAAGTTATAAATTTCATCATCATTATGATGAAACGTTATATTAATATCTGGATGAACTAATGCAATGCGCAAAAATTCTTCCAAAATTTTTCGATATTCAGTTGTGTTTTTTCCTAAGAAATTTCTCCGTGCCGGAACATTGTAGAACAGGTTTTTCACTGCTATACTTGTCCCATTCGGCATCATTACAGGTTCTTGCCCGCAAATTTTAGAACCTTCATTTACGATCTCAGTACCCAACTCTTCATCATGCAGTTTGGTTCGTAAACAAACATGAGAAATTGCAGCAATAGAAGCCAAAGCCTCTCCTCTAAATCCTTTAGTGTGCAATAAAAAAAGATCATCTGCATTGGCAATTTTACTGGTGGCATGCCTTTCAAAAGCCATACGCGCATCAATCGCACTCATTCCAGAACCATTATCAATGATTTGAACCAAGGTTCTTCCACCATCCTTAGCTATGAGATTTATAGAGGAAGCGCCTGCATCAATCGAATTTTCAATCAATTCTTTTACAACAGAAGCTGGTCTTTGAACAACTTCACCTGCAGCAATCTGATTCGCAATATGATCGGGTAATAATTTTATTAAATCTGACATGCAGGTTTATTTCATTTTATCGAGATTTTCATCTAAAAAATATCCAAGGCCATCCAAGGCCACAAAAACATAATAGAAGGCTATAATAATAATTGCAAGAATCACTATTAACCGAATATTAGATGCTCTTCTTTGCGCTTGCATGTCTGAGCCACCCCACTTATCCTCCATTTTGGATCTGAACTTAATTTCACGCGCAAACTTTCCTTCATCATCTATCGTATTTTCCTTTTTTGCACGATCTATTTTATCTTGCAAAGCTTCCTTCTCGGCATTGTAATAACGCGGCACATACTCGAATCTCCTGTGTCGATTCGGCAGTTTAAATAATCCAAATTTATTCCAATTCATACCCCCTATTTTAAGTTATAATCACTCAGCAAATCTCAAAATTGACTCAGCGAATAATAAATCATCCTTGCTTTACAAATATAATGAGATTAACTTCAAACCTATGCATTAATCTTGGTCGTAATTACAAAGAATTTTACCTGTCAACGCTTCATGATAATTCAAAAAGCGATCCCGATAGCTATCGGGAGACTTAATACACGTTTATATGTGGACAAATTTGATGCCATGGCAAGATTTATGCTATAACTAATTTATACATTCGTCAAATTGACAATATAAAAGTGCAAATGAAATTAATGAATAAGGTGAAAATATTAGTATTTACGGTACTTACAGTGTTTCTTTTAAATGGAAATAGCTGGGGACAAAATGGAACTGCCAATATTGCAGATAATAAAGAAGCGCCTGCATTTTTAAGTGTCAAAAGTGTGTGGGCAGATTCTGTTTTTAAAAGCTTAACACCTGACCAAAGAATAGCACAACTATTTATGGTTGCTGCCTATTCGAATAAAGAAATGGATCATGTCAATAAAATTGACAAACTGGTAAGTGATTATAAAATTGGTGGATTGATCTTTTTTAAAGGCAGTCCTATTAAGCAAGCAGACCTCACGAACCGCTACCAAAAGAATGCGAAAACTCCTTTATTTATTGCCATTGATGGCGAATGGGGACTTTCAATGCGCCTAGATTCAACTGTTAAATATCCACGGCAAATGCTTTTAGGTGCTGTACAAGATGATGACCTGATTTATGAAATGGGACAGCAAATTGGAGACCAATGTAAGCGCATGGGTATTCATATCAATTTTGCGCCTGTTATTGATGTAAACAATAATGCCAATAATCCTGTGATCAATAATCGATCATTTGGAGAAAATAAAGAGATTGTAGCCAAGCTAGGTTTGGCTTATATGAAAGGAATGCAAGAAAAAAATGTACTGGCCTGTGGCAAACATTTTCCAGGACATGGTGATACTGACAAAGATTCGCATAAAGCATTACCTATTATTACACACAACTATGCACGCTTAGACAGCTTAGAACTTTATCCGTTCAAGCAACTTATAAATAAAGGTTTGGCCAGTATGATGGTTGCGCATTTATACATTCCTATTTTAGATAATACAGAAAACCAAGCTTCTACTCTTTCACCAAAAATTGTGAACGGCCTTTTAAAAGATAGTTTGGGATTTGAGGGGTTAATTTTTACCGACGCCTTAAATATGAAAGGAGTATCCTCTTATTACCAACCTGGAGAGGTTGACGTTAAAGCTATTTTAGCTGGGAATGATGTATTGCTTTTTCCGGAAGATGTTCCTGTTGGAATTGCAAAAATTAAACAAGCCATTGCAAGTGGAGAAATTACCCAAGAAGAAATTGACGCGCGCTGTTTAAAAATATTAAGAGCAAAAGAATGGGCTGGACTAAATAATTATGCACCCATTGAAACAAAAAATCTTTATGATGATTTAAACTTACCTGTCTACAATATCTTGAACCGTAAAATTTCAAAGGGAGCCGTAACACTCATCAAAAATGAGGCTGCTATTTTACCGCTTCAAAATTTGAATACACAAAAGACGTTATACATCAATGTGGGTGGAACATCCAACAATACATTTAAACAAACATTGAACTTATATGCCCAAGTGGACATGTTACAAATTCCAAGATCATTATCAGCCGAAGATGAACAAAAATTAATTGATGGTAGTGTTGCTTATGATCGCATTATTATGGCTTTTCACCGAACTAATAATAATCCAAGAAGAAATTTTGGTGTTACGCGCCAATCTATTAAAATACATAACGCATTAAGTGAACGACAAACAGTTATTGGCGTTTTATTCGGAAACCCTTACGTGATGGAAGAATTTGGAGCTATTGATTCTACCAAGGCATTTTTAGTTGCTTATCAAGACACTGATTTTATGCAAGAAGCTGCTGCTCAAATCATATTTGGCGGTGCCTTACCAATTGGTAAATTACCGGTAACAGCATCAGAACACTTTGCAGCAGGAGAAGGATTAACTTATTCTACAAAAACGAGACTAGGTCACGTAACACCAGAAGAAATTGGTATTAAATCAGCAGCATTAAATAAAATTGATCAAATAGCCAAAGAAGGTATTAAAAAGGGAGCTTTCCCTGGTTGTCAGGTATTAGCTATAAAAGACGGAGATGTTTTTTATAATAAATCATTTGGGCATCATACATTTGACAAAAAGCAATCAGTAATCAATAGCGATATTTATGACCTAGCCTCCATTACTAAAGTATCTGCCACAACAGTTTCATTGATGAAATTGCAAAAAGAAGGTGTATTGGACATTGATAAAACTTTAGGTGATTATTTACCTGCCTTGGTTGATTCCACACCTTATAAAAAAATGATTATCCGACATATGTTAGCACATCAAGCTGGTTTGTTTCCATGGATTCCATTTTATAAAAAAACATTGAATGAATCGGGTGAACCCAATTCATCTATTTATAGTAAAACTGCTGATGCGGGGCATAGTGATCAAGTAGCTGAGAACCTTTATATCAACAAAGATTTTGATACTTTAATGCTACAGCGTATTACTAGAAAAGCATTGATTAGAAAGCGCTATAAATATTCAGATCTTGGCTATTATTTTATAAAAGCCATTATAGAACAAGAAACGGGGCAAACGTTAGATGCTTATGCCTATGAATCATTCTATGCGCCAATGGGATTACAAACAATTGGCTACCACCCATTGAACAAGTTTGATAAAACACGTATTACACCAACTGAGGATGATAAAATCTACCGCAAACAATTAGTTTGGGGACATGTTCACGATCCGGGTGCAGCAATGCAAGGCGGTGTTGGTGGGCATGCAGGCGTTTTTTCTAATGCTTTAGATTTAGGTACTTTAATGTATATGCTCATCAATGATGGTAAATATGGCGGTGAAGAAATTTTGGATGCGGCTACAATTGATGATTTTACGCGGCAACAATTTGCACCATCCAATCGAAGAGGTGCTGGATTTGACAAACCCGTTAGATCTTTACAAGGAGGACCAACTTGTAACAAAGTATCGCTCAGTAGTTTTGGACACTCTGGTTTTACGGGGACGCTCACATGGGCTGACCCTGATAAAGGAATCGTTTATGTTTTCTTGAGTAACCGCGTTTATCCGGATGCAGAAAACTGGTTAATTACAAGCGAAAACATTCGAACTCGTATTCAAGATGCCATTTATCAGGCGGCAGATTTTTAATCCTGGAATAAAGAATAAAAATTGCTCTTAGAATTAAAAAAACAGGAAATGGTTGCTTAACTTTACACTCGCAGAATTGAGATGAACTATTTGTAAGTTACGGTAGATTATTTCGTCTTTTAGACTGGATAATTGAAGTATATTGAATTTCTGACAGCATTAAACAAGACTTTAAATGAAAATTGGTATCGTACTATATCCTACATTCGGAGGAAGCGGCATTGTCGCAACAGAATTAGGAAAAGCATTAGCAGAAAAAGGACATGAAATCCATTTCATTTCATATAATCATCCAGTAAAATTGGATCATTTTTTACCAAATATTCGTTACCACGAGGTACGGCCATTTGACTATCCATTATTTGATTATCAACCCTATGAATTGGCGCTAACTAGTAAATTGGTAGACGTAACGCGTTATGAAAATTTAGATATTCTACATTGCCATTATGCGATTCCCCACGCTTCAGCAGCTTATTTTGCGAAGCAAATTTTAAAAACGCATAATATTGACATTCCGTTTATAACCACTTTACATGGGACTGATATTACACTTGTTGGTAAACATCCGGCGTTTGAACCAGTAATTACTTTCAGTATCAATGAATCAGATGCAGTTACGGTTGTTTCTGAAAGCTTAAAAAAAGATACTTACCGTCATTTTGCTGTGACGAATGATATTGAAGTGATTCCCAATTTTGTGGAACATTCGCATTATTGCAATGAACCTAAAGAAGAAGATATTGCTCGCCGTAAAACAATGGCACCAAATGGGGAGCGAATCATTAGCCATGTTTCTAATTTTAGAAAGGTGAAGCGAATTGCAGATGTGGTACGTGTATTTGAAAAGATAAGACAAAAAACACCTGCTAAACTAATTCTTGCTGGTGACGGACCTGAGCGTTATAAAATTGAACAGCTTTGTCAAGAATTAGGCGTTTGCAATGATGTTGAAATGTTAGGTAATGTTCAAACCGCATCAGAAATATATTGCATCAGTGATCTTTTTATCCTTCCATCTCAAACCGAGAGTTTTGGTTTAGCAGCATTAGAAGCATTGGCTTCGGGTGTGCCTGTTATTTCGAGTAATTCGGGCGGATTACCTGAAGTGAACGAACATGGCGTATCTGGATTTTTAAGTGACGTTGGTGATGTTGAAGATATGGCGAAAAATGCATTAGAAATTCTAAAATCTGATGAAAATCTTGCAATCTTTAAACAGCAAGCATATGAGCATTCACTTAAATTTAGCTTGAAGAATATTCTACCTAAATACGAAGCTATTTATCAGCGACTTGTCAATGAGGTTGTTGTAGAGTAGAAATAATTTATTTTGCTACTTGCTGGAATTGAAGGTTAAGAAATAGAAGGCAAATGGCGCTCTATCACCTATAAATTGGACATTGAATTTTTAATTTGTCTGACCCACGATTATATCATAACACTGCTACTAACAGAACTTTTCCTTTTGTCATTGCAACAAAAGAAAGAAAAGTGCTAGCTACCTACGGCTAACCTATGCTAGCCTATTTAATTTCTCTTTTAACTTTAGCTGACCTATTGGCGAAAACAGGTTAAGATTAGTCAACATAACACGAATGGCGCTGAATCAGCAGATAATCACTAATTCCCCATTGTTTATTAAAGACTTTAACTCTAAATTTCAATTTTAGAACACATGTGATTACTAATCCAACTAAAAGAATAAATATTGAGAAGGTTGGAAATCTAGCGAAGCAGTGGAGCTTACTTTTATAAAGATGCTGAAAAGTTTACCTTCATTTTTTAACGCGAGCGATTGTCACGTTTTGCGTAAAGAACACCAAATCATCAGAAACTTGGATTTGTTCGTGGCCGATATTATGATTGGATTTTAATGACATTGTAATAAAGCCTAAACCTGCTCCACCTTTACTTGACATAATGCCGTTTGACAAGGTATCCATATATAAACCTTTCACAGCATCCCTATCCATTCCATTTAGCTCGTCAATTCTTGATGTCAATTTATCGACAATATTAGTTCGCACTAAATTACCAAAGGTAACACGATAATTATCCTCATTTTGCAGCACAAGTAAAAATGACACTTGGTTTCCGTCAGAATCACGTTCACCATGAATACGGATATTTTGAAGGCCTTCAACCAAAATGCTAAACATACGTTTAACCGCCCCCTTTTTATCGCCTGAATCAAGCATCATCTCCTCAATACTAGTGGTTAAGGAATTTACTAAGTCTTGGGAAAATTCGCCGAAATGAGACACTATGATTTTACCATCCGCATGGATGTTAAATTCGCCAAAAATCTTCTGAAATTGAGCGTTACATTTATCAACTAAGGTATTGCGTTGCAACATATCAGCTTATCTGTGCATAGTATTCACGTCCGAAAGATAAAAAAATATTGATGATTTAGCACAATTTATCACTAAAAAATGGAAATACACCTTTCTTAATTATGGATATTTTTTCTTAGGAGCGATATTCTTTAAATGTTCGACAATATGTCCAACAGCAGGACAAACCAATGTATTCTTTTGTGTTAAGTCCAAAATTTGATACATATTTTTACGATTTGTATGCGGGAACTCACTGCAAGCTTGCGGGCGCACGTCATATACAAAACACTTTTTATCCTCCATTAAAAAGGGACATGGCGTTGACTTTAAGACATAATCATCCTCCAGATCAAGCCGCAAATATTCAGCGATAAACTGCGTTGGTTTTATTTTAAAAAGCTTTGATAAACGTTTAATATCCTGTTGCGTAAAAATAGGACTTGTTGTACTGCAGCAATTGCCACAATCCAAACAATCAATTTTTTGAAAAATGGCATCATGTTCTTTATGAAAACTTTGATCAATATCCCGTTTGGATTGTTTTTTCAATCGTTTTATAAAGGCAGCATTCTCCTTCTCGTTTGCTTTACTTTGCTCTAAAATTTGTTTGAGTTTTTCTTCCACAATCCCAAAGGTCGTAAAATTCAATTGATAAATCTATATTTGTGTGTATTAGCAAGGATTAATTCTTATATTTCCTTATTAAACACATTTTAATCCATGAGTGAGAACAGATTCGATTTGGTAGTTATTGGCGGTGGACCTGCTGGTTATGCGGCAGCAATGCGCGCAATTGATTTTGGAAAAAAGGTATGCTTAATTGAAGCGAATAAAGTAGGTGGCGCAGGGGTTTACCACGGTGCACTAAGTTCTAAAACACTTTGGGAATTATCTCAACGGGTTAAAAACGTGAATGAAACCATAATTTCTATTGGAAGAGATCCTTTCAGAATTTCCTGGGCAGAAGTTAAAAAAACGTTGGACGAGGCCATATTTGAGCGAAAATTCCAATATTCATGTCATATAAAATTATTGAAAAATCAACGTGGCGATTTATTTAGCTACCGCAGAGGGTTTGGTAAAATAGTTAGTCCACACGAAGTTTCTATTTCACGAAAAGGTGAAGAGGATGATATTATTGAAACAGAATTTATCATTATAGCCACAGGTAGTAGACCTCGGAAATTACCCAATATTATTGCGGACGAAAAGGCGATTTTCACCAGTGACGGGATTGATTTAATAGAAGATTATCCAAAAAGTTTAGTGATTGTTGGCGCGGGTGTCATTGGTTGTGAATATGCGACGATCTTCTCAAATTTTGGTAAAACAAAAGTATACATTATTGATCGTGCCGATCATATCTTGCCTTTTGAGGATGATGATATTTCTACAACCGTATCAGAAAACTTAGAGAAACATGGCGTAAAAATTCATCATAAGGCGCAACTTGACCGAATGGAAGTGGTTGACGGTGAAGTTGAGTACGAAATCACATGTGATGGCGAAACAGAAATAATTCGCGTAGAAAAGGCTTTATTATCAGTTGGGCGTGTATCCAATTTTGACAATATTGGTTTGGAAACGTTAGGAATCAATAAAGGTGCAAACGGTCGTCATATTGGCGACAATGATACACAAACCAATGTCCCTAATATTTATGCTGTTGGAGATGTAAATGGCAGAATCGCTTTGGTCAATATGGGAGAAATTGAAGGAAGACATGCCGTTGAACGGATGTTCGGTCAAAAAACGACTCCTCTCTCTTATGATAATATTTGTACCATCATGTTTTTGGAACCTGAGGTTGCCGCTGTCGGTATGAATGTTAAACAATGTGTTGAGAAAAATATTCCTTGCAAGATTGTTAAGTTGGACTATTCTGTAATGGCTAGAGCAATTGCCATGCGTAAAACACAAGGGTTTTTCAAAATAATTGTCACCAATGATGAAGAAATGAAAATATTAGGAATGCGTGCCGTTGGAGAGCATGCTTCTAGTGCTATTCAGGCTGTAGCCTTACTCATTAAAATGGATCGTGGAATTGGAGAACTTGCCGAATTAGTTCACCCTCACCCGTCTATTGTGGAGGGCGTTCAAGAATGTGTTCGGATGCTCATGAATAAATCAATCTTTAAATCCTCTGTTTTTAAAGACAAGTTGGAATGTTATAGTTTAGTAGATGGGGTGAAGACGCCATTGCAGAGGTTATAGATGGATTTTTAGGTCTTTCAACACATTTAAATCTTCTTACCAAACTCTATTTGCACCAGGTCTCTAATTTTTACCGCTTTTTCAAAATGGTCCAACTTATGCTTCTTGATCCACCATTCAGCAACCTCCATTAATAGTTCCGGATTATCATTTTTATTCGCAAAAAACGCATAGAAGGAAAGTCCAACGATCTCCCCTTTCTTTTCAATTTTTTGATTGCAAACATCAATTATTTTTTTGGCTATTGTTTTGTTTATCATTTAATTTCAATTCTCTTTGTTATATAGTTGCCATCAGACCCATGCACAACTGCTGTTACTCTAATGTTTTTTTCACCCCCAATAACACCAAAACTTAGGGTTGAGCGACCGCTAGTCGTTGCCGTACCGCTTACCATATAAGAAAAGCCTAATATTTCACCTGTTTTCTCAAGTACTTTGGTATCTGTTTTTATTGTTTTGATTGCTTCTTCATAAGCCCCTGTGCTACCTATTCCAAGTGCTCCAAAATGAACAATTAACATCCCTCCCAATGCGCAAAATGTCCAAATGATTGATACACGTGCCCAAGTAAAATCGAAAATACTCATGAAATTTTCCGCAAACCCCTTCCCCTTACGAGCGAAAAAGTATCTATTGACTTGCTTTCTATTTTCTGCAACTCTCAACCACCTATAAGAACCATAAACAGCCAAGATCGTCCCTAAATGAATCAATAGATAAGCGTACTGTGTTATCCTACGGTCTAAAATCATTCCGGACAGCCAAATAACTATTCCCAATAAAATGACCTGTTGATTCTTCATACTGTTCAAGCGTCTTTAATACTTGCTTCATCAATATTAAACCACTCTAATAAATACGTTCCAAATTCACTTTTATCAAATTTTATTTCCTGCTTTATTGCTCCCTTATCAGTTATCTTTAAGGTGTTGCCCGCTATTGTTATTCGGCCGTTATCTATTGGTCTGCTAATTAGCTTTTGTTGCGTAAAATGCGAATTGGAATTTGATTGGTGATATTGACACATTTCTGCGAACTTAAGTAAGTTCTTTTGCTGAGGAGTGAAAATGTATTGAACTATCTCTGTTTTTTCAACGATTTTCACAACTTGATAATGGCTATCAACCCACTCGAGCTTAAAATCTCCTCTTGGATCAGATTGAACAGTGTTTAACCCTATTTTCAAAGGCAGAAACGTAAATTCCCCAAACCCAACATCTACCAAATAATCGGCATTATTCAAACTTACGACTATTGTTAGATGATCAAAATCTTTTCCAAACTCCTTTTTTTCATTATTGAAAATATTAGCTGCTATAATTTTAGCATCAAAACCTACTTTTTGTAGAAAGCTACAGAATAGCCCATTCAGTTCATAACAAAATCCGCCCCTGCCCTTTTCAATAACTTTAGTGTAGATTTTATCTAACTCTAAATCAATTTGGTTTCCGTAATGAATGTCCAAATTTTCGAAAGGTATATTTAGGAGGTGAGCTTGCTGCAATTGCTGCAATACAATAAGATTCGGAGTTAAATCCCCTGAGTAGTTAATACGGTTAGTGTAGTTTTTTATGTTCATTTTTAATGATAAATATTGTCAAGTTTTCGTGCTATCTTTTGGTCTCAAACTAACCTAGATACCACTAAACATGTCTTAAAAGTTTAGAAAAATAATTATTACTGTAATAATAGGAACGTATAGATATACATTGGGTTATTTTTTGAATTTGACTGTTAAAATAAATCACTGCTTTTTCAAATGTGTTGACGCAATTATATCTCCGTATATTATCGTAGATTTCATATCGCAAATTTAGTAAAGACTATCGGTATATAGTACGATAAAAGACGTTTATCTACGCTAGATACGATAAATAGAAAAACCTGAACTCCCTAATTGTATCTCATTAGCTCAGTTTATCATTGGGGAAATACTATTTCCAATTCATTTGTGACTAATGCACTCTTGAA
>JBLHOW010000104.1:0-19135 GCA_047623705.1 Crocinitomix sp.
GGGGTTTCTTTAAGCTTTTTGCTGATTTTTAAAATATTACTGGTTGCATCTTTCGGTGTCTCGGCAGTTCTATTTTTTCTCAGAAAAAAACAAGCGTTTGTCATTTATTATTTTCAATTTCTATTGCGCATCCTATTCAAGATGATGTCTTTTGGATTTTTAATCGAATTATTTGGTAGAATTTATGGCACTACGATCTATTGGTCGATTATTGCGCTCGTTTTTGGACTTGAGCTGGTGAGATTGGTTTTAACGAATTTGATTCACCGTAAAATGAATAGATTTCTCTAAAATTAGATGAAGTCTAATTAATTATGTTGTTATTTCTTCTTCTTTTTAACCAAAAATAGATTCTAGTTCTTTTTTACAAGATTTTATTTAAATTCGTAATCCAATCCAAAATCTTGAACCAACTTAACATATAACATATAACACCTAACACTAACAAAAAAACCTATGAAACTAAAGCAAACTTTCACATTTCTAATTACCGCATTATTTATGGTCAGCTGCGGTGGTTCAGGATCAAACGCAGATTCTGAAGCAACCGACTCAACTGCATTAAACTCCGATTTAATGATCTCCGATTCAGTTCTTTTAAGTTTCGCCTTTGTGGGCTGCAACCGAATCGATCGAAAAGATACAGCTAACTGGGCAGCCACAGACTCTTCCTCAGCGAACCTAAGTGTATTAAAGCGCGTGATGCACGAAGTAATGGAATTAGATCGCCAACCCGACCTTTTCTTTTTCTTAGGTGATATTGTTTTGGCTGAAACAAACTTACTGCGCCTTAACACCGAATTAGAAAATTGGGTGAAATTATATAATGATACTTCGCAAACTGGCCCAATGAGTGCTAATCCTTCAATCGAAATGGTTGCTGTACCTGGGAATCATGAAATGCTGACTTATAAGAAATATAAAGATGCTCCATTGCATTCAGAATTTCCACTTGCAGGTTCTACTGAAAGTTGGATGCATTATATGAAAGACTTTATGCCCAGTGATCGTGATTATATAACGGGTCCAGATAGCGTAAACAATCAAATGACTTTTTCTTTTGTAAGAGGAAATGTTGCATTTATTATGATGAATACAGATACGTATAACGGGCCAAGTCAAACGTACCCGCATGGCCGAGAAGGAATGATAGCTTATGATTGGATTACCACCAAAACAGAAGAATATCAAAACAATCCAACAATTGATCATGTTTTTGTAATGGGGCATAAGCCAGCTTATACAGAATCAAAAGCTGATCCAACTTTGCATTTTGACACCATTCATGCAGGTTTTATGCATAGTGAGGAACTTTGGCTTGAATTGATGGATGACACAGTAGTGGCTATGTTGTCTGCTCATGCGCATACTTACAGTAGAAATCAACCAATGGGGCATGGAACCTATCAAGTAATTGCTGGAAATGGAGGAAGTAAAGATCCAGAATTTTACGGCTATACCTTGGTCAATATAATGAGTAGTGGAGAGGTGCAACTCATCTCAAAAGGATTTGAGAATGATGGAGAATATTATTATAATCCGAAATCCGCAGCTGATAGTAACTATACAGTCACACAAGACAGTACAATATTGATATGGGACAAAAACGCTACTTCCGTTGAGGCAGCTTACAAACAATAGTCTGGCCCATATATTGAAGGCATGATTCTTGGTGAATTCGAGACATGAACGCACTCAAATTCCTACCAATTATCATTGTCTTGTTTTCCGCTTGTCAAAAAGAACCTTTTCCGCCAATTGCTGTGTTTGAGAATGAGAATTATAGCGATTTAATTGTGAATTCTAAATGGTTAGTTACACGCTATGATAATATTGAAACAGGCAATATCTATGAGCCAAACGACACCTTATGGTTTAGTTCAGATTCTACCTATAGCATTAATGGAGGTGATTTACGAGCCTATAGCTTATTAGGCGCATATTATGATAATCAATTGCAAATTACATTGCGTGATTGTTATACATTCGGCGGTTCTTATCGCGGTTTAATTTTAAAAACCTTCGCCCAAGATGAAGAAATTAATAATGTGCGAATGAATAATTTATATGTCGAGGATGAGTTGGCAGTTTGGTTAGAGAGAATATAAATTTAGCTTATATTTGATTGTTTTATAGTCCTATTCAGTAGCTTGATTATAGCGATAACTGATTGATCACTTTAAATCCAAATTAAAAAGATGATGACCAAAATTAAACATGTTAAAGTACTGATTGTTGTATTTGGTTTGTTCTTGAGTCATTCATTGCTTGCCCAGCATCACTTTGGGGCTAAATTAGGACTTGGGATTTCCAAAAGCGATAAAAATATCAATTCTTCGGAATATATAGGTTTTGAATCTAAATATGCACCTTCGGGCACTTTAGGTTTGTATTATAATTATGAATTGAATGAAAGATTTTTTATCGGAGTAGACCTCATGTGTTCACAATTAAACGGACGAGAAAATGGTGCGTTTTATTCCAAAAATTATGAGATGGATGGTGAAGAAACAGTTGTTGTATTGGAAGAATTTATGTATTGGTCTATTAAACGTCATTTTACATATCTTACCCTGCCAATTTATGTCGGTATCAATTTGAAAGAATTACAGTTTTCTGTTGGATTGCAGTGGGGAGTACTTTTTCGTGAACGTATAATCAGAGTAACAAATTTTCATGAAAGTGAGGGAGTACCCGAATCAATAGTTAAAAGTAAAAATTCAGTTGTGGACCCACTTGATTTTGGTATAAATTTAGGTCTGCGATATTCATTCAATGAAAAATGGAAAGTTCACGCAAATTTTTATCATGGAATGAATGATTTGAATGTTCCTAATGAATTCGATTTAGAACCTACAAACCCTTGGCATAATAGCCAGTTTACTGTCGGGATTTCCTATCGACTTATTTAGTGCTTTAGTCGGTTGAAATAAGTTTTTTGTCTTAGGAGTTTTTCCTAATATGTTTAAAATTAATCACTTAATAGTGTGCTGATTATTATTTCATTTATTATATTTGTAGTCATTACCCAAATGAATAAGTAAATTAGATTGCAGTTTTATTGCCTGTAAGAAGATCGATTAACCCAGCGTTAAAAATCAATAGTCAGTCTTCTTATTCTACAAAAATTAAACATTTCTTATTAATGTATTGCCATAGAGCAAACTATCCTAAGCGGATATTTTGAAACTATTGCATTGCATCATTGTGGGCCATATTTAAGGATATAATTATATCAATATAAAGTGGTCGCCGAAAAACTTTAATTAGAGTAGGCAAAAAACCAAAACTTAGTAAATATGATTTTTAAGTACAAAACAAAATTAAAACTGGGCATTATGCTCTTTTGTGCATCCGCATTCGGGGCAAATGCGCAGTACAACAGCGATTACAAGATAGCCCAATACCAAGATGAACAAACGATAGAATCAAATGTAGATATTGGAGAAAATGAAATAATCACCGTTGGAACTATTTTAGTTTATGATGATGGACAGTGGCATAAAGATATTATCCTAACACGTTTGGATAAGAAAAGTAATGTGATTTGGAACATTAAATACGGAGAAAAGGACATCAATGAAATTGGAAACGGAATTACATTGAGTTGGGATCAAAAACATGTGATTGTTGTTGGTAGTTTCCAAAAGGATCCAAGTATACCAGAAGATGAAATCAAAGAAAGATATGCATTGGTAATGAAAGTGCAAATCTCTGATGGAGCAGTTGTTTGGAATACGCTTCATGGTAATTCTAAATACGACGATCAGGCTTTCTTGGTAAAAAAAGGAACTGGTATTGATATAGAAAAATCCTATATCATTGTCGGAAGATCTGATGGAGATGAAGATCAAAGCTATGAGCGCATGTATGCGTTTAAAATTAAGGAAAGTGGAGATGAAATTTGGACAAGAAGATATTATTTAAACTACAACTTTCCAATTAGCGCTATACATGTAACAAGTATGGTTGAAAACAGACCTGGGAAATTTTTAGTGGCAGGTACACGTCATGAGGTGAATCGTCCAACTCAAATTTTCACAATTGGATTTAGAACTTCGGATGGAGCAGTAACAGAAGACCTTTTTCATTATCCAACAAACAATGTTTACCATGTAAGCACAGTTGATATTGATCGCGAACCAGAAGGAAAAGGGTATGCATTAAGTTTCACAGCAAATGATTTGAATGGCGATTGCGTTGAGGAGTATGATTTAGATAAAAAAATAGACCGAATTGGAGTAATACGTTTGAACGAAGATCGCAAGGTTTTATGGTCAAAAATTTATTGGGAAAAAGAAGCGACGAATCACAATGGATTGTCTATTCGTTTTTATAAAGATGAATTACATGTTTGTGTCAATATTAATCGTAAAGACAGATATAATACGGCAGGTTTCTTGCGCGTAAAAGAGGCAGATGGCGGATTTATATACTGTAATACATATCATGTTCCTGAAACATTATTTGATTATGGCCCAATCGGAAACCATATGATTCGTTCTAATGATGATAAAGCATACTACGTTAAATCAATTTATGCTAAACGTGGCTTTGCAATGACAAAGACGAATGTTATCGGTGAATCAGTTTGTGATAAAAAAACTGAATTGAAAGAATGCAAAATAAAAGTGGATTTAAAAGATGAAAAATGTGAAGCCAAAGAATATGGTAAATATTTCTTCAATGATATTCCACTCAAAAAAGTGGAATTTAGCGTAGACCCTTGTGATGAATTAGACGGATTAGCACCAGAAGGTGATGATGGTCAAGGTTCAATTGGATCTCCATTACCAATTAATAAAGCAATCATCTATCCTTCTCCTGTAAGTGAAAATCAAGAAATCATTAACCTTCAATTCATTACTGATATGGATGAAGCGCAAGGAAATGTTGCCATTTATAACAGTATGGGACAATTAGTTGCGAACTATGATTTAATGTTCATCAATGGTGAAAATAAATTTGAATTTGATGCCAACCAATTCCCTAGCGGAATGTATATGGTAACAATCACGGCGCAGGGAGAAATGCTGGATCGTGTTAAATTTATTAAAAACTAGAATAAAGATTGTTGCTGTTTGGTAATTGCGAAACTTTGCATAGCCAATAAAGCATTCTAATAATTATAGACCGCTCGTTCGCCTTAGGTGAACGGGCGGTCTTTTTTGCTTAGAAAAGGGCAAAACAAAACCAGGAATACAAGATTGTTCAAAACCTTCCAATAAATTCTGTTAAATCCATAACGGTTCTATCAATATATCTTATAAATTTGAACTAATTATAGATATACAATTGCCATTATGCCCGTTTTGGAAAAACAACACATTAAGTACGACCGCAAGGATCTTAAGAATAAGGAGCTAGTCAACATTTATAAAGCTTTAGTTAAACCCCGTTTAATTGAAGAAAAAATGATGATCTTATTACGCCAAGGAAAAATTTCAAAATGGTTTTCCGGATGGGGACAAGAAGGAATTTCTGTCGGAGTAGCTTTAGGATTGGATACGGATGAATACATTCTTCCAATGCACCGTAACTTAGGTGTTTTCACTACACGTGAAATCCCACTTAGCCGTTTATTTGCCCAGTTTCAAGGTAAAATGTCTGGCTTTACAAAAGGGCGCGATCGTTCATTCCACTTTGGAACGAAGGAACATAAACTAGTTGGAATGATTTCACATTTAGGGCCACAGTTAGCATTGGGTACTGGAATTGCTTTGGCGCATAAACTAAGAGGAGAACAAAAAGTAGCATTAGCCATTACTGGTGACGGTGGTGCAAGTGAGGGCGATTTTCATGAAGCTTTAAATGTTGCTTCAGTTTGGGATGTGCCTGTCATTTTTCTTGTTGAGAATAACCAATGGGGGTTATCCACTCCTTCGAATGAACAATTTAGATGCAAACAATTTGTAGACAAAGGCATTGGTTATGGAATGGATGCTTTTCAAATTGATGGGAATAATATTCTAGAAGTATATCACGCCGTGCAGCAAATATCAGCTTCACTTCGTGAAAAACCTAGACCGTTCTTATTAGAGTGTATTACGTTTAGAATGCGTGGTCATGAAGAGGCGTCTGGGACAAAATATTATCCAGAAGGTTTGCAAGACGAATGGGCTAAAAAAGATCCCGTGGATAATTATGAAGCTTATCTTTTAAATGAAGGCATAATCACGCAAGAAGAAGTTGATAAGATTCGTAAAGGAATAAAAAAAGAAATTCAAGATGAATTAGAAGTGGCTTACGCCGAGCCAAATGTAACGCCGAATACAGCTGAAGAGTTTGCAGATATTTATGCGCCCCATCAGCAAGTTATTACGTCGCCTGCAACGGGTAATAAGTCTGTGAAACGTTTTGTAGATGCTATTTCGGATGGCTTAAGACAGTCTATGCAAAAATACGACGAACTAATTATTATGGGGCAAGACATTGCCGAATATGGAGGGGTTTTTAAAATTACAGAAGGATTTGTAGAGGAATTTGGGAAAGATCGTGTTAGAAACACGCCAATTTGTGAATCTGCAATTGTTGGTGCTGCGCTTGGTTTGTCTATTAACGGAATGAAAGCAGTAATGGAAATGCAATTTGCAGATTTCGTAACTGTAGGCTTTAATCAAATCGTAAATAATTTGGCAAAATTGCATTACCGCTGGGGTGAAAATGCAGATGTGGTAATACGTATGCCAACGGGCGGTGGTTCTGCTGCTGGTCCATTTCATTCGCAAAGTAATGAGGCTTGGTTTACACATACACCTGGGTTAAAAGTTGTTTACCCTTCATCACCTTCAGAAGCGAAGGGATTATTAGCAGCTGCAATTGAAGATCCAAATCCAGTGATTTTCTTTGAACATAAAGGTTTATATCGTAGCATTCGAGAGGATGTAAGTGATGATTATTATACAATAGAAATAGGTAAAGCCAATACGGTAAAATCCGGTGAAAAAGCAACTGTAATAACCTATGGTAAAGGTGTGCTTTGGGCGACTGAAATTGTTGAACAGCATCAATTAGATGTAGAAATCATTGATTTAAGAACGTTATTGCCATTAGATACTGAGGCAGTTTATGAGTCGGTTCGTAAAACTGGGCGTGTTATTATTCTGCATGAAGATTGTTTAACAGGTGGAATAGGAGGCGAACTTTCAGCTTTAATTTCGGAAAATTGCTTTGAATATTTAGATGCACCGGTTATGCGAGAAGGAAGCTTGGATACACCTGTTCCTTTTGATGATAGTTTAGAAATCAATTTTATGCCTAAAGAAAGATTTGAGAAGAAGTTAATAAGTCTGTTGGAATATTAACTTAAAGATTTACTAGATATCATATTGGCTCTGAATTTATTATAAATACTGTAGTTCCATCCTTTAATTCATTTTTGATCAAATTAAAATTATTGCTTTCACATCTGAGATGTGTGTGTGTCTAGCTATGTCATTTTGAGAACAAATCTGAAATGATCTCATAGGTTTAGAATCTTGCTATTTACAGGATTTTTTTTGAAATGAAAGGTTGAGGTTTTGTTTTTCTTGATAAAAAACCTAGGTAATTCTATTAGAATAATAATGTAAAAAGCAGTATTTGCACTGTTTTGTGGAAAGCGATTAATCAATAAATTGCATATAATTCACATTGAATTAAAAACAATTGCTTATGTCTCCTCAAAGTAGAAGTGTATTTTTTCAATGTATAATCAACAGAATATATTATAATTTAAAATTAGTGCCGCTATTTTTTTTGTTCTTTATTAGTCGAACATCATTTGCTTATTTTTACTATGTCATTGAATCGGAAAGCAGCTATGCGACTGAGATATTGATTGAGCCTTTTGAAACCTGTGATGAAAGCAATGATTGCATGGTTAAATTAGAGTGCATAATTTCTTTCCTTGGAGTTGATGCGCCAGATTCGCTAAGTAGCATAATAATAAATTGGATGTATGATGGTGAAACAATAGAAATTGTATTGCCAACGACCTCAGGAATAAGCATAATTACATGCTTTTATGGAGACTATTTAGATGGAGATTGTGATTCAATACCTAAGATTAATTTTAATGAAGTTGATTTTGACCTTTGGGTTTCTGGCCCTGGTATTCCAGAACAAATTATTGATTGGACATATGCATTCAATCAAGATCCTCTTATTAGGTTCGAAGCTGAGGTTATTGAAAGTAAAGTAAAGTTGGAGTGGGAGTTGACTCATGAATTAAATAATGATTATTTTATTATTGAACGTTCCTTTGATGGTATAGAATGGAATATGTTAGACTCGATTAAATCATTAGGCAATTATACGGATGATATAGTTTATCAGTTAATGGACAATGAACCGAATTACGGAATTTCATATTACAGATTGAAAAGAGTTGATAATAATGGAATAAGTATTTGTATGGAAACCATATCAGTTTTAATGGAGATTGAGTATAGAAAAATGCTCGTATATCCAAATCCAACATCAAATGGATTTACTGTGATTGGAAATAAGATAAAAGGAGGAAAGGTTATTTTAGTTGATCTACTTAATAGAACTGTAATTGAGTTTGTAGCCGAATCTGATAATTCTGTTTTTGTGCCAACGGATGGCTTGCTAATGGGTAGTTATATACTTATGATAGAAAAAAATGGACGGTTAATGCAGGAACTTGTTGTTGTGCATTAGTTTTTGCTACTTAATTAGAATTAAGTAATAAGTCTCCGTGAATAAAGAGATTTATTTGGCTAAAGACTATAAGTGTTGTTTGGATTGTGAAAGTGCAAACTTCAACAGTTTAAGTTCTGTGGGCTTAAAATTATAGCGATTATTAATCTGTTAAAATTCCGCCAATTTCGTAGCAATTAATTCTGCTACTTCACTCAAAATAATACGATCATTTTCTGTATAATAATTTTCGGTTGAATGTTCTGAGTCAAGTACGCCAATAACTTCACCAGAACTCATAATTGGAATCGCTATTTCTGACAAACGGTAACTATCATCAACAATATAGTTGCCGTCTAAGGTCGTGTCACCAATAATTCGGGAAGCCCCGCTAATATAAACTCCGCCAACAATTCCTTCGCCAGGTTCAATGCGAATTGCTGCTAAAATACTTTTTTGAGTTACTTTTTTTTCACCAAAAGCCGCCATTTGAATCAAACATTCTTTATCCTTGTCATAGAGATACAATACGCAATCTTCATAGCCCAGAAAAGTATTCACCTTTTCAACAACCTTCCAGACTAAATCATAAACCGATTTTTGGGCATTTATTTCAGCAGCAAATGCCTTCACTAAATCAGTTCGAAACGCGTCTGATAGCGGCAGTTTTTTTTGCGTGAGCCAGTTATAATGTTGATCAACCGTCATTTTTATTGTTTTTTCCAAGAGTGTTACCAAAATGGGATTACAAGAACGTAAAATACTTTCAAATTCAGCCAATAAAAAGTGTTGAATTAATCCATTAAATGTAATTTTTTAAGCAAACTTTCTTTTGCTCCTTTACCTAAATGCTGAAAATGTGCTGCAAACTCAAGTAAATCTTTATCTGGGTTTTTGCCGTAAAGTAAATCCCAAATTTCCAACAAGCCAATAGAATCGTGCAAGCGTTCAGACAATTGCACATGATCACCCTTTTGCACAGCACCTTCTTGAATTACTTTTACATAAACGCCAGGGTAGGGAGCAGCAATAAATTCCTTTAATATTTTTTGCGTTTCAAATCTAATTCCCAATTTGAAGCACGGTTGTCGTGGTTGTGTCACTTGCACACGACACTCTCCTAAGTAAAGAATATCGCCAATTTGTAATTCGGCTTCGTTTAATCCATCAACAGTAATGTTTTCTCCAAACATGCCGTAATCCCAATCCAATGTTGGGTATTTTTCTCTCCAAAAGGCATAATTGTCCTTCGAATAAAGGTAACACGCCTTGTCCTCACCACCATGATACCTGCGGTCAACTACTATATCTCCTTCAACATCTGTTTTTCCCAAAACAATAGAATGATCTACAGGATATTTATAAATCCCAGTTTGAACAGGTTTGCCTCTCCAAGATACTGTTTGCTTTTCTCCAATATTTAGGCTTTCAATTTTCATTAGTCTCTAGTTGTTAGTCTCTAGTAGTTCTTTAGGCAAAAGCTAAGGGCTTTTTATGTATAGACTACAATGCAGACGCCTTGCTTTAAGCTGCGCCGCGCTGAGTTTATCGAAGTGTCAAAATCTTGTACGTTGTGCAAGAAATTCGAAGTGTTGTTTGCTTAAAATGTAACACTTCATCTATTCGCGTCAAATCGCATTGTTAATTGCACATTGCTACGGAGTAGATAACGACACAGGAATAACCTTTCCATTAATCCAACCATTAGCATTTAAACTAAAATCTGCAATATATTTTGCCATTTCATTAGCCGTTACCGGCGCCTCGTAACCGGGAAAAGCTTCTTCTAACATTTCCGTTTGTGCGGCACCAAGTGCTAAACAGTTTACTTGAATATCTTTATCCTTTAATTCTTCGGCTAAACATTCTGAAAATCCTGCCACAGCAGATTTAGTCGAACTATAAACACTCAACCCGGGAAATTTTGAACTGCCTTGAAAACCACCCATTGATCCAATATTCACAATGTGGCCGCCTTTTTTTTCCATCAACGGAACAACAGCCTGGCAACTTTGCATTAATCCAAAAACATTGGTTGCAAATGAAGCCTTAATATCGGCCTCTGTTAATTCTAGAAAAGGTTTGTTAACCAAATAACCTGCATTGTTGATCAATACATCAACTTCAGAAAAATAACTCGTTATTAAGGTTGTAAGATATTCGCGTAAATTGGGTGCCGTTAGATCAACAGCGCCAATCATCAAATTATTGGAAATACTTATTTCTTGTAATTCTTTAAGCTTGTCTACACTTCTGGCAAGTACCAACACATGATGGTCAACACTTAATTGCAATGCTAAAGCTCTGCCAATTCCTCGACTGCCACCAATGATTACGATTTTTTTCATAAGGTTAAAATTAGTGATAAGTTTGAAAAGGAGCATAAAAAAACCGTCCACCTTAGGCGGACGGTTTTTAAAATGTATTTCAACCTAAACTAGTCGTATAGGTTCTAGTATTCATCATAAGAAACAACTACCTTTTCAGAAGTTGGATGCGATTGACAAGTTAATATGAAGCCATCTGCCACCTCGTCTTCTTCAAGCGCAAAGTTCAAATCCATCTTAACAGTACCTTCCATTAATTTTGCACGACATGTACAGCAAACGCCACCTTTACAAGAAAAAGGAACATCAGCGTCTTCGTCTTGTGCGGCTTGTAAAATGTCTTTACCTTTGGTGTTTAATGAGAATTCATAGGACTCATCATCAATAATTACCGTTACTTGACTTTGCACAGGTTCGCCACTAGCTACTTCAGCTGCAGATTCGCTTGGCGCGGCTGCAGTAAATAACTCAAAGTGAATTTTATCCTTATCTAATCCTTGTGCCGAATAAAAATCTTTCACACACATGATCATTTCTTCTGGTCCACATGCGTAAACCCCGTCAATTGTAATATTGCTTTGACTTTTATTAAAGAAACCTTCGCATTTTGAAGCATTGATTCTTCCACTGGTTAATTCACTTCCAGTGTCTTCTTGACTATAAATATAAGTTAAGTTTAAATTGATGTATTCACTATTCAACGCGTCTAATTGCGATTTAAAGATCGTACTGTCACTATTTTTATTTCCGTAGTAAAGTTGAACATTACTTGATGGTTCTTCTCTTAAAATGGATTTAACCATTGAAATTACAGGTGTAATACCTGAACCTGCAGCATAAAAAATGTAGTTTTTACTATTGTCAGCATTTGGCGTAATTTTAAAATTACCCATTGGAGCCATAGCTTCTAATTGGTCACCTGCTTTTAACGTATTGTTTGCAAAACTAGAAAACAAACCATTTTCAATTTCCTTAACAGCTACAGCTAACTCGTTTTCATAAGGAGCCGTGCAAATTGAATATGATCTGCGCACATCTTCACCACCAATAGTAGTTCTAAGCGTTAAATATTGTCCTGAAATAAAGTTGAAGTTTGTTTTTTGATCATCCGTAAGATCAAAAGAAATAGTCACGGTGTCTGCCGTTACTTTGGTTACGTTTTTAACATTAAGCGTAAAAAATGTATTGCTCATAATTTTAAATTTTGAGTAGCACGTTTATTAAAACATTAGGTTTTAATTTCTGCGCGGCACAAAAGTAATGGTATAAAAGCAAATAAAGTATGATTATTGTTTGTTTTTATGGTCATAATTTAACCTAAACCAATTCTTATATAAATTTCTTGCCTAATAGTGGGGGAATTGTGCTGAATTTTAGTCCAGAACCTATACACAATCAAAACACCCATTAATTCCACGTTTTTCATGAATTTTCGGTTCCTGTTTTCACCGCAATAAGCAACATTTTAGACTATTAGCTCAAATTGTTAATTACATGTTGAAAACTACTTTCAAAACCCCTTAGAAACCCCTAATAATCAACTTTGAATCTTTATCTTTGTTTGTTGTGATTTAACACATTGCTAATCCAATAAATAATCAGTAATTTTTACTGTGTTTTAATGGGCATAATTTAAAATGATTTATGAGCGAAGAAGGAAAAAATAATGGCGGATATGACGCCGGTAGTATTCAGGCATTAGAAGGAATGGAACATGTGCGCATGCGCCCTTCCATGTACATTGGAGATGTTGGCCTCAGAGGTTTACATCACTTAGTATATGAAGTCGTGGATAACTCAGTTGATGAGGCAATGGCTGGTCATTGTGATCGCATTGATGTAACGATTCTTGAAGGTAACGGAGTTCGCGTTGTAGATAATGGTCGTGGTATTCCTGTAGGAATGCATAAAAAAGAAGGTATTTCTGCGCTAGAGGTTGTAATGACTAAGATTGGTGCTGGAGGTAAATTTGATAAAGATTCTTATAAAGTTTCTGGTGGATTGCACGGTGTTGGTGTTTCTGTTGTAAATGCACTTTCTAGACATTTACAAGCAGAGGTAAGAAGAGAAGGTAAGTTGTTTGTCCAAGAATATGAAAAAGGAAAATCAATATATCCTGTAAAGGAAACTGGGGTGTCAACTGAAAACGGAACTACTGTAACGTATTATCCTGATCCAGAAATTTTTGATGACTTAGAGTATAACTATGATACCCTTGCTGGTCGAATGAGAGAATTATCTTATTTGAACCAAGGTATTACTGTTACAATTAAAGATGAACGCACAACTGACGAAGAAGGAAAGCATAGAGAAGATCTCTTTTTCTCTGAGGAAGGATTAAGTGAATTCGTTCGTTTCTTAGATGAATCAAGAGAAGCTTTGATTTCAGATGTGATTCATGTTTCAGGTGAAAAAAATGGCGTACCGGTTGAAGTAGCAATGATTTATAATACTTCTTATGCTGAGAACCTACATTCATATGTAAATAATATTAATACCCATGAGGGTGGTACTCACTTACAAGGGTTTAGAAGAGGATTAACAGGTACTTTAAAGAAGTATGCTGATGAGTCTGGAATGTTAGATAAATTAAAGTTTGACATTGCTGGAGATGATTTTAGAGAAGGTTTAACAGCAATTATTTCGGTAAAAGTTCAAGAACCACAATTCGAAGGACAAACAAAAACAAAACTAGGAAATAGAGAGGTTAATGCTCCTGTTTCTCAAGCCGTTTCTGAAATGTTAACGGATTATTTAGAAGAGCATCCAAAAGATGCACGTAGAATTATTGAAAAAGTAATTCTTGCTGCAACTGCAAGACATGCTGCCCGTAAGGCGCGTGAAATGGTGCAACGTAAAAACGTTTTAACTGGAGGTGGACTTCCAGGGAAATTGGCAGATTGTTCTTCAAAAGATCCTGCTGAATCTGAAGTGTACTTGGTTGAGGGAGATTCTGCAGGCGGGACAGCAAAACAAGGTCGTGACAGACATTTTCAAGCTATTATGCCTTTAAGAGGTAAGATTTTGAACGTTGAAAAAGCAATGCAACACAAAATCTTTGAAAATGAGGAGATTAAGAATATTTACACAGCATTAGGTGTTCGTGTTGGTACAGAAGAAGATGAACGCGCACTGAATATTGACAAATTAAGATATCACAAGGTAATCATCATGTGTGATGCCGACGTAGATGGATCGCACATTGAGACGTTAATTTTAACGTTCTTCTTCCGATACATGAAAGAGCTGATTGAGCTAGGTTACATTTATATCGCAACTCCGCCACTTTACCAAGTTAAAAAAGGTAAAAAATCGGCTTATGCGTGGGATGATGATCAACGTGATAGATTGGTGATGGAAATGAAAGGTTCAGGAACTGATTCTAGCGTTAGTGTACAGCGTTATAAAGGTCTTGGAGAGATGAACGCAGAACAATTGTGGGAAACTACAATGAATCCTGAAGCACGTACTTTACGTCAAGTTCAAATTGAAAACGCAATTGAAAGTGATCGTACTTTCTCTATGTTAATGGGTGACGAAGTTGCGCCACGTAGAGAGTTTATTGAGAAAAACGCAAAATACGCGAATATCGATACATGATCATAAAAACTATTGATTGAACTAAGCCCCGCTAACAATTAATGTTTGCGGGGCTTTTTGTTGTGTGTAACTATCATGATTTGTTTTTTCAATAAACTAACGTCTTGAAGCTAATAGGGATCCAATAACCTGATTAACATAAATTTTTGGTTTTATTTTTTTCGACATACATTACTATTTATGAAAGCTATCATAGTAAAAATTATTTCTACCTCATTCGTTTTCATTGCGCTGCCTTTTACATTAAGTGCACAAACGTTTGAAATCTATGAGCAAGAATTAGGTGAACCCGTCGGGGAAGATATTTCTGGAACAATTATAGAAGTATCTGTTGATCCTTTTGGGGATGCAGATATAGATTTTTTAGCCGTTAATGTAAGTGACGCAGTTGTTAATATCAGGTTAGAAAGATTCAAGATAGTTGATGCGACAGGATCGATCGACTATTGTCGTTTTGGACCATCAACATTCGAGTCAGTTGCGTACTCTTCTGCACTTGTATCTGTTGCAAACCCTTTCATAAGTCGAGAGAATCATGACATTGAAATCGATCAATTGGCTGACTTTGGTTCGTATTATCTTTCAGAAGAATCTTCTGGTTGTTCGCATTATCGATATTACATTATTGATGAAACGGATGCAAGGTTAGATTCTATTGATGTGCGCTATTGCTCAACATTGGGAATTGATGACGCTTCTAATCCAAAAATATCAGTTTTTCCAAACCCTGCCACCCATCAATTCAAAATTGATTATTCATCAGAACTTAAAAAGGGGACAGGTGTAATTTTAACTAATATTTTGGGCGAGCAAGTACTGTAGGCTCCAATTGAAAATTTTGATAATGGATTGGTTAATGTAGCAACTTATTCTAAGGGTTTTTATATTCTCTCAATTATTGATCCAGACAATGACGCCGTGATATTTAAAACAAAATTAACTATAGAATAGTCCATTTTCCGCATTTTCATAAAATTGATTAAGCCCAAACTGCCTTAGTATAATCTTTGCTTTTGATTTCATCAAGTTAAAAGCTGTTAATCAATTACAGCTCAAACTGCGGTTGATGATTCAACTGAAATAATTCTTACTAAATTGTCAATAAATTTGAATAAATGATTTTCAATTATAGTGCGAAATTTATTGCTTGGCTCAGTTGCTTGTCTATTTCTATTGTATTAGTTACCTGCACTTATGATCCTGCTGGACAAGGAATCGAAATTGGCCCATATTCATTTGATTTCCCACAAGCTTATCACCTTGAACAACACCAAGGAATCGATTCATATGTCGGGATCATTACAAATGACACAGTAAACCTCCATTTTGATTATGGCTATTATTCCAATAAATTAGCGCTGTCGTTTGATGAATTCTACGAAAGAGGTTGGTGGCTGTTAGACTTGAAACATCAATTTATGAAACCCGACACTACTTATGATAGTAGAAATATGCCCAAAGTTGAAGTATTACAAGTGCTAATCTTCGATCAAAAAAAAACTTCTGCAAATCTTAAAGAAAATGAAATGTTAGTAACCTGCTCGCATGAAGGAGACACCGTTGAACGAATTGTGTATATCCCTGACGAAACATTACAGCACAATTTTATTGTTGATACAATTGGAAATTATTATCGAAAAATTGTCGTTGCAAAAGATCCTGCAATTGGAACAACTGGAATCTATTTGAAAAATTTAAAGACAGAAAGTGAGAATGAAATGCATTTTAAAGCATTAATGATTGCTAAAACTGGTGGAATTACGAAAGAGGAGCAAGAGACATTAATTGCGGCGTTTAAAACGGTGACTATGAGTGAAATCTAGCTTGTGATTGTTATTATAATAAAAGGCCGCCCTTTCGCATAATGCGAAGTAGCGACCTTGTACCTGTTTCAACGACCAACCCCTCAGCCCTTGTTGAAACACCTTAAAAATCTTATTATTTTTACTTAAATTTCTTCACCTACATGAAACTTTTTTTGAAGGTTCATGATACCAAAATCTTCTAGTAATGTGAACGTATATTCGCCTTCATCCAAATTGTCTATTGCTACATCAATATTGTATTTATGTTCGCCTTTGCTTGTGTGATAGGACTTGAAGTTGTAAACTAATTTTCCATATTCATCATGTATTTGACCCGACATCATTGTTCGACGTGGAACGGTATAAACCACTTCTGCAAATAGACGATTGGCAACACCAGAAAACATACGTGTTGAATCTTCAGCGTATAAAAAGGAATACCACGGAATTTCAATACCCAACATATCTGCAACGGATTGGCGTAATCCCTGTGTATTAACATCACCATATGCTGGAATAGATCGAATATCATGACCGTCTGATAAAACCCAAATTGCATTTTGAATGGCAGAAGATGGGAAATCACCTTCATTGACTTTCTGTGCCAAGGTTTGCCAATTATCATCAGACATTTTGCCTAGGCTAAAACCTGATCCTGTTCCAGGCCCGCTATTGTCACTTTGACAACAAAATCCAAAGCCATTTATTGTCTTAGATTCATTGGCTGCAAGTGCAAAATCAAGTGCCTTAACAATTAAAATATCCTGTTCTTTTGTATTGTCTGAGATTAGTCGTCGACCGGGTTCTACATAACCGTATAATGAGTCGCTAGTGCGATTACTTAAAGTAAAGCTTACACATTCTTCTGAATGACCGCCCAATCCTTCGATTTGGACCTGCATTTTGCCTTCTTGTACCAATTTTTCAATTGAGGCTGTATTGAATGTGACATTTGCATAAGTCGAAATAAATGTAAAAAAACTTAACTGTATTAATACAAGTAGTTTAAGAGTGTGCTGCTGTTTCATGTGTCTAATTTTGGTTAAAAATCAGATCCTGGGATCCGCTATGAAATAGTTTGTTGTGGACTATTTAATAGTGTTCCGGTTTTGAATAAGCTACTTGTTGCTTATATATTGAACAGGCTATGTTTTGGTTACAAAAAATTGATTAAAATCTTTTTTCAGAGATTTAGCCAACGAATGAATGGGAATATGCGTTATAAAATTAGCAACCAATTTTTAACCAAGTATGAAAACTTTTAAATACGCTTTAATTGTATTGGCATGCCTATGCTATGCATCAAGTTCAACAGCGCAAACAGTATTGATTTATGATTATTTTGATACAGAGCCAGAGCCTACTGACCTGTCGGGGACTACTGTAAATGCAATACCTGGTGGAACTATAAAACGTTTTTTCATTAAAAACACGTCGGGCCTTCCGTTTAATTTTAGAATTGAGAGAGTAAAAATTGAAGTAGCAGATGGTGCTGCGGATTATTTGTCTTTTGGAAAAACAGAAGGAGTTGGTACAGCATATACGGCAGTGGAAGTATCACCGCATGATTCATTTATGACACCCGATACTTTTTTACTAGGTGTGTTTGAAGATGGATATTTGGGAAGTCATTATGTTTATTACAGTTCTGAAGGTTGCAGTCAATACCGTTATTATGTGGTAAACGATTCAACTCAAAGAATTGATTCAATTGATGTTCGATTTTGTGCACCCGTAACTAGCATTGCAGAGAATAAATTGGGCATCTCACTTTATCCTAATCCAGCGCAAAATCAGATTACTATAGCAAGTAATAACAATGCAATGGCTGGTAAACTCATAATATCCGATTTGGCTGGAAGAATCGTTTATTCTGAAATGATTCAAACTAATGATAAACGGACGATTGATTTATCGATACTCGAAAATGGAATCTATACCGTAACTTTGATCGATCCTTTGATTGATGAGCAAATTTTTAACTCGAAATTGGTGTTAGAGTAGGGTCATTTAAATTCCTTACCTTTATAATATTCGACAGAATAAATTGATCCATTATGAAATTCCGCTTGTATTTTTCGATTTAATATTTCCAATTATGAAAACTTCTGCATTAAAAATTATTTCTCTCTCACTCATCTTAATTGCACTACCTTCGAAATTAAGTGCACAAACCATTGAAATATATGAAGAGGAAGAATGGGAACCTATTGGTGAAGATATTTCGGGCACAGTTGTCGAAGTATTCGTCGATCCTGGAGATTCACCTGCAATAGTAAGGTTTGTTGCCAAGAATACGAGTGACGAAACCTTAAATTTGAGGTTAGAACGCTTTAAATTAGAGGATGCGTTAGGATCTCAAGATTTTATTTATTGGGGAACTTCTATTGAGGACGGTGCTTTATATAGTCCTGATTTTGTAACTGATTTAAACCCTTTTATTACGCCAGATAACTTTGATATTGACCCAGATGGCTTTTCGATTTTTTGGTCATATTATAATGTTGAGACTTCTATTGGATGTTCCTATTATCGCTACTACTTAATTGATGACTCGGATGTAAGATTAGACTCACTTGATCTCAATTTCTGTTCAACACTTGCTGTTTCTGAAAGTGAATTATACGATATTTCCATTTTTCCAAATCCTGCAACTGATTTTATTCAACTGGATTATCCTGCTGAAATGAATGAAAATGCAATGCTTGAAATTGCAGATATTACCGGGGGGATAATAATATCAACAAGTTTGAGTCCAAC
>JBLHOW010000105.1:0-18661 GCA_047623705.1 Crocinitomix sp.
GATGAAATTAACTCTTTTTACACTTAACTTACACTGGTCAGCATAAACCGGTTTGGGGTGGTCAACATCACCGGTGTATCCAACTTAATGTCTAGTTCAAACCTCATTAAAAACCTCTGTAACACATACCAGACAAGCACTACAGAGTATAAGCAACGCCTCGTGGGTTCGATCTTCCCAAAAAAATTGAGCTTTGACGGAAATCAATGTCGAACCCCAATTTTACATGAAGTCGTTTTTTGGATCCTTAGTAATAGCAAGGGTTTCAGAGCAAAAAAAAACGAACAACTGCTTAAAAAATTGCAGTTGTTCGCTGTGGTGGAGCCGGAGGGGATCGAACCCTCGTCCTAACAATGAGTCTATATAATTTCTACATGTTTATTTTGTGATTGAACTTCAGTTAAAAGCTGGGCACAAACACCCCACAAATTAACCTAAGCTACTTAATTTCATCAAAACGTCGCAGCTCCGTCTTGACTAGATCATGCATATGATGCCCGTGATCCAAACTTGATGATCAGAAGTTTGGCGAACAGCAAGGTTCCCTTACTATACTTCAGGAGAACTAAGAGTAACTAAACTGTGTTTAGATTACGCAGCCAATGCGTATGAATTATTGTTGTCAATTATTCATGTTACAAATACTTTTAACGAGGTATATTGCATTTCTCGACATGCTTGTACATCTACCGCAGTTGCAGTCAAATCCAAGTCGGCCCCAAAGAACGTTTCATACCTGTTAAGAACAAATATGATTACAAAACTAGGTAATTTTTCAATCGTAATAGTCTTTTAACGCCATTATAAATGTGTTTAGGAGCAGTTTTATGTGATTTTAATAAAAATAGAAAGCTTTTCACTCCAAATCCAATCGACTCCGCACCTCTTTTTGATAATATCGACCGATTGGTATGCTGCTCTCCCCGAGTCGGATTTGCTTACTCGTATAAGAATCCACTTTATCTATTGCGATCAAATATGACCTATGCACTCTTAAAAAATCAAAATCACCGAGCATTGATTCAATCTTGCTCATACTGAGCTTTGTTTTAACGGTTTTTTTCTCGCAAACGATAGAAACGTACTCCTTTTGACTTTCTATGTAACGTACACTGTTTAGATCAATTTTGACATTCTCTCTATTCTCTCGCACATGAATAGAATCATTCTCTGCCTGAGTAAAGTTACTTGATTGAAAATGTTTATTTAAGCGATTGATCGTTTTATAAAAGCGCTCGAAAGGGTATGGCTTTAGTAAATAATCAAAAACTGTTAATTCAAATGCTTCTACGGCATGCTCATTATATGCAGTCGTAATCACAATAAGCGGTGGCTTATCTAAGGATTTAATAAAACCTATACCTGATAGTTTTGGCAATTGAATATCCAAGAATACAACGTCAACAGTGTTTTCTGACAAATAATTTATAGCATCAATCGCATTTGTAAACTCCCCTGCAATATGCCAATTCTGTATTTCAGAAAGATAGGACTTAATAATTTCCAGTGCTGGAAATTCGTCCTCAACAATAATGCAGTTTATTTTGCTCATAGTTAGTTTAAAGGAATTTCTAGCGTGCTAATGAATACATCATTTTTTTGAGTTGTTTTTAATACATGCTTATTTGGAAAAATTAAATTCAATTGTTTTGTGATATTCTTTATCCCAATCCCCTTAGACGCTCCTAAAAAATCAGGTTCTAAACTCTGCGTCAAGGGATTTTTGACATGAAGAAATAATTCAGTATCAGTGATGCGGATTGATATTTGAATATTGACCTGACCTACGCTATCAGAGGCTCCATGCTTAAAAGCATTCTCTATCAAAGAAAAGCATACGAATGGTGGAATTTTAGCCTTGATATCCCCTTCAATATTAAAGTCAACCGATAGTCTTTCACCATATCGACTTTGCTCTATTTTGATGTAATTATTAATGAGCGCTATTTCTTTCTCTATTTCAATAAAGTCGTTTTCACTCTCATACAAAACAGCCCTTAACATATCAGATAATTGGATGATTAAATCGGCTCCTTTACTAGATTTTTTAACAACTTCATAATAGATAGAATTGAGTGTGTTAAATAAAAAATGTGGATGTATTTGAGCTTTTAAAAAGCTTAATTCAGCTTTTTTCTTTTCAATGCTCAATGTCTCAACAATTTCTTTGGTACGTTTAAAATCACGGTAATATTTAAACCCCGAAACCACACCTACTAATGCACAGATTTGGGTCAAATCTCCAGCGATTCTATACCAATTAAAGAAAACGAAAACCCAATCTGAATCCCCATAAAATAAAGGGAATTGTACATATGCTAAAAAAAATCTATTCAGGATGAGCGCTAATACTAAGGCAGGAATTGAATAGGCAAGAAATAGCACTATTTTTTTATTAAAGTACAGCGGAATGATTTTGTAAACGAATAAATAAGTGACTAAAATGGTTAATGGTAAGCTGGACAACTTGTATAAAAATATCGTATCAAACTCAAGATCATATAGCCCGGCCGAAAAACTAATTAACAACCAGTACCCTATCCAAAAACCAATATGTTCTAAAACTCTTTTAGCTCCAAGCATTCATAAGTAAAATTAGCTGTTTTTTTTTGGTAAAAAGACCTTTGTATACAAACGACATCTTTTCGTCAACAAGCGGCATTAATGCTATGTCAACTGTTTTATAGCATGAATATCTGTCGTCTATTGATATAAAATAAACGGGAAGAATATAGCACCTATTTTAGCATAAAAGCACTCTTAAATCTTTAAAAAATGATAAAACACATTACATTTCCAGCTCTTATTTTAAGCCTATTATTGGTTAGACAAACAGTATTTGCGCAGCAATTCACCGAAATCACAACTGATCCTGTAGTTACAATTCCCAGTGGATCTCGAAGTGCCAATTTCCTAGATATTAACAATGACAATTATCAAGACATATTGATTACAAATGGAAAAACTGGCGGCGAAATTAACTTGCTCTATCTTAATAATGGTGATGGAACATTTACCTTTTTGGATGGCGATACGATTAGCACAGAAGCCAAACCTAGTGATGGTGCAACATGCGCCGATTATGACAATGATGGATTTATTGACATCTGTACGGTTAATTGGTACAATGATGACAACCTCCTTTATAATAACAATGGGGATAATTCCTTTTCTAAAATTGGCGCTGGAATAATTGCCACGGATGCAGGCTATTCTGAAACTGCAGCATGGGGTGACTTTAATAATGATGGTTTGTTAGATCTATTTGTAACGAATAGCGCAGGAACCAACCGCAATTATTTTTATCAAAACGAAGGTGAAGGTATTTTTACAAAGATTGATGATATCACTCCCACCCTTGCGTCCTATCGTTCAAGATGTGTGAACTGGATTGATTATGACCAAGACGGAGATCAGGATTTATTTATTGCCAATGAAGGAAGCCACAAAAATAATATCTATAGAAATGATGGTGATATGTTATTCACTAAAATACTTGAAGACACAGTAGTAACAGACATATCAAACTCCATAAGCAGCTCTTGGGCAGATTATGATAATGATGGCGATTTTGACTTACTCGTTGCGAATTACGAACAAAAGAATCAATTATTTAAAAATGATGGTCTCGGTAATTTCTCATTAGTGCCTGATGCTTTTGGAACAGATATCGGTTGCTCATTTAGTTCTTCATTTGCAGATTATGACAATGATGGAGATCTTGACCTAATGATTACCAATGGATTTTGTGAAACCGATTTAGCTAATTTCCTATACGAAAACAACGGTGATGGAACCTTTACTCGAAATATGACAGAAGTCATTGCTACAAATTTGGGCGGATCATATGGTTGTGCATGGGGAGATTATGACAATGATGGATTTCAAGATTTAGTAGTCGCAAACTGGCAGGATGAGGCCCAAGAAAATTCCTTATACCACAATAATGGTAATGATAATAATTGGTTCGAGCTAAATTTGGAAGGTGTGATATCAAACCGGTCAGCGATTGGAGCGATTATTAGATGCTACGCAGTTATTGACGGCTTGCCGGTATGGCAAACAAGAGAAGTGTCTGCACAAACAGGTTATTGTAGTCAAAATAGTTTAGTTGCACATTTCGGACTAGGAGATGCAACAGTTATTGATAGTCTGCAAATAAACTGGCCTTCTGGTATCCAACAAAATTTCACTGATTTAAACACCAATAATTATTATAAACTGATTGAAAATGAAACCTTGGAAATTCTAGCCATGGAAGAGTTCGGTGGTGTAAGCAACACTTTTACTGTTTCTCCTAATCCCTCAAGCGGTGACATTACGATTGAATCAATAGGTTTGACTGAGAACTATATAACCGTTGAGATAGTGAATTTACAGGGTAAGGTAGTCTATAAAAAGAGAATGTGGAATCAATCAAACAAAATTCAGCTTTCACTGCTCAATCAACAAGAAGCCATTTCAAATGGTACATACATAATTCGTGTATCAAATGATCAAGTTCCACTATTCCAGTCCAAAATAATAATCCATTAATGGATACCACTTTTTGCCAAATCCTACATTTATTCGTCCCATTACTTAATGGATTAATCTGAACCTCAAATGTTTTAAATGTTAAAGAATATTTTATTTCAATGAATACTTTCGTTAAGCGGTAAACGTTTTATTGCTATTTTCGCAAAATTATTATTTATAAGTTCCTGCGTTATGAGTAAAATTAAAGTTGCTGTTATTCGAGAAGGTAAAGTCCCACCAGACAAAAGAGTTCCTTTAACTCCGAAACAATGTGTTGAAGTATTGGAAAAATTTGACAATGTTGAAATTATTGTACAGACGAGTCAAGTTAGAGCTTTTAAGGATGAGGCATATTCGGTATTAGGTTTATCTGTAGTTGAAGATATTTCTGATTGTGACATCATGATTGGAGTAAAGGAAGTGAATAAGGAAGATTTAATTCCGAATAAAAAATACCTTTTCTTTTCACATACTTATAAAGAGCAACCTTATAATAGACATTTATTACAAGCCGTTTTAGATCGTAATATTCAGTTGATTGATTATGAAGTTTTAACTGGCACTAATGGCAACAGAATTATAGGCTTTGGCCGATATGCAGGAATTGTTGGATGTTATAATGGTTTTTTAGCTTTTGGGAAAAAGCATGGTTTATACAATTTAAAACCAGCTAATCAATGTGACGATCGTGTTGAATTAGAAGAAGAACTGAAAAAGATTGAACTCCCTGCTTCAACTAAAATTGTTGCCACGGGTTTTGGACGTGTTGGAAATGGAGCAAGAGAAATTCTAAGTACAATTGGATTAAAAGAAGTATCTCCTGAGGCCTTTTTGAACGAAACATTTGAAGAAGCTGTATTCACGCACTTAAATGTGAATGATTATTTTGCAAAAGCAGATGGTAGCGAATTTGATAAATACGCTTTCTTTGATAGTGGAGCAGGTCACATTTCAACTTTCCCGAGATATATGGAAGTTGCAAATATGTACATTGCCTGTCATTATTGGGACGCCAGCTCACCGTTTATTTTTACGCGTGAAGATTTAAAGGCAGAAAGCATGAACATTTCTGTGGTTTCTGACATTTCTTGTGATATTGATGGACCAGTAGCTTCTACGATTCGCCCTTCGACAATTGCGGAGCCTTTATATGGTTATGATCCCATTTCAGAATCTGAAGTAGATTTCATGACGGCAGGTGCAATTGGTGTGCAGGCTGTGGATAATTTACCTTGTGAATTACCCAAAGACGCTTCTGAGGATTTCGGAGATGAATTAATTAAAAGTGTATTCCCTTCTTTATTTGGAGAAGATACGGATGGAATTATTGAACGCGCAAGTCAAACTAACTTAAACGGTGAATTGACTGAACGCTATGCTTATTTGAAGGATTATTTAGCTGGGAAATAGTTTTCACTTCGCAAAGACTTCGGGTAATCTACTGATTTGCAAGGGCTAAAATCACAGTATAATTATGAAACATTAACTTTTCAACTGTAAGTTATTGTTATGATCAACGTTCTATTGATAAGTAAAACACGTTTTAGCAGAAAAGTTTGTAACCTTTTTGCCAAAATTAGGGTTATACAAAGAGGAAATAAATTCAAGTATTGTGCATTTTACACTTGACACGCGTCATATATTAACGTAACTTTGCAAACTACTAATTTTAACAAATAAAATATAGAAAAAGGATGAGGCAGTTAAAAATTACAAAATCCATAACTAATCGTGAAAGTCAATCTTTAGACAAATATCTTCAAGATATTGGTAAAGAGGAGCTTATTACTGCCGAAACAGAAGTAGAGTTAGCTAAAAGAATTAAGCAAGGAGACCAAGAGGCACTTGAAAAACTTACAAAAGCTAACTTACGATTCGTAGTTTCGGTTGCTAAGCAATATCAAAATCAAGGGTTAACATTACCCGATTTGATCAACGAGGGGAATTTAGGGTTAATTAAAGCTGCGCAAAAATTTGATGAAACAAGGGGATTTAAATTTATCTCATACGCCGTATGGTGGATTCGTCAGTCTATTTTGCAAGCTTTGGCTGAACAAGCCCGTATCGTCCGATTACCGCTAAACCAAGTAGGATCTTTAAATAAAATAAATAAAGCATTCTCAAAACTAGAACAAGAATATGAACGTCCACCTTCAGCAGAAGAGTTGGCAGAAGTATTGGAAGTTCCTGAAGATAAGATTAAAGAATCAATGAAAGTTGCTGGACGCCATGTTTCTATGGATGCTCCCCTATCCTCTTCGGAAGATGGTGGAACATTAATGGATGTTATGGCCAATGGAGATTCTCCAAAAGCAGATAAATTATTGATGGCGGAATCGTTACAAAAAGAGATTGAAAGATCATTATCAACTTTAACTGATAAAGAACGTGAAATCATTCGTTTATTCTTCGGAATTGGAATGAACCACGGTTTAACATTAGAAGAAATTGGATCTAAATTCAATTTAACACGCGAACGTGTTCGACAAATTAAAGAAAAAGCTATTCGTAGGTTGAGACATACTTCACGAAACAAATTGTTAAAAGCCTATTTAGGATAATAACAATTCGTAATCATATTAAAAATCCCGTTCACATTTGTGTACGGGATTTTTTTATGCGCCATATTTAGAAACGAATATATCAAGAACTCCAATGTACTTTTCCAAATAATAACACGCACAACCAAAAGACTAGAGACTAGAGACTAATTACTGGTCACTATTAACCAGAGACAATTGAAAATTGTCGATAAATTGTGCGCAATATTTTTGCCGAATGTTTTGAATTCGAAATTAAGGCACTACATTTGCAAAAAACTTCTCGCGAATAACGCGATCAAATAAAACGACATGGAAACATCCACAGGATACGAAAAAGAACTTCAAAACTACATTAACAACGAAAAGGCGGCCGTAAAATTGGCGAACTACGTAGGTGAATTGTTATACAATAAGGGAATTGAGCTAGTTTTGTTCAGAAACCACTTATTGGATACTACAAATTCAGAAATAATTAACTTTCATGATTATGCTGAAAACGTAGTTGGTAAAAAAATCTTTATCACAACGACAGCTGCATTGGCTGAGGAATTATTCGCAATGGACATTGCTCCTTCCAAAATTGATATAGGACGTTTGGCCTATGAATGGGTTCAAGAAGGGGCTAATTTTGCAACTAAAAAAGATTTTCTTTCCAATAAACTGGAAGGTTTATTTAAAGGTAACGATAAACAGATTGAACCAAGAGATGTGGTTTTATATGGTTTTGGACGAATTGGAAGACTTGCTGCAAGAGAACTAATTAAACAAGCTGGTAAAGGACAACAGTTACGTTTGAGAGCAATAGTTATTCGTAAAGTGGATGACAATCAATTAAAGAAAAGAGCAGCATTATTGAAAAATGATTCTGTTCACAATGAATTTAAAGGAACAGTAACTGTTGATTACGAAAATCAAGCGTTAATTGTGAATGGCCAAATCATTAAAGTGATCCAAGCCGGTAATCCTGAAGACATTGATTATACACAATATGGAATTAACAATGCTTTAGTCATTGACAATACGGGTGTATTTACAGACAAAGAAGCATTAGGGCGTCATAGACAAGCTAAAGGTGTTGATAAGGTTTTATTAACTGCTCCTGGGAAAGAGGTACCGAATATTGTATACGGAATTAATCATCATGATTTGGATATTGAAGGGCAAGATATTTTCTCTGCCGCTTCTTGTACAACGAATGCAATTTCTCCGATCTTAAAAGTGATTGAAGATAAATTTGGTGTGGAAAAAGGACATTTAGAAACTGTTCATGCTTATACCAATGATCAAAACTTATTGGACAATTTCCACAAAAAACCAAGAAGAGGTCGTTCTGCAGCAATTAATATGGTAATCACATCTACTGGAGCAGGCAAAGCCGTAACAAAGGTTATACCTTCTTTAGAAGATAAATTAACTGCAAATGCAGTTCGTGTTCCTACTCCAAATGGTTCATTGGCGATTTTAAACTTAACAGTGAATAAAGAAGTTACTGTTGAAGAAGTAAACAAAGCAGTAAAAGATGCAGCATTAAGCGGCAACTTAGTCAATCAGATATTCTATTCAATGGATGAAGAATTGGTATCGAATGATATCATTGGAAATACGTGCTGTGCAGTTTATGATGCACCTGCAACCATAGTTTCACCTGATAAGAAAAGCATTGTTTTATATACTTGGTATGACAATGAATACGGATATACGAAACAAGTTATTCGATTAGCGAAATATATTGCTAAAGTGAGAAGATTGATCTATTACTAGACAGTCACAAGATTTATAATTTGAAAAGGGAGAGCTTTATGTTCTCCCTTTTTTTTGTTTTATTATTTTTTAAAATACTGTCCACTTTTTTTAGAGCAAAGAATGGCTTTATTCTCAGTACTAATTAAGAATTGTTTTGACATGCCGCAGAAGTTGAAAAGGCATTCACCAAATTTCTTTATGATTCGCCAACCACTTAGACAATACTGCCGTGTTATTAAATACTGACCCCAATTAAATCATTTTAAACATGAACAAATTATTTTTAAAAACAACGGCAATTCCCTTTGTATTTTCAATCGTCTTGCTTGCATCTGCCGCAGCTTGTAAAAAAACGGACCCAGAAATTCCTGAGGAACCTGCAAACGAAGATATTGAATGCTCTTATATGGATGGGTTTGTAAGTTTAGACAGCAGTGGTCTAACAGAAATGGGTTTAATTCCTTTAAACATTAATAATTACTGGGTTTATGCAGATTCATCTTGGGATACTCTGAATAATCTAATCTCAAGTGGGATTGATACCATGCGTCCTGTTTCTACTAGAATTACAGGAGATGATATTTGGTGGACATTCGACACTTCCCCGGCGACCTATTTTGCCGAAATTCACCAAAAGAACGACAGTATATATATTCTTACACCACCTGACCTGGGTATTGGCTGTCATTCAAAGAGTTTACGTTATTATGATATTGCATCAGATACTACATATGATGACGTATTTGAATTTGGTTATGGCCGCATGAGAAAAACGCATTGGGTTACTGAAATTACTGCAACTCCTGCAGGTGATTTCACAAATTGTTATTCCTTTTCGCTTCATGATGAAAATGGCGATTATTATGAATTACTTAAACCCAATATTGGATTCGTGAAATACAAAAGAAATCGTTTCGACCTTGGAAGACAAGAAAGAACGTTAATCGATTACTATATTGAATAAGTCCTTTCAAAAAAAAGTATTATAAATCACTATAATTTTATTGCTTAAACAATTCAATAAGAGCCCAATTACGAGCCATAGCATTCCAATAATTAACTTGAATCGTTAGGGTAATAATCCATAGTATTTCATATCTTGTTACTTTATAAACATAAAACGATACATATGAAGAAATTTTTACTTGGATTTTTGGGAGCAAGTCTCCTTTCACTTGGCGCTGTTGCTCAAACAACTTATGAAGTTGGTGATTTAGTCAATGATTTTACCGTAACTGATACGGAAGGAAATGAACACACATTATCAGAAATTACAGCTTCTGGAAAGCACGTTTATTTAGATTTTTTCTTCGATACTTGTCCTCCATGTCAAGCGACAAGCCCAGTTTTTGGTGAATTTTATGACAAATATGGTTGTAACTCAGGCGACGTGTATTGTTTAGTAATTAACAACGGAACAGATAATGATGCTGAAGTTGAAGCTTACGAAGCAGCTTTTGGCGGACCTGGACATCATGCACCAGCAGTAAGTTCAGATGGCGGCGGTGGCGGCGTAACTTCTGATTTTGGAGTTGGCGCTTTCCCTACTTACGTTTTAATTGGCGAAGATATGAGAATAATAGAGCAAGATATTTATCCAATTGCTGATATTACTACTTTTGAAGGAACTTTTTATGATGGTTTCGAACCAGCACCAATGGCTTGTTCATTTGCTGGAGTTGAAGACAATACATTAGAAGAATTAAGCATCTACCCTAACCCGGCAAATGAAATTACTTCAATTGTATTTTCATCTGAAACTGAATCAGCTGCTACAATTACAGTTTACAATATGTTAGGCGAAGTTGTTGAAGCTAATAACGTTCAAGTTGTTGCTGGAAACAATACACAAGAAATTAGTGTTGCTGATTATGAATCAGGAAGCTATATTGTTCAAATTCAATTAGGTGAGGCTATTATTACTTCGAAATTAGAGGTGATTAAGTAGAACCTATATCTTACTTATTTCAAAAGGCGCAGTCCACTAAAAGCGGATTGCGCCTTTTTTATGACCAATAAATAAAACTCAAAAACATAAAATCTAACAACAATCCGACCCAGTCGGAGAGTATATAAATACTACCTCCTAACCCATTTCTCCTTCTCTTTATTCCATTTTTTTTCAGAAACCCAACTCCCTTTATTGAAAATATATTGTTTGAATTGACTTCCGTCTGGCGTATAACAGGTCCAAGTACCATGTTCTACTCCATTTTTATAATGACATTCACGGTACACATTTCCATTAGAGTAAAGTTCATAATAAGTACCGTCTTGTATTTCCCCATTTACCCTATAGTTTCTAAAAAATTCTTGCCCAGTTTTGTGATACTGAACATACCATCCATTTTGAAGCCCATTGTTAATCGGAACCTTAAAAAATAACTGTCCGTTTTCATAGTATTCTTTAAATACTGAATCTGACTCAAAAAGAGCAACTTTGGTGTTGGAATACACTGGAACATCACGATTAATTTCTTTCGAAAAAAGACGCACCCACAGTAAGTGAACGCGATCTCCTTCAACTAAGGATATTGTCGAATCATTCTGTAAGTAATCCAATTGGAATTCTTGCTGTCCTCCGCCAGAAACTTTGATAGCATTAAGACTGTCAAGTATATCATACGCAGCAAAACAGACAAAAAACTGATCGCTAACTTCTACATAAGTTCTTTGATCATAGGTTCGAATCGCAAATTTAAACTTACTGGGCGCTACTACCAGTTTATGAACAACGCAATATACGTTTGGTAGCGCAGTCACATTATAATTGGTATCAACTCGAACACTTTCTTGTCCGCTATAAATATCAGCTGTAAAATGAATAATACCAGGCGCTAATTTTGGAGTTGAAAATTTCCAAGTATCCTTTAGTATGAATGTTGTATCTAAAATGCTAATTCTTGCCGAATCTGGTCCAGAAGTACTATTGTCCCAATCCAAATGCACAACTTCAGAAGAATCTGCAATGAGATGATTTGGGCCAGTGCTTGCATCACAATCACCCACATTAAAATAAAACTCAAAATTCTGTGAATAGCCGGTTATTGAAATACTGATTAAAAGAAGAATTAGCAATGGGGCCTTAGTCATTATTCCTTAGTCGTTAGTAGCTAGTTTTTTGAAGTAGAAAGACCCTTGATAAGGTTTTATTAAAAATATCATCTAAAAGCAGGCAGTCTGAGCGATATAAAGACTAAAGAAACTAATTTTTAAACTTCTGCTTCCATTCCTTTGTATCATCTTGCATTTGACGAATCAAGTCCTCTGCTCTTTTATGCCCTTTTTCTTGCTGCTCAACAATAAACTCCTTCTTTTCTTCCTTTAATTTTTCTTGTTTCTCTATTAGCTTTGCTACTTCCCCCACATCCGAATTATTCTTCATTATTGGAAGAATTTGAGCATTAAAGTGGGCACTGTTCTTATTAATTTGGTCAGCCAACTTTATAATTTCCCAAAGTTGTGCCTGCATGAATACTTCGTAGGCTGGAACATCATCAATTTTCAATTCTGTTTTTAACAACTTAAAATCAGCTTTTGATAAACGAATTAACGTTTTGGCCTTTTTCACAACATCCATTACGTCTTTCTGAATTAATTCTTCACGCAAAGAATCATTAAATAGCATCACAGCGTGTTTAGCATGATCATCTACCAAACTATCCACCTCTCCTATTATTTCGTTATTAGAATAAGTTTTAAAACGAATGAAATTTGAGTTTGCATTCAATAAATAATCAATATAACGCACGTCCGTTAACAATGAAATATAACTGCTTTTAGAACGCTTATTGTTTTGTTGTGTTTTAATCAGCTCTAACTTTTTAATCTCCACTTGCATTGAATCACGCCAAGGATTGAGATACTCATCCTTTAAACCTTCTCGGGGCTTATAATAATCGAAAGCCGAAGGAAATTTCTCCTCCATCTTCTCGGTCATATCCTCTAGGCGTTCAATATTAGTTTCTATCCGTTCTGAATTGGACTTGATATACGAAATCAACTTATCATTTTCAGTTTCAATTTTCCGAATGAATTTGGCATTTTCTTTATCTGCTGCTCGTGTTAATGCAAATTTTTCTTTATCAAATGTCCTTCGTTTTTTATATAAGCCTTTTTCAAATACTTTATAGAGTTTCGCAAACTTAATTATCGTATCGTTCACGGCTAGCAAGGCAGGATGTTTATCTACAGTAATTTCATAAATACTTCCACGGGCATATTTCTGCAATTTTTTACCGTTTACTAAAACCATAAAATTATAGTAGTTAATTGCTTTCACTCCTGGATTGTAAGGATTGTATTTAAAACCATCCTCACCGTTTAAGATGTATTGATGTAAAAAATCGCGCGATCTAAATAAATCGATTCCCTCAGCGTAATCTTGTCTGTTTGGTCCATTTTCAGCTAAAAGTTGTTTCAAACTGTCTTTTCCTAATGCGAAATCTTCAATATCAATATAATCGTCCCGCAACTGCCAAATTGGAAGCAAGGGTAAATGATCTAATAAAAAAGTATCTGGATCAATTAAAAAGAAATGCGTAGATGGATCTTGTACAAAATCAATTTCATCTTTGTATTTTGGTTTTTCATCATACTCCTCTCTTCTTTCCTCATCTTCCTCGTCTCGCTCAATCTCAACCTCCTCACGCTTCACCTCATTCTTAAATCTTTTCAACCCAATGAGGTACTTTTTTTCTTTATACGGTTTTCGTTCAATTGGTTTTCTACCAATATATCCTGCATCCCATACAGGATCAGCCAAACGCCATTCACCATCCAATTTCATGGCAATCCAAGCATGTCCCATTTCTACAATAGTATCGCCTGGATTCCAAGAAACATCATGCACATATCCTGAAACGGTTTCGTTTTCAATTTTTGCATAATCCAACATGGCTTTCATTAACTCAACGAAACCATCACTCAATGATTTTTTTGATTTTAGCACATCACTAGGGTCAACGCCCACAAAATATTTCTCACTTGATAATTCATTATAATTATATCGAATATTGGAAGTTATCCAAGAATGAATAGCAGTTGCTTTGTCCTTTTGGGATATTTTACCAGCCGTCAAGTAATTGGTTAACAAAGGGATTGAGCGTAATACTTTGCGAGGAATTTTGTCGTCCTTCGCAAAGGTATTGGCGCCCATAATAATGAGTAGGGTTAATAATAAGAATCGCATTAAAAAGATGTTTTTTGTGAATTTAATCGTTTTAAGCTACGGAATAAAATTTTTTTTACTTTTTTTGCAATTTACAGTAGGGGTATTTCGTTAGCCCAACGTCATCATTCAATGATGACGCAAAAACAATCCTTTATAATGAGAAAGAACTTACTTTTATTGACCGTGCTTTTTTTCGCAAGCATTACTTCAATAGCACAAAAGAGTACAATTAGTGGTTATTTAAAAGACGCCCAAACCGGAGAAGCTTTGATTGGCGCTAAAGTCTATGTAGATTCCTTAAAAACGGGAACAGTTGCCAATATTTATGGTTTCTACAGTTTAACATTGCCAAATGGAACATATGATATTATGTTTTCATATGTTGGCAAAGATCCAATAAAAAACAGAGTGACATTGGATAGTAATTTGGAATTAGACATTAACCTAAAACCAATGAGCAATTTAGAAACGGTAGTTGTAACGGCTCAAAAAAAGGCGCAAGAAACTACGGAGATGAGCACAATCCACCTATCAATGGATAAAGTAAAATCCTTGCCCGTTTTATTAGGTGAACGCGACATTATTAAAACGGCCCAATTGCTTCCTGGTATTCAATCAGGTAGTGAAGGTTCTAGCGGAATTTACGTTAGAGGCGGTGGCCCAGATCAAAATTTAATTCTATTAGACGGTGTTCCAATTTATAATGCCAATCACCTTTTTGGTTTTTTCTCTGTCTTTAACGCAGATGCTATAAATCAAGTAAAATTGGTGAAAGGTGGTTTTCCGGCAGAATATGGCGGAAGATTGTCATCCGTTATTGACATTAGAATGAACGAGGGCGACATGAAAGAAATTCATGGCGAAGGAAGTGTAGGAATTATCTCTTCAAAACTCATGCTGAATGGTCCTATTATTAAGGATAAAACATCATTCATGATTTCGGCACGAAGAACCTACGTTGACATTTTGGCGAAACCTTTTATTGCAATAGCCAATAATATAAATAGCCCTAACGGCGGAGATAAAACATCTGGTGGTTATTTCTTTTATGACGTAAATGCTAAAATCAATCATATTGTTAACCCGAATAACAGAATCTACTTTAGTGCCTATTTAGGTGATGACAAATTTTATGTTGATCAACAATACCAATACACTGACGCAACAGACAACAAAACCTATATTGAACAAGTGAAAGGGAATATAAAATGGGGAAATAAAATTATGGCCTTGCGCTGGAACCATAAGTTTGGCCCAAAACTTTTTGCAAATACGACAGTTAATTTTAGCGAATATAAATTTCAAACCGGTTTCGGATTGAAAGGTTTTGAAGAGGGAAAGGAAAGTGAAGCTTTCGACAATTTTTCTTTCGAATATTTATCTGGAATTACGGATTGGGGAGGAAATATGAACTTTTTCTATTACCCCGCACCTAATCACGAAATGCAATTCGGATTTGGAGAAATCTATCACACATTTAAACCTGGTGTCAATCAGTTGAACTTAAGTTCTGGCTCAGAGAGCATTGACACTACTTTTGGCTCAGCGCGAACTTATGCGCATGAATTTTACGCCTATATTCAAGATGATTTTAAAATTGGCGAACGATTTATGGCCAATGTAGGACTCCATTTCTCTAATTTTTATGTTCGCGAAAAATTGTATAATTCATTACAGCCGCGAGCAGCAATAAACTTTAAGTTAGATGAAAAATCATCCATAAAAGCCTCCTATGCTAAAACTACTCAGTTCATGCACTTATTAACGAACACTTCAATTGGATTACCAACAGATCTTTGGGTGCCTGTTACGGATAGTGTCCCTCCACAACAAGGAAACCAAATTGCCATTGGATATACACGTGAATTACCAAAAGGTTTTAGAATTAGTACAGAAGGTTATTATAAAACCATGGATAATTTAATTGAATACAAAGAAGGAGCAAGTTTTGTGGGAACCAATCAAGATTGGGAAAACATAATTGAAACTGGAAATGGTTATAGTTATGGCGCAGAGGTTTTATTTGAAAAAACAACTGGTAAAACTACAGGTTGGATAGGCTATACACTTTCATGGACGAATCGTCAATTTGAGAATTTAAATAATGGCGAAGAATTTCCTTACCGATACGATAGAAGACATGACGCCAGCTTTGTTTTAACACATAAGTTTAACGACCATGTTGATATTGGTGTAGTTTGGGTTTATGGAACGGGGAATGCGATTACGTTAGCCTTGCAAAAATATAACTCCTTAGGTGATAATGAATTTGGAGGATCAGAAGTGAATCATATCGAAGATAGAAACGGTTATAGAATGCCTTCATATCACCGATTAGATTTGGGCGTAAACTTGCATAAAGAAAAGAAGTGGGGAGAAAGAACTTGGAGCTTTGGTTTATACAATGCCTACAACAGAAAAAATCCTTTCTATTTGGATTTTGGATATTTAAAAAATGGAAATGAAAAAGTGTTGAAGCAAATTAGCCTCTTCCCTATTCTACCTTCAGTTAGTTATAGCTTTAAATTTTAAGACATGTATATGAAAAAGTTAATTGTAAGTTTTGCAGCCTTAGTACTATTCACGGCATGTGAAAAAGAAATCCCGTTAAAACAAGAAGAAAGTCAACCTAGAATTGTTGTGAATTCCATTTTTTCGGCTGAAGACACTATTTGGGTTAATTTAAGCGAGAGTCGTGACGTGCTTTACGACAATGTTTTACCAAATATTGAAAATGCTACAGCTAAATTATTGGACGCTAACGGCGCCGAAATTGGTAGTTTCACACATACAACAAACGGGAATTATTATTGCACCGACCCTATGCCTGTAGCAGGAACAACATATGGCTTGCGCGCAGAAGCAGCTGGTTTCAATACTGTTACAGCATCTGCCGAAACACCAAGCATAATCTCCTTGTCTAGCATTGATACTGTATCCGTTACGGGCGATCAATTGGAATTTAACATCAGTTTTACAGATGATGCAAGCCAGGATAACTATTACGGATTATCCATTGTATATAATGTCTCCTGGGAAGATGAAGAAGGCAATGTTGACCTAATTCAAAGCCCTTACTTTTCAACAAAAGAAGTATACGTTATTAACGGTGATCCTGATATTGACGGATCTCGCTTCGGCTCGGAGTTTTTCTTCTCAGATAATGGATTTAATGGTCAAACTATTAATTTCACTGGAAGACAATATAAATGGGGTGATCCTGAAAGTTTCAAATTTTATGTGGTTGGATTAAAAAGTTTGAGCGAAGACTTGTATAAATACAAACTCTCCTACTCTAAATATCTGGATGCCCAAGGCGACTTTTTCGCGGAACCCGTTCAGGTTTATTCTAATATAACAGACGGTTTTGGAATTTTCGGCGGTTCAAGTACGTATCGTGATACTATTTGGATTGATTAGATCAACTCTCTCTATTCGTAGTTAGATCGCTTCGCTTTTAGATGTTAGACTGCTCTCCGACCATGTCGGATCACGGTTAGATAGGTTTTGATTGGCGTTTACTGTTATGCTCTAAATTTTGTTTTAGTTATTTAAAACAATCAATAACATTGTGCCCCCTATCAAAACCTCACTATGTTCAAGGCATCTGTGGAAATTCGGAATAATCGAATTCAGATTTTTAGTATGCTTCTAAGATGTTGACGCATGTGAAGTTGATTTAATTTTGGCAATCAACTTTTGCAATTCTTTCGAATTAAGACTTAACGCTACCGCTCTATTAGATACCTGTAGAATTAATTTTTTCCCTTTAAGATTTTAGAGCAACAAACACGTCACTAAATTCAGCCCAAAAGTTTTCAAGCTTAATAAAGTTTTGTTTTAAAAAGCCGTGCATGGCTGGCCAGTCTTCTTTATTATACATATCGACACCAGTCAGACCAACAGAAATACGTGAAATAGTTTTACCATTCGTATGCTCGAAAGTACTTTGCCAATCGAGTTCTCCATCTAAGCGTTCCTCCAAAATATTTTTAAATTCTGTAAACTGCTCATAATAAATTGCCGTGATTACCGGATCTAAAAACTGTAAATCAATACAAAGTTTTACTTCTTCTCTACTGGCTTCCATTCTGAAAAAAAGTTGCTTGATTTTGGTGTTAAAATTCATCCAGTTCACTTTACTCGCGTGTAATCCGCGTTCTAGTTCTAACTGTTCGTTTAGCGTTGCCCAAAATTCAATTTTAAGCGCTTTTTCTTCGTCTTTACTGTACATGACCTTTATTTTGGGCAAAGCTATTCATTTTTAAGTAACCACTCCCGTTCAACTGATAAATATCAGTTCCTAAGCAATAAATAGTCAGTTCAAAATGCGTTTCACCAACCTATCTTTGATTAAAACAAGATAAAGATGGAAAACGTAGAAATAAACCAAGGCGAAATAAAAGTGAAATTTAACCAACCTATTGTTGGTAAGGTAAGTTTTGCAGATTTAGGAATTACAAATGAAGAATTACACAATAATACTGGTTTTTTAAGATTGGTATTTGACTTAGAAGGAATTGGAGAACATCAGTACTTTCAAGTTCCAACTATTGAAGTGACTTACAAAGAAAATTTAGCTGCAACACACTGGATTTGTGAATTTAACGGATCTACTTTAGTTGATAAAATAGATAATCACGGACATTCTACTGTGATTTTGTTAAACCGCGATACAATTGCA
>JBLHOW010000106.1:0-18145 GCA_047623705.1 Crocinitomix sp.
ACCCTTGGTGGGGCAGGTGCAGCTGTTGTATATGAAGAGAAAGAATTTGATAAATTATTGACCAGAGGTCTTCATCTTTCTCCTATTAAGGAAGTAATGATTGATAAGGCTTTATTAGGTTGGAAAGAATTTGAGTTAGAGTTATTGAGAGATGCCAATGATAACGTTGTTATTGTTTGTTCAATTGAAAACTTTGATCCAATGGGCGTTCATACAGGAGATTCAATTACAGTAGCGCCGGCAATGACATTGTCAGACACGACATTCCAGAAAATGCGTGACATGGCCATTAAAATGATGCGAAAAATTGGAAATTTCGCCGGTGGGTGTAATGTTCAATTTGCCGTTAGTCCAGATGCAAATGAAGATATTATTGCAATTGAGATTAATCCGCGTGTTTCACGCTCTTCTGCATTAGCATCAAAAGCAACAGGTTATCCGATTGCGAAAATTGCAGCGAAATTAGCAATTGGTTATCATTTGGATGAGTTGAAAAATCAAATTACTAAAACGACATCAGCTTTATTTGAGCCTACGTTGGATTATGTAATTGTAAAGATTCCACGTTGGAATTTCGCAAAATTTGAAGGAGCTGATAAGAAATTAGGACTTCAAATGAAATCTGTTGGTGAAGTAATGGCAATTGGACGTAGTTTCCAAGAGGCCTTGCAAAAAGCCTGTCAATCATTAGAAATCGGAAGAAATGGATTAGGAGCTGATGGCCGTGAACTAACTGACCAAAATAGAATTTTAGAAAGTTTAGAAAACCCAAGTTGGGATCGACTATTTCATATTTATGACGCCATTAAATTGGGGATTCCGTTCAAAAGAATTCACGAGAAAACTAAAATTGACAATTGGTTCTTAAGACAAATTGAAGAATTGGTGTCTTTGGAAAAAGTGATTGAACGCTATTCAATTGCGACCATTTCAAAAGATTTATTATTTGAGGCCAAACAAAAAGGATACGCAGATAGACAAGTTGCTCACTTATTGAGATGTTTAGAATCTGAAGTATACAATAAAAGAAGTGATTTTGGAATTAACCGAGTTTATAAATTGGTTGATACCTGTGCTGCTGAATTTGCTGCTCAAACGCCTTATTATTACTCAACGTTTGAATATGAAAACGAATCTGTTGTTACAGATAAACCCAAAATTGTAGTACTTGGTTCAGGTCCTAACAGAATTGGACAAGGAATTGAATTTGATTATTCATGTGTACACGGTGTATTAGCAGCACAGGAATGTGGTTATGAAACAATCATGATTAATTGTAATCCTGAAACTGTTTCTACAGATTTTGATACAGCTGATAAGCTTTATTTTGAGCCAGTTTTTTGGGAACATATTTATGATATTATTCGACATGAAAAACCAGTAGGTGTAATCGTTCAATTAGGTGGACAAACTGCACTTAAATTGGCTGAGAAATTAGAACGTTACGGAATTCGCGTAATGGGAACCTCTTTTGATGCTTTAGATTTAGCAGAAGATAGAGGACGTTTTTCAAACTTGTTGAAAGAATATGAAATCCCTTACCCTGAATTTGGAGTAGTTGAAAGTGCTGAACAAGCTCTAGAACTATCTGATGAGTTAGGATTCCCATTATTGGTTCGTCCATCTTATGTTTTGGGTGGTCAAAAAATGAAAATTGTCATCAATAAAGAAGATTTAGAGCATCACGTAGTTGATATTTTGAATGAACTGCCAGACAATCAAATCTTATTGGATCATTTCTTAGGTGGAGCTATTGAAGCTGAGGCTGATGCCATTTGCGACGGAGAAAATGTTTACATCATTGGAATTATGCAACATATTGAACCTGCCGGAATTCACTCTGGAGATTCATTCGCATTATTACCACCCTACAACCTAGGAGATTTGGTAATGGATCAAATCGTTGACATTACAAACAAAATTGCAGTTGCATTGCGAACAGTTGGTTTAATCAATATTCAATTTGCAATTAAGGATGATAAAGTTTATGTGATAGAGGCCAATCCACGTGCTTCAAGAACTGTTCCATTTATTGCAAAAGCGTATCGCGAACCATATGTGAATTATGCTACCAAGGTGATGTTAGGTGAGAAAAAGGTAACTGATTTTAATTTTAAACCTCACAAAGAGGGTTATGCAATTAAAGTTCCTGTCTTTTCTTTTGATAAATTTCCTAATGTGAATAAAGAATTAGGGCCTGAGATGAAATCGACTGGAGAAGGTATTCTATTCATTAAAGATTTGAAAGATCCATATTTCAAGAAGATTTATAGCGAACGAAATATCTATTTGAGTAAATAATGGTTTTACTGAGTATATCAGGCTTTGTTAGGACCGTGCTGATTATAGTCGGCGTGTTTGTTTTGTTGCGTTTAATTGGCAAAATGATGATTGCTAAACGCACTATGGATGACCATAATCAAGTTCAGCGGAAACAAAATGCTTCAGACGAAATGGTCCGTAATGCAAAAGAGACTTTTGGCAAAACAACCATATCAAAAATTGGTAAGTCGGACAAGAATGACGGTGATTTTATTGATTTTGAAGAAGTTAAGGAAGATTAGTTCAATTTTGTCGAACAAATTTACTAAAACTACAACAGGATTAAATTGGATCAAATTTGATTGGTCAATAATCTGTTAATTCTCCTTAATTAATAGCCTTGAGAGGTGTCCGAGTTCAATAAAAAATCCTATTTTAGCAGCAGCTTTTTTTGAAGTGAATAATCACGCTATTTACATCAGAAATAAATTAAATCAAAGGACTAAAACAAAACGATAATAGATGAATTTGAAAGACAGAATCTTTAGAAAATCAAATCTTTGGCATTTAGGTGCCATTTTGTTGTTTGTAACAATAGCATGTGCTTATTTTTCGCCAGCCTTAAAAGGCTATTCATTGAAACAAGGTGATATTGTACGTTACGTTGGAATGTCGCGAGAGGTGCAGGATTTCAGAACCAATGACGGTGAGCAAATCATGTGGACAGGTTCAATGTTCTCTGGAATGCCAACCACGCAAATTTCAATGAAATATGAAGGTACTTGGTTGAATACGATTATTACAAAAATTGTGCGCTTTGGTTTACCGGCGCCCATTTTCTTCATGTTCGTCTACTTTTTTAGTTTTTATATACTCTCACTAAGTCTAAAGATAAAGCCCTATCTGGGCATTATTGGTGCCATAGCTTTCGGTTTATCATCCTATTTTATTGTGATTTTAGAGGCGGGGCACAACTCCAAGGCCGCCGCCATTGGCCTAGCACCGCTCATGATTGCGGGCTTTATAATGGCCTATCGCTTTAAAAACTGGATTCTGGGCGTGGCGCTTTCTTCTGTTTTTATGATGATTGAACTAGGTGCTAACCACATTCAAATCACCTATTATATGGCTATGATCCTGGTTCTTTTAGGATTTGTAGAGTTAGTAAGACACATAAAACAAGACAAATTACCGCAATTTTTCAAAGTCACAGGATTGTTAACCGTTGGTTATATTTTAGCCCTAATGGTTAATTATGGTAACCTGTTTGGAACGATAGATTATGCTAAACATACCATTCGTGGTGGTACAGAATTAACTATTAATCCTGATGGAACAGCGAATGACAGTATTACTACTGGCGGCTTAGACCGTGAATATGTAACGAATTGGAGTTATGGACATGGAGAGACGTTTGCTATGGTTGTACCTAATTTTAAGGGTGGCGAATCGCAACGAATTGGAACAAACGAAGCTAATGATGAAATTTTAGATAATGTTGATCGTAACTTCCAAGAGAATGTCGCTCAAAGTAATCAGTATTGGGGAGATCAACCGATAGTCTCAGGACCAGTTTACATAGGGATTATTGTCATGTTCTTAGCCTTTTTAGGTTTGGTATATGTTCAAGATAAATATAAATGGGGCTTGCTCTCCGTAACACTCCTAACTATAATGTTGAGTTGGGGGAGCAATTATGTCTCGGCCTTGGTGCTGTTCCCAATATTGCTATACACCGTTAACATGTTCTTAGATGGGAAAAAGCAAATTATATTCACGGCAGTTAATTCATTATTCTTGCTGTTTGCATTAACACGAGGCGGCATTATTATGTCATCTAGTTTAACCGACTTTTTCTTAGATTACATGCCTGGTTATGATAAATTCAGAGCTGTAACAATCATTTTAGTTGTGGCACAAGTTTGTGTGCCTTTAATGGGGATTTTATTCTTGCAACGTGTTGTAAAGAATCGCCAAGAAATTGCAGATAAAATGCAAGGGTTTTATATTGTAACGGCTGTTTTCGCCTTTATTTTAATCCTCTTTTTAATTGCGCCAGGTATGTTTAATACTTTCCTGAGCAATGGGGAGCTAGCGGGATTAGAAGGAATAACTGATCCGCAATATCAAAAGCAATATTTAGAATTTTATGACGCACTTGAATTAGCGCGACAAGAAATTTACAACAAAGATGTTTTACGTTCCTTAGGTTTCTTTGTTCTAGGTGCTGGTTTAGTTTTCTCTTTTATTCGCTTTGGATATTCTAAATTCTTATTCGGTGGTGGATTAGCACTTTTCATTTTATTAGACCTCATTTTTATTGACCTACGTTATGTAAATAATGATGGGCGTGGTAAAAATTATGAAATGTGGGTAGAAAATTACGAGATGCAATATCCTTTTGCTGCAGGCGAAGGTGAAAAACAAATCTTGGAAATTGAAAGCCAATTGAATCCTACAATTGCAGTGCAAATTGATTCTGCACTAAATGTATTAAATGCACAATTGAAAGAAGAAGATGCAAGTGCACGTGAAAAGGAAGTGCGCAGAGATTTCTTAACATTCCGTATTTTAAATAGAAATACAAACTTTAGAGTTTATGAAGTAGGAAATCATTATAACAGTGCTTATGCTTCTTACTTTAATAAATCTATTGGAGGTTATCATGGGGCAAAATTAAGCAGGTATCAAGATCTTATTGCTTTCCATATAATGGGGAACAATCCTTCGGTATTGGACATGCTAAATACGAAATATTATTTACAGCCAAAACCAGGGCCAACCGGCCAGATTGGTGGTACAAGATTAACTAAGGTGAATCAAAATGCCATGGGTAATGCTTGGTTTGCGAAAAACATTGAAGTTGTAGAAAGTGCAGATGAAGAAATTCTTGCATTGAATGCTTACAATGAAGCTGTCCTTCAGAATAAAAATGATGCACGTATTTTTGTGAACGGCGAAGAAGTAACAACGGCTAAGTTGAATGGTAGTGAAACCATTACAATGCAGTTACCAGGAATGGAAACTCCAATGCCAGTTGCTAATATTCCGTTTGAAGCTACATTAGATCAACCAATTGCTTGTGTTGCAGATTCAACAGGTATCAATTGGATTGCAGATTCTGCTCCAGATTCGCTTTATTATAAAGTAATGAGTTTGACATCAAGTGGTCGTGCGGGTTGGAATCCAACTCAAACAACAATCATTGATTCAGATTTTTCTAAAAACTTGTCTGCCACTAATTATTCTGGAAATGGAAGTATTGAGATGACTTCATATCATCCAGATAAAGTAGCGTACAAATCAGCATCAAGTGAAGCGCAATTAGCTGTGTTTTCTGAAATCTATTATGAAGATGGTTGGAAAGCATATGTAGATGGAAATGAAGTTCCAATTTCGCGTGTAAATTATGTCTTACGTGCCGTTGAAGTTCCAGCGGGTGATCATAACATTACTATGGAATTTAATCTTCCATCTTACGAGAAAGCAACAACTATGGCTACTATCGGTTCAATTGCAATATTATTATTGTTATTGGCTGGCTTGTATTTAGAATCAAAACGTGAGGGAGAGCCAGAAGAATTAGATACTGAAATTCCAAATGAGTTCGAAGACTAGTCAAGGAAAACGCGTATTAATTATTAGTTATTATTGGCCTCCAAGTGGAGGGGCGGGTGTTCACCGTTGGCTGAAAGTTTCAAAATACTTGGCCGAAAATAATGAGGTCTTTGTGTATACGCCGGCCAATCCTGATTTTGCCTTGAAAGACGAAAGTCTATTGGAAAAAGTATCGCCAAAAATTAAAGTACTCAAACGTAAAATTTTTGAACCTTACTTTATCTATCGTGCTTTTATAAAAAAATCTGATAAAAGTCAGGTAAATCAACCGTCCTCTGTTGATGCTTCAAAAAGCCCGATTAAGCGCATGGGGAAATGGGCAAGAGGAAATATGTTTATTCCTGATCCGCGCGTGTTTTGGGTAAAGCCCTCTTATCGATATCTTAAAAAAGTAATTCAAGAAGAAAATATAGAAGTTGTAATTAGCACAGGTCCGCCGCACAGCATGCATTTAATTGGTTTAAAGTTGAAGAATTACTTTGGCGATAAAATTAATTGGATTGCTGATTTCCGTGACCCTTGGACCAATATTGACTTTTATGATATGTTAAGCGTGGGTAAAAGGGCTGATAATAAAAATCGGCGATTAGAAAAGCAAGTCATTCAAACGTGTAACACACTGGTTACTGTAAGTGAAAGTTGGGCGGGTAGTTTTGAGGAACTAGGAGCCGGCAGAAGAAAAGTCATAACAAATGGATTTGATAATGCCGACTATAAACAAGTCCACGAAAAAAATAATTCACATTTTGCCATTACCCATTTAGGATCAATCAACGCAGATCGGAATCCAGAAGCATTATGGATTGCCTTGAGCGAACTATGTCAATCAAAAGAAGGGTTCAAGGCTAATTTACGCGTAAGGTTAGTTGGTAACGTACATGCAAATGTGAACAGAGATGTAGCCAAATATGGCTTAACGGATAATGTCAATTTTGTTCCAAATATGGCACATAAGGACGCAATTGAAGAATTGTACAATAGTTCTCTTTCATTGCTTTTATTGAATGATGCAAAGAATATTGATGGAATCATTCCTGGAAAAGTATTTGAATATATGGGCGTTGGAAATCCGATTTTAGCGATAGGGAAACCAGACGGAGATGCAGGAAATATTATTACAGGTAATGGTTTAGGAACCATTACCAATTTTGGAGATTCGGAAGCAGCTCAAAAGGCTGTGACTAGCTTTTACGAAGCATATCTAAACAATAATTTAAAAGGATTTACAAAAGAGAATCTAGAAAAGTTCTCTATCAAAACAATAAGTGAGTCATTTGAAGCAATTTTTTAAGACCTATGGACAATAAGTTAGAGAAAGTAGTGATGGTCGGGCTAGGTTATATTGGGTTGCCGACAGCAGCACTAATGGCTAGTAAAAAGTTCAACGTATTAGGTGTAGACATTACACAATCGGTGGTAGATACGATCAACAATGGTGAAATACATATTGTAGAACCTGATTTATCTGGAATTGTAAAAGATGTTGTAAGTAAAAAGACGTTAAAAGCGGCAACAGTTCCTGACTATGCAGACGTCTTTATGATTGCGGTTCCAACTCCTTTTAAAGAAGGATTTCAACCTGATATTTCATATGTCGAAAATGCAACAAGAGCTGTTATCCCATTTTTGAAAGAGGGAAATCTATTTATAATAGAATCGACATCTCCTATAGGTACGACTCAAAAAATGCGCGACATAATTTTTGAAGAACGACCGGAGCTCATTAATAAAATATATATTTCTTACTGTCCGGAGCGTGTTTTGCCTGGTAAAGTAATTTATGAATTGGAACATAATGATCGCGTTATTGGCGGCATAGATGAAGCTTCCTCTCAAATTACGAAAGAATTTTATCGAAAAATTGTGTCGTCTAACTTATACGTCACCAATTCGCAAACCGCCGAAATGTGTAAACTAGTTGAGAACTCATCTAGAGACGTTTCAATAGCATTTGCCAACGAACTTTCAATCATTTGCGATAAAGCTGACATTAACGTTTGGGAACTTATTGAATTGGCGAACAAACATCCTCGCGTAAATATCCTCACGCCCGGCACAGGTGTTGGTGGACATTGCATAGCAGTTGATCCATGGTTTATCGTAGCTGATTATCCTGAAGAGGCGACAATGATTCGCACAGCGCGCGAAATAAATTCGTATAAAACACTTTGGGTAATTGAAAAAGTGAAAAACGAAATTTTAACATTTAACCAAAAAGAAAATCGACAAGCAAAAGTGGCTTTAATGGGCTTGGCCTTTAAACCAAATATTGATGATTTAAGAGAGTCACCAGCAATTCAAGTCGTAAAAGCTTTAAAAGAGGCGAATTTAAACGCCGACTATAGCATTGTAGAACCCAACATTTCTGGAGGAAAAGAGAATCATTATTTAAATGTAGATTTGTCAACATATAAGACTGCTTACAATTCAGCCGACATTGTTGTGTTTTTGGTGGGACATAAAGAGTTTAAAGATTTAATCGCCAACGAATCTACTATTGAATTAGATTTTTGCGGAATAAGAGAATGACTTTGAAGAGAAAAATATTGATTGTATTTGGGACGCGACCGGAAGCCATTAAAATGGCGCCATTGGTAAAGGCCTTTGAAGATCATACAGCTGTTTTTGATACAAAAGTTTGCGTTACAGCGCAGCATAGAGAAATGTTAGATCAAGTACTTGATATTTTCGAAATCCAACCAGAATATGATTTGGATTTAATGAAAAAGGATCAAGATCTATTTGATGTAACAAGTAATATATTATTGTCGTTCAAACAAGTATTAGATGATTTTTCGCCTGACTTAGTTTTAGTGCATGGTGATACTACAACTACCTTTTCAGTTTCACTTTCATGCTATTATAAAAAAATTGCTGTTGCACATGTAGAGGCAGGCTTGCGTACAGGCGATATTTATTCGCCTTGGCCAGAAGAGGTGAACCGCAAATTAACGGGGGCCATTGCCAATTACCATTTCGCCCCAACAGAAAAAGCAAAAGAGAATTTGCTCAAGGAAAATGTGAGCGCCGATCAAATTATAGTAACAGGTAATACAGTTGTTGATGCGCTATTTTTAGCTTTAAATAAAATTGAGCAAAACGATTTATTGAAACAGAAACTAGTAAGTGATGCGGAATTACTTTTACCCAACGTTAACCTTGCCGAAGATAAAATTGTATTAATTACAGGCCATAGACGTGAAAATTTTGGGGAAGGCTTTCGTAACATTTGTGCGGCAATCAAAGCCTTGGCAAATAAATATAAAGAGACGGTTTTTGTATATCCTGTCCATTTAAATCCCAATGTAAAAGGACCCGTAAATGAATTGTTAACGGGCATTTCAAACGTTCGTTTAATCACACCTTTAGGTTATTTGTCTTTCATCCACTTAATGAGTAAATCCTATTTAATCCTGACAGATTCAGGAGGGATTCAAGAAGAAGCGCCGAGTTTAGGGAAACCTGTTTTAGTAATGCGTGATACAACTGAGCGACCAGAAGCCGTGCATGCCGGAACCGTTAAATTAGTTGGAACGGATAAGAACTTGATCATTACAGAAGTATCTAGGCTATTAGAAGATAAAGCTTATCATGTGCAAATGTCGAATGCCATTAACCCTTATGGAGATGGAAAAGCATGTGAACGGATTATTGATCATTTGAAATAGTACGAACAGAACTTATTGTTTCAATAATTTATAAACGGATTCGTTTTCAGAATTCCTGACAGTGACGAGATACAAACCGGGATTTAAGTTTGAAATATCAAATGACTTAGTTTCAAAGGTTGGAAAGAAGGCTTCAAAAACAATTTTACCAGATACGTCATGTATCTTTACTTCTGTATCGAGGAGTTGCGTTGCGGCTTTAATTTGTAATTCTAAAAGCTTATTTATGAACTGAATTTGTGGCTCATTTTCAATTATGGCTCCCTCAATAGACATGTCGTTTGAGATAAAGATGCAATCGGCAGCGGTAAAATTTGATGTTGATCCAAGCAACTCAAAATTCATAAGTGTTCCGTCTAAGCCAATAGCTACGCTGCCGTTATCTAGAACTGTTAAGCCCGTATTGTCTACATCTGGTGTCCCTTCATTAAAATTATAATACGCAATTAAGTAAGGCTCAGCTCCAGTTAATTCTTCATCCTTAAAAATATTGAGGATGACCTCTGAAATGGTTTTGTCCCAAATTCTGAATTCATCAATTTCACCTTCGTAAAAATCAGAAGTGATCATGCCTAAATCATACTCTTGACCTAAACTATAGAGATCACCAGTTTCAAATTCGATCGTTCTATTTGCAGTTACATCCAAAACACCATCTACGTAAAGTGAGCAAATGCCTTCTTCATAAGTTAATGCAATATGATGGCAACGTCCGTCACCAACAAGAATGTCACCTCTTATGTATTGATTCTCTCCGAACTCATTTATATAGATTACAATTCCATCAGTATCGTCAATTGGCCCGGCGGCTCTAATTAAAAATCTATTTCCTCCAGTTGAGTCATTTGCGCTGAAAATGACCCCGTAGTCATAATTATCCTCGCCATTATAGTTACACCAAAACTCAATTGAGAAATTTGTGTTTGCATCCGCCATTTGTGGCGATATTACATCAAGATTTACGTGATCATCTACACCGTCAAAATGCATGTCGCTGCCAGCTTGTCCTAAAAGAGTTTGGCCAAAAAAGAGAAGAGTAGAGAAGTAGAGTAAGGTTTTCATATTGATTGCTTTACATCCAACATAAGCATTTTTTTTATTTTAAATCAATGTAACACGAATTTCCTAAGAATCTATGCTACTGGAAACCTTGAATATTTATTTGTTCTAGAAATAATTTCCGTTTTTTTGGTAAAATTAATTAGCGTATTATCACTTGTTAGCCAGTTGTTTAACGCTGTTGTTTGTCCGTGTTCGAAAAATAAATTAAATTCTCTGTAACCTTTTATTCAAAAAAGCCTCTTACCAATAGAATCCCTTATAAAAATAAAACGAGGGTAAAAAGCATAACCACTTCGATAGGCGTCATTGAAGTAGTTAATTGAAAATTAAAATCTATAAAATTATTAATTATGTTAGGAAGTATTGTTGCGGCTATTACACTTGCCGCTGTGTTAAACACAACAGGAAATCAAACTAATGGCACCGAAACGCAAAATGAAGTAACGGCGAACAAAGTCATTCAAAAAGAGAAATTATTCACTGAAAATGCAGTGGAATTAATGAATACGAATAGCCTTGAAAGTCTTGGTGAATTTCAAACGATTAACCTAAACTTGAATGTAAATGTTATGATCGTTGTTGGAACTGAAACTGACGTTATATTTGATGGTGATACGGAAATTGCTAATCTAATCAATATTAATGTTGAAGGTAACGTATTGGATATTAGCGCTAAATCAGGGATGTTAGAGGAGTTTCATAGTAAAACTAAAGACGAAAAATTCACAATAATTGTAACCGTCAAAGAGTTGACAGGTATTGTTATTAATGGGAATGGTAACGTTCATTGTCATGATGCTGTTAATACGGACAATTTGAACATTGAAATTAATGGTTCAGGGCGAGTTCATACAAAATCGATTGATGTTTCTGTTCCAGCCGTAGAGCCTTCAAATACCACTACCTCATAAAACGAGTGATCAGCTTTAATGAAAGAATGACGCATGAGCAGCTTTCGAAAATTGAGGTAAATATAAAATACAGAACAAAAAATCTAAAAAAAAGACCGTCGCTATTCATTAGCGCGGTCTTTTTTTTGATTGCAAAATAAATTAGTTAAAAATACTATCTTCGTGTTATGGAATTGGTGCATTATTTATGGAAACAACTGGCGAAAATTAAAAATCCGTCTTGTACCATTCGCACCGCCCGATTAGGGAAAAACGTCAAATTAGGGAAACAAGTAACATTGGAATATGGCTCTAGTATTTTAGCCAATCACATTGGCGATTATACCTATATCAATAAATTTTGCTTGGTAGATAAAAATGTAAGCTCAATTGGAAAATTTTGCTCCATAGCTTATAATGTTCGCATTGGCCTAGGGGGGCATCCTACAGATTGGTTATCAACCCACCCGTTTGCCTACAATAAAAGTTACGGCTTTACAGATAAAGACATAGATTGGACGACAGATAGTGAAGAGACTATTGTTGGAAATGACGTATGGATCGGTGCTAATTCAACCGTTTTGGCAGGTGTTAAAATTGGTGATGGAGCAATTATTGGCGCACATTCATTGGTAAACAAGGATGTTGAACCCTATAGTATTGTGGTTGGCGTACCAGCAAAGCATTTGCGTTATAGACATTCAGATGAGGTAATTCAAAAGCTTTTAAAAACCGAATGGTGGAATTTGCCTAAAGAAGAACTATCGAAAAGAATGCAACATTTGGACAATGCAGAAGCTTTTTTAAATTCTCTTTAGAAGTTGTTATTTTTGTCTTATGGCAATGCGCTCAATTTTCTTAGTCTTCGGTTTTCTAATCGCTCAATCAGTACATGCCCAATGCCCTTTAAACCTTGATGAACCTGCAGTTCCCGTAACAGATAATTTACTGCTATATTTTCCTTTTGATGGAACCTTGGATAATTTAGGAGATCCAACTTATAGCGCTACTTTGTCAGGTGCAACTTATACAGGTACAACTTGTGGTGAAGGACTATCTTTTGACGGGGATGATGATTACGTATTGGTTTCACCTAATATGGTTCTGAATGATGACTATACAGTTACAGCTTGGGTCACACCAAACGATTCGGACGATCCAATGGGAATTTTTTCAATTCGAGATCAATGCACCACAACCTATAGAGGTTATTCAAAAGTGCAATTTGGTATGGGTGAATATGGGGTAGCACCTCTGAGCAATCAGATTAATAAGCACATTGCATGCACAGGTTGGTCTGGTGGAGATCGTTATACCAATCCTGGGATTATCATTCCTGACCTAGAAGCTACATTTGTGGCCCTTACAGTTGAAAACAATAATACAGAGGGTAGAATAGTTAAACTCTATATTAATTGTGTGGAATATGAAACTGAAATGACTTTGGATATGACCTCCTTCGAAAGTTTTGATCCTACGATTGCTTATTTGACAACTATTGGAGCTTCTTCGAGCATTGCAGGTTATACGAATACTTTTGACGGTGTTGTGGATGAAGTTCGGGTATATGAAGATGTGCTAACACACCAAGAAATTTTAGATATTTATCATACTTGTGCATTATTGGATATGGAAGTAGAGCGATTTCCGAACTGTGTAAATGATTCTGCCGAAGTAATTCTTCATAATACAGAAATTGATGTTGAATATCAGTTGTTTGACATCACGAATGGCATTTATATTGACGTTCCGCAGGCAGGTGATTGTGGTGACCTGATTTTTAATACCGATTTGCAAACGGAACTAACGGATTACAGAATTGTAGCAACGCACACTGTTTCTGGTTGTGAAGTGAATTTAGATTCTATAATTTCTATTGAACCTGAAGGTGGCCCACTTACTGAGGATATTGCCATTAGCATCTGCGAAGGTGACAGCGTTTTGGTTGACGAAACTTATATTTTTGATGAGGGAATCTATATCGATACAATTTCTTTTGATGATGCTTGTGACTCAATAATTACTTATACAATTACCGAATTTACCGCGGATGATGTAAATTTTAGTGTCACAGATTCTGTGGGCTGTTATCCGCTTACGATTGACTTTGAAGATGAGACTGATTTACCAGGTGGAATAGCAAGTTGGGATTGGGATTTTGGAGATGGTGGAACCAGTACTTTGGAAAATCCAGATCATGCGTATGCGGGCCCAGGTCCATATGACGTTACCTTAACAATTACAAGTGCAGAAGGGTGTATACTAGATACAACTATGCGGATCATTTATCCGAACATACTCTATTTTTCTGATACAGAAAGTCATCTGCTTTGTGCTGAAGAGTCTGTCTTAATTGATGGAACTTTGATCACTGATGCAGGCGTTTATGTAGACACTATTTCAATTGGTGATTATTGTGATTCGATTATTACGCATACCGTAATTATAATAGATGATCTTACGGTTGATTTTTCTTATAGCGATCCAAACGGTTGTGCTCCAATCACGGTTGATTTTACAGATTTAACAATGACACTTTCTGGCGGTGAAGGATGGTTCTGGACTTTTGGTGATGGCAGTTTAAGTTACGATCAAAACCCCAGTCATACTTATTTAGATGGAGGAACCTATGTGGTCACTTTGAGTGTTACTAGTGCAGGAGGGTGTGATTATGAGATTACAAAAACAGTAATTGTGGATGCAATGCCGCAACCTATTGCAGCTTTCAGTTTTGATCCGCCAAGTCCTGAAATTGGAGATTTAATCCAATTTACAGATGAATCTATTAATGCAACAGCTTGGCTCTGGACCTTTGGAGATGGTCATATTTCTACCAATCAAAATCCAAGTCATGCTTACAGTAGCATTGGATCTTACAATGTGCAAGTGGTAGTTACTAACGGTGAATGTACTGACACGATCACAAAAGTGATTTTTATTGCTGAAGAAATTATCTTTTATGTTCCCAATACCTTTACTCCTGATGGCGATTCTTTTAATGATGAGTTTTTACCTGTTTTCACTTCTGGATACGATCCATATGATTATCATTTAAAGATTTTGAATAGGTGGGGAGAAGTGATTTTTGAATCATATAATGCTGCCTATGGATGGAATGGCACATATGGTGGTAAATTAGTGCAAGACGGGGTATATATTTGGGAGATAGAATTTGGAGATGCGAACAATGATCAAAAACATACGCATACTGGTCATATTAATGTGCTCAAATAAGTCTAGAATCGTTTCAACATGCTATATTAGTCACAGGAATGGAAAATGCTCAAATGGCTTATTATATCGACGGTGATTATGAAAATGACGTGCTGCCTAAACCTGAGAAAACCTTTTATTCGTCAGCCTATAGTTCAACAAATTCTGCGTATAGTCCCATTCTTTTAAAACCAGAACTGCAAAAATCAATTAATGAGCAAGCTTTTGACGAGGTGGTTGATTTTTATAACCAAAATGAGCAACTGTTTCAAAATTTTGCCAGTGAAAACGGAGTAGATGTTTGGTTTTTTGAACAGTTCCGTATGTATTTTTCATATCGAACTTTCTTTCTAAGGTTGGCCTGTATTCGTCAGTTTTTAAGTGAAAATGAAAAAGGAATCGTTATTACTTCTGATAAAACATTGCAAGACTTTATTGCTTCAGATCACTTAGAATTTGTTCCGACAGAAAAATGGGCTAAAGCTAATAAAAAGAAAATGCTGAGGGAATTGTTTTTAATGCTCCGTAAAACCAAATTTAAGCATAAACAAGAGCATGATAATCTTATTCTTTCTAGAATAGAAGATGATCGTGAAGGAAAGGATCAGCGCTTTGGAGTCATTGAATTAGAATGCGATAAATTATTTAATAGAGAAAGCTTTAATCCGAATAAGAGCCACAAATTAGATGCAAGCGTTTATAATGACAGTCGCAATGTGGACCAACTCATGGGACATTACTTTTTTGGGGTTAAGTGGCTTTTTGAACTATGGAAATTTAGAAAATCATTTAAAACGTTATCGGCCGAACTAGGTAAGAAAACAGAGGGGAATGCCAAAATAATTCTTTCTTTATTTCGCCAAAATGAAATGAGTTTTTACATCTATTATTTGCGCTATCGTGCTTTTTGTAAATTCTTTAAAAAGACGAATTATAAAGGGATTTTGTTTATTAATGAAAATAGCGCGCAGCAAAAAGCAATTCAATTTGCGGCAGCTCAACATAAGGTGAAAGTATTTGGAATTCAACATGGGGCAATCTATGATTTGCATCCTGCCTATATGTTTGGAAAATATAAGCAAGCACCAATTTTACCTACTATTACATTTACTTGGGGCAATTATTTTACCCAATTATTACTTGAAAAAGGGGGCTACCAAAAAGAACAAGTAATCACAGCTGGTCGGTTAGAACCGATAAACACTAACCGAAAGCGAAACGCAGCAATTCAAACGGATAAAAAGGTCATTGTTTATGCCACCCAACCACAGCCCGATACGAACTTAAGAAAACGAGAACTACGGGATGTTTTTGCGGCCGCGAAACAATTTAAAGCCAATTATCAATTGGTATTACGGCCTCATCCTGCCGAATTGTCTGATCAGTTCTTTTTAGAGCTGGCCAATGAAGTTGATTTTACAGATTTATTAATTGATCGCGAATCAGATTTACAAACGCATTTTGAAACAGCAGCCATACTTATTACAAGTTATTCAACTGTTGGCGCCGAGTTTATCCCATACAATAAGCCTTTGCTAGTGTTGGATTATTTAGATGCGGATTTGGTTAATTATATCAAACAAGGTGTGGGAATACCTGTTCGCTCATTAGATAATCTAATTGCCGTTCTTGGAAAAGATGAGCTAGATATTGATCAGATAGCCTATGATGCATTTGTCTCCAATTACTTTTATGCGAAAGGGGAGAAAGCTGTGGGAATTATTTTGGATGAGATATCAAGTTGATTTTAGTATTTTTGTTTTAAAGATGATTCATGAATTATAAATTAGAAACTGTTATCTGCAATATTTGTGGTGCTGACGATACACATAAAGTAACTGATAAAGGGCAGCATAATTTACCGCTAAACGTAGTTTTGTGCAAGGCCTGTGGTTTAGGGTATTTAAATCCACGCTGGGATGCGGATGGTTATCTTGATTTTTATAAGAATCAATATGATAACTATTACCGACCTGATATTAAGAAGGAAAAAAAGGTTAGCACGAGAGAAAATCCAATTTTAAGTCGCTTAAAAGAAAGAAACTTATTGGAGACTGACGTAAAGCATATTTTAGATATTGGAAGTGGAGCTGGGGATAATTTATTGGATTTAGGTCAGGCTTTTCCGAATGCAAAATTAAACGCGATTGAACCTTCGCAGGAATCACAAGTGATTCTCAAAAAAAATGGCATTCAAGTTTTAAGTGATGATGTAAACTCCAATTGGGATGAAGCGTTGACAGAAAAATTTGATGTAATCATCATGCGACACGTATTAGAACATTTTTTAGATCCACTTTTGGCTTTAAAACGAATTCGTGAAACATTGAGCGATACTGGAATCCTTTATATTGCTGTGCCCAATAACTTAAATCCAATTCAAAGTTTAGAGAAATCGTGGTTTAGGGTTGTACATACTTATTATTTTAATAAATACTCACTTGCAAATATCTTGCGTTTAGCTGGATTAGAAGAAATTGAAATAGTAGAAGGGGATCGACATAATAATGGGGAGGTTTTTCTAATGGCAAGGCGAAGTAAGGAAATTGTGAAGCCAAATATCTCTCAAGATCACTATGCAGAACAGCGTGTGGTTTTTGAACGTGTACAAAAAGAACAAAGCAGTATGATTTATGGCTTAAAGAATAAATTCAGTAAAGTTAAAAGACGCTTTTTTTAGTTGTAGCACGTTTTACCTAAGAGTTGGCTGCTAGACATAAAAACAAATCAATGTGGAAACATGAAGGTTAATACTTTTAAAATAATTTTCATTGTTATAATTACTTTTGGTATACTGACTATCTCATGTCAGCAAGAAAAGCTACAAAGTACAGATAGTCAAGTTTCAATAGCTGAGAATGACAGCCTCCTCGATTCTAAAGACGACTCGTACTATTATACAAATTATCATTGTTTTGACTTTGTGAAGCAATGTGAACTGGAAATGCTAAAATTGATAAAACGAGACACTTTGATTTATGTTTCGAGCAGTCAGTTCCATGGAAAGTATGAGGAATTACATGGCAAACTGACAAAAATAAATGACTCAATATATTTTGTAGAGCCATTTAAGCATTTTAAACAAACAGGTAATGGTGATAGACCATTACGTATTGTAAAGGATAGTGTTTTTTTCTACTGTGATAGCTCATTGATAAATTCAAATCTGCGGATAGAATATTTAAACGGAAAAAAAGAAAAATATCAAATCTACTCCACAGATAATAAATTCTGGGTAAATGAAGAATATTTCAACAAAGACAATGAAAGGATTTATTTGTCGTTTGATTATAAAAACCCTATAGTTGATGAGACTGTTGAAATTGTTTCAAAGTATAATTCCCAAAAATATAGTATTAATTTTAGAGCCGTTAAGGCATCTGATAATTTCTATATCGTAGTTAATGACAACCATATAAAGACCCTAAATAT
>JBLHOW010000107.1:0-17621 GCA_047623705.1 Crocinitomix sp.
GAGGTGGAAATGACCGTATTGACGAATTGGCAACAGGAGCAGAATTTGAAGGCAATTGGCACCATTGGGCGTTTACTAAAAACGGACCATCTGGTATTATGAATATTTATTTGGATGGAACTTTATGGTTTACTGGAGCAGATAAAAACAGAGCCGTTGGTGAAATCAACCGTTTTATTTTAGGAGCGAATAAGAACCTTGGTAATTCTTGGGCTGGTAAATTAGACGAGTTTCGAATTTGGGATGTTGAACTGGATGAGGCTACAATTTCAGCTTGGATGAATCAAAAAGTAGATATTGCTCACCCGAACTTTTCTGACTTAGTAACTTACTATGATTTTGATGAGATTCCGACAATCGCAGATAAATCAGGTAATGAAAGAGATGCTATGATGAACACAACCTCAATGGTACAGTTCTATGAAGGATCACAAGCAGGATATGAAACAAGTACTAGCAGACCGAACATAAATTTTGTTCAAGGAACGTACACCAGTGAATTGGATTCAATTTTAATTGTGGATTCTGTAATGGTAAATCCAATTGACATTATTAAACAAGATGTAGACGGAAGAAAATTCATTATCGTTGATATCTCGCATCAAACACCAGAAGGATATAGCTACACTTATGATTATGAAGGAAACGCTATTGATTCAACATGGCATGAAGGTGATGTAACTTTGGTAAACGAACCATTAGTTTATTATCAAGCACCATTTGAAATGATTGATCAATTTGAAATTGGCCGATTTATTACACCATATGGAATTGGCTTTGATTTAGGACCAAATGGATTTACTTATGTTTATGATGTAACAGATTACCAATCTTTATTGAGTGGAGATGTTGATTTTCAAGCGCACAATACGCAAGAGTTAATTGATATTCAATTCCATTTTATTGAAGGAACACCACCAAGAGATGTATTAGGCATTGAACGTTTATGGAATGGTCGTGGAAGTTTCCTTTATAAAAACTTAGATGATGATGTGAACTTATCGGCAACTGAGGTTAATTTAAATCCTGAAGGAGACATGTTTAAAGTGCGCTCTAGAATAACAGGACATGGACACAACGGAAGTAATAACTGTTGCGAATGGGGATTTGGTGTTGGAAGAGATCATGAATTATTAGTAGATGGAGTATTGAGAGATACTTGGGAAATTTGGCAAGAAGAAGCATGTGGAGACAATCCGAACATTAGCCAAGGAGGAACATGGCCTTATGCACGTGAAGGATGGTGTCCTGGAGACATTGTTGAAGAACATGAATTTGACCTTACACCATTTGTAACACCAGGTAGTACTGCAATGATTGATTATGACATTGAAGATGTACCAGGCGGAGATCCAGCACAAGGAAACGGAAACTATGTAATTGCCATGCATATGGTAACATACGGCCAAGCTAACCATGCGCTTGATGCAGCAGTTGTTGATGTATTAAATCCAAATGAATGGGAATACTACAGCAAATGGAATCCAACGTGTCAAAATCCTAGAATATTAATTAAGAACACAGGTTCAACTGCATTAACATCTTGTAAAATTGATGTTTGGATTGGTGGTTTCGACAATGTTATGACAATTGACTGGACAGGAGATTTAGCCTTTTTAGAAGAAGAAATGGTTGAAATTCCAGTAACACCTGAGTGGTGGGCAGATTTTGAAGGTAAATTAACATTTAACGCACGTGTAAGAGCACCGAATGGCGGAGTAGATGAATATGCAAACAATGACATTTACCGTGTTAATTTTGAAGCTTCCCCAGTTATCAATGAGGAGTTCTTTATTTGGTTTAAAACAAATAACCAAGCGGCTGAAAACCAAATTTATTTGAAAGATCAAAATGGTGAAGTTGTATATTCTAGAACATCTTTAGACAATGAAACGGAGTACAAAGACACAATGAACTTAGAAACGGGTTGTTATACATTAGAATTATATGATAGCGATCATGATGGATTAAGTTTCTGGGCTGCTACAGATGAGTCAAATGGTTTCTTACGTTTAAGAGAAGTTGGCGGTGGAATGATCGAGACGTTTAACCCCGATTTTGGACATTACATGAAATACTCTTTCAGTGTAGGATATGCTGTTGGTTTAGATGAAGAAGAAATTAACTATGATATTTCTATTTATCCAAATCCAAATAACGGTGAATTCAACTTAACACTTGACAACTTTATTGGAGATGATATTTTACTAGAAGTGTATAATGAATTAGGCGCTGTTGTTTATAATGAATCCATTACAGATATGACTGCTGATGGATATATGCAACGCCAGTTGAACTTACAAAACTTAACAGAAGGTGTATATATGATTCGTGTGGTTTCAGACAATAGAGCTGTTACGAAACGAATTATAATTCAATAAACGATTTACTACTTACTTATAAAAAAGGCTGTCAAGTTTCACTTGGCAGCCTTTTTTGGTAAGATAGGTACGCGATCCAATTGCATACCAAATGATTTCCATACGGTCGCAAGATTAATAGATCAGGATTTGTAATCTTGCACTGAAGTAAATTTCTTATTTCTTTTTATAGAATATGATCCGGTCCACTGGTTTCAAATAGATCCCACTTTCATAGGTCAAAATTTCAAATTCTAATATTACAGTTTCCGTTTCGTAGACAATGCTAATATTAATAATGTTCGGCTTTTCAGACTGAGCCCAAGTACCTGACTCTCTAAATTCATCAGCTTCATTTTTATTATGGATTATTAGAACCGATTTATTATTCTTTAGTTTGATTGTCGCAGTACCCACAATTAGCGGAGGTATTGTCATTCGACCATTTTCATCTTTAAACAATTCAAATCCTTCACTTGGCGTGACGTCTATAGTATAAGTACCGGCCTGCGAAAACCCAACATTTCCAATTAAAAATAACAACAAAAATAAATGTAAATTTCTCATTCAAAAGTATTTAAAGGTTAAAATAATCAACAGGACGGTTAACGTAGAAGTAATGATTAAATTGTTTGGGAACCACAAATAAAACGGAGTAAATCAACTGAATTTCCTTCAGCTATTCGACAATTTGAATTCAGACAAAACTGTTGTATTTGGAGCCTTTAAACTGTAAAACAAAACCTAGTCAGTGGTCTCCAACTGAATATCAAACACCATGATGTTTGCCAAGTCTACATGATCCATTTTACCACCATGATTACCTGGATTTCCAATTCCAACAGCAACAAAATAGATTTTATCCCAATCTTTCCATTGCAATAATTTGAACTGCTCGGATTCATGAATTTTTCCGGAACCAGTTTTATAAAAAAGATTTTTCTCTAGACCATTATCGGGAAAAACCTTCCAAACCAATGAATCTCGTTGTTCATTATATTCAGCAAAATTAATGGTGTATTTAGACACACCACTTTGGTCTACTCCATCTATTCTAAAAAAGAGAGTGGAACTATTTCCAGCACGATAGGCCTCACTAAAATTTAAAGATTTACCTGAATGCCCATGATGCGTAACACCCCCATGGTTTATTGAATCCAAAATATTGGTTGCATTTGCACCAAAAATCCTGTAAGAGAATGTTGTTCCAATTCTCAATCCTTGCACAGCATTGTCATTTTTTAAAATATCCCAAACCGGAAGTTTGGTTCGTCTTTTCGTGACTGCAAGCGTAAGTTTTTCTTGCGCAATTTGGGCTGTTCCTAGCGTTGTTTCACCCACCCGAACTTCAACGTTATCACCTGTTTTAATTAATGAAAGTTCAGAATTTTCGGTTTGATCGGTTTTGATTTTTGTAATGGCGTTTTGAACGGTAAAGTTTTGATTAACTACTGGGGAGGTATCAGTAACAATTAAATAAACGAAGATCCCACCAAAAATACCTGTCAATAAAACAATAATAACACCTTTGACATTGATCAAGCCAAGCACGGCGGCTTCACCTTCGCCAGCAATAACATCTTTCCTAAATTTTGCACTAAAAATGAATGCTATGACGATTGCAAGTAGGATAATTCCAATAAGGAGAACGCCAAAGGCTTTTAAGGTCCATTCCATAGAGTAGGGTAAGAAGATTTAACTCAAATATATTAAAATTAAAGTTAAATGGTTTTGCAACAATGGTAAATGGTAAGTCGAATCTAACCTACTGAATCACCAGCCTTGCAAACATTAGTTGCTTATCATTGGTTTTTAACTCCAATAAATAAGCACCTGCGCTCAATTGACCTTGATCATAAGTGAAGCTGTTTGCTTGAATGTTTGTTGTACAAAACACTTCTTTTCCTGTCAAATCATAAATACAAATTCCATTAATTTGCGCGTTGATATCTGTCAATGAAATTGTAAATGTTCCGTTAGACGGGTTTGGATAAACCAATAAATTAGTACTGTGCGCAAAATCCGCGATTCCTAATTCTTCATGAATAGAAACACTCATTGAATCTTTACAACCTTTATCATCTAAAACCCATACATGCCATTCGCCAATTGGTAAGGCCCAAGCTGTATCTGTAATTTGCGAAAGTGGATCATTCCAGAAATAATTATAAGCTGGTGTTCCTCCAGTAACTGTTGCCCAAGCTTTGCCGTTTAATTCACCAGGCATGTCAGAAGTTGAAACTACTGTTACATTAAGTTCACTGGGTTGATCGATAAAGACAGAATCATTGCTAATGCAACCGTTTTCATCTTCCACCGTGATATAATACCAACCTGTGCCTAAATCTTCAATATCCGCAACAGTTTCTCCTGTAAGCCATTCATACGTGAATGGAGACGTTCCACTAACAAAAGTTGAAACAAATCCGTCAGCGTCACCAAAGCAACTTACATCTTGGCTATAAAAAGAAACTTCTGGTCCATCTTCACTTGAAATGGTAACAAAGTCTTCATAAACACAGCCCATACTGTCGGTAATTGTTATCGTAAATTCCCCTGATCCAAGACCAGATGCAAGGCCACCTGTGTCGCCACTCTCCCACTCCCATTCGCTCACATTCTCACTTAAGTCATATATAACGACTGAACCGTTTTCTAATCCACACAATTCAGGTGTTGTTGTAAAACTATAGGCAATTTCACTCTCTTCAATAATTACAAATTCGGCTGATTCGCTAAATCCAAATTCATTTGTAATTTCTACTGAATATGATCCCGCACCAACTGTAATTGAAGCTGTTGTTTCACCAGTTGTCCACAAATAAGATTCTCCAACACCCTCTGCATCTAATACAACTGACTCTCCTTCACAAATCAAATAGGTATCAATTCCAACAACAGCATCAATCGCTACTGTGCTTCCTTCAATCACTAAAATGGTTTGATTGGCGGCAACATCAGCTAAAGAATCAATGTGTCCACTTGGCCATTTAACGGTTAATAAATCAACCACTGACATGGTATCCAGTCCAAAAAATTCGGTAAATGAATTTTGTCCATTATAAGACTCACCTAACATGGTAAAGTTATAACGATCTCCCATTGAAGTTGAAATCTTAATCACACAACCAATCCCATCTCGGTTGCTCAATGTTCCTTCCGTATTTACTTTTAGCCAATTATTGTCATTCCCGTCATTCTCATAAAGACTAACGCTATCGTCTGCCATATTATGAATTGCCAAATCTGCAAATCCATCATTATTGACATCACCCATAGCGTTGGCCAAGCTTTTCAGAGTATCCCCCTCAAAACCAACACCTAAAGGAATTGAAAATGTTTCAGTTCCTTCGTCGTACTTATAATAAGCCGACGGCAAGGGTAAGCCTGGTGCTTGGAGCATTCCACTGACATATAAATCTTGCCAGCTATCATTATCTCCATCAATCCACTGCGCTCCCCAGCCTATTGATTCGAATAAAGTGCCATTTGTTGCAGCAATGTTCGTGAAAGTACCATCAGCATTATTCTTTAAAAAGTAGTTCCCTAAGTGAGTATTTGTTACATAAATATCAAAATGGCTATCGTTGTTATAATCTCCAACAGATACACTCATTGCATCAATACTGTCTGCAACTCCTGCCAAATCACTTACATCTGTAAAAACGCCTGTACCGTCATTTTGCAATAAACGATTCCGCATAAAGTCTTTATCATTAGCAATAAAAATGTCTAAATCATTGTCATTGTCATAATCCAAAAACCCAGCACAATTGGTAAAGTCTGAAGTATCTACTACACCACACATCACACTAATGTTTTCAAATGTAAAATCGCCGTTATTCAAATACATGTATGAATGCAATGAGTCAATTCGTGTGACAATGAGCACATCTAAATAACTATCATTATTCACGTCTCCCCAGCAACCCTGCATTCCATTTGCAAAGGGTCGGTCGATTCCGGCTATATCCGAAACATCCGTAAAGTTGAGCTCTCCATTATTTCTGAAAATCCGTGGTTGATCCTCTAAACTTGTAATAAAAAAATCTAAGTCGCCATCATTGTCAACATCAACCCAATTCACACCTAAGACTTCAGTAGTATCGAATAATGTAGGAATTGAAATTTCCATAAATGTACCTGCGATATTTCTAAAAAAGTGTAAACTATCTCCGTGAGTAGTACTGAATGTTAGGTCATCCCATCCATCCTGGTCAAAATCGCAAAATGTTAAGCCACCAGACAATTCATCAGGAATTCCATAAGATAAAGCTAATCCTTGTTCATCACTCGTTTCTGTGAAACCAGTTTGTGCAAAACTGTAATGCACGATAAAACACGTAATAATAAGCGTAAAAATTTTCATTTCAAGTAGGTTGGTTGCTAGTAAAAGTAATGAATTTACCTTTGCGAAGCAATAATTAATTGATCTGACAAGAATTAGGATAAATAAATGATTTATTCCGCAGGGACGCGATCTAACGATTCTGTATTATCTGCTTGTGGCGTTTTGTTGTATGTAAATCCAAAATCGATATGAAAGTGCTCGTCATGCAAGGCATTAATTAGCGGAGATAAACCTTGTACGACATATATATCTGAAGTTTTTAAAAGTTTTCCGTATTCGGTTGCAAACAATTCATCTTTCAACTCAATTTTGATAATTACTTTGAAGATGTTCAATCCGTTTTGGCGAGCAAAATAGTCCAAGAGTAATATTTTTCGCGCTACTAAGTTAAAGTCAATAGAAATAGATGGATCTCGGGTGTATTTTCCGTCATCATCAAAATTAAGCGCATAATGAGCTGCGCCTATTGTATCTAGACCATAATAAGGTTTATTGTTTTTCAGCAAAGGCATCATAAAGTCAATGCTCATTCCATTTTGATGTGTTTTATGCGGAAACATTTCTCCACCTTGCTCATTTGAGCATTCCATAATATTGAAGTAGCGGTGAGGCAATGCACGGCTTAAGGAATCATAAGTTGTTAAGACAGATTTCCGGACTAAATCGTGCAAAAACGCGCGTCCTCCCAAATAACTTAACCGATCGAAATAGATGAAATTTTTGCCTTTATACGGCATTAGTTTCGCATGTTGCAATGTTCCGTTTCCAACCGTTCCAACAGCAGCACTTGCAGTATCATCATTAGACTTTAACTGCATGTATTCCATTATTTCATAGTCAACACGCAACCTTTCTTGCGCACCTAAAAAGTTAGGCGCAAAAAGTAGCATCAATAAGCATAAGCTAGTTTTTGTTGGATTTAATAGAATTTTATAAAAAATCATTGCTCAATTCTTTTAGGCGTTTCAATACAAATGTATGGGAATACAGTTGAGTGACTACTGACGTAGCGCGAATTTTATACCTTGAGAAATGTTGATAAAGTCAACCCAATTTAGGTCGCTGGAACAGCCAAAACAATTTTGTCAATGCTTTCTAACACATAGTTGATCTCTTCCATTGTGGTGTATCTACTAAATGAAAAACGTGCATTTGGTCGACTGGTATCTGCATTAATTCCGCGCAACACGTGCGAACCTGTGCTTGCACCTGACGTACATGCGCTGCCGCCTGAACATGCAACACCGTCCAAGTCTAACAGGAAAAGCAACATTGATTTATTTTCAAACGGTGGAAAGCAGACATTTAATACCGTGTACAAGCTTTTTTCCGGTGCCGTTTCTCCATGGAAACCTACATCTGGAATTCGATCTTGTAATTGCGCCATCATATAAGACTTCAAACCTTGTACATGTTCTTGATGTTCTAAAATATCTGAATTGGCCAATTCAAGCGCTGTTGCTAAACCAACAATTCCTGTAATATTTTCTGTTCCGCCACGCATTCCACGCTCTTGCGCTCCACCTTGAATTATAGGTGAAACTCTGACTGACTTATTCACATATAAAAACCCAATTCCCTTTGGTCCATGAAACTTATGTGCTGAACAGGTTAAGAAATCTGCACCAAACGTTTTGACATCAATTTTATAATGCCCCATTGTTTGAACGGTATCTGAATGGAAATAGGCTTGATACTTTTTACACAATGCGCTAACGGCTTCAACGTTTAATAAAGTTCCAATTTCATTATTCGCATGCATTAATGAAACTAATGTTTTTTGCGAATCTTGTAAGAGGTTTTCCAAATGCTCTAAGTCAATTACACCGGTTTCAGAAACGCGTACATAATCTACTTGGAATGCTTGATCACCCTCAATGCAATGTCCTACTGCGTGATGTTCAGTTGTCGCTGAAATGACGCGTGTTACACCCATATCATTAACGGCACACGCGATAGCCAAATTATCGGCTTCTGTTCCGCCTGAAGTGAAAACAATTTCTTTTGGTTCTGCCCCAATTAAATTAGCGATTTTACGTCTTGCAACTTCAATCACCCCCCTAGCCTCACGACCAAATGCATGCGTCGAAGATGGATTTCCAAAATGCGCTTTCATTACGTTCGTCATTTCATCAATGACTTCTGGTGCCATTGGTGTTGTGGCGGCATTATCTAAATATACTTTCATAGCGTTTTCTGCATAAATGCACTTTAAATTTATTAACGATTAATCGTAGGACGATTTAATTCCCTCAAAGTTATTAAATATTCATAAATCCTTGGTAAAAAGTGTGAAATGATGAAAACATAGGAATCCAAGCGTCAAACAGTCATTAGATATTGTTCTCGCCACGCCCGCTTGAGTCGGACACTCGAATTGACGTTCTATTCTCCATTATTTGACGCCCTATTGTTCGTTGTTTGACGTGAATATTTATCAACGTTAGCCAATTTTGTTTGGGATTACTCATCTTGCTTTGCTGAACTTTTGTGAAGAAGGTAAATTTCACTATTTAACAAGCATAAGGCAATATGCGAATATCGGCTCTTAAGTACGCTACGCTATAAAAGGTAGTCAGTAAAGTTTGGACCTGCAAAGAAACGAATGTCGCGCATTAGTTTGCCGAACACGTAATATTGTCCTACAACAATGGTTCCGTCTTCTAACTCTACCCAAATTCGATCTTGATCAAATTCAAGTAATTCTCCATCTAGTCCAACTTTTTTGTATTGCTGCTTACGTTTGAAGATTCTTACGCTATTTGATTCACCATCTTTTGAATTTACTTTTATTGTGAAAAATGGTGTACTATTCTTTAAGGAATCTACCTGTTCTCCTGATAAAATATAATTATGATTTTCAAAATGGACTTTGCGGAATCCAACTAAATAATTTCTGACCTGAGTCGTATCAAAAGCGCTTAGTGAAGCTCCGTTATTAGACAATGAAAATGAATTTTCGCTATTGGCTATGATTTCAACATTTAGATATGACGAATCTGGAATTACCACTTCAACAGAAGCAATGTCCAATGGATCATAACTAAAAACCTTACTACATTTAAATGGTAAAGGACTTGTTATAAAGCGTGTACTTAAGTTCCCGTACATATTTGGTAAATGCATGATAAATGGTTCTGGAGATTTTCCTTTCTCTTCATCTTTCAGTAACATGAATGTACCGTATTGATCTTGCGTTGGATCCCCAACATACCACGTTTTTGTTAATTTACCATTTTGGTAGATCTCCATTTTTTTATTGTGTGCCGCAAGCGATTTATTGATTGTTTCAATAGATCCTTTGGAAACTGGCCCTTTAACTTTAATGTATTTAATAGTTTCTAACAAGGTTTGTACTAAATGTTGCTGCACGCATTCACCTTCTGCCGTTGTCCATCCACCAGCTGTACGTACAACAGTTACACCAGGGTTTCCATCTGTATCTGTCAATATTAACTTGTCAATAGAGGCTGTATCTTTTACGGCAAAGTCTGAAAGTGCTTGGTCTGCCAAATTACTTCCTGCAGGTTTAACGGATAGTTTATAAGCTGCAAATGCTAATCCACCTAGTACTAAAATTATAATTATTGTTTTAATATTTTTCATGATTTCAAGTCCTTATTCAATGCTTAAAAATTTATGCAATTGGGCTGGTTGATTTAACTCTTGGTGTAGTTGACTCTTCGCATTAAAAATTGAAAGATTGCCAAGCACATAACCAAGAATAATGGTAAACCTATATTTAACACTTTCCAAAATGTTTTGCTCTCATTTATCTTTTGTGAATCCAAGACACGCATTGTTATTGTTTTTGCCCGAACATCAATTAAAGAGAAATCATCCAACATATAGTCAATACTATTGAGAACAAAATCTTTATTGCCGTACACATACTTTGGTGTATTATTCGGATTCATCAATCCAAATGGATCTTCATCTAGCGGATACCAAGTATATTGAACTTTGCCATCAACCATGTCTTGTTGTACTTCATTTCGAATAATATCACCATCTGATACGATCAACATTTTGGTAGAATCACTTTTAAACTTTGTGTCAAATTCTTGTGATTCTAGAAATGCATCATTCAAACGGTTTTCAAATGGCGAAGAAAATCGCCCTTCCAACATCAATGCTACTGGAAATTGCGCATCCTCTGGTTCACCTTTGTTAAACTTAGGTTTAACAGCGTCTGGCCCGATTGGAATAATGCCATAGTTGACACGCGCAGGTGCTTTAAAAATTTGTGAATTAGCGGATGAATGCAATAAAACTGTTTTCGTAACATCAACATCTCCTTTATTTACAATTTCAAGTGAACTTGCATATTCAGCTTTAATTGGATCTATATTTTTAGTGATTGGGTGTTCAGTCCGTTTCAAAAGCGGTGCAAAGTACCAATCTACATATCCAACTTCTGGCAGTGGAATAAAAATTGGTCCACAATCCTCATCAATTATCAAATCTGAATTAATTCGGGCGCCATATTTATACAGCATATCCTTCTCAATATTTAGATTTGCAGCAAGTCCCATTGTTGCACCCGTAAAACGCAATGAATCTCGATTTATCTCAACTGGGTCAACAAACCATAGCACTTTACCGCCGTTCATTATAAACTGATCAATTACAAATTTATCCTTTTCGGTAAACGCTTTACGAGGCTCGGCAACAATCAAAGCATCTACCTCATCCAATGCATTTAATTTACCTCCTATTTCAACATCTTCTACTAAATAATAACGATCTAAACCTTTACGCACATCTGCTGTTTGAAGTGGTGCCAATTCATCTTGCCCTTGCAAAAATGCAACTGTTTGTTTTGATGATGCGCTAACTCTTCTAATCGCACTAATTAATAAATACTCTAAGTTATTAATTGTTCGATCTGCTAATCCGCGAATATCTTCATTGGCAAAAACAATCTGCTTATTAAAGAACTGTATTTGATCTACCGTTTTTCCTTTATACTCTATTATTGCACCTGGCCATATGGTTCTTGTCTCTTTTTGACCTGATGTCATAATTTGAACATCACATGGAATTATTCCTTCTGTATATATGTTTTTTTGAACCTCTAAATTATAGGCTGGATCATCTTCGCCATTCGGATCAATAAACTCATACTGTAGTTTATCCCCTGCGTAAATAATAAATTCTTCTAGTTTTTCTTCTAAAGAATTTCTTATTTTCATAATGTCAGCTGGGAGATCACCATCTAAATATATTTTCAAAAAAATACGATCCTCAATCCGATCTTCATCTTGCAATAAGGCAATTGTATTCTCAGATAATGAATGGCGATTATCTTCTGTTAAATCAAATCGACCAGCGAAAAATGAAAGGATATAGTTTGCTAAAATGATAATGACAAAAATTCCCGCGTAATTGATCAGGTCTCTTTTAGGGCTATTTACTCTTTTATTGCTCATACCTACCATTTTCTAGTTTGAAGAATCAACTTAGTTGACAAGATGAATACTGCTATAAAACTGATAAAATATACAAGATCTCGTGTATCAATTACTCCGCGTTGAATGGCCGAATAATGTTCAACAATTCCCAAATTCCTAAGCACTAAATCTAATCCGCCAAACTGACTATAAACAGCTAAAAGATCTAAGCCTAGATATAAAAACCAAGAAAGAAATACTGCTGTAATGAATGAAACAATTTGATTCTCGGTAATGCTTGACGCAAAGATGCCAACAGCAACCATGCAAGCTCCAACACAAAGTAAACCTAGATATGAAGTAATTGTCGCTCCGTCATCAACGATTCCAACGGGTTCGCCTAATATATGAACGGTATAATAATAAACCAAGGTTGGTAAGATTGAAATTAATACCAATGTAACGCCTGCCAAATACTTTGCTAATATGATAGTTAAATCAGATATTGGGCGCGTGAATAATAATTCGATTGTGCCTGTTCGTCGTTCTTCTGCAAAGGACCGCATGGTGATTGCAGGAATTAAGATTAAAAAAATCATTGGACTTACTTCGAAAAATGCTCTCAAATCTGCTGTTCCGCCATCTAATATATTGGTTTCACTTGCAAAGATCCATAGAAATAGGCTGTTTAATATCAAAAATATAGCAATGAAAATATAGCCAATTATTGAACTTAAAAAACTCCGTAACTCCTTTAAATAAAGTGCTTTCATTTATACTTTTTTGCTTTCCTTTAATTGAATTAAAACTGCAAGTTCAAAAATAGCGGTTTTGAAAGGTTTATACATTTAAAAAACGCTAAAATTATTAATATTTAAATGTGTCTAACGCTTTCTTCGACCCTTTTGAAGTCTATAAGGCGAATTTTTGAAATGGTAACGGGTTTCTATGAGCAATCGGCAATGTTCAATGTGCTGTATTGGAGACTGTCGAAATAAGTTTATTGAAGGATGGCTTCTGGGTTCGCTGCGCTACTCGAAGTGACGAGTTTAATGGTTTGATGTAAAAAAATCATTTCGCATAGTAAAATTATTCCCTAATTACTATTCACTCAAAACTAAGGGCTTGACACTATTAACTTTTCCCTTTTACCCAATAAAAACAACCCCGATTAAACCTTTTACAGTATATTAAGTCTTAGAACCATAACCATTTAAAATTAAGAACATGAAAGCATTAAAAATATTAGGATTGACGTTTGCGCTTGTATTTAGTACTGTTGCTATGTCGAATGTAGTTGCAAAGGACGCGGCGGCACCTGGCGATTGGGAAAAATTGGGAATAAAGAAAGTAGATTTGAAAGCGGACCATGATGTATTGGTTGTGAGTTTTCACGAAGGGTTTTATAGCAAAGTTAAGTTTGTTATTCGTAAGGCTCCATTGCATTTGAAAAACATAAATATCGTTTTTGGAAATGGTGAAAATAAAAATATTGTTTTCAATAAACGTTTTAATGCTGGTACTTCAACGCGAATTATTGATTTACCAGGAAATAAACGAATTATCAAAAAAATTAAACTGAATTATAAAACTATTCCAAGTGGAACAGGACGAGCGATTTTTGTGGCTTGGGGGAAACACTAGAATAGGATTGTCCCGACAACTATCGGAGTGAATGTAAGGTGTAGAGGACTGTGAGCGTGAAAAAAAATGCCGCCGTGAAATTTTTCTCGGCGGTATTTTTTTACATTTTTATTTCCGCTAGAACTCCATTTATGTAATTTTCTAATTCTATTTGCGACAAGTTGGTGTCTGATACATAATCCATCATCATTTCATAAGCAATCCCAGAACGCTTTGTTCTAAAGGCTTTATTTTCTGGAATAGTCAGTTTTCTAGCAAGTCTTTTTTCCAACTTATCTATAATCGCTTTTGTAAAATTTGAATCAAAATCACTCATTTCTTATTCTTCCGTTTTCTTAACTACGCATTTGCATAACAATTTCATCTTGTATAGGTTTTGGCCTCATCCGAGCACAGCTATTCAAAATCTTCAAAGTTATGTTGATTGTAAAAAGTCATTCTTTTATTCGCAATTTCCAAAGGTGATAAAGTAAGACTTTTCTCCTGAGCGAATCCAAAATTAAATGGACATCAATCTTTCGCAAAATAAACAGGGTACTCAAATGAGCACCCTGCCTATAATAATACGCTATTTTACTGAATGACTAATTTATTAACTTGACGGTTAATTTCGTCCGCTTCGTTAACAATAACGATATACATTCCTTTATCGAATTCCGACAAATCAATTTCATATCTGTTTTGACCATTGGTATATGTCTCGCTAAAGACACTTTTTCCAGTTTGATCATAAACGTTAACAGTTTTAATTGAAATATCCCCCTTTATCTTCAACTCAAATTTTCCGTTATTTGGATTTGGATAAACAGACAGTCCTCCATCATTAACATGTGGTGAAATATGTTCAAAGTCTCGCTCATTACCTTCGATTGAATCAGGAATAGGCGCATCACCTGGAGCCATTGCTGGGCCATCAACCAATCGTTGACAACATTCTCCCGTTACTGGATTATAATAAAAAATCGTAAGTGCAACTGGATCCCCAATAGGACCGTCAAAAATATGTGATACATTTTTACCAATTCCGAAACTTCCATCTTTAAAATCCCAGAAGTAGCCATACCTAAAGTCATAATCTTCAGACACACCCGTTTCTTCAAAGAAATGAGTTTCGCCATCTGTGGTAAAGCTAATTACACCATCATCCATTGCTGCACACGGATCGCAAACTTCTCCAATTGTAAATGTTTGACAATATTCTTTCATGCAACAATCCGTCCCATTGGTTGTCCACACTTCCATACAAACGGTATAAGTTCCGGTATAATCAAAATTGTGCACAACACTAGTTCCAGTTCCTGTTGTTCCGTCTCCAAAATCCCATTTCACTTCTAAAAGACTTACGCCATAAGGCAGTAATGGCCATGATACATCCGTATACACCCAAGAACACATATTTGCATGTGATGACACATCATAATTTGGTTCAAAATCACATGGACTTCCGATTAGCGGTGTAATGCAAATATTATCAACTCGGCAAGCTGCTTGATCGGGTACTGGAGCACCATCCAAATAAGGATAAAGCCACAACTGCGTATAATTGCTTGTTGGGGTAAATACTTCTGTAATTGTAACCCATGATCCTATGCCACCACCTGTCCATGGTTGAGATGGGAGAGGTTGAGAAGCTGGAGTAGGAACAATCGTATTCACAGCAACATAATTTGGCGTGAGGGTATTTGTTAACTCCGTTCTAAACTCAGAAGTTGGATTTGAGTCTGCATCACGCCATAAATCATATGTTAAGGTATAAGTAACACCATTTACAAAATTGAAATTGGTGTAAATCCCCTCACCTCGATCAATACCAAATTTGTTATATGACCACATCCATATATCTGTGTTAGCAGATGCACTTGGAGAACCATGCGAAGTATACCAATTTATTAGGTCGTCGTTAATCCATGTTTGATTGCCAGGTGAAGGTGATGTATAAGCTTCAATATCGCCGTTTGTGTTTGAACATTGCGCTCGTCCACTTATAGCAAAGACTAATAAAAGTCCTGTTACTAAATATTTTATCGATTTCATTTTAATACTATTAAATAATTGCCTACTCTGAATACGGGTTTTCGGCATTTCCCTAATCGATTTGATCAAATCTTAACCTCAAGTTAGGACAGGAATATGCTTAAAGCAAGCAAAAAAGAAGGGCTTTTATTATTTGGTAGAGTTGCTGGATATTCGGTAGAAATCTCAGTAAAAAGAGCTTTTTTATTTCTTGAACATTGGCAATGGATTCAGCGGAGATTTGAAAAAGTGCTTTACTGTTTGTACTATTAAAAACCTATGAAACCCTAAAAGTGGATATTCTTTAGCTATTTTTTTAATTTCATCTTTGGGTACATTAAAAGAAATTCGTCCTTTAGTGACATCTATCCAATCGGCTCTTCTAAAGATTTCAACAGTTGTTTCAAATTCACCTTTGTATTTGCTTCTTTTATGATGCATATCTATCATTAAAGAAATTTCAGCTATCCATTGTTCTTTATTACTATCTGTTAGGTATTTTTTTGCGTGATTTATGGAAGGCGCTAAATAATCAAAAGTATTATCTGTCCAAATTGCAAGGTCGTGAAAAGCTGATGCAATGGCATATTTTTCAGTATTTTCTTGACTGGTATCCAATTTTTGGCATATTATGAAAACGCGATAAACGTGATTTTTATATTTTTCAAAATGTTTACCTAAATGAATTTTGCTCTTATCTAGAATTTGGTCAATAAGGTTATTTGAATTTTTCATTCCGAATAATTTATAAATTGATTCCCGTCAAATAAACTAAGACCAACGTTTCTTGTGCCAAACCAAAGATTTCCAGAAGCATCTTTTATAACGCAAAAAACAGAATTATTAATAAGACCATCTTCTGTGGTGTAATTAGTAAACGTCTGTCCGTCATATTGATACACGCCTTTTCTTTCAGTGGTGAACCATAGGTTTCCATCATCATCTTCTATACTCGAATAAATGCATGCATTTCCTGGACCGTTGGGATCCGACAAATGAGTAAACGCACTTCCGTCGTACATATAAAGCCCATTATCTCTAGTGCCACACCAAAGCATTCCATTTTTATTTTCTAGAACACAATGAACAAGGGAATCATTGATTCCATTAATTTCATTATACCGCTTTATTGAGCTTCCGTCATAAGACATTATACCTTCGCTAGCAGAGGCCCATGATGTGAACCATATCTTGCCGTTTTTATCTTGCGCCATGTCATTAATACCGTTCATGGTCAAGCCAAATTCATTCTTAGGTCGTTTATCTAATAAGAAATTAGAAAAACGCTCTCCGTCATAGTTGTAAATACCAGAATACTGCGTTGCAATCCAAAGAATACCACTTGTATCTATAAATAATTCGCAGATATTAGCGGTCTTAAAGCTTTCGTTTTTCGAAAAATCCGTAAAATAACTGCCATTGAATTGAGAGATTCCTTTATTTGTTCCAACTAAAATATTACCCGTTTTATCTTCAACAATCGTCCAAACAAAGTTGTTATTTAGTCCATTTTCTGTTGTATAGTGCATAAACGATTCACCATTGTAGCGAAATAAGCCATGATCTGTTGAGCCGAACCAAAGGTTCCCTTTACTATCTTCCATTCCACAATGAATATTATCCGCTATTGCCTGGTTTTCGCCAACTTTTTGAGATTTTGTGATTTTAGCTTGTTCAAATGACTTTTGAATAGGTTCGTAGACTTGAACGTCTTCAGTTGGAATTTCACTTTGAGAACCACAAGATATTAGGCAGCCTATAGCAAGAAATAAATGAAATTTAATTAGGGCATATAGTGGATTATTCATTTAATGGGTCTAATAATTGTTGGAGAACGAAACAAACCTCTAATAAATAGTA
>JBLHOW010000108.1:0-17432 GCA_047623705.1 Crocinitomix sp.
TCTGAAGACAAGGAAAAAACATTCAATCAAGTCTTTTCAATTGTATTGGTAGTTAATGCAATTGTCCTTGTTTCACTTCTAGTATTTTCCCAATCTATAGCCAATTGGTTGGGTCATCCTGAATTTAGAACCTATGTAATTTGGTTTGCATTTATTTTAGTTTTTGACGCTACCTCATCATTACTTATGGCTCGTTTGCGTTTCTTAAACCAGCCTAAACGATTTGCATTCATACAACTGAGTAATATTGGAACGAACATTATTCTAAACCTCATTTTTATCTTCTACTTTTTGCAAGACGGCGCCGATTTTAGAATTGGATATGTCTTTTTAGCAAACCTCATAGCAAGTTTTATTAAACCTGTTTTACTTTATAAAGACATCCTAAAATTCAAATTTACATGGGATAAAGTATTGGTGAAAACCATGATAATTTTTGCCATACCGCTAATATTAGCTGGTTTTGCTGGAGTTGTGAATGAAGTTATTGATCGCGTTTTATTGAGTAAAATGTTGGCCGAACCTAGAGGAATTGAATATGCTGAAGGCCAAGTCGGAATCTATTCAGCCAACTATAAATTATCCATTCTTATTACCTTATTCATAACTGCATTTCGCTATGCAGCAGAACCTTTCTTTTTTGCGCAAGAAAAAAACAAAGACAAGAACAAAGTTTATTCTAAGGTGATGAATTATTTTGTGATTATTGTTACACTCATCTTTTTAGTCATCAGCCTTAATCTTTCCATATTCAAATGGTTTATACCGAATGATGCCTATTGGGAAGGTTTAAAAATTGTTCCGATACTCTTAATGGCCAATGTGTTTTTGGGTATTTACTATAATCAATCCATTTGGTATAAATTATCTAACAAAACAAAGTATGGGGCTTATATCGCGGTGGGCGGTGCACTAATGACATTGATTTTAAACATCACACTGATTCCAGTAATTGGATATATGGGTTCAGCAATAGCGACATTTGCGGTGTATTTTAGCATGATGGTTGCTTCTTATTATTTCGGTCAAAAACATTATCCAATCAAATATAACTTGAGAAAAATTGGGCTTTATGTTATTTCAGCGCTGATACTATTTACGATTAGTAAACTCATTGTAAGAGATCAAATAACATTTGCTTGGTCAACCTTTGCTATGAATGCAATTTTACTACTTGTTTTTATCGGAATTATCTTGTTTATAGAAAGGCCGCTACAACGTTTTAAAAAGAGATAATTTTATTACTTTTGATTTTTACCTCATATCATGACAATTGAAATTATAAACAAGTCCAAACATCCGCTTCCGCAATATGAAACGCCCCTCTCTGCAGGAGTTGATTTGCGTGCGAATTTGGACGAATCAGTGACATTACAACCACTGGAGCGGGCCCTAATTAAAACAGGGTTATTTATTGCACTTCCAGAAGGATTTGAAGCACAAGTAAGACCAAGAAGTGGCCTTGCATATAAAAAAGGAATTAGTGTATTAAACTCACCCGGCACAATTGATGCAGATTATAGAGGAGAGATTGGCGTGATTTTGGTAAACATATCCAGTGAAGCATTTATTGTAGAAGACGGTGAACGAATTGCACAAATGGTTGTAGCCAAATGTGAGCAAGCAACATTTGTAGCAGTTGAGGTATTAGATGAGACGGAACGTGGAGCGGGAGGATTTGGAAGCACAGGAGTTAAATGAGCAATAAGCGAATTTCGACACTTCAGTGCCTTAGTGAGCCTAGTGCTCAATGCTGAGTTTGGAATATGCGTGAAGAGGGTTGAGTATTGCAAATTAACTATTGACGAACTACAAGAGACTAATAAGTATTGACTTAAAAAATATACCATGAAAATAATAGTACCAATGGCGGGGAGAGGAAGCAGATTAAGACCTCACACTTTAACTGTACCCAAGCCTTTAGTTCCAGTTGGTGGAAAACCAATTGTACACCGTTTAGTGCAGGATATTGCCAAAACGAGTAGCGAAAAAATTGAAGAAATTGCCTTTGTAATTGGTGATTTTGGAGCTGAGGTTGAAGCGGAATTAATAAAGGTAGCCGAGAAATTGGGCGCCAAAGGAAGTATCTATTATCAAGACAAAGCCTTGGGAACTGCACATGCTGTTTTATGTGCAGCAGAATCGTTGAGTGGCCCAGTTGTAGTTGCTTTTGCAGATACGCTTTTTAAAGCTGACTTTACACTTGATAGTGATGCTGACGGAATTTTATGGGTGAAACAAATCGACGATCCTTCAGCATTTGGTGTTGTGAAATTGAACGACGAAGGTGTGATTACAGATTTTGTTGAAAAGCCCGAGACATTCGTATCTGACCTAGCAATGATTGGCATTTATTATTTTAAAGATGGTGCAAAATTAAAATATGAATTGCAGTATTTAATTGACAATGGAATAATTAAAGGCGGAGAATATCAATTGCCTGATGCCTTGCGCAATTTGACTAAAAAAGGAGCACAATTTAAACCGGGCAAAGTAACTGAATGGTTGGATTGTGGCAATAAAGACGTAACTGTCCATACAAACCAACGTGTGCTTGAATTTGATAAAGATGAACCTCTTGTATCACCAGATTTGATATTGAAAAATTCAGTCGTTATTGCCCCATGCTTCATTGGTGAGCATGTAGTAATTGAAAATTCTGTAGTAGGCCCACATGTTTCTTTAGGCCGTGGAACTACAGTGAACAACTCTGTGATCACCAATTCTATTGTTCAACAAAACGCCATGATCGCCAATTCAAATTTGCAAGACTCCATGATTGGAAATTATGCGAAAATTTTGAGCCATGGAAAAGTAATAAGCATTGGAGATTACACTACAATTGAATGATGAAAAATAGTGAAAATAGCGTCCTGTTAATATTTAATCGCACAATTATTGGTGTGTTAATGCTTCTTTTAGTTGCGAGTTGCAATAATTCTAAAAAAGCAGAAGAGGTCAATATTTATACGCAACGTAAAATTTTCAAATCAGAATTTCATCAAGCAAATTCTGAAAAAATAATTGGGCATTATGAAAAAGCGATCGCACTTTTTGAGCATTGTTTAGTCATTGAACCAAATAATCACGCCGTGCACTTTGCTTTGTCCGACCTATATCAAACACAGGGAGACAAGGATAAAACTTTGCAGCATGCCGAAAGTGCTTATACCAATAATAAAACAAACAAATGGTATGCATTGCGCTTGGCTGATCTTTATTTTGAACGCAATGAATTTGCCAAAACGGCCGATTTATATGCAGCAATTATTGCAGAGGAAAAAAACGTTGACATAAAATTTAAATATGTAGATGCCCTTATTCGCGCCAAACGTTTTCCGGAGGCGATAACAATGTTGAATGAGATCGAAGTTGAAACAGGTGTGATTCCAGAATTGACTTTTACCAAATATGATTTATACTTACAATTAGGCGAAACGGAAAAGGCCGAGGAAGAAATAACTCACCTACTGAATGAAAATCCAACCGACTCTGACTACAAAATAATGGTGGCCGATTTTTACATACAGCAAAAACAATTCGTCAAATCAAAAGATTTGATTCAATCTGTTATAAAAGATAACCCAGATTATGGTCAGGCCTACATCATGATGGCCGATTTAGATTTACGTCAAAATAATGTGACCGGTGCATTTGACAACCTTAAAAAAGGATTTTTAAGAGGGGATGTTGAATTGGATCGTAAGCTAGAAATTGCACGTGGGTTATTGCCCTATACGTCAAAAAACGAAAGGGATTATAAAGAAATGCGCTTAGGTGTTGCGGCTCTTTTTGATATTATTTATGACCCAAGTTTAGGCAATGGCAAAATGCATAATTATTACGGCGATTATTGGACCTCTTTAGAGAATTATGCAAAAGCTGAGGAACAATATGAAATTGCAATTGAAATTGATCCTTCTTCATTCAACTTATGGTTGCGTCTATTAGATGCGCAATCGAATCTAGAAAATTATAAAGGACTTGCTGCAAATGGCGAAAAAGCAGCTGAACTTTTTCCAGCACAACCAATTATTTATCTATTAACAGGTATTGGCACAAAAGAATTGGAAGATTATGAAAAAGCAGAAGAGTGGTTTTTTCTAGGGAAAGATTTGGTGGTGCAAGATCCACAATTACAATCAGAATTTCTTTATCAATTAGGAGATATGAATTATCGACAATCCAATTTGGATGAGGGCGCGTTTTACTTTGACCAAGCGCTACAATCATTTGCTGGAAACATTAATGTTTATGCTGACAAGGCCACAAGGTTAATCAATGACAATAAATTAGATTTGGCTGAAACAGAAATAAAAAAGGGAATAGAAAGCGCACCAAAAAGTTCAAAATTGCTAAATGTGTACGGTCAAATTTTATTTAAAAAAAAGGAATATAAAAATGCCGGAGATACATTTTTAAAAGTCTTGTATGAAAACTATAGTGATGGCATAATTTTGGAGCGGTACGCAGATGCTCTCTTTTTAGATGGAGAAAAAGATAAGGCAATAGAATTGTGGGGTGAAGCCATCAAATTTGGAAATAAGTCGGCCTTACTAAAACGTAAATTCGAGAACAAAACTTACTATAAACCTGAATAAGTTGATGTAACAACTAATTCAAATGACACGCAGCTAACGAATGAATAAGTACAGTAAACATATTATAATTCCGCTTTTCACACTTTTTATGGTAGTGTTCTTGGCTTCGTGTGGCAATCGCCAACATACAGATAAACGCGAGAAATTACCGAATAAGAGTACCAAAGAATTGGAAAAGGCACTCTTTACGCAAGATTCCATTCCCTTTCACTTTTTTGCGGTTCGAATTGGAGTAGCTTTAAAAAGCACCCAACGAAATGCTTCTTTTTCGTGCTATGTTAAATTAAATGTCGATACTGCCTTTGGAGGTTCAATTAAACTTGGACCAATTGTCGGCGCAGCATATATGATCACTACAGATTCTATCTTTTTTGTAAATAAAACAGAAAAATGTTATTTTGCCGAGAGCTTAGACTATGTCTCTACCCTGTTTGGAACTGCGATTGAATTTGACTTTTTTCAAGATCTAATTCTAGGTTTACCAGTTGGTTTAGAAGAAGGCACGAATTATCAACAAATTAAAGCAGACGATCACTATATCCTTTCTTCACATAAAGAGAGATTGTATAAACGATTAGAGAATGATCGCTTAAACTTAGAAGATGACATCATGTTAATTCAATACCACATGGATTCAGCTTCTCTTAACGTTTTTCAAACAAATATTGAGGTTCCTTCAGATACTACCTCAATCCAAATAGATTATTTAGAGACTAAAATGGAAGAAGGATTTCGTGTACCAGAAGCTACCAATATTTACATTACCAATGCGAAAGACACGCTAGAAATTCAGTTGAATTACGCTTCGGTAAAAATCAATAATCCTTCAAAAATCAAGATTAAAATACCCAGTTCATACGTTGAGTGTAAGTAAATACATAGCGATTTTAATTTGTTTTTTAGCCTTTACAGCAATTGGCCAAGAGAAAGAAAGCGACCGCTTAAAAAAGCAGCAACAGCAACTTGAAAAGAAAATTGGATTAACACAAAAGTTATTAGAAAGCACAGCCGAGAATCGTGAAAACTTGACGGATAACATCAACCTTATTGATCGTAAAATCCAATATCGACAGGCCCTACTAGACAATTTACAACTTCAACTATCAAAACTAGATTCAGACATTTCGCAATTAACAGTTGAAATTGCCAAGCTAGAATTAGAGGTTGAACAACAAAAAGCACAGTATCGTTTGATGATTATTCAAGCCTATAAAATGCGAAACTCTACGGCCTCACTCCTATTTGTGCTTTCGGCAGAATCATTTAATCAAGCCAATAAACGCATGGAGTATTTAGATCAACTCTCTAAATACCGTACTGATCAAATCCGTAAAATTCAAATTTCAATTGAAAAATTAAAGCAACAACAAGCCATATTAGAGGTTAAAAAACACGAGAAAGACGACGTAACAGTACGAAGCGCACAAGAACAAAAACGATATGTACGCGACCGTGAAAACCAAAAATTAACCATTAAAGAAATGCAAGGCCAAGAGGAGCAATTAAAGCAAGAATTGCTTGCGCAACGGAAAAAGTCTAAAGAAATTCAAAGCGCTATTAATGCAGCCATTAATAAAGAAATTTTAGCCGAAAAAAAGAAAAACATTTCTGCGACCGAGCGCAATGAGATTGCCTTAAGCAATAAAGGCTTTGAAGACAATAAGGGGCGGCTGCCTTGGCCTGTTTCAACCGGAGAAATAACCAAAGGTTTTGGAAAACAACCGCACCCCGCTCATGCGAACGTTTTTACCTATAATAATGGCGTAGACATTACAACTGTTAAAGGATCTACTGTTCGTGCAGTATATGCTGGAGAAGTGACGAGCGTAATTGTGATCCCAGGAGCAGGTAAAGCTGTAATTATTGCGCACGGAAATTATCGCACCATTTACTCTAACTTGCAAGAGACATATGTTAAAACGGGTGATCATGTCAGCGTTAAACAAGAAGTGGGCGCTCTATTGATTAATTCATCTGGTAATTCTGAGGTGCATTTCGAAATTAGAAAGATTACCACCGACGGACAGATTAGTAATATTAACCCAACCTATTGGTTATATCAATAATGTCTTGATAGCGCTTGGTTGGGTCCTATTTGTTACTGGAATAGTCTCCTCTATTATTGGTGGGTTTGCAAGTTTTGTCGCAAGGGTTAGCGATCAGGAGTATGACGAAACAGAGCGCTCTCTCGGAATTGACATTTTTAAACATAAAAAATCCTTACTAATGGTCATTTGTGGCGTGCTAGCATTTTTATTGGGACCGGGTATTTTATTGTCTGAAGAAACTGAAACAATTGCTTTTTAAATCGCATAAATTATGAAAAGTCTCACCCTACTTCTTCTATTTTCTTGCACGATTCCATCATTCGCTCAAAACACAATTTCCAATTCTACTGATCTTTCAAACGCAGAAGCCTTTTTCTACTTAAAAAAATACCGCAAAGCTTTATATTATTATGCGTCAGTTGCAAAGGATACAAATCAACATTACGCCATAGGCCAGGTTGCGCTAATCCATGCTATCATTGATTCTAACAAAAGACTATTACATGAGCAACATTTAAATGAAATCATTGCATTGGCAGATTCCACTTTTGAAATAGGAAATTATTTGAGCGCCGCGGATTTATATAAACGAACTTTGCTTTATTCACCAGCATTAAGACATCCCAAAGAACGTCTAACCGAAATCAACCTTATTCATGAGTTAAAATCCGACACCTTATCAGACTCTGATAAAGAATTGGCACATTTGTTTAAAAAATTAGTCAATAAAGCAGACAGTGAATTTGATAAAAAAAAATATGACCGTGCATATAACTTTTACAAGCGTGCACTTGCCTTTTCACCAGACAATTCTTACGCACGTCAAATGTTAAAAACTATTGACGATATAACTTCAGAAATTAAAAAATGAATCAACTAAGCCTTAAACATATTGTAACTACTTGTTTGGTTTTCTTCTTATTTGCCTGTGGTCAAAATGATTTTCCAAACAATTATCCTGAGAAAATAAAGGAACTCCCCCTTGGAATGGAAGTACTCCATAATCCTGAAGAAGTTTATGCTACAGTAAACACAAAAGATCCTGAAAAATGGGGTGCTTATCAATTGCAATTCACAACATCTGTTAAAGCCATTTCTGAGGACTTAGAAATTATTGAATTTGGAGGCTATATTTGGGAGAATGAACAATGGGAGTTTAGATCCATTTATGACCGCCCGTTTAATACGGAGGAGTTTAATAAATGGTACGGCTGTGAAAACGGAATTCTAAAAAAAGATAAAACCTATTCAGACACTGATAATTGGATGGGTAAAACCAATTATTTAAGCGGTAGAGAAATCAAATCCTTATGGTATTTTATTGCGAAAAATGATGCCGGCGAAAAATTCGTTGGTGCTCAAGAGATTGTAGGTTATGTAAAATTGGCAGAGTGATTTCCTGAAAATTGTAAATGATTTATAGTTTTGCAGCAATGCAAAATAAAAATCATGAACTAAACGTATACTCTACTTTACAAATCGGAAACTTTCACACCAACAACTGTGAAGATTTTTTCATCAACGAAAAAATTTCTACAAACGACTATGTTATTGCCGTATTAGACGGTTGTACAATGGGTAAAGAATCCACCTTTGCAGCAATGTTATTTGGGAAGATTTTGCGAAAAATAGCAAAAAACAAATTCTACGCCGAGTTAATCACAAAGGAGCACATCCCAATTAAGCAACAACTAAAAGCCGTCTTATCAGAGCTTTTCGAAGAAGCTAAAGTCATAAAAAACAGACTTGGCCTTGAAAAGGAAGAGTTATTGTCCACCCTTATTTTAGGAATAGTTAATACAACATCACTTACTGCAGAGTTTTTAGCTATTGGGGATGGTTTAATTTATGTTGACGGTAAGTCATCCCATTTCGAACAAGATGATAAACCCGATTATTTAGGTTATCATTTGCAAGCTAATTTTGAGACTTGGTACACGGACCAAAAACAATTTTTATCCATTTCGCATTTTAAAGATTTGTCTATTTGTACTGATGGAATTTATACATTTAAGAACTTCTCAAATAAAAACAAACAACTAAGCGAAAAGGAAATTATCGCCTATTTATTGACAGATAAAAATGACATTATCTATCCTGATTTTCTAGCATTGAAAATACGTCAATTACAAACTGAATTAAATCATATACTTACGGATGACTTAGCCATTATCCGTCTGGTTACCTCAGCTTCTCCTTTTTATTGAAGTCTTCATCTGAAAAAGGAAGGTTTTCATCCAATTGATAAACCAAACATCCTTTTTCTAAATCATAATTGAAGTACATCCGTTGCCGCGTTAGAACAGGGTTTCCTTGTGAATTTTTAGCAGGATCCCAACTTGGCATTGTTCTTAAAATATGCGTCGCATTATTGACAAAGGCATTCATAATTTTTTTATTCATTAGTAATCTAACGTCATTAAATGGTGGCCCGTCGCGTTCATTCATATTAATGCATTTTGCATCAATATCAGTAATTACGCCATCTGATATTACAAAAAATTCACAACGCACTACACCTTCAATTCCTTTATTTCGCGCTGACTTTGGATAATGTAAATTCTTGTCAATAAATTGATCCATTGCAAAATTCCCCCCTGGGTATGTCGGTCTTTCGGTTCGGTCAATTTCCATCACTAAGTCCGATCGCTTTTCAGCTTGCAAATCGTTCGTTACTAACTCTTGTTCCCCACCTTCATATTCATTACTTTCTACATCCACAGGATCGTTTTCTGGTGTAAAATTAACAGCAACATTCATGCGATCCTCATCCAATTCTTCATAAGTATTAACAGATGAGAAAATTGTTTCTGGCTCTTCAAAAATCAAGGCTTCCTCTACAGAATCAAAGTCAATTGTGCTCGTATCAGTCTCTACAAATTCGGCATCATTAATCGCCATATTATTTTCATTCGTATTGACCTCATCATCCGAATTGAAATAAATTAATGCTGCAGTAAACAAACCAACACCCACAACACTACTGATACCGATCCATAAATTACTCATACCACCACCTGCGCCGCCGCCAACTGCTGCCGCATTGATTTGCGCCCGCAAGGCTTTTCTTTTCACAACTTTAATCAATTCTTGTTGCTGACTAACCATGCTTTGCAAGTTAGGATCGGCATTGATATTAGCTTCAAAGGCAGTGTGCTCGGCCGGAGATAATTTTCCAGACAAGTACATGTCAATTTGTTCTAATGTGGTCAATTCTGGTCTCATTTTTTAGTTGGTTGAGGTGGCGGTTTTAATTTCTTTGGCAAGTATCATGGCTTTTTCCATGCACTTATATTTTTGGGTTTTTGCTGAATTAACACTCGAAAACTTGAGTTTATCAGCGATTGTTTTCATATTTTCTTTTTTAAAATAAAATAGTTCAAATACTTGTTTACAGCGTTCTGTAATTTGTGAGAGTATCGATTCGAGCATTTTTAACTCGGCTTCTTTTTCCGCGTTATAATCTAAATCATCAGCTGTCAGAATCAAGGTGTCTTTCCATTCCAATTCAGGATTTTTTTGACGTTTACGCGCTTCATTCTTCCACATAAATCGCGCAATACCGTATAAATAAGTCGTTAATTTTGATGTCAGTTCAAATTTTGGATCCCCTACTTTTTCAATCAATAAGATTAAACTATCATGAAATATTTCCTGCGCAATTTCTGCATCTCCGCCGCTAGAAAGGATGTTTGCCTTCACTTTTGGGAACTCCGTGTACAGCACCTTAATTGCCTTGTTAGTGCGGCCTTTTCTAATTTGTGATATGATATCTGTGTCTTTCAACTATCTATTTATGTCTGTTTTTATTAAAGGTAACCTTTTATTATTGTGTTTATTTTGATTAAGACCAATTATCGAAACTGCTTAAATAAAGTAATATGATAAACTTTAATTATCCCTAAATTTGAATGTAAGCACAATTATGATGGAAAAACTGATAATAAAGGCGATTGATACACTTGAAATTATTGATAATTCTGCTTTGGAATTACTTGACGCACATGTAAAGATACGCCATTTAAAAAAGGGCGAGTTTTTTATTCAAGCAGGTCAAAAATGCAATGAAATAGCCTTTGTTAATAGTGGGATGCTACGCTCCTATTACCTAACAGAAAGTGGAGACGACTTTACATATTGTGTTTGTTTCGAGCATGAATTTATGTCTGCCTATTCAGCCTATATCACAGGCAATCAGGCAGTGGAATACATTCAAGCCTTGGTGGACTGTGAACTCTGTATTATTCAAAAATCTTTTATTGAAAAACAAGCTGAGAACAACCATAGTACAAGCAAACTCATGCGTTTTTTTGCAGAGCAATATATCTTAGACTTAGAGCACCGCGTATTTTCACACCAAAAAGAGAATGCAAAAAAACGCTATGAATACTTCTTGAAAAATCATCCAAAATATTTAAGCGATATACCCCTTCAACATTTAGCCTCTTATCTTGGTATTACGCAACGTCACCTTAGTCGAATTAGAAAAGAAGTTGCACGTTAGACAAATGTCCTTTTAGGCGAATAATGGCATTACTACATTTGATAAAAAGATGTAGTATGAAAAATATATTAATTATTAATGGACACCCAAATCCGAATAGCTTTAATGCAGCCTTGGCAAATGCTTATGCAAAAGGTGCAAGGGAACAGGATGCAATTGTTTCACATATCGATATTCATGCGTTGGATTTTAATCCAAACTTAGCCTATGCTTATCAGCAGCGAATGGAACTGGAAAATGATTTAAAAGAAGCATGGGATAAAATTCAAAAAGCGGAACACTTGATCTGGGTTCACCCAGTTTGGTGGGGTGGGTTACCAGCAAAAATGAAAGGCTTTATTGACCGCCTTTTCTTACCTGGAATGGCATTTAAATTTCGTAATGACTCTGTTAGGTGGGACAAATTACTTGCTGGAAAATCAGCAAGAATAATTTATACTGCCGATCAACCATCTTGGTTTTACCGCTTCATCAATAAACGTCCATCAGTGCATGCATTGAAGAAAATGACCTTAGAATTTTGCGGTGTTAAACCTGTGAAAAAGACAATGATAGGACCCGTAAAAAGCATGACGGATATCGATCGAAACAAAGCCCTAAAAAAAGTTTATTTACTAGGAAAAGGAATGAAATAAGTGTGATTTTAGGCTGGAATAAATTTAGAATTAATCTGATCCTATTTGTAAAAGTAATTTAGCTTTAAATTACTATCAAAACCCCAATTTTAATCGATTGAGATCAAACTCAGATTAAATACCTACATTTGTCTTGTATACCTATGATTATTAACCAAAAAGGATTCGTGGTTGTGCTTGCTTTAGCCTTAGCGAGTTGCGCCAATTCTAATGATTCAGAATTCAATGAGAATTCAGTCGATCTTGTGGTGGATAGTGTCATCACTATTTCTAATCCTGAGGTGATTAATGTGGTTGATCCGATTGACACAACCATGACCTTGATTGATCATGATTTAAATTGCGAAACGCATTTTACAGCGGCTATGAATCTACCTAAACCAGAACGCTTAACGATTATTCATTGCGATTATTGGAGTTCTGATCATCCTATTTGGTTAGAACATTCTTTTAGTTTTGAATTAGATGCCGATTCCACTTTTTTTCAAGAATTAATTGAACATAATGGCATGGTTAAATATCATGACAAACATGGCATAATCAGTCAAGAACCTGACTGGTATTTACCGAAGGACGTTGAGAATTATGAAGGCTATTATGCAGAGGATGATTTTGACGATTTCGAAATTTTTCGAGATTTAAAATCAGGGCATATTTTTATCAGAGGCAGTCAATATTAGACTTGTTTTAGTATCTTTAATCCTATGAAAAATTCATTTATTATTGGAAGCGCTTTAATGTTGTGCTTTACCGTTACAAGTTGTGGTGGTGAAAAAAAAGCATTAGACATTAATGTAGCAGAGCTTGAAACGGCCTGTGAAGTTGTGGATGCGCTTGACCTCATTGCCTCTGAAATGTCAGCAATGGTTGAAGATGGTGAAATCGGAGCTGATGAAGAAGAAGAATTCGGAAAACTAGTTGACAAAATTGGTGAAGTAGATGACGTAGCCAAAACTAAATTTGAGCGCTCTGAGGCGGAAGAATGTGAGAAGTGGGACTCAATGCGCCAAAAGAGTGAAGATTTAGAGGGGTACATGTAAACATACGCCAATGCGTATCTTAGTCCTTTTTCTGTGCTTGCATGTAACGCAATTGTTAGCAAATGATGGTGCTTTCTATACTAATGAAAATCAGTTAATCCCGATCGTTGAGTCAACCATCTCAGTTAAAAAAGAGGTGCTTTCAATTCAACGGATTGAGAATGGGTATGTGCGCGTAACGGTGTCTTATATTTTTGATAATCCTGGTATTCCAAAAGAAATTCTAGTTGGGTTTGAAGCTCCTTCTCCGGCAGGAGATGTAAACGGTACACCAATCAATGGGCGGCATCCTTATATTTCTAATTTTTCTGTGGTGATGAATGGCTTACCCATTGTTTATGAAACGGCCATAGTAAACGAAAAGGAGTATTACAAAAATGATGCAATACAATCCTTAACTGAAGATGAGGCCAAAGGAGAACATTTTGTTGAAAATGATCCTGATTTCTACTATGTTTATCATTTTGATGCTCCTTTCAAAAAAGGATTAAATACTATTCAGTACACATATAATTTTAAAATGTCCACTTCAGTCATGGAGTATTATTCGTTTGGCTACATTTTAACGGCTGCAAATCGTTGGGCAAATAATGGAATTGATGATTTCACACTCATTATTGACTTGGGAGATTTTCAGAATTTTTTCCTCTCCAAAACCTTTTTTAAGGATCAATCAGAATGGAGTTTTGACGGGAAAATGTTGGAAATGGATGAGAATTTACCCCCTTATTTGGAATATTATAAAGAATCAATGGAGGTGTTTTGTAATCATGGACCACTTGTATTTACTGAGAAGGACTTTCACCCCAATGGTGAACTCAACATTAGCGCGGTCATCAATATGCAAGCCATTGATATGAAAGCGTTTGATTCTGCAAGTCATAATTTGCCTTTTGACCTTCAATCCAGTGCATTTATTTCAAAATCAATTAGTGAAAGTGCTTATAAAATTTTGCGCAACCTACCTTATGCAAGAAGAGGTTATGTTTTTAAAACAGCCTTTATTCGCAATTTTTACGAAACTCAAAAATGGTATCAACCCAATCCCAATTACATTTCTAGTGTGGATGATTTAACTACGGAAGAAAAAAAGTGGTTGAAGGAACTTATTGCCCCGTAGTTTTTGTTCTGAATTTTGTTTCCCCATTACAGTGGATTGTAAAAAATCGGAATAACAAGGTACGCTTCGCAGTGATTTGTAATCCTGCAATAGCATGATTCCCAAACACAAACTTTGCTCCAGCAGCGTTAACTGTGCACCATTCAAAGTAATTAATCTAGCAAACTATATTGAACGCAGATTAAATAGAATTTGGATACCCAATTCAATCTCATTCAAAATTTGGCAAGAAAGCAGCTGTAGCAAATTGATTGGAAAAGCGGAAATTTTAACCGAATCTAAGTACGCATTAAAGCTAGTTTCTAGTCTTAAATAGGGAGATTCCCTATTCTAAAAGGGGTAAAACACCCTTGATTCTACAAAATTATTTTTCTTCTTTTGATCTAAATATTATATTATGGATCTTAACTTTAACGATATTGGCGAGATAATTACATTCGACACTTTTTTACAAGGTTTGTTTTTTATGGTTTGTCTTGCATTAGGTTGCACTATTTTTTTTACAGATAGTTTAAAAAAAAAGGATAAGCAGTCGAATTCAAAAAATAAGACCAAACCTTTTATAGAAACTCCTCTTGATAAGTTTAGTAAAGATTTAAATAACCAAGAAGCGAAATCTCCTTTGACAACTTTAAATCTTGATGTTAAAAGTTTGTTTCCAGCAGCACTCAACCTCTTCTTGGGAGTATTTATTAATCAAATTCGTGCGAAAGACAAAAGCGCTATTAGTAAACTTTCTATCAGCACAGTCATGTTTTCTACAATTATATTCACGTCACTTACGTCTGGTATTTTTGTGAAAAGTGTGGCAGAAGTTTGGATGAATAAAACGAATCGATATCACCTAGGAAATATGACATGGTGGCGCCCAAATACGCTGAATAATTTACACTCATCAGCATTTGATCGGATTTATAAATTCAATAATAACGATTCATTTGATACACTTACTGATGATGATAAGCGTCAATTCTATTATTACGCGTCACATGAAGTCTTAAATAATGACCTTTACAAAGGGCGATTAAAAAACTCCCGCATAAAATCTGATTATACACAGACCTTTGCAATGTCGTTTTTTATCCTTTTCGCATTTGCTTGGCTTAATCTAATAAGTTTACAGTTTAGGAACTTTATATTCGAAATGGATCTTGCTGAACGAATTTGGACGTTTAAAGCGAAAGAGAAAGGAAAGGAGATTAAAACCTTACCGCAGTTAGGACGGTCAGTATTTCGAGATTTTGGAGCGGCGTTTTTAAACAACCCATTTTATGCCGCTCTTCTGGTATTGATTATTTATAGTTTCGCCTATTATCTCTTTTTTTATAACAAACTCTCTAGTTTTCCAATTCTAGATGATATTGCAGCCTACTCAATGGCTTTATGTCCTCTTGCTATTTGGATTCTCTCCTATATGAGATACCGTTTATTTACTAAAGTCAATAAAATAGATGACAAATTTGTGCGACAAGTGTACGAAAAAGAAGAATATCTTGAATTGGACTTTAGCCATAGAAGGGTTTTTACTAAAAATTATTTCACTATTATTTTTCTTTATATAGGTTTGATTGGATACCTTTTTTCATCTATTGCTTGGAAAAAGTGTGAAGAAGATAAAGTACATAGAGCTTTAGGTTATTATAAGAATATTAACCAAGAGTTATCTGATTCGTTTAAGAATACTATTATCCCTAAAATCATAGACGAACCTGAATAATTGATTTTAATAAATCTATCTTAAGTTAAAATCGGGTTTTTAACCCCAAAACCCTATTGCCTCCGATTAGCTAAAAGCGGTGGCGGTTCACCATTAAACGGATTCCAACGACTAATACTTCTGGCCTCAAAACCTGACGCACGCATGATAGAGCGATCGCCGTAACGTTCACGAATAAGATCCATAGCCTGATACAATTTAATGGTTGTAGGATTATCAAATAGGTTTATTTGATGACCACCCTCTACCAAATGACTGAAGCGTACACCTATCAGCCGAACCAAAATTCGACGATTGTACAGTTTCCGAAATAATTCCAACACAATGGGTAAAATAGTATGGTCTGACGCACTATACGGAATTTTCTTTTGCAAGGTATAGGTTTGAAAATCAGAATAGCGAATTTTTACCGTAACGCAAGCTGATAATTTATTTCCACGGCGCAATTGAAAAACTAAGTTTTCTGCCATAGCTACCATTAACCCCTCCAGTTTCTTTACATCAATTGTATCTTTATCAAACGTGCGTTCTGTAGAAATAGATTTTCGTTCGCGATAAGGAATAACGGGGGATAAATCAATTCCATTGGCCTTTTTCCAAATACTCACACCATTTTTTCCAAATACTTTTTGCATAATGTCAATGGGCATTTCTTGGATGGAATGAATTTTTTTCACCCCCAAATCGCATAATGTACGATAGGTTTTTTCGCCAACCGAAGGGATTTTACGAACAGATAAGGGCGCCATAAATGGTTTTTCTTCGCCCTTTAAAATAAAAATTTCATTATTGGGCTTAGCTTCGCCTGTTGCAATTTTTGAAACCGTTTTATTTTGCGACAAACCAAATGAAATTGGTAAGCCCGATTCACGAATAATTTTAGCGCGTAATTCTGAGGCCAATTGTTGGCAGCCAAAAAATTGATCCATCCCTGTTAAATCAATGTAAAATTCATCTATTGAGGATTTCTCATATAACGGAACACTTTCTTTAATAATATCTGTTACCAATTGAGAGTATTTGGTATAAACACCACTATTGCCGCGCAAAACTATCGCTTCGGGGCAAAGTTCTCGTGCCATACGCATTGGCATGGCCGAATGAACTCCAAACTTTCGCGCCTCGTATGAACATGACGCCACTACTCCTCTATCTGAAGTTCCGCCAATTAAAACTGGCTTACCATTTAATTGACTGTCAATTAAACGCTCACATGAAACAAAGAAAGTATCTAAGTCCATGTGTACTATTGAACGCTGCATTTTTAATTCTTTAAGTTATAGTTTAACACATATAACTTCTACCAACAAACCTATACCGATTAACGATACAAAATAAAAGCAACAGTCCGTAAACTATTTACGTTCTGCGTTTTTTGTATTTAATTTTACGCTCGGCACTTTGAGTTCATCCGTATAGTTGAGCAAGCTCACTAAACGAGTCCTATAATATGCTGCAATAAAATTTAATTGCATTAATTCTACCAAAAACTAAAAGGTGGGGGGAATACTTCAAATTTGTCGAAAAAAGACCTTCGCAGATGCTTCAGTCCAATAAATAAGGGATCAACAAATTTTCTGTGAACAAAGATAGAAAAATCTTACCTTAAAAGAGTCACATGACCACCTATTTCTGCTGGTAATCCTGTATCGTACTCATTGTAAATGATTTTCCAAATATAGACGCCATCAGGGACAATATTCCCTTGGTATGAGCCGTCCCAATAACCGCCAGCGCCGTTGAAATCATAAATTAATTCTCCACAAC